>PLZB01000109.1 GCA_003151955.1 Acidimicrobiaceae bacterium
TCTCCGACAAACCCAGGCCGGTTCACATTGACGAAGTAGACCGGCCCGTTGAAGAGCCTGACCAGCCGGTCCCAGACGAGTATTGCCACCGCCACCACCGCCAGCCCGAACCCCCCGAGGGCGGACTGGGCCCTTCTCCTCGCCGTCCAGGACCGCACCGTCCCGACAAGAAGCGACTGAACCAGCCCGGCGAGGGCGAGCACGAGGCCGGCGAGCAGAGCGACGTTCAGGACCGCCTCCGACCCAGTGGTCCACGACGAGACGTCGAAGGACTCCAAGTAGCAGCGGGAGGTGGTGGGGGACGGGCATGTCCCTCGGGCGGCCTCGATGCCGTTGGAGCTGACGGCGACCAAGGCGGCGAGGACCCGGAGGGCGACGGCGGCGATCATGACGGCGGTGGCCACCGCGAAGACGCCGACCCCCGGCCAGTTCCCGTCCCGGCCGGCCGGGTGGGGCCCGCCCCGGAGATGGGCTGACAGCGATCCCCGGGACAGGTCGACGAGAAGTCTCCGGGGGCGGCGGCCCTCGGCGAGGAGCTCCCGGCTGATCCGGCCGGCTTCATCGCCGTGGTCCCGTCGCCACCAACGGGGGTAGCTGGCCAGGATCAGCCGGAGGAGGAGGGACCTGCCTTCGGTCTCACCTCCGGTTCCCAGCATGTCAGGCCCTCCGGAGCTGGAGCCGGAGCTCTCCGGTCGCCACCACCCGGGCGGCGTTGCGGAGCTGAGCCTCGAGGACCTTCTCACCGGACGGTGTGATTCGGTAGGGACGCCGACGGTCCTCCTCGGGGAGCTTCTCCACGAGGCCCATCTCCTCGAGCCGATTCAGCGCCCCATAGAGGGTGCCCGGACCGAGCTCGACGCCGGCGAAGTGCTCGATGTCCCGGATGAGGGCGTAGCCGTGCTTCGGTCCCTCGGCGAGACTCGTCAGGAGGAGCAGGGAAGAGTCCGAGACGACCCCGCTCCCCCCACTGCCACCTATCCGTCCTCTCGGCATCAGCCCCCCTGTTACTACGAGATACGACCACTCGTTTCTCAAAGTATGAGGCCTGGGAGACGGCGTGTCAACGGGACCGCTCACCCTGATCCGAGTGCCTCTTGGTGATGTCGCCCGCTGGGGCTCGATGGTTGGCCGATGGCGGCGGTCCGCTCGATCAGCCAGGTGGTGGGGATCACCTCGACTGCCGACGGTCAAGGCGAGCGGAACCTCGAGAAGCTGTTCGACATGCAGTGGGCTGGTGGGCGCTCGGTGGCGTGCGAGTGCCGGGAGGGTGCGGATCAGGTCCGTGACCTGGGCGGACGGTGGTTCCCTGGGGGATCTTGCCGTTGGGGCCTGGGTGGCCCGACGTGTCGCTCGGGATCAGCGGTGAGCTCGCAGATGCCGAAGGTGGCCAGGCCGCCGTCGCCGAGCGCCAAGCCATCTCGCGTCGCCTGCGATGCGTTTCCGCGGCGAGATGCCCGGTGCTCGTCGTGGCGACTCACGGCAGCCAGGGCGATGGTGAGCGTCTGCACGTCGGTCCTGCTCGGCTCCTGGGCCCCGTCGTCGGTGACGGTGAGGAACACCGGTACGAGATCGGAATCCGCGGGCCATCCGTAGCGTTTCGCCCTGTTGGTGAACTCCTCTGGGACGTCGATCGGCGAATCGAGGGTGGACATCAGCGTGCCGGGGGGCACGGCGCCGCGCCAACCCGGATGGTGGTCGCGGAGCCCTGCTGGTGGCGCCAAGCCCGGGTAGAGCACCAGGCCTCGCTGGACGCCTTCGTGGCCGAGCACGATGGCCACATGGTCGGATGTGATGGGTCCGTTGATCCGGAGCAGGAGATCGACGTCGTCCGCCCATCTGGCCCATGGCTGGAGCGAGCAGAATCGAGACGCTTCCTGGTACAGAAGCTGCCAGTCGGCGGGGGCGGCGAACTCGACGGCGGTGCCGCGGCCGGCCAGGTGTCCGACGAGAGCGTCGAAAACATCCTCTGCCTCGTGCACGGTGTCGGTTTCGGTGACGGGGGGCGGTTGATTCATGCCCTTGACGTGGTGGAGCTGCTCGACGAGTCGCGGCGCCAGTTCCGGGCTGCAGAGCACCCGGTCGGGCCGACGCGGCCTGCGCCCCCCGGCGGTGGAGGCGAGGGCCAGCTGGCAGACCTGCACGATGGCCTCGTCTTCGTCTGTCCCCATCGAGGATCCGAGCACCAGTCCGGTTCCCATCTCGAACACGAGGCCGGCCACGATTCGGGACTCGCCGCGGACCTTGACGGAACCGGAGACGTCACGGAACAGGACAAGCCAGTCCCCGTCGCCATCGGTCTGGCCATCAGTGTTCATGCTGCCTGTTCCTACTTGGCGCGGCCCGTCGAGCGGAAATCCGTGGGTGTGCCTGGTAGGTTCTCGACCGCCATAGACTTGTCTGTTACTATAGCGATGCTGAGAGGCAGAAGTGTAACAGACTGGAGGAAGTGCGCTGGACTCGATCGGTGGGATGTTACGCACAGGCAGGGAGCGAGCCGGGTTGTCGCAGGAGGCGGCGGCCGAGGCGGTGGGGATCAACCGGGTGGTCCTCAACTACTACGAGTCGGGGCGTCGCCAGGTGCCGCTCACCGTGGCGGCGGCTCTTGCCCGCCTGTACGGCACGTCGCTGGAGTCCCTCCTGGCAGGGGAGGAGCGGGTCGGCTCCGGCGTCGACGTGAGCGGGATGCTCTTTCGCGCTGCTCCTCGCGACCTCGGAGACAGCGCTCAGGGCGGGCTCCGACTGTTCGAGCAGCGAGTTGCCGAGTACGTCGAGCTGGCCGAGGAGATGGGAGCAACACTTCCCGGGCCGGGTCGCAGCCAGTTCCCTGCGGCGCGCGGTGCGAGCGCGAAGGAAGGTGGCTGGGCGGCCCGTCAGCTTCGCCACCACCTCAACCTCGGCGGCGGAGCGCTGGGTGACCCCTTCCAGGTGCTCGACGAACACGTGCTGATCTGGCGGCTCCCACTCGGCGCCGACCTGGGCGAGGCACCCTCGGGGTTCTTCTACAACCACCCCCAGGCGGGCTTCTGTATCGCCGTCAACTCCCAGATGACCCTTGGCCGGCAAGTCTTCACTCTGGCCCACGAGTTCGCCCACGCCTACTTTCACTCCCAGAATGCCGATGTCGTTGTCTCCATGCCAGGTGAGGACCACGGCCGCGAGCGGTTCGCGGATGCCTTCGCCGGAGAGTTCCTGGTGCCGAGCGACGAGCTGCGCCGCGTGGTCGGCGAGCTGGCAACGTTCGACGATCTGGCCAACCCGACCCTGGTCGTGCACCTCCAGCGGCACTTCGGCGTGAGCTTCGCCACGCTGCGGGTGCGACTGCTCCAGGAGAAGCTCATCTCCCGGCCTGAATACGACGGTCTGGGCGAGGCCTCCCCCAGCCGGCTCGCGCTCGCACTCGGCTACCAGGTGCATCCTGCGGACCTGGGCAGCTATGACCTCAATCCCCTGGCGGCTCAACCGACCCGGGTCCTGCTGCTCGTGCGCGCCGCACTGGAACGCACGATCATCACCCCTGGGGACGCCGCGGAGGTGCTCGGCACGAGCACGGAAGAGATCCGTCAGCTCCTCGCCCGACCCGGCGCGGCCGACGAAGATCGACGGGTCCAACAGGACCTCGAAGATGCCGCATTCGGGAATCGTGAACGGTGATCGGCCGCGGTCGTGCTTGTCGACGCCTCGATTGCCCGTAGCTTCGCCGTCATCGGCTGGACCCGACACCTGCTCCAACTCACCGGCGGGACCATCCTGGTCGCGGACACCGTTCACGGCCTGGACGCGGAGGATCGGAGCGAGCTGCGTCGCATCCAGACCGCGCTCCAGCGGCAGGCCGACGAAGCCGGGTTCGGTTCGGGCCGCGCCGGCCGTGCCCTAGCAGCCGTACATGGTCTCGATCAACTGTTGGCCCTCACGCCGACCGAGCTCACCGTCCTCACACTCAACGACGACGAGTTGCAACTCGCTGTCCGCCTCCAGTCCCGCCGACCGGAAGACCGAGCATGGCGCCACTCGCTCGGCGCCAAGGCCCGACGGCTCGACGCAGGCGAGTCCGCGTCCATCGCCATCGCCGTCACCAGGTCGCTGGGCTATGGGCTTCGCCAGCGACGACGAAGACGCCCTCATCCTCTGGGAGGCGCTGTCAGGTGCCCCGGGCCGGCGGACCCGAGACCTACTTCGGGAGCTCGTGGACGCCGCTGTTGTCGATGAGGCCGACGCCCGAGAGGCATACCGAGTGCTCCAGACCGACGACCTCCACAACCTCGGAGGTCCACCGTGGTAGGTCACGCGGGTCGGCCCCGATGGGCGAGCGGTTCACAGTAGAGCGCTCGACAACGGGATGGACGCAGGCGTACCAGATGGACGACGGGCTGGACGGATCCGTACGTGGGAGCACGGGGCACTACCAGATGGACGGGGTTCTCGACGTTGCCAAGGTTGGGGTCGCGGGTTCGAATCCCGTCGTCCGCTCCAGACAAGTCCCAGGTCAGAGCCTAGTTCTGAGCTCCCTGAGCGGACCTGAAGAGAGGGCGACAGTAGAGCGCGCTCTACTGTGCGGCGTCTGAATCGGGATTCTCGTGTCCGATGGCGCCTCCTTTCCGCTGTCACCACCTATACGCCGCCGGTACGAGGCCGCCATGAAAAGAACAGCAGAATTCCGGGGATCGGGGAACCTCGAGCTGTGAAGCGGCGGCCGGACTACCCGTTACTGTCCGGCGCCCTCCTGGCGTTGTCCGGGGTGGCCGGGTCGGGTCGGTTGGGCCGGTTGGGCAGGACGACGAGGACGACCAGGGCGGCGGCGGCCACCACCAGGGACCCGACGAGAAGGCCCGTATCCATGCCGCTCAGGAAGGCGGACCTGGCGGCCTCGTCGAGGGCCGCGCCGGTCGCCCCCCCGACCCGGGCGGCGACGGCCCGGGCCCCGCCCAGCGATCCGAGGATGAGCTGACGGATCGGGGTCGGCACCGGGTAATGGGCCAGGAGGGGGGCGAGGCGACCCTGGTAGCGCATGTTGAGGGCGGTCCCGACCAGGGCGACGCCGAGTGCGCCGCCTAGCTGCAGGGCGGTGTCACTGGTCGCGGAGCCGACGCCGGCCTCCTCCCGAGGCAGCGATCCGAGGACCGACTCGGTGCTGGGGGCCAGGGCCAGCCCGGCTCCCACCCCGAGGAGAACGAAGGCGGGGACGGCGCCGAGGTAATGGCTGGCCGCCGAGGTCCGCGACAGCAGCCCGAGGCCGAGGGAGATGAGGAGCAGCCCGGAGAACACCACAGGCTTGGAGCCGATCCGTCGGGCCAGGGCCGTCGACACCGGGGCGGCCACCAGGAGGACGAGGGCGATGGGGGCCACCCGCAGCCCGCTCTGGAGGGGGCTGTAGCCCAGGGCGAATTGGAGCCATTGGGTCAGAACGAAGAAGGCGCCGAGGAGGCCGAAGAGGATGAGGGCCATGGCCGCCACCGCGGCGCTGAAGCGGCGGGACCTGAAGAACTTCATCGGCAGCAGGGGATGGTCGGAGCGCCGCTCCCACAGGACGAAGGCCGTCATGGCGACGACACTCCCCCCCAGGGCACCCAGGATGGGAGGTGACCCCCAGCCCCGGCCGGGGGCTTCGATGATCCCCCACAGGAGAGCGCCGAGCCCGGCCACCGAAAGGGCCGCCCCGCCGGGGTCGGGGCGCTTGGCCGCCGGGTTCCGCGAGTTCGGAACCACCAGGGCGGCGGTGACGAGGCCGGCCAGGGCAATGGGGACGTTGACGAGGAAGACCGAGCCCCACCAGAAGTGGGCCAGGAGCCATCCCCCCACCACCGGACCGGCCGCCACCCCCAGTCCGGTTGTCCCCGACCAGATCCCGATGGCCCGGGACCGGTCACGTTCCTCGGGGAAGACGTTGGCCAGTATCGACAGGGTGGAGGGCATGATGGCGGCCGCCCCCACCCCCATGGCGGCCCGGGCCAGGACGAGGCGGTCGGGGGTGGCCGCGAAGGCCGATCCGGTCGAGCTGGCGGCGAACACCGCCAGCCCGGCCATGAACGTCCATTTCCGTCCCACCCGGTCACCCAGGCTGCCGAGGAGGAGGAGAAGGCCGGCGAAGGCCATGGCGTAGGCGTCAACCATCCACTGGAGCTGGCTGGAGTTGGCCTTGAGGCTCCGGACGATCGACGGCATGGCGATGTTCAGGATTGTCGTGTCCAGGCTGATCAGGAGGAGGGTCACGCACAGGCAAGCCAGCACCCCCCACCGCCGGGCGGCGGAGAGCTCAGCGTCGCCGGTGGTGGTCACCCGGCGGTCCTCTCTCACGTGGGCGTCGTTAGCAGTGAAGGGCAGGCTCCCGGCCCCGTCCTGGCCAGGGCGCTCACCAGCAGGTGGTCCACCCCCAGTCTCGACAGCAGCATCGACGCCGTCAGCCCGGTGCCGCCGCCGCCGACGACCAGCACCTCGGTCGTCATCCGTTCCGTTGGCATGTCCCCTCCCATGGGTACTCTCCTGATGGCTTCGCGGTCGGCCGGAACCGGGTCAGCCCGGATCGGGAGCGTCCCAGGCGACGTTGCCCGGGACCTCCGGGGCGGCACCCGCCGTCTCTTCGCCGGGGTGGCGGTGCGACGGAGCGAACGTGGCGTAGGGGCGGCACCGCAGCACCACCCGGTCCTCCTGGGCGGCCATCGCCTCGAGGAACGGGCGGGCGTCGTCGCTCACCGGTTGGCCCGAGATCCGTCCGGCCACGGCCGCCAGGAGGTCGACGGCCAGGGCCCGGTCGTGGTCGACGGTGGCTTCGGCGTAGACCTGCACGTAGGCGAACGGCCAGCGCTCGTCGAGGACGCACAGGCTGACCCTGGGGTTGCGGGTCACGGCGCTGGCCTTGGCCCGGCCGGCTGTGGTGGAGACGAGCAGCTCGTCGCCGTCGGTGGGCACGTAGTGGACGACGGACATGGCTGGGCCGTCGTGGCGCCGGCGGTAGCCGAAGACGCTGGTCCGGTGCGTCAGCACGAAGGCGCGGCGCTCCGACGGGAGCATGTCGCGGTCAGCCGGAGCGACGAACGGCTCGGCGACGTTGGGCAGCAGCATCGGGTCGGTGTCAGACGACAAGGCCGAGCCCCCCGTCGACGACCACCGTCTGCCCCGTCAGGTAGCGGGAGGCGACCACCCCGAGGACGGCGTCGGCGATGTCCTGGGCCGACGCCGTGCGGCGCAGGGGGGCGGCGGCCGCCACCAGCTGGCGCTCGGTGTCCCACGTCTCGGTCCACGGGGTGTCCACCAGGCCGGGGGCCACGGCGTTGATGCGCACGGGGGCCCCGGCGAACTTGGCCATGATCGCCGTCATGTGGTCGACGGCGGCCTTGGACACGGCGTAGGGAAGGGAGCTGCCCGTGGGCCGCACGCCGGCGATCGAGGTGATGTTGACGATCCATCCGTCGTCGGACTGCCGCAGCAGGGGCAGGGCGGCCTGCGACACCAGGAACGTGCCGACCACGTTGACCGTCAGCACCCGATGCCAGTGGTCGGGGGTGACGCCGGCGAGGTCATGGAGGGGGACCTCGCCGGTCACCCCGGCGTTGTTGACCAGCCCGTCGAGCCGTCCCCACCGCTCGTCGGCGGCGGCCACCAGGGCGACGGCGGTGGCCGGGTCGGCCACGTCGCCGCCCACGTAGACGGCGTCGGGGAGCTCGTCGGCCAGGCGCTGCCCGGCATCCACCGACCGGGCCGAATCGACCACGACGCCGGTGCCGCACGAGGCCAGCGTGCGGGCCACCGCCACGCCGATCCCGCTGGAGGAGCCGGTGACCACGACGGCCCGCCCGGCCAGGTCGACGTTGCCCCTCACCGGCGGCTGTCCACCGGGCCGGCCGGGGCCGGCAAGACGCCGGCCGGGGCCGGCAAGACGCCGGCCGGGGCCGGCACCACGTCGGCCGCCGCCCCGCCCCGGCCCGGGCCGGGGTCGAGCTGCCGGCGCAGCAGCAGGACCAGGGTGGCGGCCCCCTCGGGGGTGGCGGCGGTGCCGTAGACGTGGAAGTCGGGGCGGGCCACGGCGGCGGTCACGCCCCGCTCCGCGAACCACCGCCGGTAGCAGCCGTCGACGTCGTGGAGATCCTGACCGAGGGTCACACAGCGGCCCCCGACCGACGAGAACCACCGGTCGAGGTCGGGCTCCAGCTCGACCGGCCCGCCCACACAGACCAGGCGCCACCCGGCGCCCACCACGTCGTCGAACCGTCCCTCGATGTCCCCGGCCCGCACCGTGGCCTGGGGGAACAGCTCGCCGGCCCCCGGCGACGGCGCCAGCACGCCACCGGTGAGCGCCGGCAAGGGCGGGGCCGGCGTGCTCGACCCCGGGGGGCACAGCGGCGCCATCTGCTCGTCGCGAGCGCGGGCCTCTGCCGGGTCGGGGATGCAGATGACCCCGCCGAGGGCGGTGGCCATCTCGATGACGGCGGCGGCCTGGGGGATGCGCTCCTCGTCGTAGGTGTCGAGCAGCGCGTCGGCGTCGGGATGGGCCAGGACGTGGTCGAGCTTCCAGGCCAGGTTGACGGCGTCGCGCAGCCCGGCGCACATGCCCTGGCCGGCGAACGGCGGGGTCTGGTGGGCCGCGTCTCCGGCCAGGAAGATCCGCCCCTCGTGCCACCGGGTGGCCCACCGGGCCCGGAAGCGGTAGCCGGCGTGGCGGACCAGCACGGCGTTGTCGGGGCGCACGTCCCACGGCGCGAGGAAGGCCCAGGCGGCGGCCTCCTCGTCGAGGGACTCGAGGGACTCGCCCGGCAGGCACATGAACTCCCAGCGCCGCCGGCCGGGCCCGCCCGACACCACCGTGGTCGGCCGGCGCGGGTCGCACACCTGCAGGTTGGGGGGGTCGAAGACCCTGGGCTCCTGCAGGGCGACGTCGACGACCAGCCAGTCGAAGTAGAAGCCGCGGTCCTCGAATTCCACGCCGAGGAGCTGGCGCACGGTGCTGTTGGCTCCGTCGCAGCCCACCACGTACGACGCCTCCACCCGGGTGCGCGGGCCGCCGCCGGCCGGCTCCACGTCGACCCAGGCGCCGTGGACGTGCTGGCCGGTGTCGACCACGCCGTGGCCCCAGGCCAGCTCCACGGTCGGCGCCGACCCGATGTGCTCGAGCAGCCAGGCCTCGAGGTCGGGCTGGTTGAACATGTTGGCCCCCGGCCAGCCCTGGGAGCCCTCCGCCGGGATCTCGAAGCGCAGCAGGGCCAGGCCGTCGCCGTTGCGCCACTCGTAGGTGGTGGCCGGTTCCGACAGTGCCGGCAGCTCGGCGCCCAGGCCGCAGGCTTGGAGGATCCGGGCCGTCTCGTCGTCGAAATGCACGGCCCGGGGCAGCGGGTAGGGGGTGGCGTGGCGCTCGAGCAGCGCCACCGTGCGGCCGTGCCGGGCCAGCAGCAGCGACAGGGCGCAGCCGACCGGGCCGGCTCCGACGACGACAACGTCGACCCGCGCCGGCAGCGCGGTGGTCACCGCTTCGCCCACGCCGCCTGCAGCGCGGTGGTCACCGCTTCGCCCACGCCGCCTGCAGCCCGTCGAGGTCCGCCGGCACGATGAACTCGAGGGGCAGGTCGGGCCCCCAGGTGTTGGCCACATGGGCCAGGTCGAACGGTGTGCGGCCGCGGTGCTCCCAGGCGTCGTCGTCGTGGATCTGGTCCATGTCCGAGTACAGCTCCACGAACGCGCCGGCCGGGTCCCGCAGGTACCAGTAGAAGTTCGAACCGGCCCAGTGCCGGCCCAGGCCCCAGGTGTGGCGCGACGGGTCGGCCCGCACCAGCGCCGTGGCGCTGTGCCCCACGTGGTCGACGTCGTCGCACTCCCACGAGTAGTGCTGCAGCAGCGGCACGGGCGACTCGACCAGGGCCACGTTGTGGTGGTCCGACGAGCAGCGCAGGAAGGCGATGAGCCCGTCGATCTCGTCGCTCACCTTCAGGCCGATCCCCTGTACCAGCAGGTCGCGGGTGGCGCCGATGGCCGGGGTGCCGATCACCAGGTGACCCAGCCGGCGGGGGGGCCGGGGGCCGGCGAAGACGGCAGGCGCCCGGCCGTCGGCGCGGACGGTCGCCCCGGGGGCGTTGGGGACGACCGGGGTGGCGACGGTGACGGCGGGGGCCGGGTCGGCGACCCGCACGACGAGCTCGACCCCGGTGGCCTCGTCGACCACCCGCACGGCGTCGCCGTCGACGGTGGGGCTGGCCCCGCCGTCGGTGAGCCGGGCGGCCACGGCGGCGACGTCGTCGGGGTCGTGGCAGCCGAACTCGACGCGCACCAGGCGGCGGAAGGCGCCATCGTCCACCGTGACCGCCGCGCCCCCGTCGGTGCCGGTGAACCCGGCCCCGCCCCTGCCGGCCAGCCCGAGCTCCCCGTAGAAGCCGGCCAGCGCCTCGGGGTCGGGGACGGCGGTGGTGAAGCCGAGCAGTCGGTGCAGTCCCATCAGTGCTCCTCCTCGTCGGGTCCGACGCAGCGGTTGCGCAACTCGCCGACGCCGTCGACCCGGGTGACGATGACGTCGCCGGGGGCCAGGAACCGGCCCCGGGCCATGCCCACGCCGTCGGGGGTGCCGGTGAAGATGAGGTCGCCGGGGTAGAGGGTGCAGATCGACGACAGGTAGGACACGAGCTGCGGCACGGTGAAGATCAGCTGGGCCGTGGACGCCTGCTGCACCGCCCCGCCCCACACCTCGCACGACAGGGCGATGTCGTCGGCGTCGGCGAAGGCGTCCACGGACACGACGGCGGGGCCGGTGGGGCCGTAGCTGGTGAAGCTCTTGCCCAGGCTGAACTGGGGCGGCGACCCCGACAGCTGGACATGGCGGTCGGAGATGTCCTGGCCGGCGGTGATGCCGACCACTACCGCCCAGGCCCGGTCCTCGGGCACGTGGCGGCAGTCGGCCCCGATGACCACCACGACCTCGGCCTCGTAGTCGACGGTGTCGCCCGACAGCCGGACGTCGGTGGTCGGGCCGGCCAGGCAGCTCGGGAACTTGGTGAAGGTGAGCGGCGCCGGGGGCAGCTCCATGCCGCTCTCGGCCGCGTGGCTCCGGTAGTTGAGCCCGATGCCGAAGACCTGGCGGGCGTCGGGGACGGGCGGGCCGAGGGTCACGTCGGCCAGCCGGCCGTCGGGGGGGCGCTCGGCGCAGCGCTCGCTCAGCTCGTGCAGCGCGCCGTGGTGGGCCAGCGCGCCGGCCGGCGCGCTGAACGCCTCGTCTCCGGTCAGCTGTCCGAGGTCGTACCAGCCGCCATCGTGCTCGAGGGCCGCCCGGCCCGCCACCGTCACCAACCTGAACATCTCGACCATCCCCCTCGCACGCCGTCGCCCGAACTCCAGACAGCCGGGCCCCGTGCCAACAGGAGTGTTTTATCAGGCGACCAAGAACAGTGCAAGGTGTTCGATCAGATGATAAGGTCAGGCCGATGACGACGGCGTCCGAGCACCGGGCAGCGCGGCCGCATGCCGATCCGACCCGGGCCAGGATCCTCGAGGCCGCCCTCGACCTGTTCTCGGAGCGCTCGTTCGAGGGGGCCAGCACCCGGCTCATCGCCGAACGGGCCGGCGTCCCCCAGCCACTGCTCAGCTACCACTTCGGCAGCAAGGATGAGCTGTGGAAGGCGGCCGTGGGCCAGGTGTTCGACGAGCTCAACCGGGCCATGGGGGGCCGGGTGGAAGGGCTGCGCGGCGTCGACGACCTTACCGTGGCCAAGCTGGTGGTGGCCGACTTCGTCCGGTTCTCAGCGGCGCACCCCGAGCTGCACCGGATCATCACGCAGGAGTGCAAGGCGGAGGGGGAGCATCTGCAGTGGCTGGTCGGGCACCACATCCGACCGCTGTACGACGGCGCCGTGTCAATGTTCGAGCCGCTGGTGGCGGCCGGCCTGATCCGCGACGTGCCCGCCGTTCACCTCTACTACCTGCTCACCGGGGCGGCAGCCACGATGTTCGTCCTCGCCCCCGAGTGCCGGCTGCTGTCGGGGGTCGACCCGCTCGATCCGGCCGAGGTCGAGCGCCACGTCGACGCCGTGGTGGCCATGCTGTTCGCCGCCCCCGGGGCCCCGTAGCGGTGCCGGCCGGTCGCATCGACACCCACCACCACGTCGTGCCGCCCGAGTACGCGGCCTGGCTGCGGGCCAGGGGCACCTCGGCCGGCGGGCTGCCCACCCCCGGATGGGACCCGGCCACGGCGCTGGCCCTCATGGACCGCCACGGCATCGCCGCCGCCGTGCTGTCGGTGTCCACACCCGGCGTCCACCTCGGCGACGGCGCCGACGCCTGGGCCATGGCCCGCCACGTCAACGAGTACGCCGCCCAGGTGGTGCGTGACCACCCGGGGCGGTTCGGCTTCTTCGCCACCCTGCCGCTGGCCGGCTGCAGCACCTCCGGGGCGGCCCCGGCGGCCAGCTCCTCGCCTCCGAGCTCCACCGTCCCCACCCCGACCACCCTCCCCGGGGCCTCAGGCCTGGTGGCCACACTGACGCCACCGTCGATGGAGGTTCAGAACACCTCTACGTCCAGCCAGGTCACGGTGAGCTGGACGTCGTCGACGACCTTCACCCAGACCACCGCCGTCGCCCTCGGCGCCGTCGCCGTCGGGGACTGTGTCACGGCCACCGGGACTCCCGCGTCCCCCGGGTCGACCACAGGTCCCGTCACGGCCCGATCGGTCACCATTATCCAGCCCGACTCCAGCGGGAACTGCACCCTCGGCGGCGCCGGCGGCTCCGGCGGTGGGGGTGCCGGTGGTCCCGCCGGGGGTGGCCGGTTCGGTGGCGGGGCCGGTGGCGCCAACCCGGGCTCCGCCCCCGGTGGCGGTGGAACGGCCGGCGGGGGATCTGCCGCCGCCGTAGGGATCGCCTTCGGCAAGGTGACCTCGGTCTCCTCGACGGGCTTCGTCGTCGACGGCTCCCTCCGGAGCGGCTTCGGCGGCCGCCGGCCCACCGGGACGACGACCTCGACCTCAGCTCCCACCACCACGACGACCCTCCCCCCGGTGAGCATCACGGTCGACACCACCAGCACCACGACCTTCTCCCAGACCGGCCCGGCCACCGCCACCGCCCTGGCCGTGGGCCTCTGCGTCACCGCCATCGGGCCGGCCGACAGCACCGGGGCCGTCACGGCTACGTCGATCAGCATCAGGCCGGCGACAAACGGCTCCTGCTTCGGCGGTTTCGGGGGCCGGGGTGGGTTCGGCGGCCCCGGCCCCGCGGCTGGGACGGGGGGGACGGGTGGCTAACCGGTCCCGACCGCGCCGACGCCTTCGGCGGACCTCCTGGGTGGTCGTGGTCGTCGCCGTCCTCATCGTGATCGGCGCCGGGGCGACCGCATGGGCGGCGTCGTCAGCTCCAGGGTCGAACGACGTCCTCGCCTCGGCCACCACCGGGAGTGTCCAGCGGACCCTCAACTCCGTCGGCACGCTCTCCCCCTCCACCGTGTCCACCCTGACCTTCCAGGTCGGCGGGGTCGTGGCCACCCTGGACGGCTCGGTCGGCCAGACGGTCACCGCCGGCCAGGTCCTCGGCACTCTCGACACCACTTCCCTGAACTCGGCGGCCCAGACGGCCCAGTCGACGGTCACCACGGACGAGAGCAAGCTGGCCGCCGACGAGGCGAGCGAGCAGGCCGCCTCGACCACGACGACCACCACAACGACCACGGTCGCTCCCACGACCACGACGACAACGGCGTCCCCCGGTGGGTCGGGGGGGTCCGATGCGGTCACCGCCGATCAGAAGCAGCTGGTCGCCGACCAGGGGACGGCTGATGCCGCCCAGCAGCAGGAGACCTCCGACCTGAAGGTGGCCGGGACCGACTGCCAGCACATCACGGCCTCTTCCACCCCGGCCCAGGTCTCAACCTGCGACACCGCCCTCCAGGTGGCCCAGACCGACGAGAGCGCCCTTTCGAAGGACCTGTCGACGGTATCGAAGGACGAGAGCGCCCTCGGCGCCGCCCTGGCCAAGGAGTCCTCCACCGCGGCGTCCGGCGCCTCCGGTGGGTCGGGGACCCGGACCACCACGGCCACAGGGTCGGCAGGGACGAGCCAGTCCGGGGGCGGCTTGGCCGGGACCGGCCCAACCACCGCCGTGGCCTCACCGGAGCAGGTCGCCGCCGACCAGGCCCAGCTCGACGCGGCGAACTCCCAGCTGGCCCAGTCCGAGGAGGCACTCAACGAAGCCCAGCTGGCGGCCCCGATCACCGGGACCGTCGTCTCGGTGAACCTCAAGGTCGGTCAGACGGTGACAGCCGGTGCCACCTCCGCCGACCTCCTGATCCAGGGCACCGGAGCCTTCCAGGTGTCGACAACGGTCACCGCCGGCCAGCTCGGCCTGGTCAAGACCGGCCAGACCGCCCTGGTCACGCCCGACGGACAGGGCGGGGCGGTGACGGGAACGGTCAGTGCCATCAGCGAGGCACCCACGACATCGACGGCGAGTTCCGCCTCGACCTACGGCGTGACGATCGCCCTCCCCGCCGGCGTGCCCGGGCTCTTCGACGGGTCCGAGGCCGACGTCCGGATCGTCGTCGGCCAGGTCTCGGGGGTGGTCACCGTTCCCACCTCAGCTGTCCACTCGATTGGAACCCGGCACTTCGTGACGGTCCTCTCCAAGGGGACGGCCACCATCACGGTCGTCACCGTCGGGGTCGCCGGGGACGAGCTCACCCAGATCATGTCCGGTTTGAAGCTCGGGACCCAGGTCGTCCTGGCCGACCCCTCCCAGGTCATCCCCACCACCGGGACCTCGACGTCCACCGGCCTGTCGGGACCGGGGGGCACTGGACTCGGGGGAGCCGGACTCGGCGGCGGCCGGTTCGGCGGCGGCGGCGGCGGCGGGACCGTCACCGTTCGCGGGGGAGGGTGACCTCCATGGCAACCTCACAGCGAACCCTCAACCAGCGCAAGGTGCCTCATCGGCCCCTCTAGCTAGGAGGCGATGGCCTCGTCGGCCCGCGGTGGCCGTCGGCGAGGTCCGATCACCGAGGAGCCACTCACGGATCGTCTGGCTCGGGCCCTCGACCTCTTCCTCGGAGGGGCCACGGCTCCGGCGGACCACCCGGTTGGCACGATCTCGACGGCCCTGGACGTAGCGGAGGGCTAAGGTCGGCGCCAACGCCTGAGGTGGGATGGAAAGCCGGGGTCAAGAGCTGATGCGGAGCCACAGAGGTCCCCTCCCGGGCGTCATCATGGCCATCGCCCTGGCCACGGCGGGGTGCAGTGCCTCGACGTCGACGAGCAAGCCGGCCAGCACCCTGGCGACGACCTCCACCAGCACCACCTCGGCCGTCGGCACCAGCACCACGACCTCGGCGCCTGCCGGTCTGGCGCTCAAGAAGATCACGGCGGCTGCCCTGAGCGGCGTGTCGTGCCCGTCGACGACCTGGTGCATGGCCGTCGACGGGAAGGGCAACGCCATCACCTACAGCGGTGGGGCGTGGCTGGCGCCGCACCTGATCGACCCCGGGTCGCCGGCCACCGCCGACGCCGGCGCCGGTTCGATCACCGGCATCTCGTGCCCGACGACGACGTGGTGCCTGGCCACCAGCTATCTCGACGGGTTCTCCCTCTATGACGGTACGTCGTGGACCCCCTTCGTGTTCGCCCCGTCCGGGCCGGGCCTTCCGGGCGGTGAGAGCGATCTCAACGGCGTGTCGTGCTCGGGCCCGACGTTCTGCTCGGTCACCTCGGCGCACGGAACCGTGGTCTTCTACGACGGTGGGACCTGGTCCGAACCGGGTACCAACAACAGCCTGCTGCAGGGCGCCCAGAGCTCGACGCCCGTGTCGTGCACCGTCATGTCCTGCATGTACACCGACAACAGCGGGAATTCGCAGACATCGAACAGCCAGCAGCTCTCGCCCCTCACGGCCATCCCCGGCCAGACCAACCAGCTGGCATCGAGCGTGTCCTGCACCAGCACCACGTTCTGTGTGGCGGTGAACACCGGTGCCCATTCGGCCGCCAGCTGGAACGGGTCGGCCTGGACGCAGAGCGCCGCCTTCTCCCCGGTCAAGGGTCTGGGCCTGAATGGCGTTTCGTGCACCGGCCCGACCTTCTGTGTCGCTCTCGACGACTCCGACATGTTCAGGACCACGGACGGCCTGTCGTGGTCCGCACCGGGCCGACTGGTGGCGGCTGCGAGGACGGCCACCCTGGTGGCCGTCTCGTGTGCCGCCTCCACGTTCTGCGCCGCCGTCGACAGCGCCGGCTACGCCTACACGTTCAACCCGTCACAGCTCTGATCGCGAGCCCGGACACCGATTCCCCTCAGTGCGGCGTCCCCCCCGGCCCCACCGGCGGTAGTCCGGCCAGGTGCTCCAGGATCAGGTCGGCCGCCTCGGCGGGGGTGAGTCGGGTGGTGTCGATGTGGACGTCGGGGTTGAGGGGAACCTCGTAGGGGGAGTCGACCCCGGTGAAGTTGAGGAGCTCTCCCCGCCGGGCCTTCCGGAACAGCCCCTTGGGGTCCCGGGCCTCGGCCACGTCCAGTGGGGTGTCGACGAAGACCTCGATGAACTCCCCCTCCTGGACCCGGCCCCGAGCCAGGTCCCGCTCGGCCCGGAACGGGGAGATGAACGACGAGATCACGATCAGGCCGGCGTCGACCATGAGGCCGGCCACCTCGGCCACCCGCCGGATGTTCTCGACCCGGTCGACGTCGGTGAACCCCAGGTCCTTGTTCAGCCCGTGCCGGACGTTGTCCCCGTCGAGGAGGTAGGTGTGCCGGCGCAGCTGGTGGAGCTTCTTCTCCAGCACGTTGGCGATGGTCGACTTCCCCGCCCCCGAGAACCCCGTCAGCCAGATGAGGGCCGGCCGCTGCCCCTTCAGGGTGGACCGGGCCCCCTTGTCGACCTCGATGGCCTGCCAGTGGATGTTCCCCGCCCGCCGGAGGGCGAAGTGGAGGAGCCCGGCCCCCACCGTGGTGTTCTCGAACCGGTCGATGAGGATGAAGCTCCCCATCTCCCGGTTCTCCGAGTAGGCGTCGAAGGCCACCGGCCGGTCCAGGTTGATGTTGCAGACCCCGATGTCGTTCAGCTCGAAGCTGGTCGCGGCCGAGTGCTCCAGGGTGTTGACGTTGACCTTGTACTTCGGATGGGCCAGCGTCGCCCCCACCGTCCGGGTCCCGATCTTCAGGAGGTAGGACCGCCCCGGGAGCATGGGGTGCTCGTCCATCCAGATGATGTGGGCCTCGAACTGGTCCGCCACCCCCGGCGGGTCGCTGTCGGCGGCCAGGATGTCCCCCCGGCTCACGTCGACCTCGTCGGTGAGCGTCACCGTGACCGACTGGTCGGCCACCGCCTCCTCGACCTCCCGGTCCCCGACCAGGATCCGGTCCACCGTCGTCCGACGGCCCGAGGGGACGACCCGGACCGGGTCCCCCCGCCGCACGGACCCCCCCACGATCTGGCCCGAGAACCCCCGGAAGTCCAGGTCGGGTCGGTTGACCCACTGGACCGGGAGCCGGAAGGGCCGCTCCAGGACCTCCCCCGAGACGTCGACCGCCTCGAGGTGCCCGATCAGGGTCGGACCCGAGTACCAGGGCATGGCCGGGCTGGGCTCGGTGACGTTGTCCCCCCGCAGGGCCGAGAGGGGGATGGCCGTCACGTCGGTCAACCCGATCCCGGCTGCGAACTCCCGGTAGTCCTCGACGATGGCCTCGAAGACCCCCTCGGAGTAGTCGCAGAGGTCGAGCTTGTTGACGGCCAGGACCACATGCCGGATCCCGAGGAGGGAGACCAGGTAGCTGTGCCGCCGGGTCTGGGTCAGGACGCCACGCCGGGCGTCGACGAGGATCACGGCCAGCTCCGCGGTGGAGGCCCCCGTCACCATGTTCCGGGTGTACTGCTCATGGCCCGGGGTATCGGCCACGATGAACTTCCGACCCTCCGTGGTGAAGAACCGGTAGGCCACGTCGATGGTGATCCCCTGCTCCCGCTCGGCCGAGAGCCCGTCGACCAGCAGGGCGAAGTCGAGCTCCCCCCCCTGGGTCCCCACCGTCTTCGAATCGGCGGCCAGGGCGGTCAGGTGGTCCTCGAAGACCAGCTTCGACTCGTAGAGGAGCCGCCCGATCAGGGTGCTCTTCCCGTCGTCGACGCTCCCGCAGGTGATGAACCGGAGCATCGACTTCTGCTCGTGGGCCTCCAGGTAGGCCTCGATGTCCCCCCCGGCCAGCTCCCCCCCGGCCAGGTCCCCGGTGGCATGGGCCATCAGAAGTAGCCCTCCTGCTTCTTCCGCTCCATCGACCCGCTCGAGTCGTGGTCGATGATCCGGCCCTGTCGCTCCGAGGTGGTCGTGAGGAGCATCTCGGCGATGACCTCGGGGAGGGTGGCCGCCGTGGACTCGACGGCCCCCGACAGCGGGTAGCAGCCCAGCGTCCGGAACCGGACGCTCCGGATCATGGGCACCTCGTCGGGGAGCAGCGGCATCCGGTCGTCGTCCACCATGATGAGCAGCCCGTCCCGGTCCACCACCGGCCGGGGAGCGGCCAGGTAGAGGGGGACGATGGGGACCCCCTCCCGGTGGATGTACTGCCAGACGTCGAGCTCCGTCCAGTTGGAGAGGGGGAAGACCCGCATCGTCTCCCCCGGGCTCCTCCGGACGTTGTAGAGGTGCCAGAGCTCCGGCCGCTGCCGCTTCGGGTCCCAGCCGTGTTGGGCCGACCGGACCGAGAAGACCCGCTCCTTGGCCCGGGACTTCTCCTCGTCCCGCCGGGCCCCCCCGAAGGCCACGTCGAATCCGTGCCGGTCCAGGGCCTGCTTCAGCCCCTGGGTCTTCCACATGTCGGTGTGAAGGGCCGAGCCGTGGTCGAAGGGGTTGATCCCCCGCTCCACGCACTCCTCGTTCCTGTGGACGATGAGCTCCAGCCCGAGCCGCTCCACCAGGGTGTCCCGGAACTCGTACATGGCCCGGAACTTCCAGGTCGTGTCCACATGGAGGAGCGGGAAGGGCGGCTTCCCCGGGTAGAAGGCCTTCGTGGCCAGGTGCACCATGACGGCGCTGTCCTTGCCGATCGAGTACAGCATCACCGGCCGCTCCGACTCGGCCACGGCCTCCCGCATGATCTGGATGCTCTCCGCTTCGAGCCGCTCGAGGTGGGTCAGGCCGTTCATGGAGCACCATTCTCCATGCCCGGCGTGACGGCGGCGTCAAACGGGACGGACTCAGTCGCCCAGGGCCTCCAGCGGGAGCACCACACGGGCCTCCAGGCCGACCCGGCCCGGCACCCCCCCGGGGGCGGCAGCACGCAGGTGGAGGGACCCCTGCCAGGCCTCGAGCATCTGGCTGACCAGGTAGAGCCCCAACCCGCTTCCAGGGGTCATCCCCGAGTCCGGCCCCCGTACCCGGGCCTTCACCACCTCCGACCGCTCGGCCACCGGGATCCCCGGTCCCTCGTCGGAGACGACGAGCAGGGCGCTGCCCGACTCCGGGTCGGCCTCCACCGAGACCCGGACCGTCGACCGCTCCGGCGAGAACTTGATGGCGTTGACCACCAGCTCGTCCACGACGGCGGCCAGTTCGGTCGGATCGGTCCTGGTCATGACCCCGTCCCCCAGCCGGGAGGCGATGCGCTGGGCCCGGTGCTCGGCCAGGGCCCGGAGCCCCGGGAGCCTCGACGCCGTGACCAGGCCCAGGTCCACGGCGGGCACCTCCCCCCCGTCCGGGGTCCTGCCATCGGACTGGGCGATGACCCCGTCGATCTGGTGGCCGAGCACGGCCAGCTGGTCCCGGAGCCGGGTCAGGATGGCGGCCCGCTCGGCCGGGTCGACCCCCTCCTCCTCGAGGAGCTGGAGCTGCTCCACCCGCAACCCGATCACGCTGAGGGGGGTCCGGAGGTTGTGGGAGACCTGCTGGACCAGCAGCCGCTGCCGCTCCGTCCGCCCCACCGACTCCACCGTGGCCTGCTCCGACCGCTCCAGGGCGCTCCGCAGGGTGGAGGCCAGTACGGCGATCTCCCGCACCGCCCGGGGCGGGACCGGGGGTGGCGGGTGGCCCACCGCGCCGGCGTAGGCGGCCTCGGCCAGCGTCTCGATCGGGCCGGCCAGCCGGCGGCCCACCAGCCACCCCACCACGCCGGCGATGGCCACGGCCAGGGTGGCCAGGGCCAGGACCGCCACCACCTCTCCGGGGTGGGGCAGGCCCGGGGCCACCGGCTCCAGGAGGGCGACCGAGCCCAGGAGGCTCCCCCCGTGCTCGACCGGGGCCCAGGCCACCACCACCGGCCGGGAACCCACCGTGGTCAGGACGGCCCCCGCCCTCCCGGCGCTGCCCTGGAGCCGGGCCTGGTCCCTCGCCGCTGGAGGGAGAGCCGGACCGCTGGCCAGCAGGACCTCTTCCCCCGGGTGCCCGAACACCACCACCACCACCCCCTCCGCCACCGACGTCTGGTCGGCCACGACCGAGGACAGCGCCCCCGAGCGGTCCCAGCCCACGGCCACGGCGCCGGCCAGACTCCCGGCGTCCCGGGTGGCGTCGTAGCGGATGGTGGCCTCGTGGTGCTGCTGGTCGATGACGAGGACGGCCACGATGGCGGCCAGGGCGAAGCAGGCCGAGAGGCCGGCGTGGGAGGCGACCAGCACCCGCCGGAGCGGCGGGGGCCGCCGCCCGCCGCCGTCAGTCCTCGACACGGAGCCGGACCCCGCCGCCCCGGACCGTGACCAGGAACCGGGGGTTGGTGGGGTCGTCGTCGAGCTTCCGCCGGAGCGAGGACAGGTGGACCCGGAGGGTGTTGTCGCCGAGCTGGGGGGATGTCCCCCACACCTCAGCGATGAGCTCGGCCCGGGTCACCATGGCCCCCCGCCGGCGGGCCAGGGCGAACAGGAGCTCCCGTTCCTTGATGGTGAGGGCCAGGGCAACCCCGTCCAGGGTCACGAGACCCCGGCTCGGCGAGACGACCAGCGACCCGTCCACGGTGACGTCGGGATCGCTCGTCGGGCCGCTCGACCGCCGTAGGACGGCCCGGCACCGGGCCACCAGCTCCCGGGCGTCGAACGGCTTGGCCACGTAGTCGTCCGCCCCGCCCTCCAGGCCGCTCACCCGGTCCGAGGCCGCCCCCCGGGCCGTCATCACGATGACCGGGATCCGACCCTGGAGGGCCCGGCACAGCTCCATCCCGTCCCCGTCGGGGAGACCGAGGTCGAGGAGGACGAGGTCCACGTGCTCCGCCAGCGGGCGGGCCTCGGCCAGCGAGCCGGCCCGTCGGCACCGGAAGCCGAACAGGGAGAGCATGTCGACCACGGCCAGGGCGAGCTCGACGTCGTCCTCGACGACCAGGACATCCGGCATGACTGGAGCCTAGAGAGCCGGCTCCACCGGCACCCCCCACCACACGAACCTCGCACATTCCCCACACGCCGTCCGCGCACGATCCGGTCCACACTGACCAGATGGCTCGAGGCCGTGTCCCCAACGAGGACGGTCTCCGGGCCCTGGCCGCGCCCACCCGCCGGTCCGGTCGCCGGAAGATGCGGACCTGGAAGAAGGCCCTCATCATCGCCAACGTCGTCCTCCTGGTCGTCCTGGTCTCGGGCGCCGGCTACCTCGGCTACCTCAACAGCCTGATCCACCGGGTCAGGGTCCTCGGGCTCCACCCCGTCTCGACCCAGGGCGTCCTGGCCGGTACCGAGAACATCCTCCTGGTCGGCTCCACCTCCCGCTGCGCCCTGACCAAGCAGAACCCCGCCTACGGCCTCTGCTCCCAGGGCGTCACCGGGGTGAACAGCGACGTCATGATGGTCCTCCACCTGAACCCGGCCACCCGGGCCGTCTCGATCTACTCCATCCCCCGGGACCTCTTCGTCCCCAACGCCCGGACCACCGGCGTCGGGAAGATCGACGCCGCTCTGGCCCAGGGCCCCAGCCAGCTGGTCGCCACCGTCGAGGAGGATCTCGGCATCCCCATCCAGCACTACGTCGAGCTCAACTTCGACACCTTCGCCTCGGTGGTCGACGCCCTGGGGGGGATCTCGATGTTCTTCCCCGAGCCCGTCTACGACGCCTACTCGGGCCTCCAGGTCACCACCCCGGGCTGTGTCGCCCTCGATGGGGTCCGGGCCCTCCAGGTCGTCCGGGCCCGCCACCTCCAGTACAAGGGCCCCGGGGTCACCACCGCCAACGACCGCGCCTGGCCCCAGGAGGCCCAGAGCGACCTGGCCCGGATCCGCCGGGATCACGAGTTCCTCCGGGTCCTGGCCTCGGCCGTGGCCAGGCAGGGTCTCGGCAACCCCCTCACCGATCGCCGACTCGTTGCCGGCATCGCCCCCCAGCTCACCGTGGACGGCAGCCTGTCCGCCACCGACATGGCCGACCTCCTCCTCACCTTCCACTCCGTCGACATCGGGGCCGCCCCCCAGCTCACCGCCCCGGTCATGGAGTCGTCCTCGCTGACCTACTACTACCAGGGCTACGACTACGGGAACATCGAGTTCCCGAGCGAGCCCCAGGACCAGATGGCCCTCGACCAGGTCCTCGGCCTCGCTCCCGGTACCGACACCATGACCGGGAACCCCCTCCCGGCGCCCGGATCGGTCACCGTCTCCGTCCTCAACGGCAGCGGCGCATACAACCAGGCCACCACCACCGCCTCCGCCCTCCAGGCCCTCGGCTTCACGACCGCCGGCGTAGCCGACACCCCCCGACCGGCCCAGGAGTCCGAGACCGTCGTCACCTACGCCGGGCCCGGCACCGAGGCCGCCGCCGAGGCCGTGGCCGACTCGTTGTCCGGGGCCGTCATCATGGCCCGGGGCCCCACCACCGACGGGGCCCAGGTCACCGTCACCACCGGGACCGACTACACCGTCAACCCCCCCGCCCCGACCACCACCGGCGCGACCGGGACGGCGGTCCCCGGCCCGGCGACCTCGTCGGTGGCGGCCCCGACCACGACCCCCACCTCGACCGGTCCCTTCAGCCCGCCAACACCGCCGACCGAGGGCCTCCAACCCTGGGACCCCCGATCCTGCACCGCCTCGGGAGGGGCCGGACCATGACCCCTACATCAGCCCCTTCCCGCCCCCGATTGCGGCAGACTCCTTCCCGATGACACCTTCCTGGCAGTCCCACTGGCACAAGCATCCCGGCGTCCGCTCCGGCGCCGAGCTCTCCCTCGGGGAGCGGGCCGCCGACCGCATGCGGAACATCATGGGATCGTGGCCCTTCGTCTTCGGCTTCTTCGCCGTGATGATCCTCTGGGCCACCCTCAACACCTTTGTCCTGGCCAAGGCCCTCCACCACAAGGCCTTCGACCCCTACCCCTACATCCTCCTCAACCTCTTCCTCTCCATGCTGGCCGGGGTCCAGGCCGCCGCCCTCCTCATCGCGGCCAAGCGGGCCGACGCCATCTCCTCCGAGATCGCCATCCACACCGAGAAGACCACCGACGACATCAAGACGCTCCTCCAGGAGAACACCGAGCTCACCAACCAGGTCAAGAGGAACACCGACCTCCTCGACGAGATCCACCTCCACCTGGCCAACATCGGCATCAAGCTGGGCGCCGACATGGGTCGCTTCGCCCCCGGCCAGGAGCCCCCGGGCCAAGAGCCTCCCGGCTAAGCCGTCCCGGCCGGCCGGTGGGAGCGCTCCTCCAGGAGGAGCCCGCCCCGGCCGTCGAAGGCCACGGCCAGCTCCCCCGAGGCCAACCGGCGGAGGTTCTCTCCCACGATGGTCTGCCGCCAGCCCTGGTCGAGCCGGCTCGGGATCCCGAGGAGGAGGTCCCGGAGGTCGGCCCGGGTGGCGAGGAGCCCGGCGTCGAACTCGAGCTCGTCGGCCATCTGGTGGACGAGCCCGGCCGCCACGGCCACGGCCGCCTCCTGGCCCCGGTCGTCGGTCCGCTCGGCCGGGAGCCGGAGCTCGGGCGTCGGGAGCTCGAGGCCCAGGCGGACGGCGGCCAGGATCTCCTCGGCGGCCCCGCCCCCGAGGTGGCGGCCCTCGAGGCCCCGGACGGCGTCGAGCTCCCGGCGGTTCCGGGGCGGCTTGTGGGCCAAGGCGGTGAGGGGGAGATCGGGGAGGATCACCCGCCGGGGCAGGTCGAGCTCGGCGGCCCGGCGCTCCCGCCAGGCCGCCACGGCCTGGGCCACCCCCCGGGCCTTCCCGTTCAGCCGCCGGTGGTCCGAGATCCGCCACCAGGCCTCCTCGGGGTCGATGGCCAGCCGGCGGTTGGCCAGGGCCTCGGCGCACTCCTCCAGGGCCCACTCCAGCCGGCCCAGCTCGGCCAGCCGGGCCGTCATGGTCCGGTGGAGGGCCAGGAGGTGGATCACGTCCCCCGCCGCGTAGACGAGCTGCTCGGGGGTGAGGGGACGCTGGAGCCAGTCCGTCAACCGGTCGGCCTTGGGGAGGGAGACCCCCAGCTCCTTCTCCACCAGCCGGGACAGGGCCGGGGTCGACATCCCCAGGAAGCCGGCCGCCAGCTGGGTGTCGAAGATCCGGGCCGGGACGGCCCCGCAGGCCGTCTCCAGGATCTGGAGGTCCTGGTCGCAGGCGTGGGCCACGGCCATCCCGGGCCCGTCGAAGACGGCGGCCAGGGGGGCCAGGTCGACCACCAGGGGGTCGACCAGGGCCACCTCCTCGGCCCAGGAGATCTGCACCAGGGCCAGCCGGGGGTAGTAGGTCCGCTCGTTGTGGAACTCGGTGTCGAACCCGTAGAGGGGCTCCCCGGCCAGCCGGTCGCAGAGCTCCCCGAGGCCTGCGGCGGTGTCGATCAGGACGGGGGGAGCGGAGCGGAGTTCGGGCACCGTCCCAGCATGGCAGCCGCCGGGGCCTCGACCGTGGCACGGCCGGCCCGGTAGGGGAGTGATGACCGCCCTAGTCGGCCGAGCCATCCCCGAGGATCGACCGGAGGCGGGCTCGGGCTCGGGTTCGCCGGGTCCGGAGATACTGCCCCTTCGGGGACGGCGGCTCGAACCCGGCGTCGTCCCAGAGCTCGGCGATCTCCCGATCGTCGAAGCCCCCGGCGTGCCACCACAGCGCCCAGGCGTCCCGCTCCTCCAGGGAGGCCAGGGCCTCGAGGGCCTCGTCGAGCCGGCCTCGGGCGATGACCCGTTCGGCCGGGTCGAGGGCGTCCGTGCTCGGTCCGGATCGGTCGCCGGCGACCTCCTGTTCCCGACCGGTCCTGCTGCTGTCGCTCCTCCAGGTGCTCCGGAGCCTGTTTCGGGTGGCGACAAGGACGTAGGGGACGGCCCGGTCGAGGATCGCCCCGTCGGACCGCTCGATGAGCTGGTGCAGGGCGTCGAGATCCGTCCCGGCCGCCCTGAGCTCCTGGTAGAGCCGCCGCCGCCGGTCCCGGACAACGTCGTCGGTCCACCCGGGCCCTCCCGATTCGGAGGTCTCCGTCACGGTGCCATCGTGACACGGAGGCCCATCCGGCGGCGTCCTTCCGATGGAGGCCGGCCCCGGGCATCGAGGCGTTCCGGCCCGAGGACACGAGGAAGGCGCAGACGGTGGCGGAGAGCTTCAAGATCCCCTTCGAAGGTGTGTTGGCCTACCACCCGTCGGATACGGGGCTGGACTGCAGCATCCCCACCCGTCTCGAGCTCGGATGGCAGTTCCCGGCGATGGTCGGAGACGAGCCGGAGTGGGCCTGCGCTCAGATCGTCGAGGACGTGGCCTCCCATGTCCGGGTCCAGACCGAGGAGCGGCTCGGGGAGATCATCGGGATGGCGAGCGGGGCCCTTGCCGGGAAGATGGGGCGGGATCTCGAGGGAAGCGAGGCCCAGCTCGGCCAACTGCGGTCGATGCTGATGGAGGCCGGCGTGGAACCGGTCGGTGGGGAGGACCGGTGGGCGGACACCAGGGCCAGCTTCGCCTGGGAGGCAGTGGCTGAGACCTCCATCCTGGCCCTCTTCGACACCCTGGCCACGACCGCCGACGCCCTGGACGGGCTGGCCTGCGCCGGCCTCGTCAGTCGGTGCGTGGACTCCCTCGACCGGTCCGGGTTCGTGGGTGCGGCGGGGATCGCCCCCTCGGATGTCCGGCGGGCCCTCTCCATCTCCGGTGACAGCCTGACCTCGGCCGTCGGTGCCGGCGGGGGGTTCCCGATGCTCTACCGGCAGCGGTGGCTCCAGGTCGAGTCGGTCGGGGCGGGTGCCATTGGCGTGCGTCACTTCGTGCCCGGCCTGATCGAGGTCGATGCCGACCGGGGAGACCCCGCCGTGGGGAAGGTCTGCCGGGCCGGGATGCGGACATTCCTCCCCGTCGGTCCCGACGTCGAGTTCCGTCGGGGCCCCGGTTCGGTCACGGCCTGCGTCCGGACCGGAGGGGGTGTGGGTCTGCCCGGCTCCCTGGTCTTCGCCATCGACGACGACCCGGTCGTCGAGACCCATGCCGTCTGCCTGTCGAGCCCCGAGGACCGGCCCGATGGGATCACGGCCCGGCCCACTCCCTTCGGACGGCTATGGGAATGGGATGCCACGGAGTACGCCCGGATCCGTGGCGCGGGAGGTGCCGGTGCGGTCGAAGGTGTACCGGAGCCGGTCGACGGAGAGTCGCTGGTCCGTTTCGTCCAGCAGGACCCGATAGACCGATAGGGCACCAGCGGTGGCCCGGCCCTCGGACCCGGAGACGGTCGGGCTCTCCCCGGCCAGCTGGCCCAGCCTGTCCCCCAGGGGACGCTGTTCATCGGTCCGGAGGTCGAGCCGGGCCCGGGCGGCGGGGTTCATCCGGTGCCGGTGGCCGGCCAGCAGGAGGTGGACACCTGCGGATCCGAGCGCTTCGGCCGTCCTCCGCCGGTTGACCACGACGCTGTTGGTGAGGCGGTCGCCCAGGTTGGCGTCGAAGACGTGGATCGGATGGTGGATGAGGGCGACCCGGAGGACTGGGGGTCGGGGAGCCGGCGGTGCCAGGTGCCGGAGCTCGGCCAACGCGTCGGGAGTCCTGCTGAGGGGAAGGATCCCCCGGGAAGATGGGGCCCGACCCGCCCGGCCGCGGCCACCCCGCCGGCCAGGTACCCGAAGAACCGGCCCGGGCCCTCGGGCCAGACCGAATTGACGGGCACGACCTCCAGGCTGTTGCCATCGGGCGAGGACACCGGGATCAGCCGGGGGAAGGGGGGGAGGACGCCGGTGTTGGCCAGGTTGGCCGGTCCCCGGGCATGGGCCCGGGGACTCCGGAACGGGGGAAAGGCCCCCGGCCAGACATCGTGGTTCCCGAAGATGTCGATGCAGTCGTCGGCTCCCGCCGCGACGAGGTCGGGGTAGAGATGGTTGCGGAGGTAGGCGAAGCCTCCGTAGGGGTCTTCGGGCATGGCCCCGTAGGCCTCGACGTCCCCCGTCTGGGCCACCAGGACCACCCCCGACTCCCCCGGCCACCCGCCGCTCCTCGGCCACGAGCGGGGGGAGGGCAGCGGCCAGGCCCCGGATCCGGGCGGGGGAGGCGAACTCGAGCCCGTGGAGAAGGCCGGCGAAGCGGGGCGGGATGAGGCGTTCGAGCGCTCGGTGGACGAGGTCCCGTTCTTCGGGACTACGGCTCGTGCCGTCGGAACGGACCAGGAGATGGAGGTCCGTGAGATGAATGATGGACGCCAGGTGCCGCCCCATGCCGCCTCCGCTCGCCGAGTCCGGGCGCCTCCGCTGACGGCCCGTCCAGGGTCGATCGTAACGGGGCTGGTCCGATCCGACGCCGCTTCCCACCGGCAGGGGAGGGCCGGACGCCCAGTGTGGGAAGGGAGCGTCCCGGGGCCCCGCCCGCGGCACGGCCGGCCCGGCGGCACGGTAGAACGGCACCATGCGCACCCGGACCCTCGGACAGGATCTCGTCGTCTCGGCCCAGGGCCTCGGCTGCATGGGAATGTCCGAGTTCTACGGCCCCGGCGACGAGGCCGGCTCGATCGCCACCATCCACCGGGCCCTCGACCTCGGGGTCAGCCTCCTCGACACCGCCGACATGTACGGCCCCTTCACCAACGAGGAGCTCCTGGGCCGGGCCCTGGCCGGCCGTCGGGACCAGGTGGTCCTCGCCACCAAGTTCGGCAACGAGCGCCTCCCCGACGGGACCCGGCTCGGGATCAACGGGACCCCGGACTACGTCCGCCGGGCCTGTGAGGCCTCCCTCCGCCGCCTCGGGGTCGACCACATCGACCTCTACTACCAGCACCGGGTCGACACCTCGACCCCAATCGAGGACACCGTGGGGGCCATGGCCGAGCTGGTGGCCGAGGGGAAGATCCGCCACCTCGGCCTCTCCGAGGCCGCCCCGGAGACCATCCGCCGGGCCCATGCCGTCCACCCGATCACCGCCCTCCAGACGGAGTGGTCCCTCTGGACCCGGGACCCCGAGACGAACGGCGTCCTCGAGACGGTCCGGGAGCTCGGGATGGGCTTCGTCCCCTACTCACCCCTCGGCCGGGGGATCCTCTCCGGAGCCATCCGGAGCCTCGACGACCTCGACCCCACCGACTTCCGCCGCCACCACCCCCGGTTCCAGGGGGAGAACTTCCAGAAGAACCTCGACCTCGTCGACCGGGTGGCCGAGCTGGCCGCGGCCAAAGGGGTGACCCCCTCGCAGCTGGCCCTGGCCTGGGTCCTGGCCCGGGGCGACGATGTCGTCCCCATCCCCGGGACCCGCCGGACCGCCACCCTGGCGGAGAACGTGGCCGCCGACGAGATCAGCCTCGGTCCCGAGGACCTGGCCGGCCTCGACGAGGTCTTCCCCCCCGGGGCCACCGCCGGGGACCGCTACGCCGATATGAGCTCGGTCCACCGCTGAGGGAAGCGCCTGTCGGCCCCGGTGGCCCGGCCCGTAGACTCGGGCGGGATGCTCGTCCCCCCCGAGACCGGCGACTGGACTGCCGTCACCTCCGAGCCGCTCCCGGTCGGAGCCGTGGCCGACTGGGTGGTCCGGTCCGACTGCGGGGCCGTGGTGACCTTCAGCGGCATGGTCCGGGACCACTCCGAGGGGCGGAGCGGCGTGGTCAGCGTCGAGTACGAGGCCTACGAGGAGTACGTCGGTCCCAGGTTGCAGGCGGTGGCGGCCGGGGCCCGACGACGCTGGCCGGAGCTGGGCCGGGTCGCCCTCCTCCACCGGGTCGGCCTCCTCCCCGTCTCGGCCGTCTCGGTGGTGGTGGCCGTCTCCAGTCCCCACCGGGCCGAGGCCTTCGCTGCCGGCCGGTTCTGCATCGACACCCTGAAGGAGACGGTCCCGGTCTGGAAGCTCGAGACCTGGGCCGACGGCTCGGCCTGGGCCGGTCCCTGCGAGGTGGTGGCGTGATCCCCCTCCGGGAGGCCAGGCAGTTGGTGTTGGGCTCCTGCCCCCGGCTCCCACCCCGGGTGCTGGCCGTCGCCGAGGCCCTGGGCTGCGTGGTAGCCGAAGGGGTCGTCTCCGAGGTCGAGATCCCCCCCTTCGCCAATTCCCAGATGGACGGCTACGCGGTCCGGGCCGCCGAGACGGCGGGGGCGCCGGTGACGCTCCCGGTGGACGGCTCCACCCTGGCCGGGATGGCCCCCGGTCCGGCCCTGGCCCCGGGGACGGCCCGGCGGATCATGACGGGGGCGCCCCTTCCCGAGGGGGCCGACGCCGTGGTCATGGTGGAGCGGACCCGGCCCGGGCCGACGTCGGGGGAGGTCGTCGTCGAGGAGGCCGTCCTCCCGGGGACGTTCGTCCGGCCCCCCGGGGGTGACGTCCGGATTGGCCAGGAGGTGATCCCGGCCGGGACGGTGATCAGGGCGGGCCAGATCGGGGTCCTGGCCTCCCTGGGCCGGCGGACCGTCCTCGTCGTAGGTCGGCCCCGGGTCGGGGTCCTCTCCACCGGGGACGAGCTCGTCCTCCCCCCCGCCCCCCTGGGGCCGGGCCAGATCCGGGATGCCAACCGGCCCGCCCTCCTGGCGGCGCTGTCCCAGGCCGGGGCCGACCCCGTCGACCTGGGCCTCGTCCCCGACGACACCGCCGCCATCACGGGGGCCATCCTGCGGGCCGCCCAGCGGTGCGACGCCGTGGTCGTCTCCGGGGGGGTCTCCGTCGGGGACGCCGACCTGGTCTCGGCCGCCCTGGCCGGGCTCTGTGGGGACTCGGTGCGGTGGCTCCAGATCGCCATCCGGCCGGCCAAGCCCTTCGCCTTCGGGGTCACCCGGGAGGACGGCATCCCCGTCTTCGGGGTCCCCGGGAACCCCGTCTCGGCCCTGGTCAGCTTCGAGCTCCTGGTCCGGCCCGCCCTCCGGCAGATGGCGGGCCACTCCGACCTGGACCGGTCGGTGGTGGCGGCCCGGGCCGGGGAGGACCTGACCCGGCGGCCCGACGGGAAGACCCACTTCCAGCGGGTCCTCCTCGGGGTGGGGGAGGACGGTGGGGTCATCGCCACCGGGTCGGGCCCCCAGGAGTCCCACGTCCTCCAGGCCATGGCCCGGGCCGAGGGGCTCGCCGTCCTCCCCGACGGGGAGGGGGCCCGGGCCGGGGAGACGGTCGCCGTCATGGTGCTCGACCCCGAGGGCCTGGCCGCCCGGACCCCGTCCGGCATCGGGGTGCCCTGGTGACCGTGACCGGGGTCCCCGTCAGCCTGTCCCGGTCCCGGACCGCCGGCGCTGTCCCCACCGAGGGGCCCCTGGTCGACCGGTTCGGCCGGGTCCACGACGACCTCCGGATCTCCCTCACCGACCGCTGCAACCTCCGGTGCACCTACTGCATGCCGGCCCAGGGCATGGTCTTCCAGGACCGGGCCGACCACCTCGAGGCCGGGGAGATCCTGGCCGTGACGGCCGTGGCCCGGTCCCTCGGGGTCAGCGCCGTCCGGCTCACCGGGGGGGAGCCCCTCCTGCGCCGGGACGTCGTCCCCATCGTGGCCGGGCTGGCCGCCCTCGGCTTCGAGGACCTGGCCATGACCACCAACGGGAGCCGGCTGGCCGCCCTGGCCCCGGACCTGGCCGCGGCCGGGCTCCGCCGGGTCAACGTCAGCTGCGACTCCCTCGACCCCGACCGGTTCGCCGCCATCCGGCGGCGGGGCCGGCTCGAGGTGGTCCTCGGGGCCATGGACGCGGCCGAGGAGGCCGGGCTGGGTCCGGTCAAGGTCAACATGGTCCCCCTGGCCGGGGTCAACGACGATGAGATCGAGGCTTTCGCCGGCTTCGGCCGGGACCGGGGCCGGATCGTCCGGTTCATCGAGTTCATGCCCCTCGACGGGGAGGGGACCTGGGCCCGGGGGGACGTCGTCGTGGCCGACGAGATCCTGGAGCGGATCAACCGGCGGTGGCCGATCGAGCCGGTCCCGGGCCCCGACCCGGCCCCGGCCAGCCGCTTCCGCTACCTCGACGGGGCCGGGGAGATCGGGATGGTGGCCAGCGTCAGCCGACCCTTCTGCGGGACCTGCAACCGGCTCCGGCTCACCGCCGACGGGGCCGTCCGGAACTGCCTCTTCTCCGACGAGGAGCCCTCGCTGCGCCAGGTCATCCGGTCCGGGGGAGGCCCGGCCGAGATCGAGGCCGTCCTCCGGGCCTCGGTGTGGGGGAAGGAGCCCGGCCACGGGATCAACGACCCCGGATTCCTCCGGCCGGCCCGGTCCATGTCGATGATCGGAGGCTGAGGTGGCCCGGCTCCGGCTCTTCGGGCCGGCCCGGGAGGCGGCCGCGACCGGGACCGCTTCGGTCGACGGGTCGGACGTCGACGGCGTCCTGGCCGAGGCCCGCCGCCGCTACGGGCCCGGCTTCGCCGCCGTCCTCGCCACCAGCCAGGTCTGGGTCAACGGGGAGGTGGCCGACGGCGGCCGGGCCGTCGTCGACACCGACGAGGTGGCCGTCATCCCCCCGGTGTCCGGAGGCTGAGGCCGGAGCCTCTCGGCCGTGGCTCAGTGGTGGGGGTCTTCCCCGGCCAGGAGGGCGAGGGCGTGGGGGAGGACGTCGAGGACGGCCTCGAGGGACTCGACCGTCCCGGTGACCGACCCCGGGGTGTTGAGGACGAGGCAGTCCCCGACGGTCCCGGCCACTCCCCGGGAGAGCCGGCCCTTGGGGCTGGCCGCCCGCATGGCCTCGGCCAGGCCGGGAGCCTCCCGTTCGATGACGGACCGGGTCGCCTCCGGGGTCAGGTCCCGGGGTCCGAACCCGGTCCCCCCGGTGGTGAGGAGGAGCCCCGTGAAGGAGCGGGCCAGCTCGACGATGGCGGTCGCCACCGGCTCGACCCCGTCGGGGCAGAGCCCACGGGCCACCACCGTGAAGCCGGCCCGCTCCAGTCGCTCCACGGCGGCCGGCCCGGATCGGTCCTCCCGGGACCCGTCGTGGCAGGCGTCGGAGACGGTCAGGACCTTGGCGTCGAGGGGCACCCGGGCACGGTATCAACCCAGGGTTGAGGGCGGGGTGAGGCGGACCAACCCGACGGCCGACGACACCGGGACCGCCTACCTCATGAACCTCGGCCTGATCCTCCTGGTCAGTAGACTGCAGGCGGAAGAGGGGGTCCGCGGATGCGGCGTCAGCTCGGCAGGACCGTGGCCGTGGCCGTGGTCGTGTCGATCCTGACCACGACGGGGGCGTGGGCGCCGGCGGTGGCGGCCCAGGCCCGAGCCAAGAGCCCGGCCCCGGTCCGGGCCCACCTGGCAGCACCCGACAGCGGCTACTGGCTGGTGGCCTCCGACGGCGGGATCTTCTCCTACGGGAGCGCCGCCTTCTTCGGATCGACCGGGAGTCTCCTCCTGAACCGGCCGGTCGTCGACATGGCCGCCGTCCCCGGGGGTGGTGGCTACTGGTTGGTGGCNNGCCTCCGACGGGGGGATCTTCGCCTACGGGGATGCGGGGTTCTTCGGGTCGACGGGGAGCCTGAGCCTGAACCGGCCGGTGGTGGGGATGGCGGCCACACCGGACGGGCTGGGCTACTGGTTGGTGGCCTCCGACGGGGGGATCTTCGCCTACGGCGACGCCGGTTTCCTCGGTTCCACCGGGGGCGCTCACCTCAACCGGCCCATCGTCCTGATGGCGGCCACCACCGACGGCCGGGGCTACTGGCTGGTGGCGTCCGACGGCGGGATCTTCGCCTACGGGACGGCCGGGTTCTTCGGCTCCGCCGGGGGCTCCAACCTGAATCGGCCCATCGTGGCCATGGCCGACGTCGGGGCCCCGCCTGTTGACGTCAACGTCCCCACCTTCATCGTCGCCCAGGGCCACGCCGCCCCGGCTGTGGGCGACACCCTCATCGCCACCACCGGGACCTGGCTGGGGGCGCCGAGCCGCTTCACCTTCACCTGGTCGGCCTGCACCGGGTCGGATTGCACCCCCATCGGCGGGGCCGGCGGCTCCCGGTTCGTGGTCACCCCGGCCCAGGCCGGCCAGGGCATCGAGGTGGCCGTGACCGCCTCCAACGGGGCGGGCACGTCGGCGCTGTCCGCCGTCTCGGGGACCGTCACGTCCCCGCCCGGCCCCGCCGCCACCTGGAGCGATCTCCGGACCGCCTTCGCCGACGGCTCGAACCTGGCCGTGGCCTGCCCCTCGGCCCTGGTGTGCTTCGCCGCCGGTGGGAGCAGCTCCGGTGGCGTGGTACTCGCCACCACCGATGGGGGCAGCACCTGGACGCCGCAGTCCGTCCCGGCCCCCGTCACCGAGCTCGAGGGGGTGGCCTGCGTGTCGACCACGGTGTGCACGGCAGTGGGACGGGGACTCAACGGCACCGGATCCGGCACCGCCGCGATCGTCGGAACGGCTGACGGCGGCGCCACCTGGACCGGCGAGACCGTTCCGGCCGGCCCGACCCGGCTGGACTCGGTGGCCTGTCCATCGGCCCTCGACTGCACCGCCGTCGGGAACAACAACACTCAGGACGAGCCCGCCGCGGCCCAGACCACCGACGGGGGAACCACCTGGACCGTCAGCACCCCGGAGGCCGGGATCGGCAAGCTCAACTCGGTGGCGTGTCCCGATCCGGTCCACTGTGTGGCCCTGGGCATGACCGACGCCAACGGGAACACCCAGATCCTCGACACCTCCGATTCCGGGACCACCTGGCAGGCCGTCAAGGCCGCCGCCACCGACCAGTTACAGGCCGTCACCTGCACCTCGGTGACGGCGTGCACGGCCGTGGGCCTGGCGCCGTTCAACGGGGTCATCATCTCCTCCGACAACGCCTTCGCGGCCACACCGACCTGGACGACCCGGGCCAGCCCGAGCAGCACCGTGTTCATCGGCCTGGCCTGCGTGCCGGGCACCCCCGGCACCTGCACCGCCGTCGGCGAGCACAGCGGCAGCGGGGTGGCCGAGGTCACCACCGATGACGGCGTGGCCTCGACCTGGACGGCCGAGACCGTCCCAGCCGGCCAGGGTCCCCTGATGGCCGTGGCCTGTCCCAGCACCCTCCGCTGCATCGCTCCGGGCCAGTCCGGGGTCCTGGGCAACGGCGGGTCGTTCATCGTGGGACCCGGCCCCGGGTCGGTGGGGACCCTGTTCGGGACCTCCGACGGGGGTTCCACCTGGACCCGCACGCTGCTCCCCTCCGGGATCAGCACCTGGGGCGGCATCTCCTGCCCCACGGCGATGGTGTGCACGGCCGTGGGCGACGACGACAACGGGGCCACTGCCATACTCCGCAGTACTGACGGCGGGGCCAGCTGGGCCGGCCAGACCCCTCCGGCCGGGCCAATGGTCCCTCAGCTCCTCGCTTGTGCTTCCGCCGCCGTCTGTGTGTCCGTCGGCCGGGGTCCCAACGGCTTCGTGGCCATGGACACCTCGGACGGAGGGAGCACGTGGACGGCGGCCGGCCTCCCCGCCGGCATCGACGACGTCAAGGGTCTGGCGTGCCCGACCGTCTCCCGGTGCTACACACCCAGCTATCAAGCCGCCGGGGGATCAGTCCTGGTCGTGACCACCGACGGGGGGATCACGTGGACCGCCACCGGCCCCTTTCGGATCGGGTTCCAGCCCACGGCCATCAGCTGCCCCTCGCCACTCCGGTGCGTGGTGGCTGGCTACGGCATCGTCGGGAACGCCGGCTACGCCATCAGCGTCGAGGTCACCGACGACGGAGGGGTGACCTGGAAGCAGGGTGGAGTGGACGCCGTGTTCGCCCTGCCGAACTCCATGTCCTGCCCCTCGGCGGCGGTGTGCATGATCGGGGCCGACAACGCTCCGGCCAGCACGTTGATCCAGACCGTCGACGGCGGAACGACGCTCTCCACCCTGGCCACCCCGGCCCCGGTCTTCGCCGCCGTGTCCTGTGCCACCACCTCCGACTGCGTCGTCACCGGGGACACCGCCATCGGGACCGGCGTCATCCTGGCCACCACCACCAGTGGGTTGTCGTGGACGCCGGCGCTCGTCCCGGCCGGTACGGGCCGGATCCACTCGCTGGACTGCCCCACCCCGGCCCAGTGCCTGGCGCTCAGCGTCGGTCCCACCGGCGCCTCCATCCTCGGGACGGCGGGAACCGGGCCGTAACGGAGTCCAACCGTTCCGCCGATACGGGGAGCCAACTGCCCGGAGTGCAGGCAGATGCGGTCACAGGGGTCGTATGGACCCGTATCTGCGTTGTAGGGTTCCCGGCCATGGAGACCTACGGAACGGGCGAGGCGGCCGAGCTCCTCGGGGTCAGCACCGACACCGTGGGGCGCTGGATCGACTCGGGGAAGCTGAGGGCCACCAGGACAGCGGGAGGTCGGCGGGTCATCGAGGGGGCCGACCTGGCCGAGCTGGCCCGGTCCGTGGCCACCACCCAGGTCCCCCCGGCCGTGGCCTCGGCCTCGGCCCGGAACCGGTTCGTCGGGATCGTCACCTCCGTCGTGACCGACACCGTCATGGCCCAGGTCGAGATGGTGGCCGGCCGCCACCGGATCGTCTCCCTCATGAGCCGGGAGGCCGTCGACGAGCTCGGCCTCGCCCCCGGCTCCCTGGCCGTGGCCTCCGTCAAGGCCACCAACGTCGTGGTGGAGGTCCCCGTCCGGTGAGGGCATCCACCCGGACGGCTGTCGGCCTCCTGGCCGCCCTGGCCCTCCTGACCGCGGCCTGCAGCTCGAATTCCTCGTCGTCGGTGGCCGTCACCACCACGGCCCCCCCGGACCGGGGGCCGGTCGACGTCCTCTACGCAGGCTCGCTCACCACGGCCATGGAGAACGACATCGGCCCGGCCTTCACCAAGGCGACCGGGTACCGGTTCAGCGGCTACGGGGCCGGGTCGACGGCGCTGGCCTCGGCCATCACCGGGAAGGTCCGCCAGGGGGACGTCTTCATCAGCGCCAGCCCCGCCGTGAACGCCACCCTGGAGGGGGCGGCCAACGGGAGCTGGGTCTCCTGGTACGCAGCCTTCGCCACCGCCCCCCTCGTCCTCGGCTACAACCCCACGAGCAGCTTCGCCGCCGACCTGAAGACGACCCCCTGGTACCAGGTCGTGACCCGACCCGGGTTCCTCCTGGGCCGGACCGACCCCGTCCTCGACCCCAAGGGGAAGCTGACCGCCACCGCCATCACCGACACGGTCACCTCCACCGGGGACAGCGCCCTCCTGAAGCTGCTCCAGGGGACGGCCGGGGTCTTCCCCGAGGAGACCCTTGTGGGCCGGCTCCAGGCCGGCCAGCTCGACGCCGGCTTCTTCTACGCCAACGAGGCCAAGGCGGCCGGGATCCCCAACGTGCCCCTGGGGACGGTGTCGCTCTCCGCCACCTTCACCGTCACCGTCCTGGCCGGCGCCCCGCACGAGGCCGGGGCCGAGGCCTTCGTGGCCTACCTCCTGGGGACGGCCGACGGGAAGGCCGAGCTCGGCGCCGAGGGGCTGGCCCTGGTCACCCCTCCCACCGTCTCCGGCACCGGGGTCCCGGCCTCGCTGACCCCGGTCCTCGGGACGTCGTGACCGGCAGGCCGGCCCGGTCGCCCCTGCCCTGGCTGGGGGGGATCCTGGTCATCGGCCTCCTGGCCCCGATCCTCGCCCTCGGGGTCCACCTCCTGACCGGGCCGAGCACGGGCTTCTCCACCCCGGGTCTGGGCGGGGCCCTGGTCGTCTCCCTGGAGACCGCCACCGTGGCGGCCGCGGTCGTCGCCCTCCTCGGGATCCCCCTGGCCTCGGCCCTGGCCTCCTCCCGGGGTCGGCTGGCCACCGTGGTTGGGGCGGCCGTCCAGCTCCCCCTGGCCCTCCCCCCCCTCATGAGCGGGATCCTCCTCCTGGCCCTCGTCGGTCCCGAGACCCCCCTGGGCCGGTTCACCGGGGGTCGGCTCACCGACACCATGGCCGGGATCGTGATCGCCCAGGTCTTCGTCTCGGCCCCTTTCCTCGTCATCGCGGCCCGGAGCGCCTTTGCCGCCGTCGACCCCACCCTCATCGACGTGGCCGCCACCCTCGGACTCGGGCCCCTCGAAAGGTTCCGCCGGATCAGCATCCCCCTGGCCCGATCGGGGATCGGGGCCGGGCTCCTCCTGGCCTGGCTCCGGGCCTTCGGCGAGTTCGGGGCCACCGTCATCGTCGCCTACCACCCCTACTCCCTCCCCGTCTTCACCTACGTCCAGTTCTCCGGGACCGGCCTGGCCCGGACCGCCGCCCCCGCCGCCCTGGCCGTCGCTGTGGCCCTGGTCCTGCTCCTCCTGGTCCCGGCCGCCCTGGGTCGGGTCCGGCTCCCCCGTCGGGGCCGGGCCGACCGGCCCGCCCCGGTCGGACCCCCCGACCGGGATGCCCTCCCCCTCGCATTCGACCTCAGCTACCGGCTCGGGACCTTCGACCTCGCCATCGGGACCCCGGCCCCCACCACCCGGCTGGCCCTCCTCGGCCCCTCGGGGGCGGGCAAGACCACCGTCCTCCGGCTCCTGGCCGGGCTCCTCGACAACGGGGCCGGGTCGGTCTCCCTCGGGACCCGGGCGCTCGGGGCGCTCCCCCCCGAGACCCGCCGGGTGGGCTACGTCCCCCAGGACGCCGGCCTCTTCCCCCACCTGACCGTCTGGGCCCAGGTCACCCTCGGTCCCGGCGCCGACCCGGCCCGGGCCGTCCACTGGCTGTCGTCCCTCGGCCTCGATGGCCTCGAGGACAGGCGACCCGTCGAGCTCTCCGGGGGGCAGCGCCAGCGGGTGGCCCTGGCCCGGGCCCTGGCCCGGGACCCCGAGGTCCTCCTCCTCGACGAGCCCTTCTCCTCCCTCGACGCCCCCGTCCGGGCCCGGCTCCGGCGGGACCTCCGGCGGGTTCTCCCGACGGCCGGGGTGGCCTCCGTCCTCGTCACCCACGATCCCGAGGATGCCGCCTACCTGGCCGACGACCTCCTCGTCGTCGACGAGGGCCGTCTGGCCCAGGGCGGGTCCCGGTCGGCCGTCCTGGCCGCCCCGGCCGGCCCGACCGTGGCCCGGCTCCTCGGCCTCGAGAACGTCGCCACCGACGGCGGGTCCGGCTGGTGGCAGATCGATCCCGAGGACGTGTCGGTGGGGGAGTCCGGGGCCCTGGCCGCCACCGTCCTCGACCGGGTCGACCTGGGTCGGCGCCGCGAGCTCCTCCTCCGGCTCGACGACGGCTCCGAGCTCCTGGCCCGGACGGCGGCCCCCTTCTCGACCGGGGACCGCTGCCGGGTCGACCTCCCCGCCGACCGGGTCCGGACGGCCGGGGGAACGGTGCCTTAGGGTCAGCTCTGTGTTCGAGGCCGTCGGGAGGTTCGCGGTCCGGGCCCGGTGGGCTGTCGTGGTGGGCTGGCTGGTCCTGACGGCGGCCGCCGTGGCCTTCCTCCCCTCCCTCGGCAGCGTCATCCGCAACGACAACGTCGCCTTCCTTCCCCCCGACGCCCCCAGCGTCCTGGCCGCCGGGATGGCCGCCCCCTTCGCCTCGCCCACCGGCTCGACCGGGATCCTGGTCCTGTCCCGATCGGGCGGGGCCGTCACCGCCGCCGACGAGGCCGCCGCCGGCCGTCTCGCCGTCGCCGCCGGCCGGGTCCCCCACGTCTCGGCCGTCTCGGCCGGAGCCGTCTCGGGCGATCGGCGGGCCCTCTCCCTCGTCGTCACCTTCGACCCCACCACGCTCGGGGGTGGGCCCGTCGGCAGGCAGTCGGTCGACGCCGTCCGGGCCACCTTCCCGTCCGCCACCGGGGCCGACGGCGGCCTCGAGGCGGAGCTGACCGGGTCCCTCCCCATCCTGGTGGACCAGCAGGGAGCCGCTGCCCACACCGCCGGGACGGTCCAGCTCGTCTCGGCCGCCCTCATCATCCTCCTCCTGATCCTGGCCTTCCGCTCCTTCCTGGCCCCCCTCGTGACCCTGGCCCCCGCCGTCGTGTCCCTGACCCTGGCCGGGCCCCTCATCGCCGAGTCCACCCACCTCGGCGTCCAGATCTCCTCCCTCCTCCAGCTCCTCCTCACCGCCCTCGTCCTCGGGGCCGGCACCGACTACGGCCTCTTCCTCCTCTACCGCTACCGGGAGCAGCTCGGCCTGGGCCTCGAGCCCGCCGATGCCGTCGTGGCCGCCCTGGGCCGGGTCGGGGTCTCGATCGCCTTCTCCGCCGCCACCGTCATCGCCGCCCTCCTGAGCCTGCTGCTGGCCGGCTTCGGCCTCTACCGGGGGGTCGGTCCCGGCCTGGCCGTCGGCGTCGCCGTCGTCCTCCTGGTCGAGCTGACCCTCTTCCCCGCTCTCCTCGCCATCTTCGGCCGGGCTGTCTTCTGGCCCTCGGCGCCCCGGCCGGGCCGGGCCCGGACCGGCCTCTGGGGGGCCATCGCCGTCCGGGTCACCCGCCGGCCCGGCACCGCCCTCGCCGTCGGGGTCGTCCTCCTCGGGGGGCTCTCCCTGCTCCTCGTCGACTACGCCCCCTCCGGCTTCAACCCGGGCGGGGCCATCGCCGGCTCCGACTCCGGGGCCGGGGAGGCCGTCTTCGAGGCCCACTTCGGGATCCCCCTCGACGCCACGGGCCTCCTCTTCACCTTCACCGGCTCCGTCTGGACCCATCCCCAGGTCCTGGTCCCGGCCGACGACGACCTCCTGCGGACCGGGCAGTTCACCTCGGTGACGGGGGTCCTCGACGGGGGCGGCTTCCTCTCCCCCTCCCTCATCGCCGCCGCCTACCGCCGGCTGGGCCCGCCCCAGGACCTCCCCCTCGTCCCCCCGGCCCACAGCGCCCTGACCGGGTCCCGCTACAACGCCTACCGGGCCCTGGCCGGCTTCGTCAGCGCCGACGGGAGGACCGTCCTCTTCCAGGTCACCCTCACCGCCGGATCCCCGGGGTCGACCGCCGCCCTCCAGGGCGTCCCTGCCGTCCGCCGGGCCGTCGCCGCCGTGGCCGCGGAGCTCGGGGCCGACGGGGCCGGGGTGGCCGGCCAGGCTCCCGGCGCCGCTGACGTCAGTGCCGTCTCCACCCGGGACGTGGTCCGGATCGTCCCCGTCGTCCTCCTGGTCCTGGCCCTCCTCCTGGCCCTGGTCCTGCGGAGCCTGGTGGCCCCCGTCTACCTCGTCCTGAGCGTGGCCCTCTCCTACCTGGCCGCCCTCGGGCTGGCGGTGGGGGTCTTCGTGGTGGCCGGCCACCAGCTCGGGGTCAACTTCACCCTCCCCTTCTTCCTCTTCGTCTTCGTCATGGCCCTGGGGGAGGACTACAACATCCTCGTCATGAGCCGGATCCGGGAGGAGGCCGACCGGCTCCCGCCCCGGGACGCCGTCGCCGCCGCCCTGGCCTCGACGGGCACCACCGTCACCACCGCCGGCCTGATCCTGGCCGGCACCTTCGGGGTGCTGGCCCTCACCACCTCGGGGCAGGTCCGCCAGATCGGAACCGGTCTCTCCCTCGGGATCCTGATCGACACCTTCATCGTCCGCACCCTCCTCGTCCCCTCGGCCGCCGCCCTCCTGGGCCGCTGGAACTGGTGGCCCGGATCGGGCTTCCGGCTCCGGCCCGGCGGGGAGGACCGGACGACCTGACCGGGCCGACGCCGTGTACGGTCTGCCCCGACCCGGAGGCGAGCGTCCAGGAGGTGGCCCGGTGTCCCAGACGGTGCGAGGCGTGGTGGCAGGAGCCCGGGGGAAGCCGGTCTCGATCGAGGAGATCGTCGTCCCCGACCCCGGCCCGGGGGAGGCGCTGGTGGCCGTGGCCGCCTGCGGGGTCTGCCACACCGACCTCCACTACCGGGAGGGGGCCATCAACGACGACTTCCCCTTCCTCCTCGGCCACGAGGCGGCCGGGAAGGTCGAGTCGGTGGGGGAGGGGGTCACCGACCTCGGCCCCGGCGACTTCGTCGTCCTGGCCTGGCGGGCCCCCTGCGGCCGGTGCCGGTCCTGCCGGCGGGGGCGGCCCTGGTACTGCTTCGACAGCGCCAACGCGGCCCAGCCCATGACCCTGGCCGACGGCACCCCCCTCAGCCCCGCCCTCGGGATCGGGGCCTTCGCCGAGAAGACCCTGGTGGCGGCGGGCCAGGCCGTGAAGGTCGACCCCCGGGCCCGGCCCGAGGCGGCCGGCCTCATCGGCTGCGGGGTCATGGCCGGGTTCGGGGCCGCCGTCAACACCGGGGGGGTCACCCGGGGCGACTCCGTGGCCGTCATCGGCTGCGGCGGGGTCGGGAACGCGGCGATCGCCGGGGCCACCCTGGCCGGGGCCCGGATGGTCATCGCCGTCGACATCGACCCCCGGAAGCTCGACTGGGCCCGGGGCTTCGGAGCCACCCACACCGTCGACGCCTCGGCCGGGGACCCCGTCGAGGCCATCCGGGAGCTGACCGACGGTTTCGGGGCCGACGTCGTCATCGAGGCCGTGGGCCGGCCGGAGACCTACCGCCAGGCCTTCGAGGCCCGGGACCACGCCGGGACCCTGGTCCAGGTCGGGGTGCCCGACCCCACCATGACCATCGAGCTCCCCCTCATCGACCTCTTCGGCCGGGGCGGGGCCCTCAAGTCCTCCTGGTACGGCGACTGCCTCCCCAGCCGGGACTTCCCCATGCTCATCGACCTCTACCTGAGCGGCCGCCTCGACCTCGACGGCTTCGTCTCGGAGACCATCGGCCTCGACGACGTCGAGGAGGCCTTCGCCCGGATGGGCCGGGGCGAGGTCCTCCGCTCCGTCGTCACCTTCGCCTGAGGACGGCCCCGGTCAGCTGAGGAGCCCGTTCGGGACAAGTCCGGTGGCGGCGTGGTCGGCGGAGAACTCGGGCGAGCTGATCAGGCCGATGACGACCTGTTCCAGCTTCCCGCCCTGGTGGAGGAACCCGAGCCAGGCGGTGATGCCGCTCGGGTCGGCCGGACGGCCCAGGAAGAGCTGGTAGTCGGCGTTGATCTGGTCGCTGAGGGACTCGTCGCTGCCGAGGATCTCGAACGCCACCTGTTGGCGGGAGACGTTGAAGCTCAGGGCCTGGGTGAAGGTGGCCCGGCCCCCCGGGTCCGGGGGCCGGTTCAGGACGTCGGAGTAGACGGCGTCGAGCCAGCCGTCGTTGGTTCCTCCGTGGAGGGCCAGGTACTCGGGGGAGCCGATGATGATGGAGGCCAGCTGCTCGTCGGTTCCGCCCGACTGGAGGAACTGGAGGGCCGCGCTCAGCCCGCCGGGGTCGGCGTGGCGGTGGAGGTAGTGGACGTAGAGGGCGTCGATCACGTCGCTCCGGTACTCGGGACTGGAGATGATGTCGCCGATGATGATGGGCCGGTCCGGGTCGCCCTCGATGAAGGCCGCGTAGGCGGCCAGGCCGCCGGGATCGACCTCCCGATGGAGGAGGTCCCGGTAGACGGCCCCCAGCCAGGCCGTGCCGTCGAAGGTCATGACGTAGCACTCGGCCGAGCCCAGCATCCTCGACTCGACGACCTCGGGGGTCCCGGTGGTGCCGAGGAGGCCGACGTAGTGGAGGATCCCACCGGGGTCGGCGGCCCGTTGGAGGATGCCCTCATAGTCCCGGAGGACCTGGAGGGTCCGGTACTCCGGACTCGAGAGCATGTCGGCGGCCACCTGGGTCCGGGTCAGCCCCGAGTACAGCAACTGGGCCAGGTGGTACTGGCGGCCGGCCGGGTCGGGGGGCCGGCCCAGGAGGTCCTGGTAGGCGCCGTCCAGCCAGCCGTCGTTCGTCCCCCCGTGGATGGCGAAGTACTCCTGGGAGCCCACGATGTTGGCCAGGACGAAGCTGTCGGACTGCCCCGTCCCCAGCTGCCCCACCCAGAAGGCCAGCTCCTGGGGAGCACCGGCCCGGTCGAGGAAGTGGGTGTAGTCGAACTGCACCAGGTCGGACCGGAACTCCGGGCTCTGGAGGACGCCCAGGGCGACCTGGGTCCGGGTCTCCCCGGCCCCGAGGAGGTCCAGGGCCGTGCTCATCCCGCCCGGGTCGGGGGACCGGTCGAGGAGGGTCAGGTAGAGGTGGCAGACCCAGGCCCGGTCCCCGGGGGTGCACGACGGCGGGACGGGCGGCGGGCCGACGGTCAAGGTGGCCACCGACGAGGTCGTCGCCCCCGAGGCGTTCGTGAAGACGGCCTCGTAGCGGCCGTCGTTGTCGATGTCGCCGATCGACAGCGTCGACGACAGGGCCCCGTTCAGGACCGCCGGGGGGCTCGTCTGGGGCAGCGGGGCGAAGGTCCGGCCCCCGTCGGTCGAGACCTCCCACTGGACGGTCGGGAAGGGCTCGCCGGTGGCGGCGGCGGTGAAGCTCACCGCCGAGCCCACCGGACCGGCGGCGTCGAGGGGCTGGACGGTGACGACCGGCGCCTGGGCGGAGACGGGGCCGAAGGACCAGGTCTCGGACTGGAGGCCGAGGATCACCGGGGCCCGGGTCGAGGGTCCCGGGGGCGGAACGGCCTGGGAGCCACCGCTGAGCAGGAGTTGGCCGGTGGCCGGGTCGTAGGCCATGGCGGCCGAGGCCCGGGCCCCGGGGCTCTTGTTGGACTCCCACTGGGTCCACTTGGCCGTCCCTCCGTTCCCGCCTCCGAGCCCACCGGCCCCGCCGGCACCGGAGGGGAGGACCCAGGTGTCGCCGTCGTAGAGGGGGTTGCGGCCGGCGGTCTGGCCGCCGCCGAAGAGGACGAGCTGGCCGGTGGCGGGGTCGAAGGCCATCGAGGCGGCCGTCCGGGCCGGGGGGCTGTCGGTGGGGACCTTGGAGGTGGCGTCGGCCCAGGTCGACCCGTCCCAGGTCCAGGTGTCGTCCAGGGTGCTCAGCACGCCCTGGACCATGCCGGTCCCGCCGAAGAGGACCGGCCGGCCTGCGGCAGGGTCGAAGGCGAGGGAGGCGTCGAACCGGGCCGGGGGACTCGTGGCCACCTTGAGGGGGGACCAGGCCTTCCCGTCCCAGCTCCAGGTGTCGGCGACGGGGCCCGAGGCCCCCGTGCCCCCGAAGAGGAGGAGCCGGCCGCTGGTGGGGTCGTAGGCCATCGAGGCCCCCGATACCGCGGCCGGGTTGTTCGAGGCCGGGGTGACGTCCGACCAGTCGGTCCCGGTCCAGGCCCAGGTGTCCCCGGAGCTCCCCACCCCGCCGTAGAGGAGGAGCTGCCCGGTGGCGCTGTCGAAGGCCATGGCCGCGTCGTCCCGGGGTCCCGGGCTGTCGGCCGGCTGGAGCTGGGTCCAGTCCGTCCCCGACCAGCTCCAGGTGTCGGCCTCGTCGACGCCGTCGTTCCCCCCGAAGAGGATGAGCTGGCCGGTGGCCCGGTCGTAGGCCATGGCGGCCCCGGCCCTCGACGACGGTGCCGTCGTGGGGCTCAGCTGGGACCAGTCCTCGGCCGGGGGAGCCGCGTTGGCTCCGCCCGAGATGGTGATCACGGTGTGGCCCGGGGTGGCCGCCCCGGCCGTCGCACCCGGGGTGCCGGCCACCAGGCCGACCATCCCGAGGCCGGCCAGGGCCGCCGCTCCCGCCGTCAACCGCCGCCTGACCGAACCTGGTCCCATCGGAACTCCGATCCCCCTCGCCGGCTCCACCGTCACCGGTGACAGGCAGTGTAGGGAACGCTACGGTCGGCTGCCGTGGAACCTGTCGACGAGAGCTGGGAGCGGGCCGTCTGCGTGGTGGCCCATCCCGACGACCTCGAGTACGGGATGGCGAGCGCAGTGGCCCGGTGGACGGGCCATGGGAAGTCGGTCTCCTACGTGCTCGCCACCAGTGGTGAGGCCGGGATCGACGGCCTCGACCCAGCCCGGTGTGGACCGCTCCGGGAGGAGGAGCAGCGCCGCAGCGCCGCCGTCGTCGGGGTCGACCATGTCGAATTCCTCGGCCACCCCGACGGAGCGGTCGAGTACGGCCTGGCCCTGCGCCGGGACCTGGCCAGGGCCCTGCGACGGCTCCGGCCCGAGGTGGTCGTCGGGATGAACTTCGACCTGACCTGGGGTGAGGGTGGCGGGGTCAACCACGCCGACCACCGGGCCGTCGGCCTCGCCGTCCTCGACGCCTGCCGGGACGCCGCCAACCGCTGGGTCTTCCCCGAGGCCGGGGACCGCTGGGACGGGATCGGGGCCGTCTACGTGGCCGGAGGGGACGTCGCCACCCACTTCGTCGACGTGACCGCCACCATCGACGCCGGGGTGGCCTCCCTCCGGGAGCACCGGGCCTACATCGAGGGGCTCGGCACCGACTTCGACCCCGACCGGTTCCTCCGGGACATGGCCGGCTACGGCGGGATGGCGGCCGGCTGCGACTCCGCCGTCCTCCTCCGTTCCTTCTCGGTCTGACCGGGTCCGACCCCTCCTCGGGGGAGAGCCCGGGCGGTCAGGCCTTCGGGGTCCCGACCAGGGCCAGGAGCCGCTCGATCTCGGCGTCCTGGGCCTCGAGGTGCTTCTGGATCGAGATGGCCTCGTGGAGGACGGCGTCGGCGTCCTCGTAGGTGGCCTGGGACCGCTTGTCGGCCCCGGCCGCCTGGATGTTCTGTCCAACGATGATGATGCTCAGCAGGACGAGCTGCAGGAAGGTCTGGGCCACCCAGCTGACGATCTGGATGAGGTTGTGACTGCTGATCGTGGTCGGCAGGGAGATGAAGGCGATGACGGCGAAGACGTAGGCGCACCACATGGTCCCGACACCGGTCGAGATCTTCACGGCCAGCCAGGCGTTGGCCCGGGCCGCGGCGCTCCCGGTGGGGAGCTGGTCGGCGACCTTGGGGGGAGCCTGCTGCTTCCGCTCCGCGATGTGGGGATGGGGAATGTGGGTGTAGATCTTCGACATGGGGAAATGATCCCAGGGGGCCCCCGGATTTCGGTGGATGCCGACCATTCGCCTCCCGGCGGCCACGGGCGGGAAGAGCCCGGCCGAGGTCCACTGCTTCATCACGGCCAGTTTCATCATCAGCATCCACCAGGGCGACTGGCCCGACCTGGGCACGGTGGCGAATCGGATCTCGAGCCACCACTCGGCGGCGGCCGTCGAGCCCCAGGTCGCCGCCTTCTACCTGATCATGGACATCCTGATCGACTCCATCTTCCCGGTGCTCTCCGCCGTCGACGACGCCATCGACGAACTCGAGACGGCCATCCTGACCAACCCGACCGAGGAGCAGCTCGGCACCCTCTTCGACATGAAGCGGCAGATCATGACCATCCGGAAGGTCATCACCCCCCAGCGGGACATGATCGCCGGCCTCAACTCCGGCATGGTGGGGATCCCCGGGATGTCCGACGCCGGGGCCATGGACACCCGGTCTCGAACCGGTTGAACGTGGTCATGAAGCAGCTGGCCATCATCGCCACGATCTTCCTGCCCCTGGGCTTCCTGACCGGGTTCTTCGGGCAGCACTTCTCCTTCCTCGTGAACCGGGTCCAGCCGAACTGGGAGTCCTTCGTCTTCCTCGGCCTCGGCCTCGAGGTGGTGGCCATCGTCATCCTCCTGGTTCTCTTCCGCCGCCGGGGCTGGCTCGGGAGCGGCCCCACCGCCTGAAAGCCGGGGACGGCGACTCCTCGACAACGGTCTCCCCGAGGGACCCGATTGCCACAAAGCGTGGTGATCCTGACGGGTGAAGCGGCGATCCTTCTGTCGCAAGCACTGTCAGTAGTGTGTCATGCGCTCAGCGTGTGCATGCGCCAAAAGTTCACAATCGTAACTCTTGACTTGCACAATTCCTAGGCATAGACCAGGCTTAGGTATCACTCTCCGTAGCAATCAAGACGACTTGGAGCCGGATATGCGAACCGTCAAGACTACGAAGTCGGCAGGCTTCGTCCGGACCGGGGTTCTCGGCGCCGGGCTGCTTCTCGCCGTGCCGGCCAGCCTCCTCCCGGCCACGGCCGCCTCGGCCGATTCGACCTGCTATACGGGCTGCACCACCAACACGGTCGTCACGACCATCCCCCCGGCTACCAGCGCCGACGCCGGCGGCGGCGGCTCCACGCCGGCCCCGGCCACCGCCCCTGCCGGTGGGTTGGCGTTCACGGGTGCCGACATCAGCGAGATGGCTGCCGTCGGTGGTGGAACGGTCCTGGTGGGCATGGCCCTGGTGGTCCGGGGTCGTCGTCGCCGTCAGGTGGAGGCCTGACCCGAGGGCATTGCGCCCCCGACCGGGTTCCGACCCATGATCTCCGACCTCGCACTCGAGCCGCTTGACCGAGCCAGGATCGCCACCCGGCCGCGGCTCGGGCAATTGCCGCTCCGGGGCGTCGTCGGTGTCTGCGGTGTCCTCGGCGACATCTCTTGGCTCCTCGTCGCCGGCGTCCTGATCTCGGGGGGTCGGCCCTGGGGCGTCCCCGCCTTCGTGGTCGGTACCGTCTTCGCCCTGGCCGCCTCCGGCCAGTATCGGGTCAGGCTGACCCTGGGGCTCGGCGACGGAGGACGGGTGGTGGGGGCGGTGGCCGCCGCCTTCGTGACCGTGGCCGTCGTGGGTGGTTTCGGACCCACCCCGATCGATGCCCTGGCCCTCGTCCCGGCCGGGGCCGGCTTCCTGGTCCTGGACCGCCTCATGCTCCAGACCGCCGTTCGTCACCTCCGGGTCCGGGGGCTGCTGCTCGACCCCACCCTGGTCGTCGGGGCCGGCGACATCGCCGTCCGGCTGGCGGAGACCCTGGCCGAGCACCCCGAGTTCGGCCTGGTCCCGGTGGGGTTCGTCGACGACATCGACAGCCAGGAGCACCTCCCCTTCCCTGTCCTGGGCCGGGCCGGCGACCTGGCCGACATCCTGGCCCGCCACCGGGTCCGACGGGTCGTCATCGCCTTCGGGGTGGCCCGGGAATCGGCCATGGTCGAGGTGGTCCGGGCCTGCGAGGACGCCTCAGTCGAGATCCACGTCCTGCCCCGCTTCTTCGAGCTCGGCTTCTCTCCCCGGGGCCGTGACGTCGACCTGGTGCTCGGGTATCCGCTCGTCCGTCTCCCCCGCAACGTCCTCCAGGCCCGGGGCCGGCTGGCCAAGCGGGTCCTCGACGTCGTGGTGGCCGCCCTCCTGCTGGCCCTGGCCTCCCCGGTCTTCGCCGCCCTGGCCCTGGCCGTCAAGCTCACCAGTCCGGGCCCGGTCTTCTTTCGGCAGCTCCGGGTCGGGGAGCGCTCCAGCGAGGTCGAGATCCTCAAGTTCCGCTCCATGCGGATCAACACCGACTCCGACACGACCTGGAGCGTCGACTGCGACAGCCGGGTGACCCCCCTGGGCCGGTTCATCCGGAGCACCAGCCTGGACGAGCTGCCCCAGCTCTGGAACGTGCTGCGGGGCGACATGTCCCTGGTCGGGCCCCGTCCGGAGCGGCCCGTCTTCGTCGACCAGTTCGGGCTCACCGTCCGCGCCTACGACCAGCGTCACCGGGTCCCCGTGGGCCTGACCGGGCTCTCCCAGGTGAACGGCCTCCGGGGCGACACCTCCATCGACGAGCGGGCCCGCCTCGACAACCACTACATCGAGAACTGGTCGCTCCGACTCGACCTGGCCATCCTGATCCGGACGGTGCCGACCATGGTCGGGGCCCTCGTCCCCCGTCGCCCGGGTGCTGCCCCCGGCACCACGTCGCCGCCACCCCGGGCCGTCCCCGCCCAGGGCTGGTCCCTTCCCGCTCCCATGCTCCCCATCCTCTCGACGGTCTCAGGACCCCGGTCGGACAGCAGCCCTGAGACGGACGAGGTGTGGTCAGCCCGGCGGCGGCAATTCGCCGACCCGGCCCGACCCTGCCCGGAACGGTCACCTGGTCGTCGGCTCCGGAGCCGTCCCGCGGCCCGGTACCGGGCCGCCCCCGACACCACGGAGATCCCCCTGGCCGGCTCCGGCGGGGTCGAACGCTTCCGGCCCTGAGGCGCCACGGTCCGTAGGCTGTGGCCATGACCGACGCCACCGATCCCCTGGAGGGGTTCAGCCGGACCGAATTCACCGCCCTCGGGAAGACCCGGGACGTCTACCGGACCGGGTCGGGGCCGGCCGTCATCGTCATGAGCGAGGTGCCGGGAATCACCCCGCTGGTGGCCGCCTTCGGCCGGACGGTGGCGGAGAGCGGTTTCACCGCCGTGCTGCCCCACCTCTTCGGCACCCCGGGCCGGGCCCCTTCGCTCGGAGCCCTGGCCTCGACGATGGCCGAGGTCTGCATCTCCCGGGAGTTCACCCTCCTGGCCCAGGGTCGGAGCAGCCCGGTGGTCGGATGGCTCCGGGCCCTGGCCGCCGAGGAGCACGACCGTTGCGGCGGTCCCGGGGTGGGGGCGGTGGGGATGTGCCTGACGGGCGGGTTCGCCCTGGCCATGATGGTCGACGACCGGGTGGTGGCCCCCGTCCTCAGTCAGCCCTCCCTGCCGGTGGCCCTGGGCCGGGCCCGGCGCCGTGACCTCGGCATCTCCCCGGAGGATCTGGCCCGGGTCAGGGAACGGGCCGCCGAGGGAACCTGTGTGCTCGGTCTCCGCTTCACCGGTGACCGGATGGTCCCGGCCGAGCGGTTCGAGCGGCTCCGGGAGGAGTTGGGCGACGCCTTCGTGGCCGTCGAGCTGGATTCCTCCAAGGGCAATCCCCACGGTCATCCGGCCATCGCCCACTCGGTGCTGACCGAGCATCTCCAGGACCGCGCCGGCACCCCCACCCGGGCTGCCCTCGACCAGGTCCTGGCCTTCTTCTCCGAGCGGCTCCTTCCGGCCACCGCCGTCGACGGCTGACGGTCCCGACCGGCCCATCCCCCGGCCCATCCCCCGGCCCGGTCACCGGCCCGGTCACCGCGGTGCCCGCCGGGCGGGGACCGGGGGCACGGCAGGCGGAGGGCGGACACTCCCTGACGACGATGTCGAGAACCGGTTCTCTGTGGAGGGCCTGGTGCCTGGGGTGGGTGCCTGGCCGGTACCCGACCGGGGGCCTACGCTCCGGGCCCATGCCAGGACGAGCGGTCACGGGCTCCGTGGAGGGGGCCCAGGAGGTCTCGGGGGGGACGGCCCGGCTCGGCTACATGCCGGCCCTCGACGGGATCCGGGCCGTGGCCATGGTGGCCATCATGACCTACCACGGTGGCTTCAGCTGGGCCCGGGGCACCTTCCTCAGCGTCGACGCCTTCTTCGTCCTGAGCGGCTTCCTCATCACCTCGCTCCTCGTGAGGGAGTGGGGCAAGACGAGGGCCATCGACCTCGGGACCTTCTGGGCCAACCGGGCCCGGCGCCTGCTCCCCGGACTCCTGCTCCTGCTGGCCGGGATCGCCGTCTACGCCGTCGTCGTCGCCCCGGCCGACACCCGCTCTCCGCTCCGCCTCGACGCCCTGTCGACCCTCTTCTACGTCGGGAACTGGCACCAGATCCTGGCCGGCCAGAGCTACTTCGCCCAGTCCGCCTTCCCGTCCCCGCTCCTGCACACCTGGACGCTCGCCATCGAGGAGCAGTTCTACCTGGTCTGGCCCCTGGTGGTACTGGCCGTGCTGCGCCGGACACGCTCGCTGCGACCCCTGCTCGTCCTCACCGGGCTGGCCATCGTGGCCTCGGCCGTCGACATGGCCCTTCTCTTCCATCCCGGCACCGACACCTCCCGGGTCTACTACGGCACCGACACCCGGGCCCAGAGCCTCCTGATCGGAGCCGCCCTGGCCCTCGTCCTCGTCATCCGGGGCCCGGTCACCACGGACCGGGGGCGGCGGGCCTGTTCCGGTGTGGCCCTGGCTGCCGTGGTCGGCCTGGGCTGGGCCTGGACGAGCGTCGACAACACCAGTCCGCTGCTCTACCGGGGCGGCTGGGCCCTGGTGGGTCTGGCCGTGGCCGCCGTCCTGGTCGGGGTGGTCGAAGTGCCCGGGAGCCTCCTGGCCCGGGCTCTCTCCCCCCGGCCCTTGCGCTACCTCGGGAAGATCTCCTACGGCACCTACCTCTGGTACCAACCCACCTGGCTGGTCCTCGACCACGCCCGGACCGGCCTGACGGGCTACCCGCTGTTCGGGGGCCGGGTGGCCGTCACCTACGTCCTGGCCGCCACCTCCTACCACCTGGTCGAGATGCCGGTCCGCCGGGGGGCGCTCCGCCGGCTCGAGCTTCGTTCCCGGCTCCGCCGGCTCCCCCCGGCGGCCTGGAACGTGGCCGTCGGTGCCGTGGTGGTGACGGCCGTCTTCGTGGCCACGACCCCGGTGTCGGCCTCGGCCCCGAGGGATCCGGTGTCGGCCCAGCACGCCTACCCCGATGCCGGGACCGCCTTCGGGGCCACCTCGTTCGAGCCGGGAGGGACGAGCAAGGTCGAATTCTTCGGGGACTCGCTCTCGCTCACCCTGGCCTTCGGGATGCGGGAGATTGCCCGGACCTACGCCATCGCTCCCCGGAGCGCGGCGGTGGTGGGCTGCGGGATCGCCGTCGGGAGCCCCCTGAACGACCTGGGGGTGGTCACCGACCAGTTCCCGGACTGCCCGGCCTGGGCCCAACACTGGAGGTCGGAGATCGGGTCCTGGAACCCCGACGTGGCCGTGATGCTGGTGGGCCGTTGGGAGGCCGTCGACCGGTTCCACGACGGCCGATGGGAGCACATCGGCCAGGCCGACTACGACGCCTACCTCACGGCCCAGCTCGAGCAGGCGGTGTCCATCCTCGGGGCCCGGGGAGCCAAGGTGGTCTTCCTGACCAGCCCCTACTTCTTCCCCTTCGAGGAGCCCAACGGGGGGATCTGGCCTCAGGAGGACCCGGCCCGGGTCGACCGGTTCAACACCCTCCTCTCCCAGGTGGTGTCCCGGCATCCCGGCGTGGTCACCCTCGTCCCCTTCGGATCCTGGCTCTCACCGGGGGGGCGCTACACCGAGACCATCGACGGGGTTCAGGTCCGCTCCAGCGACGGGGTCCACCTGACCGCGGCCGGAGACCTCTGGCTGGCCCCGAAGCTCCTCCCCGAGCTGGTCCAGTTGGGCCAGGACCGCATCCACGGCCACTGACCGGCTCGGACCGGTCAGGCCTTGGTACTCTCGATCACCGTCTCGGTGTCGGACCCGGGGGGAGCCCAGGGATCGGCGGAGATGGGCGGGGGCATGGAGGCATCCCCGTTCTTGGGGGGGAAGATCTCGTCGGGGGAGACCACCGGCGGCGGCGGGGGGAGGAAGGCATCCCCGGCCGCCGGGGGCTGCCACGGGGTGGGGGGCGGCGGTGGCGGGTTGTCCGAGAACTCAGCCGTGATGTAGTCGGTGGCCGGGAGATCGACGGGCGGGGCGGGCACCTCGGCCTGCTCCCCGGGGTCGGCCGCCGCCGCGGTGCCCACCTCGGCCGGTCCGACCGGCTCGCGGTCCAGTTCGACCAGGCCGGTCTGGAGGAGGTCCCGGAGGATCCGGAGGGTCACGACCTGGTCATGGGCCTGGGCCGTCACGACGGACCCGACCGAGAGGCCGGCATTGCCCAGGGTGGTGAGGACCTGCCACTGGTCGGCTTTGATCTGGACCTCGGGACCGGGAGGTTCGGGGGAGAGTCGGATGACGGCGCTCAGGGGAAGCTTGGTCAGGAGCTCCCGCCACTCGTCGACCTGCGGCTTGACGGTCGCGATCACGGAGGCCACCGTCTGGGCGTCGGCAGGGGAGGGGGCGACCTGGTCGGCGGTGAAGTAGAACCAGCCCTCCTCGAGGAGGGCGAGCTCGAAGACGGCCTGGGTCAGGGTCTGGGTGGTCCCGACCATGGAGCCGGAGAGCTTCCCGCCCTCGAGCCAGAGCCGGCCGTCGACGCCGCTCCCCACCACCTGGAGCTCACCGAGCTGCTTCGTGTCGGCCAGGAGCCCGAGGATCTCGGGCAACCCGAAGACGGCCAGCGAGCCGACCAGCGACGCGGCCGGCGCCTCTCCCGAGTTCGGCGTCTGGCTCATGGTGTTCCTCCTGTGGCGGTTCGTTTGTCCCTACAACGTTAACCGCAGGTTGTGCCCAATACCACACCCTGCGTGGAATTACGCTCTTGGGGGAAACAGGGCGGTGTCCCGGTCCGGGGCTGCGGTGGCCCCTTGGTAGTGTCGCCGCCATGGTCAGTGAGCGGTGGCAGCCCACCGTCAGGCGGGCCCGGGCCGGCCTGGTCCGGCTGGCCGGCGCCAGCCCGGTGGTGCGGCGGGCCTTCGAGCGGGCGGGTCGAGAGCTGACGGGCGCGGCCGAGGAAGCCCGGTGGGGGACCGACTGGCGGAACGAATTCTACGGGGCCCGCTACTTCGGGGAGGGCCGGGACGCCTCCGGTGACCGGGAGGGGGTCTCCGGCTACGCCAGCTACGACCGGCTCAGCTCCAACGCCGATGTGGCCGGGCACCTCCTGTGGCGGACCTTCTCGGGGGCCCGGCGGACACTCGATGTCGGCTGTGCCACGGGTTACGTGGTCGAGGTCCTCCGGGAGCTCGGGGTCGAGGCCGAAGGCTGCGACCTGAGCTCCTATGCCGTCGAGCACGCCACGACCGGGGCCCAGGGGCACCTCCGGGTCGGGGATCTCCTGGCCGGCCTCCCTTACGCGGCCGGGGCCTTCGACGTGGTGAGCGCCCTCGAGACCCTCGAGCACCTCCCCCCCGGTCACGTCCCCCGGGCCCTGACCGAGATCGCCCGGGTCTGCTCGGGGTTCGTCTACGCCACCACCCCCTCGTTCGGCCCCAACCTCGGTGGTGGCCCGGACGGGTACCTGGAGGGGAAGGTCCGTCCCGAGCGCAAGGCCCACTACGAGGCTCTGGGACCCGACTACCAGGGTCCCGTCCCCTACGACGACCTGGCCCGGGACGCGGCGGGGGAACCGGTCGAGGGTCATCTCACCATCGCCTCGTTCGGGTGGTGGACGGCCCGGTTCGCCGAGGCCGGCCTGGTGCGTCGCCCCGACGTCGAAGCCCGGATCTACGCCGACCTGGTCCCCACCCTGGCCAACACCTGGGACGCCTACGTCCTGGCCGCCCCCGGGGCCGACGAAGCGCTGGCCGAGGCCCGGGAATCGGGCCGGAGCCTGGTGGAGCTGGGGCTCAAGCACCCCCTCTACGAGGTCGAGACACCCGGGGTGGCCTCCTAGACGACCGGGTGGGCCGGATGCGCCCGGCCTCCTACGACGACTTCGAGTACCTCCGATTCGACCGCCGGCCCGACGGGGTCGTCGTCGTGACCCTGGACCGGCCCGACGTCCTGAACGCCGCCAACGTGGCCATGCACCGGGAGATGTCCGAGGTCTGGGCCGTCGTCGACGACGATCCCGGGGCCATCGTCGAGCGGATGCTCTCGGCCCGCAAGCCCGTCGTCTCCGCCATCAACGGGGTGGCCGTGGGGGCCGGCCTGGCCCTCGGGCTCCTGGCCGACGTGAGCATCATGGGGGAGACGGCCAGGATCTCCGACGGCCACGCCCGGCTGGGGGTGGCGGCCGGGGACCACGCCGCCCTCCTCTGGCCCCTGCTCTGCGGGATGGCCAAGGCCAAGTACTACCTCCTGACGGCCGACTTCGTTCCCGGTCCCGAAGCGGAGCGGATCGGGTTCGTGACCCGGTGCGTCCCCGACGACGAGGTCCTCCCCACCGCCCTGGCCGTGGCCGGGCGGCTGGCGGCGGGCAGCCAGACCGCGGTCCAGTGGACCCGGCGGGCCATGAACCAGCTCCTCCGGCAGTCGCTCCCCGTCTTCGGGGAGTCCCCGGCCCTGGAGAAGCTGGGCTTCCTCGGCCCTGACGCCGCCGAGGGCATGGTCGCTGTCCGGGAACGGCGGGAACCCAGGTTCCCTTCGGCCCCTGGGGTGTCAGGAGGCTGAACGGGCCAGGCCGACGACGGGGATCGGACCAAGTGCCTGTTGATGCAGTGAACTGTGCAGAATAAAGTAACTCCCATGACGACATCCGGGAGCACGTTCGGTCCGGTCCACGCCAGGGTGTGGCTCGACCGGGTCGGGGCGGTCCGGGAGGAGACCCGTCGGGCCCGTCGGGCCCTGTGGTTCCCCCTGGTGCTGTTCGGGCTGGTCATCCTGGCCTCCACCCCGCTCTACCACTCCCCGGGTCCGTCGAACGGCCTCAGCCAGACCATCTCGGGACCGGGCCGGTGGACATTGCTGGGGGGGATGTACGTCGTCACCGGCCTCGGCCTGTTCGCCGTCCTGGTGGCCACATCGCTCCTCGGGATCTTCCCCATCGGGGAGCTGGGCATCCGGGGCCTGACCCCGTTGCTGGCGTTGGCCCTCTCCCTGTTCGTCCTGGCCCGGGTCGAGCGGAGCCGGGCCCTGGGGGCGTTCGCCGCCGGCTACCTCGTCCTCGTCGTGGTGGCCAATCTCTACGACATGGCGAACGTCACCTCCCGGCTCGGCTTCCCCCAGTACGGGGCCCAGGTCAACGTGGTCGTGGTCGGGTCGGTCCTGCTCCTCGGGGGCCTCCGCTTCGGGCTCGGCTCCCGGGTGCAGTGGCGGCTTCCCGCATGACCCATCCCGTCCAGGGCCTCGACGAGGTCGTCCACCAACGGACCCGGCTCGGGATCCTGGCCGTGCTGGCCGAGGGGGCCCGGGCCCAGTTCGGCTTCCTCCAGGAGACCCTGGGCCTCACCGACGGCAACCTCTCCCGGCACCTCCGTACGCTGGAGAGGGCCGGATACGTCCGGATCGAGAAGGGCTACGAGGGTCGCCGGCCCCGAACCTGGGTCCGGATCAGCCGGGCCGGACGGCAGGCCCTGGACAGCGAGATCGACCTGCTCAAGCAAGTGATGGCCGGGGTCGACTCCGGCGCCCTCACGTCCGGCGTTGATCCAGACGACGGCCTCGTCGAGGGTGAGCAGACGCGGACCCCACGCCGCCGGCCCCCACCCGCCCGCCCCTCGCGGGCTTCATAGAACGTGTTCTAGTACGGACCCCGGAGGTGGGCCATGGGCGAGCCGGCGGTGTCGGAGCGGATGGACCGGCTGTCCTCTGACCTGGCCGACGGGACCTGGGCCGCCCGCCATGGGGACCTGGCCGGGCTCGACGCCGTCGACGGCGGCTTCCGACTGCTGGTCCGGTCGGCTACCGGACCGTAACGGGCGTGCCAATGGGTGTGTAGGGGTAGACGGCGGCGGCATTCGACGGCGGCATCTCGATGCAGCCGTCGCTCTGAGGGAAGCCGTAGGAGGCCCGGTCGAAGCCGTGGAGGGCGTCGCCGCCGTTGAAGTAGCTGATCCAGGGGATCCCGGGGTCGGAGTATTTCGAGCCGTCCGGGTTGGTGCCGGTCATCGTTCCGGAGGTGATGTGCTCGAAGACTTCGAAGGTCCCGAGGGCGGTGGTGGCCCCGGGGACCCCGCTGTTCCCGGGCGTCTGATAGGCGATGGCCCCGTCCCGCCACACCGACACGGTCTCGGGGAGGGTGGTGGTGACGTCGACCCAGTCCCAGTGGCCGAATGAGTTCTGTTGACCGGCGGCGGCCGCGGCCAGGAGGGCGGCCCAGACCCTGGGGCCGGCCAGCCCGTCGGTGGTCAGGTGGTGCTGGTCCTCGAACGCCATGACCGCACCCCGGGTGATGACGTCGGAGGAGCCCTCGGTCCACTGGGAGGTGATGGTGGCCGGGAGGGTGGTCCAGCGCCAGGCGAACGACCCGGGCTGGTCCTCGGCGGCCAGGCCGGCGGGGAGAGCGGCCGTGGAGGTGGGGGTGAAGCTGAGCGGGAGGTAGTCGAGCTGGGCCAGGAGCTCCTGGAGGCGGTGGGTGGGCAGGGGGGCCACGGTGAAGCTGACGGTGCTGTTGGCGGTCAGGTAGCGGGGCCCGGCCGCGGCCACCCCGGTGGGTCCCCCGGGGACGGTGACGGTGACCCGCCGGCCGGAGGGGAGGCCCTGGGTCGGGTCGAAGGTGAGGGTGGCGGGGTCGGTGGACACCCAGGTCCCGGGGACGTCCGGAGAGAGGGTCGGGCTCGGGCTGGTGGGGGAGAGGGGGGCGGAGAAGTGGACGGCGACGGTGGAGGAGGGGGCCACATCGGTGGCCCCGGCCGCCGGAGAGGTGGTCACGACGAGTGGGGTGGTCGTGGTGGTGGGAAGGGCGGAGCCCGGTGGGGTGGAAGGAGAGGATGCCGACCCGTGGGTCCCGAGGGTACGGGAGGGAGCCGGTCCCGACGGGGTGGCGTCGGCGAGGACCAGAGCGGTGGTCGAGCCGACCAGGGCCAGGGCCACCGCTGCGATGACGGGGAGGAGCCAGGGTGGACGGGGGTGTGGTGCCGCGGACCAGGTGCGCATGTCGAGAGGACTCCGGCCGGGAATCCTAGTGGTCGGGCTCCCTGGGCGGCCGTCGCCCCCGGTCAGCCCGTCGTGGCGGCCCGGTCGCCGCCGACGGTCCGATGGTCGGTCCCGGGCATGCCGACGGCCCGGTGGACGGCGTCGTCGACGGCCCGGATCCGGCCCGGATCGGTGATCTTCCCGGCTCCGGCGTCATCGGCGACGTAGAAGGCATCGACCACCTCGTGGCCGAGCGTCTGGACCCGGGCCGCCACGACATCGAGGTGGCAGTCGAAGAGGGCCCGGGTGATCCGGTGGAGGAGCCCGACAGCATCGGCGGTGCGGACCTCGACGACCGTCGACGTGGCGGAGGCCCCGTTGTCGATGATCACGTGGGTGGGGGCAGGCCAGGCCGAGACGGCCCGGCCCCGGGCCTGGTAGGCGCTGGCCCGCTGGGCCAGTCGCTCCTCGAGGGGGAAGCTCCGGCGGAGGACCGCCTCGAGATCGTCGGCGAACTGGTCCCAGTCCGGCCAGCGGCGCTGGGCCGGTTCGACGGTGAAGACCTCGACGGCGTAGTCCCCCTCGCCGGCCATGTTGGCGGAGCGGACGTCGAGGCCGTGGAGGGTGAGCACGCCGGTTACCGCGGCCAGGAGGCCCGACCGGTTCCCGGCCACCACCGTGACCTGCGAGCCCTCGTTCGCGACCACGGACCGGCCCGTCCGGCCCACCTGGTCCATGAGGTGGCGGTGGCGGTCGGTGATGAGGGAGGCGGTGGGGAGCTCGTCCCCCGAGAACCGGGCTGCGGCCCGGTGGACGAGATCGGCGACGAGACCGGCCTTCCAGGGGCCCCAGGCGGCCGGGCCGGTGGCCTGGCTGTCGGCCTCGGTGAGGGCTCCGAGCAGCTCGAGGGTGGTCCGGTCGCCGACGGCGGCGACGACGGCGTCGAGGGTGGCGGGGTCGTCGAGGTCGCGTCGGGTGGCGACGTCGGGGAGGAGGAGGTGGTGGCGGATCATGTCGAGGAGGATCTCGACGTCGGCGGGGGGGAAGCCCATACGGGCCCCGAGGCCGGTCACGATCTCGATCCCGACCTCAGTGTGGTCACCGGGGTAGCCCTTCCCGATGTCGTGGAGGAGGGCCCCCACGAGGAGGAGGTCGGGTCGGGCCACCCGGACGGCGAGGGGTGCGGCCTGGGCGGCGGACTCGAGGAGATGACGGTCGACGGTGAAGCGGTGGTAGGCGTTGCGCTGGGGCCGGTTCCGGACGGCGGCCCACTCGGGAAGGAGCCGGACGAGGAGGCCGTACTGGTCGAGGGCCTCGAGGGCGGCAATGGCCGGTTCCCCGGCAGAGAGGACCCGGACGAGGCCCTGGCGGAGCTCGTCGGGCCAGGGGTCGGGGGGGGCGGGCCAGGACTCGGCCAGGGCGGCCAGGGCGGCCGGGGAGACGGGGAGGGACCGCTCCGCGGCGACGGCCGCCATCCGGACGGCCAGGGTTGGATCGGCGGCGGGGTCTGTCCCGGGGGCGAGGACGATCTCGCCCTGGTCGGGCCGGTCGGGGTCGCTGTCCAGGGCGATCCCGGGCTCGATGAGGTCCGGTCCGGCGCCCTGGTCGGGCTGGGCGGCCCGGCCTCCCCGGAAGCTCCGGCGGCGCCGGGGGGGGGCCTCCCAGAGTGATCGCCGACGCCAGACGCTGTCGCCGGTCCAGGCGATGGTCCGGCCGGCGCCGGCCACGTCGGCCATGAGGCTGTCGGCGTCGGTCTGGCCCAGGGCCGCGGCCACCTGGTCCTGTTCCTGGAGGAGGAGACGGTCCGTGGCCCGGCCCGTCGACCGGTGGAGCTCGACCCGGGTGGCGGTGAGGATGGATCGGGGGGCCTCGAGGGCGGCCAGGTCGAACTGGTCGGCGATGGCCGGGACGGCCCGGGCGGCCGCCCCCACCACGAAGACGTCCCGGAGGCCACCGTGGGACTCCTTCAGCTCGGGCTCGAGGAGGAAGGCGACGTCGCCGTTGGCCCGGTGCCGCTCCTCGACCTGCTGGGCCACGATGGGGAGCCAGCGCGGGGCGCTGGAGCGCCAGAGGGCGGCCGCCTGTTCGAGGAGGGGGGCCGTCACCGTCTCGTCGCCGGCCACCAGGCGCCCGTCGAGGAGGCCGAGCTGGGCCCGGAGGTCGCCGGCGGCCACCTCGAGGACCTCGGCCGGTCGACGGACGGAGTGGTCGAGGCGGACACCCTGATCCCAGACCGGGTACCAGACGGCGTCGGCGACGGAGGCGATGTCGCGCCGGCCCCGGTGGACGAGGACGACGTCGAGATCGCTGGAGGGGCAGAGCTCACCCCGGCCATAGCCCCCGACGGCCATGAGGGCCAGGCCCTCGAGGTCGTCGCCGGCCGCCCGGTGGAGGAGGCCGGTGAGCCACTCGTCGGCCGCCGCCGCGTAGGCGGCGCAGAACTCGTCGCCCCCGAGTCCGGCCTGGTCGAGGAGCTCCTGGCGACGGGCCTTCAGGGACATCTCGGGAAGGTAGCACCAGTCCCGCTCGACGGTGTCCTCGGGGGAGGCGACGATGAGGAGGTGGAAGCCGAGGCGAGTGGGGGAGGGGAGGGCCGGCGACGGTCCTGGTGGGGTTGGGGCTACGAGGGGGAGGGGGTGGGTGAGGAGGAGGTCGCCGGCCTGGCCCGGCTCCTCGGCGCCCAGTTCGGCCTCGACGGCACCCGGCGGCTCCCGCCCGACCTGGCCGACCTGGAGATGCGGGTCCCCCGGCTGGTGGTACCGGCCTCCCTGGCCGGTATCTGCTCCTCGGACCGGTTCGAGCGGGCCTCCCACAGCTACGGGAAGTCCTACCGGGACGTGGTCCGGGGGCTCCGGGGCCAGATCGACCATCCCCCCGACGTGGTGGCCCGGCCCCGGTCCGAGGCGGACGTCGGGGCCCTGATGGACTGGTGCGCCGAGGTCGGCGCCGCCTTCATCCCCTACGGCGGGGGCTCCAGCGTGGTCGGCGGGGTCGAGGCCGACGTCGGAGCGGGATACCCCGGGGTGGTCACTGTCGACCTGGGTCGGCTCGACGGTCTCCTGGAGCTGGACACCGTGTCCCGGGCGGCCCGGTTCGGGGCCGGGATCCTGGGACCCGACCTCGAGGACCGGCTCCGGCCGTCGGGGCTCACCCTCCGGCACTTCCCCCAGAGCTTCGAGTGCTCGACGCTGGGGGGTTGGATCGCCACCCGGGCCGGCGGGCACTTCGCCACCGGGCCCACCCACATCGACGACCTGGTCGAGGCGGTCACGATGGTGACCCCGTCGGGGCGGGTCGAGACCCGGAGGCTGCCGGCCTCGGGGGCCGGACCTTCCCCGGATCGGCTCTTCCTGGGCTCGGAGGGGATCCTCGGGGTCGTCACCGAAGCCTGGGTCCGGGTCCGGCCCCGGCCGGTGTGGCGGTCGGGGGGCCCAGTCTCCTTCCCGACGTTCGAGGCCGGGGCTGCCGCCGTCCGGGCCCTGGCCCAGTCGGAGCTCCAGCCGGCCAACTGCCGGCTCATCGACTCCGTCGAGGCCCTGGTGAACGGGGCCGGGGACGGGTCGGCCGCCGTCCTCATCGTGGGGTTCGAGTCGGCCGACCACCCCGTCGAGGCCGCCTGCGGACGGGCACTCGAGCTCCTGGCCGACCACGGAGGGACCCCGGAGGCCGAGGCCTGGGCCGGGGCGGGGTCGGGGAGCAGCGGGGGCGGGGACGTCGAGGCCGGCGCGGCGTCGAGCTGGCGGCGGTCCTTCCTCCGGGCCCCCTACCGGCGGGACGCCCTGGTCAGCCTGGGGGTCCTGTGCGAAACCTTCGAGACCGCCGTGACCTGGGACCGGTTCGAGGAGCTCCACCGGGCTGTCGGCGCTGCCGTGGGGGAGGCGCTGGCCGCCGTCGGGGCTGGGGCGGGGTTCATGACCTGCCGGACCACCCACGCCTACCCGGACGGGGTGGCGCCCTATTTCACCGTCATCGCCCCGGCCCGGGTCGGGGGGGAGCTCGAGCAGTGGGCGACGGTCAAGGCGGCCGCCTCCGAGGCCCTGCTCGGTGCCGGGGGGACGATCACCCACCACCACGCCGTGGGGCGGGACCATCGGCCCTGGTATGACCGGCAGCGGCCGGAACTCTTCGCCGGGGCGCTCCGGGCCGCCAAGGCCAGCCTCGATCCGGCCGGGATCTGCAATCCGGGGGTTCTGCTCGACCCGGCCCGCTGACACCGGTCCGGCGCGGCCTGTCGGGGCCGGCCGGTGGGTAGCCTGGTGCTGAGCCCGGGGAACCGGGTCGGGAGAAAGAGGCGGGCCATGGCTGAGACCGGTCAGAAGAGCAGGAGCTTCGGCCTCCGGGTCCTCGATTTCGTCCTCTTGGCCGTCGGGGCCCTCATCGCGGTGCTGGTAGCGCTCTGGATCGTCCACATCGTCTTCGGAATCCTGGCCTTCGCCTTCAAGGTGGTCGTGGTCGTCGCCGTGGTGGCCGCCGCCGTCTGGCTCTTCCGGCTTCTCACCCGCCGGCGCTGAGGCGTCCGGGCCGGACCCGGCCCGTCAGCGGACGGGAAGGGAGACCGAGAGCCCGTCGACGGTCTCGGTGAACGTCCCGCTGGAGGCCCGGAACTGGGGGGCCAGGGAGCCGACCAGCTGGAGTTCGATGGTGTCACCGGCGGGGAACTGGTAGGCGTTGGGGAGGAGCTGGAATGCGACGGCGGTCGGTGCCGTCGCGGCCGGCGGCCGGAAGGGGCTGACCTCGACGATCTGGCTGGAGCCGTCGGGGGCGACGTCCCAGAGGAGTCCGATCAGCTCCGGGTCGGACCCGGCCAGGCTGAGCGTGGCGGAGATCTCGGCCGGCCCGACGAGGGTGACCGGGGTGGGACCGACCGGCGAGGAGACGGTCACGACCCCGGTGAGGGACTCGGGCCGCAGGGTCTGACAGAAGGGCTTGCCGTGGGCGGGGTCCAGGGCGCTGGCCAGGGACAGGTCGCCGCCAGTGGAGTTCACCACGCTGGGCGGTGACCCCACGGCGGTGGAGGGGGCCGAGAGGGTCAGCGAATGGCTCGACAGGGTGGCCAGGGTGGGGCCGGTGTAGGTGGGGCCGGGGGCGGCGGACCCGGGGCAGGTCACGACCGTGGCCTGGAGGCCGCTCGGGGGCCGGGTGCCGTGGAGCATGACGTCGTCGAGGAACTGGAGGCCGGCCGGGCCGGCTGCCACCGGGTTGGTCACGGCCCAGGGATGGCCGACACCGTCGAGGAGGATGTCGACGGGGTTGGGGTCATGGGCAGCCATGAGTCGGTCCTGGACCTGGAGGGCCTCGGAAGCGGGGAAGAGGGGGTCGGTGAAGCCGTTCTGGAGCATGATGGCTCCCGGGCCCCCGGCCGGGAGGGGGATACCGATGGGCGACTTGTACTGCTCGATGGCGGTGTCGATCTGGGCCACTTCCGTCGGGTTGTAGGGCTCGCCCTGGTTGATCTCCTGGTCCCAGGTGGTCAGGTCGGCCTGGGGGTCCTGGCCGGGGGCGGAGAGGTTGTTCGACTTGGTGAGCCCGTAGAGGAGGTCGACCCAGGCCTTCTTGTCGATGCCGACCGGTTGGGCGTCGGTGGCCGGCGAAGCCACCCGGGAGGTGAGGGCGGCCCCGTTGGGGAAGAGGGAGGAGACGAGGTCGTTCCAGCCCCATTCGGCGTAGGTGGCGGCCACCGACATGGGGAGGTGCCGGACCGGGCTGGTCCAGGCGACGATGGTCCCGTCGGTGTTCCGGATCCTGTTGTCGAGGAGGGCCAGCTCGATGGCCTGCCCGCCCCCGTAGGAGACTCCGGTCACGGCGATCCCGGGTCGGACGAGACCCTCGTCGGCCAGCACGCCGGCCAGCCACTGGGTGTCCCGGATCTCGTAGCGCTGGTCGGCCAGGTGGATCCATCCGGCCTTGTCGCAGGCGGTGGTGATCCAGGGGGCCTGGCCGCAGGACCGGCCGAAGCCACGGGCCGTGTAGGTCAGCACGGCGTAGCCGTTGGCGGCCTCGGTCAGGGACTGCCCGGGGGCGGTGCCCTCCGCGAAGCTCTTGTTCTGGCCGAGGCCATGGAGGATGACCAGGAGGGGGAAGGGTCCGTTCCCGGTGGCAGGGATGGTGACGTCGGCGTCGAGGGGGGTGCCATCGAAGCTGGGGATCCGGAGGTCCGGCCCGGCCGTCGGCGAGGGTTGGCTGGACGGGACTCCCCCGCAGAAGCGGACCCCCTGGGAGGCGACGCAGCCGAGAAGGGCGAAGGGCTTGGGTGGCGTCGTGGTGGCGGCCATGGTGCTGGTCGTCGCCGGGGACGACCCCGGGCCCGATCCACAGCCGGCCAGGCCGGCCACGACGCCGGTGGCCAGCAGGGCCCGAACCAGACGGGAGCGCCTCCGCAAAGTATTCATCGCTCGATGAATATATCGGGGGGAGCCGGATCGTTCAACTCCGGAGAAACAAGGTCCCGTCGATGAGGTGGTCGAGGGCGTCGAGCATGGGGAGGAACCGGTCGTCGTCGAGGGAGGCCATCCCGAGCCCCATCCCGATGGTCTGGAGGAGGGCCAGGGCCCCGTCACGATCGACGGGGGCAAGCTGGCCGGCGGCCAGGGCGTCGTCGACGAGAAAGGCGTTGATGGCCAGGGTGGCCTCCCCGGCCTCGGCGGCCCCCCCGGCGGTGCCGATGAGATCCTGCTGCCCGGCGATGGCCTCGACCAGGACGACGGTGAGGAAGGAGAGGGCGGGGCGATTGGTCCGGTAGAGGACCCGGTAGAGGTCCACGAAGCCGTGGAGCCGGGTCCGGACGTCACCGTGGACCAAGACCATGGAGAGCACCTGCGCGGCGTACTCCTCGAGGGTGGTCGCCGTTACGGCCTCGAAGAGAGCCCGCTTGGAGGAGAAGTAGTGGTAGATAGCCCGGGCGTTGACCCCCGCTTCCTGGGCCAGCTGACCCATGGTGACCCCGGCGTAGCCCCGCTGGCCGAAGAGCCGCTGGGCGCCCAGGATGATCCGCCGGCGGGTGTCCCCGGCCTCTTCGAGGGAGGGGCGGCCCGGTCGGGGCCGGGCCGGGTTGGGCCCGTCGGTCGTCATGGGCCCCCGACCAGCTCCTCGTAGAATTCGAGGTGCTCGGCCACCATCCGGGACGTGGAGAAGTAGCCCTCCACGGCGGCCCGGCACTTGGCCCGGTCCAGGTCCCCGATCCGACCCAGGGCGTCGACCATGGCGGCTTCGTCGGCGCAGAGGACACCGGTAACGCCGTCGTCGACGACCTCGGGGGCGGCCCCCTCGGGGAAGGCCAGGACCGGGGTCCCACAGGCCATGGCTTCGAGCATGACCATCCCGAAGGGCTCCTTCCAGCGGATGGGGAAGAGGAGGGCGGCCGCCCCGGCCAGCAGCTCGAGCTTGCGGGTGTGGTCGACCTCGCCGAGGTAGACGGCGTCGGTCCCGAGGAGGGGGGCGACCTCGGCGTCGAAGTAGTCTTGCTCCCAGGGCTCCCGCATCTTGGCCGCCAGCAGGATCCGGTAGCCGGCGGCCCTGGCCACGGCGATGGCCCTGTGGGCCCCCTTGTCGGCGGACATCCGGCCCAGGAAGAGGACGTAGGGGCCGACAGCATCCCCGGCCCCGTTGCCGACGGGGAAGTCGGCCGACTCGAGGCCGTGGTGGATGACCCGGGCGATGGGGAGCTGGGGGGCCTCGGACCGTTGGGACTGGGAGATGGCGATGATGGGCACCCGCGGTGACATCGCGGCGTAGAGGTCGCTGAGCTCCTCGTTGAGGGGGCCGTGGACGGTGGTGCAGACGGCCAGGGCTGGATAGCGCTCGGCGTAGAAGGGTCCCATGACGGTGTGGTCGTGGACGATGTCGTGGTCGGACACGGCGTCGTAGGCACCGATGACGTGGCGGAGCTCGGGGACGGCCATCCCGATCCGGACCCCCTCGGCGTGGGGGAGGGTCCAGTGCCTCGGCACCGGGCAGGAGGAGTCGCCGGTGGTGCAGAGGGTCACGTCCTGGCCGGCGGCGAGGAGCCCCCGGGCCAGCTGGTCGACGACGAGCTCGATGCCGCCGTAGAGGGGGGGCGGAATCGGGGTCCAGGGTGGGGCGATCAGGGCGATCCGCATGGAGCTGATTCAAGCACCTCGGCGTCGGGGCCGGGTCGCCGGGCACAGTAGGCTCGGTCCCCGTCACGGCGGCGTGGCCGAGTGGTTTAGGCAGGGGCCTGCAAAGCCCCGTACCCGGGTTCGATTCCCGGCGCCGCCTCCAGGGGTCAGCGACAGATCTGG
>PLZB01000033.1 GCA_003151955.1 Acidimicrobiaceae bacterium
CCCACCCCCAGAGTCCTGGAATCTGGGCCCGAGCAGCAGCCGCAGAGTGGCGAGCCAGTGGAACCGGCCGAAGCTTCCTGATCATCCGCTGGCCCCGTCCATCGGCCCAACCGCTTCTCGACCTCCAGGGCCCCTGGCCGCCAGGTTGCCCGTCAGTCGTAGGCGTCCCCGAGCGGCGTCCATTCCGGTTGGAGCCAGTGGAGACGGGAACCTTCGGCCCGCAGGAGCTCGTCGACGAGCTCGGTGAAGGACCGGGCCACGACGGCCATGTCACCGGGTAGGCCGTAGGTGTCCCAGAACCCGTCGTAGCTCCGGCCGAGCCGGTCCGGGTGCAGGTCGATCACGACGGGATGGTCGTCGCTACGGGCCACCACGTACCACCACCGGCTCCGGTCGTCGTCCTCGGTCAAGGGTCCGGCGACCGTCGCTGTGGCCGGGACGAAGCCCTCGGGGCCGACGATGTCGAACCCGAAGTCGGCGTCCGGGAACAGCGAGGCGCCCCCACCGTGCAGGTAGAAAGCGGCCAGGTCCCCTGGGAGCGCGATGCCGTCGCCGAGGACGGGTTCGCCGGCCCGGGGCCGGATCACACACCCCGAGGTCGACTCAAGCCTGACGAGCATCCCGTCGAGCTCCCGGCCACCGACCAGGTCGATCCACCCCACGTCGAACTCCCAGTCCCCGTCCTCGGCTCCCGTCCACGCCGTCCGGACCTGGACCGACCGTTCACCCCTCGAGACGACCTCGCAGCCGAGGACCCCGTCCACGGGAAAGGGCGACTCCCGGTGGATCGGTTCCGACGAGAGGACGGCGTCCTTGTCGACGAAGACCCGCTCCACCCCGCCAGCGTCCACCAACCGGGCCTCGACCAGGCCGGGCTGCGGCTCGTCCGCCACCCACGCCACGATCCGGCACCGTACCCATCGCAGAACCGGGCCTGTCACGGCCGCTCCGGACCGTCCCGGCTGAGCCGCTCCTCGAGCTCCCGGACGAGTTTCCGAGGGGCCATAACGCACCATGCCTCGATGAGCAGCTCCCCGAGCTCCTCGAGGTCGACGACCTCCAACCGGACTAGGACGGCCGGAAACCCGTTGTAGTGGGGCTCGGTGAAGAACGTGTCCGGGTCGGACCCGAGGAGGATGTCCTTGGTCTCGAGGTCGGCCACCGAGACGGCCAGGACCCCGGGGTTCGGAACCCTCGGCATTTTCGGCTCGACCCGCTCGTTCCAGGCCCAGCAGAACCCCTTCTCCTTGGCCCCGTTGCGGACCGAGAAGGCGAAGCGGTCGGTGGCTTCCACCACCTCGGGCAGGGCCAGGGCCAGGCGTCGGACGTCGTCCTGGGTTGCCACCGCTACCCGCCGAAGACCCGGGGCGCCCCACACCCCGGCAGGGTGACGCTGAGGGGGCCGTCGGTCGTGACGTGGAGCACCACCCGGCAGTCGAGCCGGGCCCGGCCGACATCCACGGTCACGGCCGAGAGGTTGGTGGCGGTGATGTCGAGCTCGTCGGCCCGGGGGACGGTCGGGGTCGGCCCCCAGGTCTGGCTGGTGCTGGTGTAGGAAATGGGGCCGAGGTTCCCCCCCGTGAGGGTCCCTGATCCGGTGACCGCTCCCGAGGGGACCGGGTCCCCGGTCCCGAAGGCCTTCGAGACGGCGTCGATCCGGCCCACGGCGGTGGCGACCGGCGCCGGGTTCCGGAGGCGGAGGCCGGAGAGCCAGTAGGCGTGGTCGGCCACCAGGCCGTCGGCCGGCTTGTCGTAGGCCGTGGTGACGACGTCGGTCACATGGGCCGGATCGGGATCGACGGTGGCGGTGCCCAGGAAGGCCACGGCCGGAGCGTACTGGTCCTCCCCGTCGAAGGTCAGGTGGTTGGCCGTCGGGTAGAGCTCGGCCGAGAACCGGAGCCCGTCGGCCACGAGTGCCTTCGTGTCGTAGGCCGGGAGCCAGGGCGGCACCAGGAAGTCGGCGGGGCCGGCGTTCCACATGAGGACGGGGATGTTGCGCAGCGACGGGAAGAGGGGATCGAGGACCAGGGCCCCCGTCCCCACGTCGGGCTGGGCCGCGGCGAAGAGGTCGGGGTACTCCACGGCCAGCTTGAACGTCCCCACCCCGCCCATGGAGTAGCCCGAGATGACCGTGAAGGCCGGGTCGAGGCGGTAGTGGGCGGCCATGTCGGCCCAGACCTCGAAGACGTCGGCCTCGGGGAGCCCGTCGTAGAAGCCGTCGGGGCCCCGGGCCTCGGGGGTGACGACCAGGCTGCCCGTCCCCCGGCCGGCGAGCTCGGAGGCCTGGCGGGACCCGAGGAACTCGTTGTAGTCGGCCCCGGCCCCGTGGAGGAGGAGGGTGAGCCCGTAGGGGCCCGACCCGTGTCGGGCCGGGACCTCGAGGGCGTAGGGCTGGAGATCCCCCCGGTACTCCCCCTGGCACTCGGCCGGGAAGGTCCCGCAGCGGGTCCCGAAGTCGACCCCCGGCCCGGGCGAGAAGTGGCTGGCCAGGATCCGGTCCATAGGCCCGCTGGTCGGGATGGCCGAGTCGTCTGTCGTGGCCCGGGCCAGCTTCCCGAAGTCGACCGTGGCCGAGAAGGGAGCGATCGTCCCGGCGGCGAGGGACCGGGCCTGGAGGGACTCCCGCCACCAGGCCGGGTCTCCCAGGGCGGCCTGGACCGGCTCCCCACCCCGGAAGGCCACGTCGAAGAAGGCCTCCGGATGGGCGAGCCCCCGGGCCCCGCCCGGATGGCCGGCATCGGCCGCTCCCTGGGGGACGAGAAACCGCCCGGCCGGTCCGTCCCAGAGCCCCACCCCGGCCGCCAGGACGACCTTCGAGGTCCCCGGGTCCCAGTCGCCGTGGGGGATCGTGACCGTGATCTGGCTCCGGACCAGATCGACGGCGACGGCCGGGGTGTCGGGGGCAGGGGTGCCGGCCGTGTCGGTGAGGACGGCGGTGTCGGTGAGGAGCCCCGGCTCCCCGTGGACGGTCAGGAAGTGCTCGGCCGGCCCCGAGACGCCGGCGCCGAACGGGTAGGCCGCCGCCGGGCTCCCAGGTCGGCCGAGGGCCACGGTGAAGGCCACCAGGGCCGGGTCCACCAGGGTGTTCAGCGTGACCCGGACCGCCGTCCCCCCCGGGACGGGACGAATCCGGAGCTCGACCAGGTCGGCGGCGTTCCCGTCATAGCCCGGACCGGTCGGGTAGCTGTAGGTCCCGGCCGGCGCCCCGAAGACCTGGGCCGCCCGCCCGGCGTCCCCCGGGTCGGCCAGCCCGGCGGCCCCATGGTCGTCGAAGAGGTAGCCCTGGTAGAGGAATTCCCCGTCCCGGTAGGCCGAGGCCCCCGAGACCAGGATGGGCGGGGCCGGCCAACCCCCGCCGTCGGTCAACTGGGCCGCCGTTCCCACCGGCTCCCGCAGCAGGGCCGGACCGGCCGTGGCCGGCAGGGAAGGGGCCACGGCCACCGGTCGCGGCCCAGGCCCTCCGCAGCCGGCCGACAGGCTCCCGGCCGCCAGCAGGACCCCGATCAGCGCCCTGCCCCCTGGCATCCCGTCCCCTCTCGGCTCCCTGGATCGTACCAATGCGACTCCCCGGGGCCGAGAGGTCACTCTCCGAAATGGTCGGGTCTCCGGGGGGTTGGGAGTAGAATCGTGCTCCGTCGAGAGGGCTGGGGCCGCTCCAGGTCGGGCCGCAGCCGGAGGGTGCATGACGCAGGGAACGGAAGCCGAACGGCCGGGGGCCGACAGCGCCCCCGACAGGTCGCCGTCGCCGGTCGATCTCCTCTGGAGCGAGTTCAAGGAGACCGGGTCCGTCGATCTCCGGAACAGCCTCACCGTGCACTACTCCTCCCTGGCCAAGTTCGTGGCCTTCCGGGTCCTCGCCTCCGCCCCCTCCCACATCGACTCGGCTGATCTCGTCAGCTACGGGGTCATCGGCCTGATCGACGCCATCGAGCGCTTCGACCCGGGCCGGGGGATCCGGTTCGAGTCCTACGCCATCCGCCGGATCCGGGGCGCCATCCTCGACGGCCTCCGCCGGGCCGACTGGGCCCCCCGGTCAGTCCGCCGCAAGGCCCGGCTGGTGGAGCAGGCCTCCTCCGACCTCGTCCACATCCTCCGACGGACCCCGACCGAGGACGAAGTGGCCGCCTCCCTCGACATGACCCCCGCCGACTACCGCCATGTCCTGGGGGACATCTCCATGGCCGGGGTGGTGACCTTCGAGGAGGTCCTCCGCTCCGATCAGGCCGAGTCCGGTTCGGTCCGGGAGCCGACCGAGGGCCTCGGACCCGATCCGGCCACGAGTGTCGAGAGCAAGCTCTACGCCGAGTCCGTCCGTGACGCCGTCCGGGCCGCCGACGAGCGGGAGCGGACCGTCCTGATGCTCTACTACTACGAGAACCTCACCCTGGCCGAGATCGGCAACGTCCTGGGGGTTACCGAGGGTCGGGTCAGCCAGATCCACACCAAGGCCGTCCTCCGGCTCCGACGTCGCCTCACGGGTTCGGAGGGGCGCCACCGCCAGGTGGGGTGACTGACCCGGTCAGGCCTCCACGTCGATGGGGGCCTGGTCGAGCGTCCAGGCTCCCCAGTAGGCCCGGGGCGCGGCCCGGCGACGGGCCCGGTAGCCCGCTCCCCGGAGGCCGGCCACGATCTCGGCGGCGAAGCGGTCGTCGGGGATCTCCCCCCAGGGCTGGAGGGAGATCTCGTCGAGAATCCCTCCTTCCGCCGTCCGGAGCCAGAGCTTCCACTGGACCGCCCCCCCGTGGCCGTGGGGTCCGAGCCTGGCCACCAGGGCGAGCCGTCCGGTGCCGTGGTAAGGGATCTCGATGGCCGCCACCGTCGGAGCTTAGGGGGGCTCCGGTGTCCCTGTCCGGCGTCGACCGGAGAGGCGGACGGTCAGGACGGGAGGTAGGCGGTGACCTGGGCCCAGGTGAAGTCGGTGCCCGGGGAACCCGAGGTCTCGACCAGGAGCTCCGTCCAGCTGGGGGCTCCCTGGTAGCCGGTGGGGGCGTAGCCGGTCCCCATGAGGCAGTCCTGGCAGGCCAGGGGCAGCAGGACGTTGTGGCGATGTCCCCAGCACCCGGAATCCCCGGCCTGATGGCAGTCGATGTTGGCCGAGCCCGGCCCGTCGTCGTAGACCCAGAGGTAGACCGACTCCAGGGGGTTCCCGAGGGCCCCACCCCAGTTCGACCCCCACAGGGTGTAGGGGAACCCTCCCGGCGGCGGTGGATCCGAGTCCGAGGCGGCTCCGCCGGCGGCGGCCTGGTCGAGGGCGGCGGCCATGGCCGTGAGGGGTGGGAGGCCCCGGACGGTCCGCTCCAGGTTGGTGGCCACGAACAGCTGCTCGGGCGGGCTGAGGCTGGTCCAGTCGCTCGGCAGGACCAGCGGGGCCAGGCCCTCGAGGCTCCGACCGTGGCTGATGGCGGCCACGGTGGCCTGGACACAACCGCTGGAGTCGTCGTAGCTGCCCCCCCGGCAGCTCTGGAGGAAGTTCGGCGAGGCCGGGACCCCGGCGGCGGGGTCTCCGAGACCGACCTGGGCCGGTGCGGTGGTGGCGGGAGAAGGGGGAACGGTGGTGGAGGGGGTGGCCGGGGCCGGGGCGGACGGTGCCGGCGGGGCGGGGACGGTCGTCGTCGGGTTCTCGGGGCCGGGCGAGCCGGAGGGACCGGGAACGGTCGTGGGCGGGGCCGGAGGGAGCGTGGAGGCGGTCGTGGTCGAGGTCGGGGACAGCGTGGTGGGGACCGTCGGGGCCGTCGGAATGGAGGCGCCCGCCCCGGCCGAGACCGGACGCTCGCTGGCCGCCGCCTTCCCCGCCCCGGCCGCGCTGCCCAGCGCGACCCCACCTAGGGGGCCAAGGACGAGGATCACGGCCAGGAGGGTGGCACCGGCCGCCACCAGGGAGAAGGTCGACAGCCCGGGGAGACGGGGCCCCCGGGGACGGCTGCCACCCTCGCTCCAGGGAAAGAGCTCGTCTCCGGGGTCGCCTCCGCTCATCGATGGGGTATCGACCGGACCACTGCTTGACCTGAACAATTGTGGTGATACCACCACACTGCGTGTTCATTGGTTGGTGGGGGTCACGGAGGGCGCCGTAGGCTCCCCCGCCATGCGGCTTCTCGACGACGACCCCGACGCGTCCGGGGCAGGGCCCGGAGCAGTCCCTTCCCGCCTCCGGAGGGCGGCCCCGACGGCGTTGGCCGCCTTCCTCTACGTCCTCCTGGCCTCGATCGGCTTCTGGGAGGTGCTGGCCCGGGGACCGTCCACGACCATGCCCTGCGGCTGCTTCGACCAGGCCCAGACCAGCTGGTTCCTGACCTGGGTGCCCTACGCCATCACCCACGGCCACAACCCCTTCTTCACCACCTGGCTCAACCCCCCGGGGGGCGTGAACCTCATGGACAACGCCTCCATGCCCCTCCTGGGCCTCCTCATGGCCCCCGTGACCTGGATCTTCGGTCCGGTGGTGAGCTGGAACACCCTGGCTGTCGCCTCCCTGGCCGGGGCCGCCCTGGTGGCCTTCTGCGTCTTCCGGCGGCATGCTCCCTGGTGGCCGGCCGCCTTCGCCGGCGGCCTCGTCTACGGTTTCGGGCCCTACGTGGCGACGCAGGACACCTCCCACCTGAACCTCTCCTTCGTGCTCTTCCCGCCCCTCACGCTCTGGTTCCTCGAGGCCATCCTGGTCCGGCACCGGGGCCGGCCCTGGCGCTGGGGACTCGCCTTCGGTCTCTGCGTCGTGGGCCAGTTCCTCGTCTCCACCGAGATACTCCTGACCACGGCGGCCATGGCGCTGGTCGGCGTGGCCGTCCTGGCCCTGAGCAGGACCGGCCAGGCCGTCGATCTGGTCCGCCGCCGCCCCGCCGCGGTCGTGGCCTCGTTCCGGACCTGGCTCCGGTGGACGGCCGGGGCCACCGTCACGGCCACCGTCGTCGCCGCGGCGGGGGTCGCCTACCCCCTGTGGATGACCTTCGCCGGGCCCCAGCAGGTGGCCGGCCACGAAACCTCTCGACCCGACTTCCTGAGCGCCAACCTGGCCGGCTACGTCCTGCCCAGCAGCAACCAGCTCCTGAAGGTCCCCATCACCCATCACCTCGTCGACCCCACCTTCGTGGGGGGATTCCTGGCCGAGAACACCACCTACCTGGGCCTCCCCCTCCTCCTGCTGGGCCTCGTCGTGGCCGTGGCCGGCTGGCGGAGGCCGATCGTCCGGGTCATGGCCGTCGTCGCCGTGGTGGCCGGATCCGTGGCCCTCGGGCCCCGGCTCTTCATCGGGGGCCACCGCGTCACCGGAGCCGTTCTCCCCTACCACTGGCTGACCCGGCTCCCCCTGTTCAACGACGTCATCCCCGTCCGCCTCTCGCTCTTCGTCGACCTCGCCTTTGGCCTCCTCCTCGCCGTCGGCCTCGAGCGCTTGCGGGCCGCCGTCGACGACCGCCGGGCCGCCCGGCGGGTGGTCTCTCCCCCGGCTCCCCCGGGAACCGTCCGACCGCGCCGGGCCGGGGCCCTCGTGGCCGCAACTGCCGGCGTCGCCGCCCTCCTCCCCATCCTCCCGGCCTGGCCCATCCCCATGCAGAGCGCCGGCGTCCCGAGCTACTTCACCAGCTCGGCCGTCAAGGCGATCCCGCCCGGGTCGGTCGCCGACGTCTATCCCTTCCCCCGGGTGACCCAGGCCATGGCCATGCTCTGGCAGTCGGAAGCGGACATGCGCTTCCGACTGATGGGGGGATTCGTCCTCACCCCCGACCCCCACGGGGTCGGGACCGAGTTCGGACCCAAGTACTGGGTGACCGAGATCTGGTTCGGGTCGGCCTTCTGGATAGGCGGCCCCTTCATCGTCCAGCCCACCGCCGTCACCGGGGTCCGGGCCGAGCTCCGGGCCCAGGACGTCCAGACCGTCATCATCGCCCGGGTCGGGGCCGATCCCCAGGGTGCGGCCGCCCTGATCACCGCCGCCGTCGGCCGTGGCCCCCGGTCCCAGGGCGGGGTCTGGGTCTGGTACGACGTCCAGACCCTCCTCCGCTCCCAGCCCTGAGGGCCGGGGCTCCGCAGTCCCTCTCAGGCCACCTTCCGGCGCCGGCGGGGCCGTGGGCCGGTGCCGGCCGGCGTGACGCTGTCCGCGGCCGGCGTACCGACCTCGGGAATCTCGGTGGCGTCGAGGGGATCTGGGGGGGAATCGGCGTCGGCCGCCCCGGCCACGGAGGCCGTCAGGGCGTCGAGGGCCTCGGCCAGGCCCGGCAGGGGATAGGCCACGGACTCGCCGACGGCTTCGGCTGCCACCCGCAGCGGGTCGACGTCCGAGCTCACGGTGTCGGCCTCGCCGGCCTCGGCCAGCACCGGGGGGCTGACCCAGGCGGCCACCTGGCCGGGGCCGATGGCCTTGGCCTGCTCGAGGGCGGAGAGGGAGTGCTCGATCAGGATGTCCCCGTCGGGCTCGCCCCCCATGTCGGCCACCCCGAGGGAGACGGTGAGGTCGGTTCCGGGTAGTTCGGCCTGGATGGCGGCGTCGAGCCGGTTCCGGAGCCGCTCGGCGAAGATCTCTGCCCTCTCGCCGGTAATCTCCCGAGCCACGACCATGAACTCGTCCCCCCCGAGCCGGTAGGCGGTATCGCAGGCCCGGGCCTCGGCGGTGAGGACGGAGGCCACCAGGCCCAACATGTCGTCGCCGGCGTCGCGTCCATGGGTGGTGTTGAAGTCGGCGAAGTGGTCGAGGTCCATCACGATCAGGGAGAGGGGCCGGGCGTAGCGCTTGCTCCGCTCCATCTCCAGGTGGAGGTCGGCTACGAACTGGCGGTAGTTGGCCAGGCCGGTGGCGGCGTCGGTCCGCAGCAGCATCTCGACCTTGGCCTCGAGCCGGGCCCCTTCGAGGGCGGTGGCGGCGTGGGCGGCCAGGATCTCGAGCATCCGGCGGTCCTGGGTGGAGAGGACCTCGCCGTCGGTACCGACCACCTCGAGCACCCCGAGGACCACGCCTCCCACCTCGAGGGGGACGGCGGCCCCGGGCGTCTCCCCTCCGAGGGAAGCAGGCGTCAGGGCGGTCGAGTCCTCAGCCCCCGGGTTCTCGACCTGGACGGTCCGGGTCAGGGCGGCCGTCCCGACCCGGCCCATGCCCAGCCCGATGGGCTCGAGACCGGGGGCGAGGACATCCTCGGCCGCCGAGTCGTACCGGGCCACCAGGCGGTCGTGGTCGTTCAACCAGACCCGGGCCCGGGGTTGGCCTGTCGCCTCCACGGCGGCTATGGCGATGGTGCGGAGCAGGAAGGCCTGGTTGAAGTTGCCGGAGACGAGGCGGGAGGTGACGAGGAGGTTCTGCATGTCCTCGTCGTAGGCGACGAGGTCCTCCTGCTGGCGCCGGGCCCAGTCCTCCCCGGCCTGGAGCTTCACGGTCAGGCGCTGGAGCCCACCTGCCACCTGGGTGGCCTCGACGGAACCGGCCACGTTGGGGTCGATCCTGATGCCCTGATCCATGAGAGCGACGGATTCGGCCAAGGCCCCCACCGGCTCGACCAGGGTGGCGCTCAGGCGGCGGTGGAGGAAGAGGAGGACGGCGACGAGACCCAGGATGAGCAGGCCGGCCAGGGCGGCGGCGAGGACGGTCGAGCCGCTCAGCGCGCTCACCACCGCACCGAGGACGACCGCCACCCCGGCCACGATGCCGATCAGGCGGAGCGCCCACTCCAGGTTGCCGGCCGCGGTGGCGCCGCCGGCGCCCTGGGGGTTCTGGAGCATTTGCTGCCACTTGTGCCTGCGGGCGGCAAAGCTGGAATTGGCCATGCCTGATCCTACGAGATCGGGGCCACCGACCGGGGAACCGTCAGGGGGGCCGGCCGGGGTCAGCGGAGCAGCATCTCCATGAGGTCGGCGATCCGGCCACCCACGAACTCCGGGGTGAGCTTGGCCGGGGCCGTCTGGTACTCCTCTTTGTGGAAGCCCGTGCCGGTCCGGCGGTGACCGACCATCTCCGTGATGCGGATCCCGTCCGACGAGGCCGAGCCCCGGAAGGTGAGGTCGGCCCGGCCCCGGTCCCCCTGGCGCTCGATCCGGAGGGCCAGTTCGAAGGTCGGGGCCGACGGGCCGTCGGAGCGCTGGTCGATGACCTGGGCGTCGAAGCCCCGCTCCCGCAGCAGGTCGGCGGCGTCCTCCAGCGTGGGCCGGACGACGGTGTCACAGTTCTCCACGAAGCCCTGGAAGGCCCGGAGGAGGGACTGGCGGCGAGCCTCCTCGGCGGCCTCGAGCGCCAGGTCGCGCTGCTCGGCCGCCTTGATGGCCACGTCGATCCGGTGCTGCCACGGGCGTTGGTCCACCACGTTCGTCCCCCGTTGAGCAGGCGGCCCCTTGCCGACACCGGTGTGCCTCGGCCGCAGTGTCCGGACAGTGTAGGAGAAGGAGGCCGGGTGCCGGGGTTGTTCAGGTCGGGAGGACCCGGTAGTCGGTACCGGCCACCTGGATCCGGTGGCTGGCCGGGACTGGATCGGGCACGGTCGGGACCGGTTCCCGTTCCGGGGAAACCCGGTTGTCGTCCTCGTCGGGGCGCATGAGCCCCCTGGAGACCCAGCCCCGGCCCTCCCCGTCGGCCCAGACCAGGACCGGGGGCAGGACGACAAGGGCGCACAGCAGGGCTACGGCGATGTTGAGGGAGACGATGATCCCGAAGCCCCGCAGGAGGGGGAACGACGAGGTGGCCATGACCCCGACTCCGACCACGGCCGTCATGGCCGAGACGATGAAGGCCCGGCCGGTCCGGGCCGAGGTCACGTCCATGGCCTCCCGGGGCGCGAAGCCCCGGGCTCGCTCCTCCACGAACCGCAGAAGGATGAGGGAGGTGAATTCCGTGCAGGCCGCCACGACCAGCGGTCCGGCCACGGCCGTCATCGGGCTCAGCTTCAGGCTGAAGACGTAGGCGATGAGCGAGACGGCGCCGACGGCGATCAGGACGGGCACGAGGGAGAGTAGCGAGCGGACCAGGCTCCGCAGCCGGATGGTGAGGAAGGCCCCCACCAGGATGAGGGACAGGTAGGTGAGCAGGAGCCGGGACTTGGCCAGGTTCTCGAGGAGCCCGACGCCGACGACGGCGATCCCTCCGGGCTCCACGGCCATCCCCTGGGGGGAGTGTTCACCCTGGACGTAGGTGACGACGGGCTGGAGGTCGGAGAGGGTCTCGGTCCGGGCCCGGAAGACGATGTTGATGTCGTGGCCCTTCCCGGCGATGCTCAGGGCCTGGATGGCGGGATCGGCCAGGTTGTAGGCCTGGAGGACCTGGGCTCCGGTGGGGACCACCGTCGACGCCCCCGGGACGGCCATGAGCTGGGCCACGAAATTGACGACCCCCACCGGCGGGTAGAGGGCGTTGTTGTAGCGGTGCTGGAGGTCGTTGGAGAAGTTGGTGACGTAGGCCACGGTGCTGTCGTCGAAGGCCGTGGTGGGAGTCATGGGATGGTCGGTGGATACCATGGCGGCCAGCTCGTCGTCGGCGCCTGTGCCGGCCTTCAATGCCTTGATGTCGATGATGGCCTGCGAGTGGGGATTCACCCACTGGATGGGGTCGGTCTGGAGGACGAGCTTCCCCTCCACGGCCAGTCCCCCGCCGAAGATGGCGATGGCGACCAGGACCAGGGGGAGGGCGAATCCGGCCGGGGTCTTGCCCAGGAAGACCACGAACCGGGCCAGCGGGCCCCGGCTGAAGTCCTTGCCCTTGGTCGGCGACTTGTACTCCCGGATGCCCAGGAAGGCCAGGGGCCCGATGATGCTGAACAGGCAGACCATGATGATGCCCACCACGAGCAGCGCCCCGAACTGCCGGATCATCGGCACCTTGGCGAAGAAGAGGGCGGCGAAGGCGAAGACGGCGTCGAAGGTGACGACGAGGAGGGCCGGTCCGAGGTTCCGGGCCGTGGCCTGAATGGGATGGGCAGCCCGGTCGAGGACCACCTCCTCCTCGATCCTCGAGTGCATCTGGATGGCGTAGTCGATGCCCACCCCGAGGAGGGTGGGCAAGGCCGCGATGCTCCCCAGGGTGAGTGGGATCCCCAGGTAGCCGACCAGGCCGAAGGCCCAGATCAGGCCGATGGAGACCACCCCGAAGGCGAGCAGCCGCCAGCGGACGTTGAAGGCCAGGGCCAGGATCAGGATCATGAGGGCCCCGGCCAGGGCCGTCAGGGTGACCATGCCGTGCTTCAGGTAGCTGTTGATCGTGTTGAGGAGGGCGGGGACGCCGGTGGTGGTGACGGTGGCGCCGGCGAAGTGGGCCGGGGTCATGATCGCGAGGACGGAGGCGGCGGCCGACGCCTCCTGGTCGATGGAGAGGCCCCCCTGGATGTAGGTGACGATGAGGAGGTGGTCCTCGTTGGGCACGAAGGTGAGGACCGAGTCCCGGAGCGATCCGTCGGGGTTGTGGAGCAGGAGGTGGACCCAGGCCGGGTTGGCGACGTCCTGTTGATCCGAGGGAATGGCCGTCTCCTCGGCCAGCTGGGCCTTGATGTTGGTCAGCCGGAGGGCCTGGCCGGCGGCGCTGGGGTCATGCGACTGGGCGTAGAGGAGCATGCCGGCCGCCGGGCTGGCCGCCGGCCCGGCCGGCCCGCCGCTGACGAGCTTGTTGGCCAGGTCCAGGGCGTCGGTGGGGCCGGCCACGCTGAAGACGGCGTGGTCCTTCAGGAGCTGGGCCTCGAGGTTCCTGATCTCGGCCACGTTGGCCGGGGTGAAGAAGCTGTCGACGGCGTCGCCGGAGCTGGAGGGCGTGAGGGTGATCATGGTGGCGATGGGGTCACCGCCGAAGTACTGCTGGTAGTTCTGGTTCTCGACCTGGGCCGGGTCGGTGGCGTTCAGGTAGCTGGCGTTCGAGGTCTTGAATTGGAGCTTGACCATGCCGAGGCCGAGGACGAGGGTGACGACGAGCCCGGCGATGGCCACCGTGCCGGCGCGCTTCCCCAGATTGAGCCCGAGCCAGGACCAGTAACGCCTCATGATGGAGCCCCCTCCAGGTCTTCCCCCGGTGCCCGCCGACGTGCTCGGACGGGCTTCCGGAGGGAGATCGTAAATCAGATCGGCGGGACGGACCGAAATTGTTTCTGACGGGTAACATCCCGGACAGGCCGGGGCGGGACCCGACCGGCGAGGAGGATCCAGGGTGACGGTCGACCGGATGAGCCCCCTGGACGCCTCGTTCCTCCACATCGAGGACAGCGTCAGCCACATGCACATCGGGTCGGTGGCCATCTTCGAAGGTCCGCCCCCGCCCCTCGACGCCGTGGTGGCCATGGTGGCGGGCAAGCTGGCCCTCGTCCCCCGCTACCGCCAGGTGGTCAGGTTCGTGCCGTTCGACCTGGGCCGGCCGGTCTGGGTCGACGACCCCCACTTCAACATCGGCTACCACATCCGGCACAGCGCCCTCCCCGCCCCGGGGGGCGAGCTCCAACTCCGGAGACTGGTCGGGAGGCTCATGTCCCAGCCCCTCGACCGGCACCGTCCCCTGTGGGAGATCTGGATCGTGGAGGGGGTCGGCGACGACCAGTGGGCCATGGTGGCCAAGACCCATCACGCCATGGTGGACGGGGTGTCAGGGACCGACCTCCTCGCCGTCCTGCTCGACCTCTCCCCCGATCCGTCGCCACCACCCCCCTCCGACGCCTGGGTCCCCGAGGAGGCCCCCTCCTCGCTCAAGCTGGCGGTGGAGGCGGTGGAGTCGATGGTGCGGAGTCCCTACGAGCAGCTCCGGGCCGCCCGGGCCGCCACCCGGGTCCCCCGTCAGGCCCTCGGGCAGCTCGGTGAGGTGGTCCGGGGGCTCACCAACCTGGCCGGCCTGGTCCGGCCCATGCCCCAGTCGAGCCTCAACGGCCCCATCGGGCCCCATCGGAACTACGCCTGGGCCCGGAGCTCGGTCGACGACATCCGGACCATCCGCAAGGGCCTCGGAGGAACCTTCAACGACGTGGTCCTGGCCTCCATCACGAACGGCTTCCGGGAGCTGCTCCGGTCGAGGGGGGAGTCCACCGACCGGGTCATCCGAACCCTCGTCCCGGTGTCGGTCCGACCCCGGGACCAGAGCGGGAAGGCGGTCGGGGACGGGACGTTCAAGAACAAGGTCTCGGCCATGTTCGCCGAGCTCCCCGTGGCCCTGGCCGATCCGGCCGAGCGCCTGGCGGCGATCACGGCCCAGATGGACGGCCTGAAGGAGTCCCGCCAGGCCGTGGCCGGGGAGGCCCTGACCTCGATGTCGGGCTTCGCCCCGCCCCTCCTCCTCGCCCTCGGGATGCGGGTCGCCACCCGGATCCCCCAGCGGAACGTGAACACGATCACCACCAACGTGCCCGGTCCCCAGAACCCGCTCTTCGTGGCCGGCCGACGGATGCTCGAGGCCTACCCATACGTCCCGCTGGGGGGACACATCCGGATCGGGGTGGCCATCTTCTCCTACGACGGCCAGGTCAACTTCGGGGTGACCGGGGATCTCGACACCACCCCCGACCTCGACGTCCTGTGCACAGGGATCGAGGACGGCATGGCCGAGATGGTGGCCCTGGCCCGCTGACTCAGCCGCCCCGGTGCCGGGAGGCGGCCACGAGGGCCAGGACCTCCTGGTGGGGAACGGGATGGGCCAGGAAGAACCCCTGGACGCGGTCACAGCCCATGGTCTCGAGCCGTTCGAGCTGATCGAGGGTCTCCACCCCCTCCGCCAACGACGCCATGCCCAGCGTCCGGGCCAGCTCGAAGACGGTCCGGACCACGGCGTCGTGCTGGGGGTCCTTCCCGAGGTCGACGATGAAGGACTGGTCCAGCTTGACCAGCTCCACGGGGAGCTGCTGGAGGTAGCTGAGAGACGAGTAGCCCGTGCCGAAGTCGTCGATTCCCAGGCGGACCTCGAGGTCGCGGAGCCGGTGGAGGGTCTCGACGCAAGAGGCGGCGTCCTCCATGAAGGCCCCCTCGGTGATCTCGAACCCGATCTGGGGCCCGTCCACGCCGGCCTGGCCCAGCGTCTCGGCCACCCGGTCGACGAGGCCGGGGAGGACGAGTTGCCGGGGGGAGAGGTTGACCCAGACCGGGACGGGGACGGCGGGCTGCAGGTCGGCCAGGTCCCGGGCCAGGCGGCAGGCCTGGTCCAGGACCACCTCGGTGAGGCGGTCGATGACGCCGACCTCCTCGGCCACCCCGATGAACCGGGCCGGTCCCACCAGACCCCAGGCCGGATGGTCCCAGCGGACCAGGGCCTCGGCCCCGACCGGGGTCCGGCCGGCGGTGGGAAACTGGAGCTGATAGTGGACGACGAGCTCCTGGCGGAGGAGGCCGGCCCGCAGACCGTGCTCGACCGCCAACCGGTCGACGGCCCGGTCCCGGAGGCCGTCGTCGAAGACGGCCACCCGGTCCCGGCCCAGCTCCTTGGCCCGGAAGAGGGCCAGGTCGGCCTGTTGGAGGAGCTCCTCGGCCGAGACGACCTCGTCCCCGGCCACCGCCACCCCGATGCTGACCCGGAGGAAGGTCTCCCTCCCGTCGACCACCAGGGCATGGTCGAAGCTGCGGAGGACGGCGTTGGCCCGGGCCTCCATCTCGGCGGCGTCGACCTCGGGGACGACGCAGGTGAACTCGTCGCCACCGAAGCGGGCCACCGAGGCACCGGGCGGGGCCAGGGAGCTCAGCCGGTCGGCCACGGCCCGCAGGACATTGTCCCCGGCCTCGTGGCCGAGGCTGTCGTTGATGACCTTGAACCGGTCCAGGTCGAGGAAGAGGACCCCCGGGCCCCGGCCGTGGCGGGGTGCGGTCAGGAGCTCGTCGAGGCGGTCCAGGAAGCAGGCCCGGTTGGGCAGCTCCGTCAGGGGGTCGTGGGTGGCGCGGTGGAGGAGCTCCTGGGTGTTGCGGGCATGGTGGATGGCGGTCAGCGTCAGCTTCCCGCACACCTCGAGGAGGTGGAGCTCGCCGGCCGTGGGCCGGCCCCGGACGGTCCGGTAGACGTCCACGGTCGCCACCACCGTGGCGGTCTGGCGTTCGACCACGGGGATGGACCAGGCGGCCACGATGGCGTGGGCGTCGAGGACGTGGCGGCGGCTCTCCCAGGCCGGATCGTCGGAGAGGTCGGGGACGATCAGGGACTGGTGGCGGTGGGCCGAACCCCCGCCGGCCGGGGCGCCGGGCCCGATCTCGACATGAAGGAGCGAGGCGGCGAAGGGGACGGGGAGCGCACCGATCCCGGCCGGGGAGAGGCCGGCCCCGTCGGGATCGAGGACCATGACCACTCCCCAGCCCTCGCTGGTCATGTCGTCGAGAACGCGGGCGATGGCCTGGACCACCGGGGCCAGGGGAGCACCGGCGGCGATCATCTCCAAGATGGCAGCCTCCCGGACCAGCATCCGGTCCGATCGGGGCCGGAGCCGCTGGTCCCGGACCACGAAGGCGATCCCCCCGACGGCCGGGTCGTCGAGACGGTTGTCGGCTGAGAGCTCCACCTCGACCCAACTGCCGTCCTGGTGGCGGAGCCTGAGGTCGATGGGTCCCTTCGCCCCCGGATTCCGCCCGGTGCGGGCAAAGGCCTCGAGGGCGTTGGCCAGGTCGTCGGGATGGATCAGGTCGAGCATGTTGGTCCCCAGGGTCTCGGCCACGGTCCACCCGAAGGAGTCCTCCAGCTCGGGACTGGCCGAGAGGAGCCGGCCCTGGGTGTCGACGACGGTGATGCCCAAGGTGGCCTCCCCCCCCTGGCCACGACTCTGATCGAGACGCTGCTGCAGGACGGCGGTCACCTGGCGGGCCACCCGCTCGATCATGACCCGGGCCGCCACGGGGAGGCCTCCGGGGCCGAGGCCGTGGAGGACGACCTCCCCGACCGGAGGTCCCGGGCCGAGGAGGATGGCGACCCGCTCCAGGTCGCCGGGACCCGGGGGCGATGGGATCCGGGGGACGACCCCGGCGGCGGCCTTCCGGGTCTGGCCGACCCCGGCCGCGAAGGTGATCTCGGCCCCGAGGGCGCCGGCGGCCTCCCGGGCCAGGTGGGCCAGTCCGTCGAAGACGGCGTCGGGCGCCACGTCGAGGATGCCGAGGGCGTGGAGGGCGGCCCGCTGGTAGAGGGTGGCCGCGTCCGCCCGGGAACGCGACCCGGTGTCCCCTCCCAGCGACGAACCCTGGGTGATCAGCTCATCCACGCCTTCCACCCCCGCCGTCAAGGCTACGACGGTCCCGGCCCCACTGCAGCGGTCAGGGCTCGTCCACCCAGGCGGTTCCGTCCCAGCGCATCCGGGCCGTCCACTGGGTGCCGTCCCAGTAGACCTGGGCGTGGGGGTCGCCGGCCTCGGGATGCCAGCCGATCTCGGGGGAGGGTCCCGGGGGAGGGGAGCTCTCCTCGGGAACCGTCGGGGCGGCCTGGGGGACCGGGGCGGACAGGGCTCCGGCCAGGAGATCGTCGAAGGAGACGGAGGCCGGCGCCGGGGCCACCACCACCGGGGCCGGGGCCGGGGTGGGGGCGTCGAACACGGGGAGGCCGGTGGCCTGGTAGCCCGACCCGGGAGGGGAAGGCGCCGCCATCGGGTCGGCGGCGTACCCGGGGGTCGGATAGGCGGCCGCCCCGTAGCCGTTCGGGGTGCCGTAGCCGGGGGGCGCTCCGTAGCCGGGGGGGCCGTAGCCCATTGCGGGCTCGTAGCCCGCGATCCCTCCGCCGGCACCGCGTCCCTTCGAGGACACCCCGGCGAACGTCGGGTCGTAGCCCGAGTAGGCCGCCGGACGGCTCCTGCGCCCGCCGAACAGGCTTCTCCCGATCAACGACCCCAGGGCGTAGGCAAGGCCACTGGCCAGTCCCAGCAGGACGGTGAGCAGGACGACGGTGAGAACCTTGGGGGAGGGTTTGGCCATCGCCCCCCGGATCAGGCCGACCAGGAAGAACAGGAGCGCAGCTCCGGCACCGAGGAGGATGGCGAAGCCCAGCGGGGTGATGATGGTGGAATCGGGGGCGGCGACCAGCAGTTGCGACACCATCGGGGCGAGGAGGTCGTTGCCGACGGGGCTCGGACCGATCGACAGGGCCATCGAGAAGGTGCCGCCCCGCGCCTGGACGACGGCGTCGACCTGGAGCTGGTCACCGTTGGGTCCCGTGGTGGTGCAGGTGGCCTGGGCCGTGTTCGGGACTCCTGGGATCGGGGAGACGGCAGTGCCGGGGCAGATGCCAGCGAGCCCGTTGTCGACGGTATCGGAGGAAAGGCCGTTCTCGGTGATGAGGGCCAGGACCACCACGGAGCTGTGATCCGGCGCCAGCCAACCCTCGAAGGCGAACTTGTAGCTGCCCCAGATGGGCTTCATGGCGTCGAGCTGGTTCACGCTGGACTGAGGAATCGTTTCCGTCGACCATCCCGGCTCAGGGTTCTGGGCCGAGACGATCTGGTCGAGGCCGCTGTCGCCGGCGGCGGCGGCCGGACCGGCCCAGATCCCGACCAGGCCGAAGGCAAGCACCAACGGTCCGAGCAGTCCCCTCAGCCGGAGGGACCTCTTCGTCCCGGTTGCGTGCCTCGTCATCCCCCGACCTTCCGCCCCCGTGGACCGCGTCGGCCCCAAGATTAGGACCTCGCCGCCCTCGTCGTCGCCATCAGGGCTCGGACACCCAGGCGGACCCGTCCCAGCGCATCCGGGCCGTCCAGCCGGTGCCGTCCCAGTAGACCTGGGCGTAGGGGTCGCCGGCCTCGAGGTGCCAGCCGATCTCGAGGTCGGGTGGGGCGGCAGCGGCCGGGTCCGTCACCGTTGTCCCCCCGGCTCCGCCGGCGGGGGGTTCCCCGAGGGCCCGGGCCAGGAGGTCGTCGAGGGAGCGCTCGGGGACGGATGGGCCGACCGGGGCCGGTGCCGTCGGCTCCGGGGACGGGGACCCACCCGGTGGAGGTCCCCATGCGCTCGTGCGGGACGCCTTCCGGTTCCGGCGGCTGATCCCGGCGAATGTCGGGTCGGGTCCTCTCACCGGGACGTGCCCCCCGGGGAAGGGGCGGAGGAAGGGCCGCCCGGCGGCGATGCCGAGGCGGTAGAGGACGCCGGTGAGCAGGCCGAGGATGACGGTCAGGAGGATGAGGGAGAGTGCGGTCGGGTCGGGGACCCCGTCTCGACCCCGGAGGAAGCCGGCCACCAGGAAGACGAGGCCCATGAGTCCGGAGATCCCGAAGTAGGCCTGGAGGGGGGTCACGATGGTCGACTGGGGGGCGGCGACCAGGATGGTGGCGGCCGCCGCGGCCAGGGCCGCGAAGGGGAGGGGGGCGGGCCCGTAGGAGAAGGCCAGGACGAAGGTACCCCCCCGCTGGGCCACGACGGCGTTGGCGGCCTGGGTGGTGTTGTCGGCGGTGACGGAGCAGGAAGCCTGGGAGGCGTTGGTCAGGCCGGGTACCGGATCGGGGCTGCCGTGCTGGCTGGCACCGCAGATGGCGGCGATCCCGTCGGCCGACGTGTCGGCCGAGAGCCCGGTCTGGGCCACGAGGGCCAACCCGATCACGGCCTGCTGATCGGGAGCGGTCCAGAGCTCGAGCGCGGAGCGATCGCTGCCCAGGGTGGGTTGGAGGGCGTTGAGCTGGGTCTCGGTGGCGGGAGGGACGGTGGTCGGGTCCCAGGAGGGTTGGGGGTTGTGGGTCAGGAGGACCTGGTCCAGGGAGGAGTCACCGACGGCGGCAGCCGGGGCGCTCCAGAGACCGACGGTGGCAACGACGAGCGCCAAGGCAGCCAGCCATGGCCACCGACCGTCCGATCGCCTGGCCAGCTCCGTCCTCCGCATCCGGATCCCCCGACCTCGAGGTGTCCTGCCAGGCACCCTGGAAGCGGCGATCTTATCCCGGCCGCCTGTGAAAGAGGGCGGATGGCCCTCAGTCCCAGAGACGGGCCGGAGCCTTCCCGACGGGGTAGTGGCCGGGGAGCCGTTCCCCGGACATGGCCCGGTCCATCCGGCTCTGCATCCCGGGGGTGAGGACCCCCTTGCGGATCATCTCGAGGAAGAGGGCACCGGCATTGCCGACGTCGAAGAAGTCCCGCTGCCAGCTCCACATCCCGTCGCCGCCGTAGCGGAACCAGCTCCCCCCGAAGCCGACGACCTCGTAGGGGGAACCGTCGTCGCGGGTGACGTCGGCGACCTGCTTCCAGAGCCCGAGGACCTCGCCCTGGGCCTCGTCGATGAGGACCTTCTGGTAGGGGTAGCTCCAACCCTCGAGGCCGGTCATCTCCAGACCGAGGGCGATGTCGCGGATCTCGTCGCGGCCGACGGCCATGAACTCGTCGTTGGGGCCGACGTTCCAGCCGTAGGTGGCGTCGTCGGTGTAGAAGTCGGCCATGGGACGCCAGTCCCGGTCGGCCTCGCAGCGGCGGTTGATCTCCAGCCACCGCTCGACCATGGTCTCGAGCTCGGGGCGTGGGAATGCCGGCATGTTCAGTCCTCCTCGATCCGCAGGGCGTGGGTGGGGCAGTAGCGGACGGCCAGTTCGAGCTCGGCCCTCCTGGCTTCCGGCGGGGTCTGGTCCAGCACGGTCATGACCCCCTTCTTGGAGACGGCGAAGAGCTCGGGGGCCTCGGCCTCGCAGGCGGCGTGGCCCTGGCAGAGATCCCGGTCGACGACGATCCTCACCCGGCCGGGCCCGGCGACCGGCGGTGGTAGCGGACCCGGCAGGGCTGCTGGAGCTGGACGACCATCTTGGAGTGGTCGTTGCGGTAGGTGTCGAGGGGCTGGGCCGCCTCGAAGGACCAGCCCTGGAGGAGGACGGAGAAGATGGCCTTTAGCTGCATCATGGCGAAGGGGGCCCCGACACAGCGGTGGCGACCGGCCCCGAAGGGGATCCAGTCCCAGGGGTTGGCCACGTCCTCGTTGCGGGGGTCGAGGTAGCGCTCGGGGACGAAGGCGTCGGGGTCGGGGAAGCTCTCGGGGATGCGGTTGGAGACGGCCAGGCTGGCTGCCACCAGGGAGCCGGCCGGGATCCGCATGCCGCCGTAGGTGACGTCGCGCTGGGCCACCCGCATGACGACGATGAGGGGGGGGTGGAGCCGGAGGGCCTCCTTGATCGCCGACTCCAGCCGGGGGATCTCCCGGAGGGCCTGGAAGCTGACCTCCGATCCGTCGGCGTAGAGGCTGTCGAGCTCGGCGTTGACGGTGGCGAGCTCGTCGGGGTGGCGGAGGAGCTCGATGAGGGTCCAGGCCGCGGTGCCCGAGGTGGTGTGGTGGCCGGCGAACATCATGGAGATGAACATCCCGGTGACCTCGTCGGCGGCGAAGCGGTCGGTGCCGTCCTCGTTGCGGACCGACATGAGGACGTCGAGGAGGTCGCGGTCGTCCTCGGTGGCGGCGGGCCCGGTCCGGCGGCGGTCCATGATGGCCTGGACCAGCTCGACCAGGCCGACCCGGGCCGCGTCGCGGCGACGGAAGGTCTCGATGTCGGCATAGGGGTCGACGTAGGCGATGGCGTCGGTTCCCTGCTCGAGGTCGTGGTAGAGCCGGGCGAAGCGGCCGTCGAGCTCCCGGCGGAACTTCTGGCCGATGAGGCAGGCCGAGGAGGTGTAGATGGTGAGCTCGGCGAACCAGTCGAGGAGGTCGATCTCGCCTTCGTCGTCCCAGCCGGCCACCATGGCGTCGACCTCGGCCGCGATGGTCGCGGCGTGGCCCCGCATGAACTTGTCCCGGAGGGCCTGGTTGTGGAGCATCTCCCGGCGCCGCTCGGGGGGGGCGTCGAAGACGACCCCCTCGCCGAAGATGGGCTTCATGAAGGGATAGGCCTCGGCCTGGTCGAAGAGCTCCTCGGGGGCCCGGAAGAAGAACTCGTTGGCCCCGGCCCCGGTGCAGAGGATGACGTCGCGGCCCCCCATCTGGAACCGGCCCAGGTCGCCGCACTCGGCCCGGACCCGGGCCATGAGGCCGATGGGATCGTGACGGAGCTCGTCGAGGTGGTCGCCGCTCCCGTCCCCCCCGGAGACCATGGGGGGGAGACCCAGCTCGGTGCTACCCACGTCGGTGCTGGTGGTCATGACGCTCCTCTCGGGAGGGGTCCTTCGGGCTGGACCTCGACGACGGTGAAATGGGTGCCCCGCTCGGCGGTGACGGCGGCGAGGACGGCGGCGGCCACCCCCTCGGGGCGGAGGAAGTGGGAGTGGCGGGCCAGGCCCCAGCGGACCCACTCGTCGAGGACCTGCTGGGTGACGGCCGGGTCCCAGTCCATCCCCATCCCGGTCAGGGTGGGCCCGGGGCGGACGACCGAGGCCCGGACGCCGGTTCCCTCCCATTCCATCTGGAGGGCCCGGGCGTATCCCTCGAGGGCCCACTTGGAGGAGAGGTAGGCGGCCATCATCGGTCGGGGTCGCTCGACGACGTCGGAGGTGACGAGGACGACGTCGCCCCGGCGGCGCTCGACCATGGGTCGGGCCAGGCCGCCGACGAGGCGGTGGACTCCGACCAGGTTGACGTTGACCATGGCGTCGAGCGCCTCGGGGGTGGTCTCCAGGGCCGTCCCGGGCCAGATCTGGGCCGCGCTGGAGACGAGGATCTCGACGGGACCGAAGGCCTCGGGGGCGCCCTCGACGAAGGCCTCGATGGAGGCGGCCTGGGCCAGGTCGAGGGGGAGGGCTACGGCCTCACCCCCCTCGGCCGTGATGGCGTCGACCACCTGCTGGCAGACCTCGAGGCGCCGGGCCCCGAGGACGACGGGATGGCCGGCGGCGGCCAGGGCCCGGGCCGAGGCCATCCCGATCCCGGAGGAGGCGCCGGTGACGACGGCGGGACGGCGGAGGGGGTGGGGCTCGAAGGCGGCCACGGTCAGCGGGCCCGGATGGTGCTGGGGATGGCGGAGAAGCCCCGGACGTTGCTGGAGTGGACCCGGACGACGCCGGCCGGGTCGATGTCGTAGGAGGCCACCCGGGCCACCAGCTCCTCGAGACCGATCCGGGCCTCCAGGCGGGCCAGGGCCGCCCCCATGCAGAAGTGGCGGCCGCCCCCGAAGCTGATGAGCTTCTGGGTGTCCCGGTCGAGGTCGTAGCGGTCGGGGTCGTCGAAGACGTCCCCGTCGCGGTTGGCCGAGCCGATGAGGAGCAGGATCCGGGACCCTTCGGGGACGGTGGTGTCGTGGAGGGTGACCGGTCCCTTCGACACCCGGAGGAGGAGTTGGCTGGAGGTGTCGTAGCGGAGGGTCTCCTCGACCCAGTCGGGGATCCGGGCCGGATCGGCGAAGGGCTTGGCCAGCTCGTCGGGGTGACGCCAGCCCCAGTACCAGGCGTTGCCGAGGAGCTTGGTGGTGGTCTCGTTGCCGGCCACGACGAGGAGGAAGAGGACGGCGATGATCTCGTCGTCGGTGAGGCGGTCCCCGTCGATCTCGGCCTCGATGAAGGCCGAGGTCAGGTCGTCCCGGGGGGTGCGGCGACGGTCGGCCACCATCTCGGCGTAGTAGACGGCCAGGTGGAGGGCGGCCTCCATGCCCTCGGGGGGGACGTCCTCGACGCCCTCCTGGCGGTGGACGACGAGGTCGGCCAGGCGGCGGAGCTCGGCCCGGTCGGCGACGGGGACACCCACCATCTCGGAGATGACGTCCATGGGCATCTTGCCGGCGAAGTCGGTGATGAAGTCGAAGTGGTCCTGCTCCAGGGCGGTCTCGATGTGGCCGGCGGCGATCTCCCGGATGCGGGGCTCGAGTTCGGCCACGGTCCGGGCGGTGAAGCCCTTGCCCACGAGCGAGCGCATCCGGGTGTGGCGGGGGGGGTCCATGGCCAGGAAGGACATGGACCGCTGCGCGTGGGGGCCGAAGGCGGCCGGGTCGAGGGAGACGCCGTAGGAGTTGGAGTAGGTCTCGACGTCCCGGAAGGCCGAGAGGACGTCGGCGTGGCGGGAGAGGGCCCAGAAGTCGAGGTCCTCGTGGCGGTAGACGGGGGCCTCGGCCCGGAGACGGGCGTAGGTCGGGTAGGGGTCGTCGTGGATGGCGTAGTCGTAGGGGCTGAAGGCCACGGGGGCCTCGAGGCCGGTGTCGGTCATGACGTCTCTCCCAGGAGGAGTCGGGCCGCCTCGGCCACCCGCTCGGGGAGCTCCTCGAAGGTGAGGTGGCCGAGGCCGGCGGCCAGCATGGCCCCGGTGTAGGTGATGACGAGGACCCGGAGGACGGTGGGGTCGGTGGCCGGGCCCAGGGCGGTGACGAGCCGGCGGGCGATCTCGGCCCCCATCTTGTCCCGGACCGCCTTCACGTCGGGGCCGTTGTTCAGGAGGGCGGTGGTGCAGGCGGCCACCAGGGCCGGGCTCCCGGTCCCGAACCCCATGTCCCGGACGACCTGGGCCACCCGGACACTCGCCGGTCGGGTCATGTCGGGATCGGGGACGTCCTCGGCGGTGGCCCGCTGCCAGAGGACCTCGGCCAGGAGGTGATCCTTGGAGCTGAAGTAGGTGTAGGCGGTGGCGGGGGCCACCCCGGCCCGCCTGGCGATGCTCCGGACGGTGATCTCGTCGTAGCCGGCCTCCTCGACCTCGACGGCGGCGGCGTCGACGAGCCCCTGGACCAGGGTGGTCTGCCGCTCGGTCAGGCTCCTGCGGACCGGTTCGGACATGACGGTCACGCCGGACCGGCCCCGGCGGGGATGTGGGGGGTGCCGTCCTTCATGGGGGGGAAGGCGAAGGTGGCGGCCGTGGTCATCCTGGTGATCTTGGTGATGTCGGCCTCGGGGAGCGTCTCGGTGTCGTCGTCGATGACGACCTCCCAGCGGCAGTGGGGGACCCGGTCTGAGGGGACCCGGGGGGGCCGGTGGACGTGGCGGATATGGGCCTTGGGGTTGACGGCCTGGGCCGTGACATCGAAGGTGCCGTCCTCGATGTGGTGGCACATGCTCGTCACCATCTTCTCCCCGAAGGGCTCGGCGTCCATGAGGGCGCCGCAGTACTGGAGCCAGAAGAAGCCGTGGTGGTCGTCGACGAGCTCGTAGTGGACGTCGAGGTAGTGGTGGGGGAAGCCGGGGTCGAGCTGGAGGAGCTTGAAGATGGCGGCCACCCCGTCGCCCTCGACGGCCATGACCTGGCGGAGGCGGTCCCCGTAGACGGGGCTGGCCCCACGCCACTCCTCGATGGCGAGGGCCTCCATGGACTCGGACCCGTGGCGGATGGCGATCGCCGCGCACATGGAGCGGTCCAGGATGTGGACGATGAGGGCGTACTCCCGGACGAGGCGGACGAGGGCCTCCTTGGAGAGGTCCTCGTAGTCGAAGTCGGGGTCGAATTCGCCGCTGTAGTCGTTGCGTTCGGTCATCTGTCCAGACTATAGTCCAAACAGCAGTCCAAATCGAGTCCCAATCTTCGGGGAGATGAGATGACCGAGACGGAGTCCCCGGCGCCGGCAGCGGCTTCCGCTGCCGCCACGGCCATTCGGGTGGGGGTCGTCGGCCTGGGCGACATCGGCCGGGGGGTGGCGGGAACCTTCGCCGATGCCGGCCTGGTCCTGACCGTCTGTGACGTGCGGGCCGAGGCCACCGAGGCGTTGGCGGCGAGGGCGTCGGTGGCGGGCTCCCCCGCCGAGCTGGCCGGCCGCTCCGACACGGTCTTCGTGGCCGTCGTCAACGACGAGCAGGTGCGGGAGGTCGTGGGCGGGCCGGACGGGATCCTGGCCGGGGCCGGTCCGGGCTGTTCGGTCGTGATCCTCTCCACCATCACGACCTCGACGCTGGTGGAGCTGGCCCCGGGCTGCGCGTCGCGGGGCGTCGCCCTGGTCGACTGCGGGGTGAGTGGCGGTCCGGGAGCGGCCGCCTCGGGGCAGCTCGTGTGCATGGTGGGGGGCGCCGCCGGGGCCGTGGAGGCGGTCCGGCCGGCCCTGGAGGTCATGGGCTCGCTGATCCTCCACATGGGCCCCCTCGGGGCCGGGCTCCGGGCCAAATTGGCCCGGAACGTCGTCCAGTACGGGTCCTGGCTGGCCGCCTACGAGGCCCAGTGCCTGGCCGAGGCGGCCGGGATCGACCTCCAACTCCTGGGCCAGGCCATCAAGGCCAGCGACGCCCTCATCGGGGGAGCCTCGACCCTCATGTTCCGGACCACGGTGGCCCCCTGGCCGGCCGAGACCCACGCCGGGCTCCTCCAGGCCATGCGCAACGGGGCCGCCCTGGCCCACAAGGACCTGGCCGCGGCCATGGCCCTGGCCGACGGCCTCGGGGTCCCGATGCCCCTGGCCGGGTTGACCGAGGCGACTTGTGACCGGATCTTCGGGCTCGGCGCCGAGGCGAAGGAGTCGATGTGACCGTGGTGGGCGGCGAGAGCAGGCTCCTCATCGACGGGGAGCTCCGCCCCGCCGCCGGGGGGGGCACCTTCGAGACGGTGAACCCCGCCACCGAGGAGGTCCTGGGCGTGGTGGCCGACGGCGGCCCCGACGACCTCGAGGCGTGCCTGGCCGGGGCCCGGCGGGCCTTCGACGAGACGACCTGGTCGACCGACGTCGCCTTCCGGGTCCGGTGCCTCCGCCAGCTCCAGGCCGCCTTCTCGGCCCACGCCGAGGAGATCCGGGCCCTGACGGTGGCGGAGGTGGGCTCACCGTTGTCGCTCACCTACTCGGCCCAGCTCGACGATCCGGTGGCCTCCCTGGGCTGGGTGGCCGATCTGGCCGAGGGCTACGAGTGGGAGCGGGACCTGGGCGAGGCCGCCCCGCTGGGGATCCCGTCACACCGGTGGGTCCGGCGGGAGGCCACCGGGGTGGTGGCCGCCGTGACGCCATGGAACGTCCCCCACCAGATCAACCTGGCCAAGCTGGGCCCGGCCCTGGCTGCCGGGAACACCCTGATCCTGAAGCCCGCTCCCGACACGCCCTGGTGCGCCACCGTGCTGGGCCGACTGGTGGCCGAGGAGACCGACATCCCGGCCGGGGTGGTCAACATCCTGGCCTCCTCCGACCACGGCATCGGGTCCGCCCTGGTGGCCGACCGGCGGGTCGACCAGGTCTCGTTCACGGGGTCGACGGCGACGGGCCGGAAGGTGATGGAGTCGGCGGCGGCCACCTTGAAGCGGGTGTTCCTGGAGCTGGGGGGCAAGTCGGCCTTCGTCGTCCTCGACGACGCCGACCTCCGGGGCGCCTGCGCCACGGCCGCCTTCACCGTCTGCACCCATGCCGGTCAGGGGTGTGCCATCACCACCCGGCTCCTCGTCCCCCGGAGGCTCCTCGACGAGGCCACCGCTTCCACGGCCAAGGTCCTCTCCAAGCTCCCCGCCGCCGACCCGACCGACCCCGGCACCATCTGCGGCCCGGTCATCAGCGCCCGGCAGCGGGACCGGGTCGAGGGATATCTCCGGCTCGCCGTGGAGGAGGGGGGGACGTTCGTCACCGGAGGGGGCCGGCCCGAGGGTCTCGACCGGGGGTTCTTCGTGGAGCCGACCCTCATCGGCGGCCTCACCAACGAGGCCAGGGTGGCCCGGGAGGAGATCTTCGGGCCCGTCCTCGTCATCATCCCCCACGACGGGGACGACGATGCGGTGGCCCTGGCCAACGACTCTCCCTACGGCCTGTCGGGATCGGTCTGGTCGGCCGACCCGGCCCGGGCCCGGGCCGTGGCCAACCGGATCAGGACGGGGACGATCGGCATCAACGGGGGGCTGTGGTACAGCCCGGACATCCCCTTCGGGGGCTACAAGCAGTCAGGAGTGGGACGGGAGATGGGTGTGGCCGGATTCGAGGAGTACCTGGAGACGAAGTCCCTGGCGGAGCCGGCATGACCGCCCCCGACACCCCGGCCCCCGACACCCCGGCCCCCGACACCCCGGCCCCCGACAGCCCCAGGACCCGGGGCCGGGCCAAGATGCAGGAGGTCTACGGGTTCTCGGTCGATCCGGCCACGATCCCGGGGGAGTACGTCGACATCACCGTCGACCACCTCTTCGGGGCCGTCTGGACCCGGGAGGCCCTCGGGATCCGGGACCGGCGACTCCTCACCATCGGAACCCTGGCCGCCCTGGGCCAGGCCTCCCTCCTCGAGATCCAGTTCGACAGCGCCCTGGCCCGGGGGGAGCTCACCGAGGAGGAGGTCCGGGAGGTCGTCATCCACCTCACCCACTACGTGGGCTGGCCGCTCTCGACCGGGATGAACCAGGCCGCCGAGACCGTCATCGCCCGGCGGGCCAAGGCAGCCGGGGCCACGACCCCGGAGACGACAGAGGAGCAGACGTGAGCTACGACTTCACCGACAAGGTGGCCATCGTGACGGGATCGGCCGGGGGGATCGGCCAGGCCTACGCCGAAGCTCTGGCCGGGTCGGGAGCGTCGGTGGTCCTGGCCGACATCGACCTCGAGAAGGCCACGGCGGCGGCAGCCGCCATCACGGCGTCGGGGGGAACGGCGGCGGCCTGCGCCGTCGACGTCGCCGACCCCGACTCGGCCCGGGCCATGGCCGAGACCGCGGTGGAGACCTTCGGGGGGATCGACTACCTGGTCAACAACGCCGCCATCTTCGGGACCATGAAGCTCGACGTCCTTCTCAGCGTGGACTGGGAGTACCTGAACCGGTTCCTGGCCGTCAACCTCCTGGGCGCCCTGACCTGCACCCGGGCCTGCTACCGGGCCATGCGGAAGCGGGGTGGGGGGGCCATCGTCAACCAGTCGTCGACGGCCGCCTACCTCTACGCCGGTTTCTACGGGCTGGCCAAGGCCGGGGTGAACTCCCTGACCCAGCAGCTGGCCCACGAGCTCGGGGGGATGAACATCCGGGTCAACGCCATCGCCCCGGGACCCATCGACACCGAGGCGGCCAGGACGGTGGTCCCCGAGGAGTTCATCGAGCAGATCGTCGGGGGGCTGGCCCTGAAGCGGCAGGGGACGACCGACGACCTGACCGGGATGTGCCAGTTCCTCCTGTCCGACCAGGCCGCCTGGATCACGGGCCACATCTTCAACGTCGACGGTGGCCAGATCCTCCGGTGAGGTGATCGAGGTCGGCGACCAGGGAGCCGTCCGCCTCGTCACCTTCGACCGGCCCGAGGTCCGCAACGCCTTCGACCACGCCCTCTACGAAGCCGTCACCGGTGCCCTCCGGGACGCTGCCGGCGACGGGTCCGTCCGGGTCGTGGTCCTCACCGGCCGGCCCCCGGCTTTCACGGCCGGGCAGGACCTGAAGGAGATGGCGGCCCTGGCCGCCGGGACGGCGCCGGCCGGGGCCGAACAGGGGTTCCAGGGTCTCCTCGACAGCCTGGTCGAATTCGAGAAGCCCCTCCTGGCCGCCGTCAACGGGGTCGGGGTCGGGCTCGGGTTCACCATCCTGGCCCACTGCGACCTGGTGCTGGTGGGACGCTCGGCCCGGCTCCGGGTGCCCTTCGCCGAGCTGGGGGTTCCCCCCGAGGCGGCCTCGAGCTATCTCTTTCCCCTCCGGATGGGATGGCAGCAGGCGGCCCGGGTCCTGCTGGCCTCGGAGTGGGTCAGCGCCGAGGAGGCCGTCGAGATCGGGATGGCTCTGCGGGTCTGTGATGACGAGACGGTCGTGGCCGAGACCCTGGCCCTGGGGGCCCGCCTGGCCGGGTTCCCGGCCGGGGCACTGGCCGAGATCAAGGCGCTCATGAAAGCACCGCATCGGGCCGGGGTCGACGCGGCCCGGCAACGGGAGGAGGACGGCTTCAGCCGGCTCCTCGGCAGCGTGGCCACCCGGGACGCCCTCGACCGGTTCAACTCGCAGTCCTGAAAGGGAGGTCAGCTGTGCATCGGAGGTCCATCCCGCTCCTGGTCCTGTCCGTGATGGCCCCGCTGGCGACGGCCTGTCCCAGCCACCCCTCGGCCCCCGGGACCAGCGGCGCCGTGGCCAGCGTCGACCCGACGATGACGGCCACGAAGACGAGCTGCCCGACGGCCACGTCCTGCTTCGTCTCCGGGAACGTGTCCACCGTTGGCGGGGGGGTCCAGGGACTGTTCAAGGGGGCCCAGGTCGGGACGGACGCCTATCTGGCCTACCAGAATGCCCTGGGGGGCCTCGACGGGCGGAAGTTCAGGCTGGAGAACGCCGACGATGTCCTGTCCTGCTCCGCCAACGAGGCCCAGACGGCCACGTTGGCCCCGAACGTCATCGCCTTCACCGGGTCCTTCTCCCTGGTCGACAACTGCGGGGGGCAGGTCCTGGCCAAGAACCCCGACCTCCCGGACGTGTCGGTCACCCTGGACCCCACCACAGCCGCCCTGCCCACGGTGTTCTCCGTCCAACCTGCCGGCGTACCCGGGATGGCCCTGGGCCCCCTCCAGTACTTCAAGACGAAGTTCCCCGGGGCGGTCACCCATGCCGGAACGCTGGTGGTCAACTTCGGCACGGCGCCCACCCAGTGGGCCGGTGAGAAGGCAGCCATGGAGTCGATCGGCTACAGGTTCGTCTTCGACCAGACGTTCTCGCCCAGCCAGACGGACTTCACCCAGCAGATCATCGCCATGGAGCAAGCCGGGGTCCAGATGGTGGTCCTCTTTGCCATCAACGACTCCTACGGGGGGGCCGTCCTGAAGGACATGGCCGTCCAGGGGTTCCACCCCCAGGTGGTCTGGGCCGGACCGGCCATGTACAGCGGGTCCGAGTCCACCCCGACCGTCGTCACCGACGCCGGGGGTGCCGGCGCCGTCAACGGGCTCTACCTGGTCCAGTCCACCTCGCTCTACCTGGGTCAGGACGCCAGGCTCGTTCCTGAGATCACCACCTTCCTCCAGTGGGTTCACGGGCTCTACCCGGGGTTCGCTGTCGACGACTTCACCTTGGACGGGTGGGCCTCGGCCGAGCTCTACGTCGACGCCCTGAAGAGAGCCGGACCCGATCCGACCCAGCAGACCCTCCTGGCCGCCCTGAAGACCTTCACCACCTTCGACGCCGACGGGCTCCTGGCCCCGGCCGACCCGGCCGGAAAAGTCCCCCCGTCCTGCTACCTCCTGGCCCAGGTCCGCAAGGGGGTCTTCCAGCGGGTCGACATGCCGACGTCCAACGAGTTCCGCTGCGACTCCACCTTCTACCGGGCTGGCTGACGGCGTCGGGGCCCCGGGACGTCTCTACGAGGGATCCCCTCCGGCCTCGGCCGCGACCGCCAGACGGCGGAGGGTCTCCTCCATCGAGGACCGGTTGTGGGTGGTCCGGTCCCCCACCCCGCTGAGGGGTTTCCCGAGCCGGGAGGCGAGGCTCCCCCGCCGGTCGGTCCAGGTCTCGACGACCCGGCAACCGGAGCCGTCGTCCTCGAGGCGGTACTCCCAACGGGCCACCTTCACCGGACCCACGGTCACCTCGAAGGCGAAGCAGCGCCCGGGGTCGGCGTCGGTGACCGTGCAGCTGGTCGACCAGCGGTGGCCCCCGTTGGCGTTGCTGCCCCGGAACCGGGCTCCGACGGCCGGACCGGCGGCTCCCCCGGTCCAGCGGCATCCGGTCGTCTCCGGGGACCACTCCCCCATCCGGGTCACATCGGCCACCAGGGCCCAGACGGCTCCGGCCGGAGCGGCCACCGATCGTTCGACGCTGACCTCTGCTGTCATGGGGCCGATCCGACCGGGACCGGGATCGGACGTCGGGGGGCCTCCTGGAGGCTGTCGAGGCTCTGGCGGGCCGGCTCGGGGAGGACCAGGCTCAGGGCCATGCCGGCCAGGGCCGCGCCCCCGGCCACCAGGAACATGCCCCGGAGGCCGATTCCCTTCTGGAGCTGGGGTACCAGGAAGACCCCGACGAAGGCCCCGAGCTTGCCGATCCCGGCCGCGATGCCGTGGCCGGTGGTGCGCATGCTGACGGGGAAGACCTCGGAGGGAAGGACGAAGGTGGTCGTGTTGGGGCCGAATTCGACGAAGAAGTAGGAGACCCCGAAGATGGCCAGGAAGGGGGCCACCTCGGTGGTGAGGTGGGCGAAGGCGGCCAGCGTGGCGAAGGCGACGGTCATCACGGCGAAGCCGATCAGCTGGAGCCGGCGGTGGCCGATCCGGTCCATGAAGAGGACGGCGCAGAGGTAGCCGGGGACGGCGAAGATGCAGAAGATGCCCAGGGTCCAGGCCAGCTTGGTGGTCAGGGCGGCGTGGGGGGCGATCTGCTTCAGGATCAGGGGGAGGGAGATGGTGTTGCCGTAGTAGGCGTAGTCGAAGAGGAACCAGGTCCCGGCCGTCCCGAGCAGGAGGAGGAGCATGCGGGGATCGGTCAGGAACTGCCCCAGCTTCAGCCGGCCCTTCCCCTCGACGCTGACGGGGCCGTCGACGACCCCCTCGGAGAAGAGGGCGAGCTGGCGGGCCGCCTCCTGGGACTCCCCCAGGACCTGGGCCTGGAACCGGGGGGACTCGGGCATCCGGGCCCGGAGGTAGACGACGGCGGCGGCGGGTACGGCGCCGAGGCCCAGCATGAGCCGCCAGGTCACGGCGTGGGAGAGGCCGGAGGAGAGGAGGGTCAGCCCGACGAGGGGGCCGACGATGAGTCCGAGGGCCTGCATGGAGAAGACCAGGCCGACGAGGCGGCCCCGGTCGTTCCGGTTGGCGTACTCGCTCATCAGGACGGCCGAGACCGGATAGTCCCCCCCGATGCCGAGGCCGAGGATGAACCGGGCCACCACCAGCCAGATGAAGCTGGGAGCGACGGCCGAGGCGAGGGCGCCGACGATCATGATGGCCGCCACCAGGGCATAGACCTTCTTGCGGCCCAGGATGTCGGCGATCCGACCGAAGACGAAGGCCCCGAGGAAGGCGGCCAGGATGGCGGAGCCGCTCACCCAGCTGGTCTGGGAGGTGCTCAGGTGCCACTGGGTGGTGACCAGGGCCGAGACGGTTCCGATGACGAAGAGGTCGTAGGCGTCGGTGAAGAACCCCATCCCCGAGATGACGACGGCCCGGCGGTGGAACCGGCTGGGCGGGGCCTCGTCGAGGAGGTCACCGACGCTGGCGGTGGCCAGACCCGTCGCCGGGACGCCCACCTCCACGGGATGGTCCAACCCTGCTGTCACCTGAGCCACCTCCGCTGGGCCTCGCTTGCGCTGACCTCCCCGACTCTTCCAGCCCTTGGTGACGGTAAGGCAATCTCCAGGTAATCCCGAGGTGAACACTGCGCGAACTCTCGGTTATCTGACGGGGTTCCCGGCCCAATAGAGTGTCGGCCCGATGACCGAACGCCCCGATCTCGGGACCTGGGCCGTCCAGGCCGACCGACAGCTCGGAGGACTCCTGGCCGCGGCGGCCGAGCTGGCGACCGCATTCCGGGAAGGCTCCCTCGAGGCCGGCCTCGAGGCGGCCGGGATCGTGGTGGAAACGACCTCGGACGCCCTGGGCTGGATGGCCGGCCATCCCTGTCCGAGCCGGACGGCCGGAGCCGAGCTGACCGCGGCCATCCGGGTCCAGCGGAACGCCGCCTTCGCCTACCGGGGCCTCGCCGCCGTCGAGGACCCCGACGACCTGATCGTCGAGGCCTGCGCCGGGATGCTCAGCCAGGGGTCGGACCACCTTCGGCAGTACCGGGCCAAGGTCGACGGCGGCGGAGCCTGAAGCGACCCCCGGTACCACGGTGAGCCGTCGGCGGGAGGCCGGGGCCGGGTACGATCCCGGGATGGCCAAGGCGCGGGGGGTCCGCCGGCGGTGCAGCGAGGTGGCGGGCGGTGCCCTGCTGGCCCTCTTGGTGGTCGCCGTCGGGACGGCCCCGGCCGGTGCGGTGGGCTCCGGCCCGCCCGGACCCCAACCCTCCGGACCCCAACCCTCCGGACCGCGACCGCCGCCGCCCACCACCGGCCCTCCTCCGACGACCCAGCCGCCGACCACGGTGCCGGTGGCGACGACGCCGCCGTCCTCGGCGGCCGGGGACCCTCCGGCCACCCACACGGCGGCCGAGGAGTTGGCCGTCGACCTGGCCCGGAAGGCCGCCCTGCTCGACGCCCTGGGGGGACTGAGCCGGGCCACCGACTTCGGGCTCTCCCAGGTCGTCGGCTCCCTCGGCCTCGTGACCACGTCCGACCACCAGCAGCTGTTGGCCGCCCTGACCGCCGCCGACACCGCCACGACGGCAGCCGCCTCCACCCTGTCGGCCGACGGCGTCACCATCTCCCCCGAGGGAGCTCTGGCCGTCGCCCCCCTCTCGGTCGCCGACCAGGCCGCCGCCGCCGGTGGGACGACCATCTCCGTCTCCCCTATGGACTACGTCTTCGGCCTCGACGACCTGGTCAACCGGGACGGTCGACCTCCCACCCCGCCCCGGAACCCGGTCGTCCCGGCCACCCTGGCCGCCGCCCTCACTCTTCTCGTCGCCACCTTCGGGGGGACCGCAACCACCACGACGACGGTCCCGGCCGCGACGGCGCCGTCGGCCTCGACGACACCCGGCTGGATCCTCCCCGTGATCATCGCCGTCGTCGTGGTCGGCCTCGTCATCGGCGCCCTCCTCGTCACCCGGCGGCGCCGGACACCGCCGCGCCCGGGGGTCGATCCGACCGCGGTCACGGCGGTGGCCGGGCCGAGCGCACCCACGGTCGCCTCCAACGTCCATGAGCTGCTCGATGTCAGTCGACGGATGGCCCTGGTCGGGGACGAGGACGTCCCCCGGGCCATCGCCCGGGAGGCCATGGGCCTGGTCCGGGCCCGGACGGCCGCCGTCGTCCTGCGCCGTGGGGGAGAGCTCACGGTGGGCTACGAGGGGGAGCCGGACCTCCTGCGCCCGGAGCGCCTCGGTGAGGGTGTCATCGGCCGGGTGGCCGACACGGGACAGCCTTCCCTACAGGTCAGTGCCACCGAGCCGGGGGTACGGAACCTTCCGGTGGCACTCGTCGCCGTCCCGCTGGTGGTGGCCGGAACCGTCTCGGCCGTCCTGGTCCTGATCCGGGAGGAGACCCAGCCGTTCTCGGCCGGGGAACGGGACCTCCTGGTGGCCCTGGCCCCGGTGGCCGCCGCCACCATGCACAGCGCAGCCCAGAGTGCCGCCACCCGGGAGGAGAGCCTCTCCGACCCGCTCACCGGGGTCGGGAACCGACGTCGACTCGAGTCCGAGCTGCCCGGCCTCCTGGCCCGGGACGGAGCCGTCCCCACCGCCGTCGTCATGCTCGATCTGGACCACTTCAAGGCCGTCAACGACACCCACGGCCATCCGGCCGGGGATGCCGTCCTGCGGGCCACGGCCGGGGTCATCGGCGAGACGGTACGGCCCGGCGACCGGGTCTACCGCTACGGGGGGGAGGAGTTCATCCTGGTCCTCCCGGCCACCACCGCCGCCGAGGCCGGACCGGTGGCGGAACGGGTGCGGGCCGCCGTCGAGGCCGCCGTCGTCGACATCGGCGGGGCCGACCCGCTGCGGGTCACCGCCTCCCTGGGTCTGGCCTTCGCCTCGGCCGACTCCCCCGCCGGCACCGACGCCGGTGAGGTCGTCCGCCGGGCCGACGAGGCGCTGTACCGGGCCAAAGCCGGGGGCCGGAACCAGGTGGCCGTGGCCGGGGACTGATGGGAGACCCCCGACCTGCCCGGGCCCACGCCAGCGTCCGGATGGTCCTCGTGCTCCTGGTCCTCCTCCCCACCGTCACCACCGTCTACCTGGCCTCGACGGCCGCCAATGCCAGATGGGCCTACCGGACCGGGGCCCGGAGCGTGGCAGCCGAGACCACCGTGCTCGACACCGTCCTCCAGGCCCGGGCCGAGCTCAACGCGGCCCGGATCCCCGCCTCGGCCATCAGCTTCGCCCAGTCCTTCAAGGTGGACGAGCCCACCTTGAGCTCGCTGTTGCACGTCGACTTCGCCTCCACCTTGCAGTCGTCGCTCGCCGCCGTGTCGGCGGACCGCACCCTCCGGTCCACGGCCCAACTCCGGGCCGATGCCAGGGCCCTGGAGGCGCTGACCCCCGGCGTCGGGACCTCCACCAGCTACGACCAGATCGGAGGGGTGTTCCGGACGTACTGCAACGACGTCAACACGCTGTGGCTGAAGGATTTCGCCGATCTCCAGCACCAGGTGTCGCGGTGGCAGCCCCCTGGCTCGATCGACACCGGCATGACCGCACTCCGGCAGACCTTCGCCGCCTACCTGGCCGGCCTCGATGAGGTCGAGGCGGGCAACTTCGTCCTCAACGGGGAAGCCGACAAGAGCCTCCAGCAGCAGATGATCGGGTCGGCCGACCGCTACGCCACGGCCGCGGCCCAGCTCGCCGGGGTCCTCGGCCCCCTGGGCCAGGCCGCCTGGCAGCGGCTCCAGCACAGCCCAGAGACAGTCGCCTTCGCCGCCGACCTCCGGGAGGCGGTGGACCTGGCCGTCAACGGCGGTCCGGCCCCGTTCGCCACCGACATCCCCGCCTACGCAGCCGCCTTCCGGGACGGGCTGCAGGAGCTCGACGACCTGAGCGCCCTGGTCCTCGCCACCTCGGCCGACCTCCACGGCTCGGCCCTGCGTCAGGAGGCCGCCGCCACCGACACCTTCGTCCGGGAGGTGGCCCTCCTGCTGCTCCTCACGATCCTGAGCCTGGGTGGCGCCCTCCTGGTGGCCCGGTCCCTGGCCCGGCCCCTGGAGCGGCTGGCCGGGGCCGCCACCCGGGTCCACCAGGGCCAGTTCGACCTCGAGCCCCTCCCCGACGAGGGCCCCAGGGAGCTGGCCACGACGTCGGCCGCCTTCAACGACATGGCCTCGACGCTCCAGGCCGTGGAAGCCAAGGCCATGGCCCTGGCGTCGGGAGAGCTGGCCGACCCTGTCCTCCAGGCCCCCCTGCCGGGCCGGACGGGTCAGGCCCTCCAGGCCGCCGTGGACCGGCTCACCACCCGGACCCGGGAACGGGAGGACCAACGGATCCAGCTCGAGGAGGAGGCGACCCACGACGCCATGACCGGCCTGCTCAACCGGGCTGCCGCCCTCCAGACCCTGACCAGGGACCTGGGTCGACGCCGCCGGGAGGACGATCCCATGGCCGTCCTCTTCGTCGACCTCGACGGACTGAAGACCATCAACGACACCCACGGCCACGATGTCGGGGACGCCGCCATCGTGGCCACGGCCGAGGCCCTGGGCCGAGCCACTCGCCAGGGGGACATCGTGGCCCGACTCGGGGGGGACGAGTTCCTGGTCCTGCTCCACGTCTCCGGCGACGACGAGGCGGCCTACGTCGCCGACCGGATCCGTCGCACGGTGGCCTCGACGTCGGTGCCGGCCGGGAGCACCACGGTCGAGCTGGGGTGCACGGTGGGGGTGGCCCTGGCCGACGAGGACGCCGTCGGAGATCCGACCGAGCTCATCCGCCAGGCCGACCTGGCCATGTACGAGGCCCGGCGGGCCAGCCGGACCCGGAGCCTCCAGCCCCATGACGACACCGGGTCCGGTCCGGTCGGCGAGATCCCGTCCACACCGGCCTGAGCCGACCAGGGCTGTCAGGCCAGGGCCAGGAGGGCGGCGACGAACCCGGCGTAGGCGAGGATGACGACGGTCCCGGCCCAGCGGCGGAGTCCCCGGCCGGCGTAGGCGAGGATGACGGTCAGGACGGTCAGCCCCAGGCACCAGGCCGCGATGAGGTTCCCCGGGGCCGTCGGCCGGGCCAGGCCGAGGATGGCACCGGGGATGAGGAGCCCGACGACCACGTTGAGGGTGTTGCTGTTGAGGGCGGTGCTCCAGGTGGCCGCACCCCGGCCCTTGGCGGCCAGGTAGACGGCGGCCACGGCGTTGGGGAGGCTGGTGACGGCGGCCAGGACCAGGCCGCCGACGAGGATCTCGGCCACGTGGTGGCGTCGGCCCAGGACGGAGGCGCCCCGCTCCATGGCCACGCTGGCGGTGACGACGACAACGAGGGCGACGGCGGCGACGGCGATGTCGAGGGGGCGGCCCCGCCGGGGCGCGATGGCCTCCTCGAGCTCCTGCTCCTCCTCGACCACGGCTGCGTCGATCCAGGCCGACCAGCGCGGAGGCAGGGACAACAGGGTCGAGAGGCCGCGGTGGGCTCCGAGGACGAGGATGTAGGGGACGAGGACGACCAGGACGAGGCCGAGGGCGGCACCGACGGGGAGGGCGCCGGTCACCGCGGCCAGGCAGACCAGGGCCACCAGGACGGCCACGGCACCGCCGAGGAGGACGACCCGGCGGTGGAGGACGATCGTCCCGGCCACGACGGCCCCCAGACCGAGGAGGGCGGCCAGGTTGAAGACGTTCGAGCCGAGGACCACCCCGGCCCCAACGGTGCGCTCATGGTTGGAGAGGGCGGTCACCGAGGCGGTGATCTCGGGGGTGTCGGCGGCCAGGGCCGCGGCCAGGCCGAGGAGGGCCTCGGAGAGGCCGAAGCGCTCCCCGATCCGCTCCAGCCTGGTGACGAGGAGCCAACTCGTGGCCAGGCTGACGACCGCCCCGACCAGGAAGGCGGTCACGGCAGGTCCGTTGCCCACGGCTCAGGACCCCGGGTGGGACCGGGCGCCGTGAGGGTGCCCTGCACCATGATCCATGTCGGCACCTCCCGCGACGAACGACGTGCCGACCAGGCTTCCCGGCTCTCCTGGCCTGGCACGCTACTCGCGCCGCTGCCCCCGGGGATCGAGACACCTTCGGGATCGGTCGGATACGCTGTCCCGATCAGGGAGGGTTGACTGCGACCCGGGGAACGGCGGGGGGATGCGCCGCCCGGAGCGCGGTCAGGGGACAGGGGGCTGCATGACTGATCTCATCGAACGGGTCGGCGCATCGTCGCGGGCCGGAGCCGGCCCGGACCATCCCGTGGCCGACAGGGACGGGGACGGCCCGGTCCCGGAGGCCAGCGGCGTCAGGTGGGTCGGTCGGGCCGTGCTGGCCGGGGTCCTGGCCTGCTCGGCCCTCCTGCTCTTCGTCACCGCCTCGGAGCAATTCCAGGGGTGGAGGATGGGAGCGCTGGCCCTGGCCGTCGGGGCCTGGGCCCAGACGGCGCTCGCCATCGGGGTTCTGGTCAGGCCGTCACGGTGGATCCTCCGGTTGACGACCGACGTCAGCCTGGCCGTGGTGGCGGGCTGGGGGGTGGTCCTGGCCGTCCACCGGCAACCCAGCGTCTTCGGGGCCGCCGTCGGCGCCGGGCTGTCGGTGCTGGCCATCACCGCCGCCGTGCTCCTGAGCGCCCGGCCCGGTCTCGCCTCGAGCTGGAAGCCCCCCACCCTGGTCCTGGCCTCGATCCTCCCCCTCTCCGTCGTCGTCCTCACCGTGGTGGCCCTGTCGGTTCCCGCCACGGGGGTGTCGAAGACGGCGGCAGGTCCGAGCACAACCGCCGGCGACCCACTCCAGGCCTCGGTGACGGTCCCCGGGCAGAGCGCGTCCCGTTTCCAGTCCATCGCCTCGGGGAACGACACGGAGAAGTCCGAGAACCTCCCCTACGTGCCCCTCGACGCCCAGACCCAGGCCGCGCTCGACGGGCAGCTGGCCCAGGCCGAGGAGGCGGCCATGCGGTTCCCGACGGTGGCCTCGGCCAAGGCCGCCGGCATGGTCCTGGCCGGGGGGATGGCCCCCGGGGTGGGGGCCCACTACCAGGTGATGGACGCCAGGTCGCTGGCGGGGGTCAACGCCGACGGCACGGTCAACGCCTCGGAGCCGGCCTCCTGGATCTACGCCAGCACCGCCGACGACGCCCCCGTGGTCGGGATCATGTACGAGTCGCTGTCCTCGCAGGCCCCGTCCGGCTTCGCCGGGCCCAACGACCACTGGCACCAGCACTCGAACCTGTGCATCACCTATTCGAACGGGATGATCGGGGTCCCCTTCGCCCCCGACGCGTCGGTGACCCCCCAGGAGTGCGCCGATGTCCACGGGCATTTCATGGCCAAGACGGTGTGGATGGTCCACGCCTGGGTCGTCCCCGGTTGGGAGAGCCCCCAGGGGGTCTTCTCCCATGCCAACCTCCACGTCTACTGCCCCGGCAACACGGACCTGACCGACGCGATCGGCTTCTGCCTGCGCCAGCAATGATCCCGTGAGGAGGACCGGCCCGGGCCGGCAATCCCGTCGCCGGGGGCCGGGCCCGGGGCGGGCCCTGGTTCTCGTGACCGCCGTCGTCGCCCTCACGGTGGCGGGCGGGGCCGGGCGGGCGGCCGCCCACGCCTCGGTGGTGACGTCCTCACCGGCCGCCGGAGCCCATCTCGGCACCGCCCCGACAACGGTCAGCGTGGTGTTCGACCAGCCGGTCCGTCCGGACGGGGGCGGGTTGGTGGTTCTGGACTCCAGCGGGACGAAGGTCGGCATCGGGGCCGGCCACCCCAGTCCCGACACGCTCACGGCGTCGCTCCCGGCCAACCTCCCCGACGGGGCCTACGTGGCCAACTACACCGTCACCTCGGCCGACGGTCACGTGGTCAGCGGAGGGGTGGTCTTCCTGGTCGGGAACGCCTCCCCGGGCCAGGTCGGAAGCCTGACCCGGGGGGCCACGCCGGGGGCGGGTCCGGCCGGCAAGGTCGGCCAGTTCCTCCTCTCCGCCGGTGTCCTGGTGGCCATCGGCCTGGCCTTCTTCCTGGCTTTCGTCCTGGGGCGGGGGCCCGAGCGGGAGCGGCTCCGGCGGTTGGCCCTGGGGGCGGCGGCGGTGGGGGCGGTGGGGATGGTCACCACGGCGGCGGCTCAGACCGCCCTGGTGGGGGGAACCTGGGGGGCACTCCCCCACTGGACCGTCGTCCGCCAGGCCGTGGGCGGGAAGTTCGGGCTCCAGTGTGCCGTCCAGGTCATCGGCCTGGCCGCCTGCCTGTGGTCGACCCGCCGTCCGACGACGACGGCGGGGCAGTTCGCCGCCTTCTACGGGCTCCTGGTGGCGGCCGGGGCCTTCGTCATCTTCGCCCATGCCTCAGTCTCCCCGGAGCGATGGTTGAGCATCCCCGCCGACGTGGTCCACGTGGTCTTCGCCGCCATGTGGCTGGGCGGCCTGACCGGCCTGGTCGTGGTGCTGGCCAACCGGGCCCGGACGGCCCGACAGGCCGGGGAGCGGGGCCCCGTCGCCGTCGGTGGGGACGGGGAACCCCCGGCCGGCGCCGAGATCAGCGTCCTCGAGTCGACGGTCCGGGTCGTGGGCCGGTTCTCGACCCTGGCCATGGTGTCGGTGTCGGTCCTGGTGGTGGCCGGGATCCTCCTGGCCGTGGCCGAGGTCGGGTCGTTCCCGAACCTGGTCGACACCGGCTACGGCCAGACCCTGCTGGTGAAGGTGGCGGCGGTCGGCTCCGTCCTCTTCGTCGCCGCCTACAACCGGCTCCTCCTGCTCCCGGTCCTGGCCCGCCATGGCTCCGGCCCGGCCGGGTCACCTGGACTCGGTCCGGTCTGGCGCCGGCTGCTCGGCACGGTCCGGGTCGAGGCCGTCGGCGTGGTCGTGGTCCTGGCCGTCACCGCCGTGCTCACCAACGGGACGCCCAGCAACGGGGCCAGGGTGCCATCCCTCCGTCCGGTGCCGTTCGCCCAGACCCAGCCCTTCGAAGGTGGGTCCCTCTCCCTGCGGATCAGCCCCAACCAGGCCCTCGTCAACGACTTCGTCGTCCAATTCTCCGGACCGGAGGGCGCCCCGGTCGACGCGGCCGAGAGCGTCTCGGTCTACCTCACCCTCCCGTCCGAGAACGTCGGGCCGATCGTCACCGACATGACGAAGGCCGGCGTGGGGAGGTTCGTCCTCCTCGACACCCCGGATCCACCTATCGTCGGGACGTGGCAGATCACCCTGCAGATCCAGGTCTCCCCCTTCTCCCAGCCCGACGCCGGCTTCGTGGACGCCGTCCGGTGAAGGGCCGGCTCGCCGCCGTCCTGGGCGGTGCTGTGGCCGTCGTCTCGCTCTGGGCCGGGACGGCCTGGGCCCACGTGACGGTTGAGCCGTCGTCGCTCGCCCAGGGAACCGGGGACGCCGTCCTCACGTTCCGGGTCCCGAACGAGTCGACCACGGCCACCGTGAGCGGCCTGAAGATCCAATTCCCCGTCGACCACCCCATCGTCCTCGTCTCGCCCGAGGCCGGTTCGGGCTGGGTGTCCACCGTCCAGACCACCACGCTGGCCAAGCCGGTCACCACGAACGACGGCACCTTCAGCTCGGTGGTCTCCGAGATCGACTGGAGCGGTGGCTCCATCCCCGTCGGCCAGTTCGGCGAATTCCAGGTCTTGGCCCAGGGGATCCCGACCGGCACCAGCCAGCTCGTCTTCAAGACCATCGAGGAGTACAGCGACGGGACGTCGGTAGCCTGGATCGAGGTACCCGACGCCGCCGTCCCCGATCCGGCCCACCCGGCCCCGACCATCACCCTGACCGCTCCCGGAGGGAGCACTCCGACCACCACGGCCGGGGGCCCTTCCAGCGGCGCCGTGGGGGCCCCCACCGGGACGGTCTCCGCCGGCCACGACCACGCCATCGCCGTTCTCTCCCTCATCGTGGCGGGGCTGGCCCTGGTGCTGGCCGTCCTGGCCGTGTGGCTAGGCCGGCCCTGGACGGTCGGTGTCGAGCCGGCCCCCGCCGACCCCGGGTCCTAGTCGGGCGGGAGGACCTCCACACCGTTGCGCCCGAGCTCCTCATCGTCGACGGGGCGCCGACGCTGGCGACCTGTCGGTACGACCGAACGATCGCCGAGGACGGAATCATCCGTCTGCGCCAAGAAGACGGATGCAGGCCACGTCGAACCCACCACAACTGAAGTACGAGTCCGACGGCGGACCATCGCTGCAATCGGTGGCGACCGTGATCCGGGACTTCGGGGTCCTCACCGACCTCCGCGAGCTTCTCGCCCTGGTGGCCTTCAACTGTGCCATCGGCAACGCCGATGCCCACGCCAAGAACACCTCCTTCCTCCATCCCCCGGACTCCGTAACCGTCCCGCTCGCTCCCGTCTACGACCTTCTCTCCACCCTGTCGCTCGAGCCCGTGGACGACCGGGGACGACAGATTGCCAAAAACCCCCCGGATGGGTCAGATGGTGAACGGTGTGCTCGACTTCCGCAACGTGACCAAAGCTGACCTTGGTCGCAGAAGGCGTCTCCTGGCGGCTCGGACGAAACGAGGCCCGCCGGATCGTCGACACGATGCTTGACCGCACGGCTGATGCCGCCGGCATGGTGGCCCGGCAATTCAGCCGTGCCGCTGACTGGCCCAAACCGGATGTGCTACAAATAGCATATGACTTCAGTTGGGGTACGTGAGCTGCGACAGCGGGCCAGCGAGCTGTTGCGTCTCGTCGAGGCTGGCGAGACCATCGAGGTCACCGATCATGGTCGACCGGTCGCGATGCTCGCCCCGCTTCCGGTCGGAGGCCCACTCCACCGCTTACGATCCGCCGGCGACGTGACACCCGCCACCGGCGGCCTGAACAATCTCCCTGAACCGATCACGGCCAGTCCAGGTCGGGAGTTGCCGTCCCTTGTTCTCGCCCGACTCCGAGACCATGAGCGCTGAACGGGCCACGTACCTTGACTCGTCGGCCATTGTGAAACTCGGTGTACGGGAGCCAGAGTCGGCCGCACTGCGAAAATACCTGATCCGCCGTGCCCCCCTCGTCACGAGTGCGTTGGCTCGGACGGAAGTATGCCGAGCACTTCTCCCTCTCGGACCGGCAGCTGTGCGTCGGGGCCACGACGTCCTCTCCCGCCTCGACATCCTGCGGATCAACGACCGGATCCTCGTCGCCGCAGGAGAAATGCTGCCGCCGGAGCATGGCTCCCTCGACGCCATTCATCTTGCAACAGCGCAATCGCTCGAACAGGACCTGTCTTGCGTCGTGACCTACGACGACCGGATGATCACTGCCGCCAAGGCCCTCGGGATGAAGGTTGCCAAACCTGTCTGAGCTGGGTACGGGGGGATCGATCATCACCACCTTCCGTCTCAGGGCCAATCCCTTTGCAGCACCAGATTGTCGCTTGGCGTCGGAGGGGGACTTGAACCCCACCATCAGGGCCCAGGCCCCGTGAGCTGGCTGTGGGGCTCGAGGGCCTCGCCGGCTTCAACACCTGCCGGGTGGGTGTTCGGTGAGCCCCGGTTCATCACAGCACCAAGGCACCACGGCACAGCGTGGTCGTGGCCCGATGGCGAGGCTCCAGCCGTTCCTGGCCAGGCCGGATACAAGGCTGTCCCCGGGGAAGATCTGGCCACCGCTGACAGGATGCTCGAATCAGGTTGCCCGACGCCGTCTGCTCCAGATTCCTGACCTTTCACCTGGCAGGAACCGCGCGGGCAATGGCCAGATACCCGGCAGCTCAGTGGTAGACTCTTGGCCATGCAGGACACCGTGATCGCCACGTACTCCCGGTCTCGGCTCCGGGAGCCGGACGTCCTCACGACCGCCTCCAGGGGTCCGGTCGAGATCACGAGCGGGCGCGACGCGGAGCCGCTGGTCCTGCTCCCGCTGTCGATGTTCCACGCCCGGGCCGCAGTATCGGCCCTGACAGAGCTGTACCTGCGCGTCGTCGCTGCGATACGGGTGCCCGGCACGCCCCGGGTCCTGCTCGGAGACGCTGCGTTCATCAGCGGCTGGGACAGCGAATCCCAACAGCGCTTCGTAGATGGGTTCACCGAGGCGCTCGCTGAGTCAGTTCGAACCGGTAACCCGGAACCGGCGCGGTTCTTCGTCGAGGTGAACGAGCGCGCCGCCCGGCGCCCCACGTCCACGAGCCCGTCCTTCACCGGCGAGGTGTCCGACGACGCCGCAGCATCGCTCGAGGGGCGCTTCACCGGGCGACGGTGATCATCACCAGACTCTCCGCAGGCACGTACTACTTGCTCGCCGAACTCGGCCGCACGCCGGATCCCGACCCGTGGATCGAGGAAGTCGAGGAATTCCTCTACGTCGACGTTCCCGCTCAGCGCGGTGCCGCGCAAGGCTCAGTCGCGCTGGTCGTACTCGACGACGACGAAATCGTTGCCGCCGCTGCACATCGCCCCCACCCACGGTTCCAGGCAGAACACTTACAGGCGTTCGTGGTTCAGCCCGCGAGGCGAGGCGCTGGTAGGGGCGAAGCGGCGTTACGCTCCGTAATCGAGCATGTTCATACCCATGGCGGCCAGCCATACGTGATGTGGCATGTCCACATCGACAACCGGGCCATGCGAACGGTGTCAAGCCGGGTCGGTGATGAGGCAGTCCAAGATGGCAATTACGTGATCTTCACCCACCCGTGACAATGTGCGCATCGCGGCGAACTGCTCCGGACGTTTGCGCAGGTCAGAGGGAGTGCCACCAGCCGGCGAGCCGCCCCGAACGGCGGCGTGCGCGCGATGGACGCCCGATGGAAGCCGATCGTGGCACGGAAGTCCACGGTGTCAGCGTTCAAGTAATCCCGCAGTTCAGCGGTCTGGCGTTCAAGTTATCCAGCAGCCCGACGTTCAAGTAATCCCGCACTTCTGAGGGATCCACCGCCCGGGCTCCTTGTTGCAGTAACCGCGTCCTCGTCCCACCCAGACGAGAGGCGCCCATGACAAGGAGAACGTTCATCGTGATCGACATCGTCGAGATCTTGTTGCATTGGAGTGCCGGCCGGACCCGGTCCGAGATCGCCCGGAGCCTGGGGGTCGACCGAGGCACTGTCGCCAAGTACACAACCGGAGGCGCCAATGACCGCCGCTGGCTCTGTTGCTGCGTTCGAGTCGGCGGGGTTCGGGTCGTAGGCTCCCGCTGTGGCCCGAGTTGACTACACCGACCGAGCAAAGGAATACAGCCGCGCTCGGACGTTGCCGCCCGCGGTGCTCGCCCCTTGGCGCACGGTCCTGGCTCAGATCGATTTCCTGCCGACGCGGGTCGTGCTTGACTTGGGCGCCGGCACCGGGGGGTTCCTCGAACCGTTGAATGAGTGGTTCGCCGCGCCGGTGATCGCAGTCGAGCCGTCCGAGGCGATGCGCCGAGAAAGCGCGCTTGCAGGTCTCACCAGCAAGTACCCCCACGTCGCCGCGTGGGCCGAATCGAATCGTTGCCGTTACACAGCGAGTCGATCGACGTCGCCTGGCTATCCACCGTGATCCACCAGTTCGACGACCGTGACACCGCGGCTGGCGAATTGCACCGTGTGATTCGCCCAGGCGGCCGGGTTCTCGTCCGCGGCTTCCTTTCTGATGTCACGATCACGGGGCTGTTCTCCATGTTCCCGGGCATCGAACGTTCGGCCGACTCGTTTCCGTCCACAGATTCGGTGGTGTCGAGCTTCGAGTCGGCCGGCTTCACGTTGGACCGCGTCACCGACGTGGTCGAGCCGTGGGAGTTCGATCTGGTGGCGTGGACCGAGCGAGTCCGAAGCGTTCGCCACATCGACTCGGGCCTCCGCCCTCTCACCGACACCGAATTCGACAAAGGTCTTCAGGTTGTGACCGAAGCGTTCAGCGCCACCAACGGACCGATCGCAAGCGACGGCACGTTGCGACTTGTCGTACTACGGAAATAGCCACCGACTGCCAGGGCAAAACCGATCTGGTCGGAGTCATCCACACCGCCAACGACCCCTGTGCGTGGCACCAAGGGTTCGAGGTCCACTCCGGCGCAGCTCAAGACTGACCAGGCCGCTGTTCTTACCCGCCCATCTATCCGACTTTTCGTTCCGCTGCTACTCAGACCCCGTCCCGATCGCATGCAGTCACGATCCACGATCGCACCGCTGCACACCCTGCGCGGGCCGTCCGACACCAGTCGACAGCGATGGACCACAATGGCCTCGTGCCGCCTCGCAGTCACAAGCAGATCGCCGCCGATCCCACCCGCCGAGACCTCTTGCGCGGGCTCAACGTCACCGAGCAGGAACTTGCCGAGCTGCGTGGCATGCCCGAGGCCGAGGCGCTCGCCAAGATCGATGCCTGGCGACAGGCCGCAGCGGCATGGAGTCATCGGAGGCGGGCGTTCTTGGAAGCTGCACTCAGGGGATCGCACCGATCCCCTGCTCCATGAGTTCTGCGAACCCTGTCCGATTTCCAGGGGACCTGCTTCTACTCCCAACCTCTCTGATCGCGCTCGCCCTCCTCGTGGCGAACGATGACATCTTTAAGCATCGTTTCCACGATTGGCTGACTGGCAAGGCGTCGGATGCCGCGGGAATCGTCTTCTTCCCGCTCTTGGTCACAGCGCTCATCGAAACGGTCCGGTTCGTCCTACGCCGCCGCCCATGGGCCTTGTCGCGACGGAGCGTTACTGCATGCGTAGTCGTCGTCGTGGTTGGTTTCGCGTTGATGAAGACCTGGACCCCGGCTGATCAACTGTTCGAGCATGCGACCTCGGCCCTGCGTTGGCCAGTCGCCGCGATCAGGGCTGCCGCAACTGGCAAGCACATACCCGGACTCGCTCGGGTCCACGAGATCCGAGACCCTACGGACCTCATCGTGCTCCCGCTTGCGTTCTTGCCCTGGTGGTCAGCTACCCGCTTGGACCGACGAGCGTCAGGGGATGAGCCACTGCGCAGTGCTGTTTGAGAAGCCGGATGACGGCGAATACTGGAACTTGGTCACCGAGGCGTTGCTGGGCACCTGGAACACGGTGCACCCCGTTGCAGTCTCTCCTGGGGCGATTCGGAGCGAGTTCGCGAACCCTTGGCAATCGCTGACCGAAGACAAGTCCGCGTTGTAGCTCTGATTCGATTCGACGCGTCGATGAGCGTCCCCTCAAAATCCGGATTCGGGCTGATCGACGCGCTCGTATCGTTGTTCGTGATGCTGAACTGAACGGCTACGAATCGCTTGCCTCCGTCCGGTTGCGTGAACTGATCAGCCCCCGTGGCGTTGTTGAACACCTTGACGAGGTTCACAGATTCCGGGTGGTCGTTCTCGTCCTTGACTGAGATCGTGGCACCGACATGAGCGGCAGCCGCGGTCGTGGTCGGACCGGCTGCGGTTGTAATTGCTCCAGCACCAGCCGCCGTGGTCGAACCCCCGCCGGAAGGTGTGCTGTTGACCGAAGTGCTGCCGGAGGCGATCGACGCCCACATGCCTCCGACCAGAACCCCGCCTGCCAATACCTGCCGGACCTTCATGGTCTGCCTCCCGCCCCAAGGTCATCCCCACCGTCGGAGACCCCATTTGCTTATCAGATCGGGACGTGCCGATGCTCGGAAAGGTCAACTTGGGCGTTTCTACAAGAGTCGGCCCCCGGCCACCATCCGAGCCCTCCTGCGGGGTGTGGCGAGGTCGGCCAAGGCATACACCAGAGCGTCGACGTGGTCCGGCGACTTGCCCAGGCCGGGAACGCCACGATGCTGTTGCAGTCCGGGGTGAGCGTCACGACCGTGTCCCGGAGGCTTGGCCACGCCAGCCCGAACGTCACCCTGGCCGTCTACAGCCACCTCCTGCCCGGAGACGACGAGGCGGCGGCCCTGGTGGGCGCTCAGGCCCTTGCAGGGGTCCGCTAAGCCGTGATGACCTGTGCGATGTCGATCCAGCGAGCCAGAAGGCTCAGGGCGGCCAGGGACTCCAGGGCAACGTCCGGCTCCGGCTGCGTGGTCGTGTGGGTGGTGAGGTTGCGAATCGCCTTTACGCAACCCTGACCGAGCAACATCGCTCCCTCGTGTGCGCTGATCCAATCGGGATCATCGCGCGCTAAATCAGGGAGTCTGAGACGCGGCGAGTCGAGTCGGGCTCAGGCGCCTTGGTTGAGAATGCCATCCCGACCAGTTCGCCGGGCTGGCGGTGGCGCCCCCTCCCAAGTTTCGCGGGAAGTTGCTGATCGAAAATGGACGTAGCCGCTGCCTGCACTGCTTCCCGCCGATGGCCGTCGTCCCAAAGCTCGGCCGCCGGAATCCACACCCAACGGTGCATCTTGGCCGCCTCCAGCTTCGGCCCGACAGTACCCATGATCTCCGCACGACGCTGGGCGCCCTTGAGCACGCCAAGCAGCTCGTCTGCGGCAGCGATGGCTTCACTCGTCTTGTTGACTGGTTTGCATCTGACTTAGCGCGA
>PLZB01000100.1 GCA_003151955.1 Acidimicrobiaceae bacterium
GGCGGGGTGGGCCTCGAGGGCGGTGGGGGGCGGGGCCCGGGCCGTCTCGGCCGTGATCGTCGTCGATCCCGACCGGCCCGCCGGGACCTGGGCGCCGGGCCGGGCCTCCACCGGCCGGGCCCGGGGCGCCGCCCTCGGGCTCCCCGGTCCCGGGGTCCAGCTCTTGGCCTGGGGGGAGACCCTGGGGGCCTGCCGGGAGGTCCTGGCCCGGTTGTGGGCCGTCCTCGACCCTCCGGCCTGGGCCGGCCCGGACCCGACCTCAGCGTGAGCGGATGGCCACCAGGTCGATCTCGATCAGGCAGCCGGCGATGGCGAACCCGGTCACGGCCACCGTGGTCCGGCTGGGGAGCCGGCTCGGGAACCAGGACCGGAAGGCGGTGTCGTAGGCGGTGAAGTCGTCGGCGTCGAGGAGGAAGGCCCGGGCCTGGACCACCTGGGAGATTGAGGAACGGGTCAGCTCGAGGACCCGGGACAGGTTGGCCAGGACCTGGTCGGTCTGGCTGGCCACGTCGCTCCCGACGACGTCGTTGGTCCGGGGCTCGATGGGGAGCTGGCCGGTGATGTAGAGGGTGTCACCGATGGCGGTGGCGTGGGAGTAGGCGCCGCAGGGCGGGGGGACCCCCAACCCGGGGGGGAAGGTCCAGCTCTCCAGGCTCGGGGCATGGTTCAGGGTCATCGCCGACCTCCGAAGGCGCTCTTCGTCACCCCGGCATGGATGCCCTGACGGCCGTCGACGACCTGGGTGACCGTGAAGTCGCCGCCGACGCTCATGAGGGAGTAGGCCTCGTCGGCGCTCAACCCCCACATCTGCTCGATGAACCGGAGCATGGACCGTGCCGCCGCCGTCATGGCCTCGTCGAGGTCGTCGCCGAACCCGTGGACGTACCAGTGGGTGGCGGTCTCGAGGACGGGGACCTCGACGGGGAGGTCCCGGCGGATCCGGAATTCGACCACGGCGTCCAGGGATGCCTCGAGGGCCGTCCCGGAGATCTCCCCGTCCCCCTGGGAGAGGTGGGGGTCCCCGGCCGAGAAGAGGGCCCCGGGCACCGCCACGGGGTAGTACATCGAGGTCCCGGCCCCGGCCCGCCAATTGTCGATGTTCCCGCCGTGGAGGCCGGGGGGGACGCTCGAGTGGCGGCCGGGCTCGGTCGGGGCCACCCCCATGGTCCCGAGGTGGGGCCGGAGGGGCACGACCACGTCGGCCAGGGAGGGCTCCCGGGCCACGGTGCCCGGTTCGACGATCGTCCCGGGGGAGTCGGCCATCGGGGTGGTCTTCCAGTCGAAGCCGAACTCGGCCCGGGCCGAGTTCGACCGGGCGTCGATCGACCAGATGGTGACCCGCTCCTTGCCGAAGTCGGAGTAGAGGTGGCCCCAGTGGGCGGCCAGGTTGGAGCCGTGGGGGAGCCGGGGCTCGAGCGAGAGGACCCGGACCTCGAGGACGTCGCCGGGGAGGGCCTCCTCGATGGCGATGGGCCCGGTGAGAATGTGGGGGCCCGGGCCCCGGTCCCCGACCTCGGAGAAGAGCCGGCGGATGCCATGGTCCATCAGGAGGTCGGGGGCGTCCCCGGCGTGGTGGGTGACCGTCTCGAGGGCCACCACCGTGCCCGAGGGCACGGACAGGACCGGGGTGAGGCTCCGGTCGAAGTACCCCCAGTGGACCGTTCCCGGCCCGGCTACGAGTCGGTGCGCCGTGGTGTTCGCACCCATGGGTCATGAACCTAGGTGGGCCCTGTTTCGGGGCGGTTTCCTGTCCGTATCGGCTCGATGAACCGGTGGGGCCGGTCGGGTAGGGTCGCCTACAGGCCTGTTGTGGTGGTGGAGGAGGGGAGGGTCACGGAGCTCGTGGTCGTCGAGCTGGACGGGCCACCCGTCGATCCTCCTGGGGAGACCGGTCCTCCCGGGCAGTGCAGCTGGAGGGAGAGGTCGTCGGCGTAGCCGTCGTTGTAGGTCCCGTCGGTCCTGGTCATGACCAACTCGACGGAGGCCGAGGTGGCGCCGGTGGGGACGGTGCCGGTCGTGGACCGGTAGAGGAAGCCGGTGGTGTCGTTCCGGTCGGTGGCGGTCACGGGGCCGATGGTGGCCGTGCCCAGGGTGGCTCCCCCCGCCCCGAGCCAGGTGAGCTTCAGCACGGCGTTGTCGCCCTGGCCGGCGTAGCCCCCGAGCCAGCCGCCCAGCACGAAGCCGTCGGCGGTCCCCGGTGCCGTAGTGGTGGTTGCGGCCACCGCCGTCGTGGTGGTGGTGGCGAAGGTCGTGGTGGTGGTGGTGGTGGCGACGGCGGCGGTCGTGGTCGTCGACGACGTCGTGGTGGTCGAGGAGGCCGGGACGGCGGAGAGGGAGATGGTCTGGGAAGCGGTGTTGACGTCGTTGTCGGTCCCGCCGGCGAAGAAGGCCGAGCCCCGGTCGGTCGGGCCGGGATCGGCCATGGCCGGGAAGTTCCCCGACCCGGTGCCGGCCCCGTACTGGACGGCGGTGAAGAGGCTCCCGGCGGGGACGGTCCAACCCGGGACGGGGACCTGGCTCCCGTCGGTGGAGCCGGTCCCGGCCTCGGCGTTCCCGTTGACGATCACGTTGGGGGAGGTGCAGCTGCCGGTGGTGGCCGCTGTCGTCGAGGTGGTCGGGGCCAGGGTGGTGGTCCTGATCGTCGCCTTGGCCGTCGACTTCTCCGAGCAGGCGGCCAGCAGGAGGGTGGCCGCGGCCACGGTGGCGAGCGTCGTCGCCGATCGCCGGAACGTCATCGGGTCTCCTCACCGAGCCGGGTGGGAGGGCCCGGCATCCGGTGGCGATGTTAGAGGCCGGTCAGCCGTGCTGCCAGAAGCGGTTCTGGAGGCTCCTGATCCCGGGGAGGGCAGCCCGGTCGAGTGCCTCGAGGTCGTCCCCGTCGAGCTCCCAGCCCAGGGCCCCGGCGTTCTCCTCGGCCTGGGCCCGGTTCTTGGCTCCCGGGATGGGGACGGCCCCCTTGGCCATGACCCAGTTCAGGGCCACCTGGCTGCAGGCCTTCCCCCCGTGCTTCTCCCCGATCCGGCGGAGCTCGGCCACGACCCGGTCGACGACCTCCATGGGATGGTTGGAGAAGCCCCTCCGGCCCGGGGGCGGGTGGCCGGCCGAGTACTTCCCGGTCAGCCGGCCCTGGCCGATGGGGGAGTAGGCCAGGGGCCGGACGCCGAGCTCGGCGCAGGCGGCCAGCAGGCCGGATGTCTCCGGGGCACGACGGAGGAGGGAGAACTCGATCTGGTTGCTGGCCAGCCGCAGGCCACGCTTCCGGAGCTCGCCGTCGATGGCCCTGGTCTCGGTGACGGAGTAGTTGGAGACCCCGACAGTGTGGACCAGACCGCCCTGGTGGGCGGCGGCCAGAGCCTCGGCCAGGGCGGCGTGGGACCGGAGGCTGACCGGCCCGTGGAGCTGGTAGAGCCCGACGGCGGGGACCCCGAGACGGTCGAGAGAGGCCCGCAGTGCGTCCATGAGGGCCTTCCCCACCTGGACCTTCCAGGGGGAGGGCATGAATTTCGTGGCCAGGACGACCGAGCCGGCCCGGTCGGGGTCGTCGGCCAGGAGCCGGCCGATGATCCGCTCGCTCTCCCCCCCGCCGTAGACCTCGGCGGTGTCGAAGAGGGTGACCCCGGCGTCCACCGAGGCCTCGAAGGCCTCCCGGATCGATCCCTCCGTCAGGGCGCTGTCGTATCCCCCCATCCCCCAGGTGGACCGGTCCCCCCAGGCCCAGGTCCCCACCCCCAGCCGGGAGACGGTGACGTCGGATCCGGCCAGCTCGTAGCCCGGTGCGGTCATGGGAGCACCGTACCCGTCGGGGGATGGGGGCAGCTGGGGTGGTGACGGAAACCGCCCCCGACCCCCCGGCGACATCGGCCCCCGGTGTCCTGGAGGGGAGCCCGGGGAGCTCCTTCTGCGAGTGGAAGGGCCGGGCCCACTCCTTCAGCGTCCGCGGTTGCGACCGCCTCGTCGTGGACGGGGCCTGGGGCTACGACCGGCCCAGCCCGGCCTTCACCCCATCACCGGCGAGGTGGCCTTCTACCCCGGACCGATGGACCGCGGCCTCGTCGACGACGAGGTCGTGGAGCCCCAGCCCGGTGGATTCTACGGGGCTGGATCACGTCGGACCTCGTCGGTCCCTTCAAGGGTGGTCCCGGTACCGACGGCTGGTAGTCCTCGGCTGGTTCGGTATACCGTATACCATGAGCGTGACGATCGACGACGGCGGGCTGGTCCGGTTCGCCCGGGAGCTGGCCTCGACGCCCAGCGTGTCGGGCACGGAGGGGGTGGCGGTGGAGGCCACGGCCGCCGAGCTCCGGCGGTTGGGCTTCGACGAAGTGGTCGTGGACAGGGTCGGGAACTGCGTCGGGATACTCGACGGGGGAGAAGGTCCCCGGGTCCTCATCGACGGCCACATCGACACCATCCCGCTGCACTCCGAGGAGCGGTGGACGGTCGATCCCTTCGGGGGGGAGGTCCGCGCCGGCCGGCTCTACGGGCTGGGGATCTGCGACCAGAAGGCCTCGATCGCGGCGGCGGCCCACGGCCTGGCCGCGGCCCGGGCCGCCGGGGAGCTCGGGGGTCCCGTGGCCCTGGTGGCGAGCGTCAACGAGGAGGACGTGGAGGGGGCGGCCCTGGCCTCGGCGGTGGAGCGGTTCGGGCCGACCTGGGCCGTCACCACCGAGCCCAGTGACACCCGGCTCTGCATCGGCCAACGGGGTCGGGCCAAGGTGGAGGTGAACGTGACCGGGCGGGCCTGTCATGCCGGCCACGCCCGGGAGGGGGTGAACGCGGCGGAGGCCCTGGCTGCTCTGGTGGGGGCGGTCCGGGAGCTCGACCACCCCCGGCACCCCCGGCTCGGGCGCCGGGACATCACCTGCATCGACGTCATGTCCTGGCCCAACCCCTCGGTCTCGACCGTCCCGGGTCGGGCCCTGGCCCGATTCGACTGCCGGTTCGTCCCGGGGGAGACGCCCGAGACGCTGCTCGCCACCATCGGAGAGGCGGCCGGCCGGGCCTGGGCCGACTGGTCGGAGCCGCCCTCGGTGGAGGTGGCCCTGACGGAGGCGGGCTTCTCCACCTGGACCGGTGAGCCCTTCTCCCGGGTCGAGTTCGAGCCGGCCTGGTGGACCGAGGAGGAGTCGCCCCTCGTCCGGGGGGCCGTCGCTGCACTGGCCCGGGCCGGGCTCGACCCCACCCCCACCCACTACTCCTTCTGCACCAACGGCTCCTACCTGGCCGGGGTGGCCGGGATCCCGACCATCGGCTTCGGGGTGGGAGAGGAGCACATGGCCCACCAGGTCGACGAGTACGTGACCCTGGACTCCCTCCGGGCCGGGGCGGCCGGCTTCGCCGCCCTGGCGGCCGAGCTGTCAGGCCTGTCGGCCCAGGCGTGAGGGCCCCGGCCGGGTCAGTGGAGCTGGGCCGCCGACTCCCGGGCCGTCCGGACGTGGTCGTCGACGGCGGCCCGGGCCCGGGCCGGATCGCCGCCAGCCATGGCCTCGATCAGCTCGAGGTGCTGGGCCACCACCGGCTCCCGGGACCCGTCCCGGTAGGAGAGGCCACCGGCGATCTCGACCAGGCCCATGAGCCGGCTGTTGAGCATCCCGGCCACCTTGGGGGCGAAGGCCATCCGGTAGATGGCGCCGTGGAGCTCGTCGTGGGCCTCGGAGAACTGGTAGGAGCCGGTCCCCCATTGCTCCACCACCGGGCCCAGGGAGCGGGCCTGGTCCCGGAGCGGCTCCCAGTCGGCGGCCTGGTTCCGCCCGGCGGCCAGCTCGGCCGCCAGCCGGTCGAGGACCAGCCGGACGAGGAAGACGTCCTCGGTCTCCCCGGCGTCGAACGTGGCCACCGTCAGGCTGCTCCCCACCCGCTCCAGGAGGCCGTCGCCCTCCAGGCGCCGGAGGGCGTCGCGGACCGGGGTCCGGCTGACCTGGAGCTGGTCGGCCAGGGCCGCCTCGACCACCCGGGTCCCCGGGGCGAGCTGCCGGGAGAGCATGGCGTGGCGGACGAGCCGGTAGACGTGGTCGTAGACATGGACGGTGGCCCCGCTCGGCAGGGAACCGACCCCGTCCAGCCCGCCGCCCGTGCCTCCGCTCCCGTCCGTCACCTCGTGGCCCACGGTACACCCCCTCTGCCCCGGTCCCGGGGGACGTCCCTGGGGATCCGATGACCCCGGCGGGCCCCCTCCCGGGTCCGGTGGCGACCCTGGGGGAACGGGGACTCTCCCTGGAGGAATTCGAGGCCGTCTGCCGGGGCCGGGAGGTCGTCCTGGCCGGACCGGGCCGGTGGGCCATGGAAGAGGGGACCCGGCGACTCGAGGTCGTCCTCGGGGAGGGGACCCCCGTCTACGGGGTGACGACCGGCTACGGGGAGTCATCCGACCGGGAGATCCCCCCCGGGGAGCGGGCCGCCTTCCAGCTCGCCACCCTCCGGAGCCATGCCTGCGGGACGGGGAACCCCCTCCCCTGGGCGGTGGCCCGGGGGACCTGGCTGGCCAAGGCGGCCAGCCTGGCCACGGGACGGACCGGAGCCGGGGTGGCGCTGGTCGACCAGCTGGTCGGCCTCCTCAACGCCGGCCTGGCCCCGGTGATCCCGGCCACCGGCTCCCTCGGGGCCAGCGGCGACCTCATCCCTGCCGGCCACGCCGGGCTCCCCCTGGTCGGCGAGGAGGAGGTCATGGACCCCGAGGGGAGGGTCCTCCCGGCCGGGGAGGCCCTGGCCGGGCTGGGGCTCCCCCCGGTCGGGCTCGGCCCCCGGGACGGGCTCTCCCTGGTGAACGGGACCTCGGTGACGGTGGCCCTGGGGGCCACGGCCTGCCTCGCCGCCCGCCGCTACCTGGACCGGGTGGCCCTGGTGGCCGCGGCCGGACTCGAAGCCGTCGGCGGCCACCCCGAGGCCTGGGCCGATGCCGTTCTCTCGGCCCGACCCCATCCCGGGGCTGTCCGGGCCGCCGCCGGCCTCCGGGCCGGCCTCGAGGGCTGGAACCGGACCTCCACCCCCGGCCCTCCCCACGACCCCTACGCCTGGCGCTGCGCCCCCCAGGTCCACGGGGCCGCCCAGGAGGCCCTGGACTGGGCCGCCTCGGCCACCGGGGTCGAGCTCGGGAGCTGCACCGACAACCCGGTCCTCGATCCCTCGGGCTCCGTCGTCTCGGGGGGGAACTTCCACGCCGCCCCCCTCGGCCTGGCCTACGACGCCCTCGCCCTCGGCCTCCGGGAGGTGGGGGCCCTCAGCCGCCAGCGGATCGTCCACCTCGACCGCCGTCTCGACGGCGGGCCCGGGCCCGGGCTGGTGATGGTCCTCACCGGGGCCACGGCCGCTCTCCTCGAGGCGGCCGGCCTGGGGCCCGCCACCGGTCGATGGCTCCCCGTCGACGCCGTGGAGGACCACGTCTCCAACGCCACCACGGCGGCCCGTTACCTGGCCACCACCCTGGACCTCCTCTGGCGGGCCCTGGCCGGGGAGGCCCTTGCCGCCACGGCGATCCTCCAGCGCTCCGGCGGCCCGGGCCGGTCCCGGGCCGGACGGGAGCTCCAGGCTCTCGTGGACGGGATCGTCGAGGGGCCCCTCCGCCTCGACCGGCCCCTCTCGGCCACCCTCACCGGCCTGGCCGCCGGGCTGGCATCAGGCTGAACGAGCCCGTGGTGGGATGGGGGTGGGATCACCGGAGGCTGGTCAGAGCCTGTCCCAGACGACGGTCGAGACGGCGTCGACGGTCCCGATGCCGGCGTCCTCGGAGGAACTCCCGTTGGTGAGGACGGCGATGAGGTAGTCCCGGCCCTCTCCGCTGACCCAGCCGGTGGTGCTGATCTGCCAGCCGGCGATGGGGGCGAAGCCGTTCTTCAGGGCCACCTCGACCCCGGGGGGGACCCCTCCTGTGGCCCCCCAGTCCTGGGAGGGGGTGACGTGCTCCATGAGGTCGAGGATGTATCCCCGGGAGGCGTCGCTGAGGAGGGCGTTCGGGAAGACGACGGCCCGGAGCATGTCCAGCCGGTCCAGGGCCGTCGTCGTCGTCTCGCCCCAGATCCCGTTCGTGGCGGGGTCGGTGTCCGACATCCCCACTCCCCGCTCGAAGGCGTCCACGGCCCCCGGTCCGAGCCTGGTCCACAAGGTGTCGGCGGCGCTGTCGAGGCTGTCCTCGATCATGGGAACGGCCAGCGCCTGGTCGGAGGGGCTCAGCGGGCCGGCGGCCTGGGTCTGGGTGAGGAGGGTGGCCAGGATGTCGACCTTGAGGGTGCTGGCCGTGTTCTCGACCACCCCGGGCCGGTAGGTGAAGGTTCGGCCCGTGGCGATGTCGTAGACGGCGGCGGTGACGTTGTCGGCCCGACCGGCGACAGCGGCGGCGACGGCGGCCGGGAGGTCGGATGGCTCCCCCGTGACGAGCCAGTAGCCCCGGCCGTCGGGGGTGGCCGCCATGGCGACGACGGGGGCGTTGAGGGCGCTGCCCCCCTCGGAGCCGAAGTAGCCGGCGTCGCCGAAGGTGAAGACCCCGCCGTCGGCGGCCACGAGCCAGTAGCCCCCTCCGTCGGCAGTCGGGGCCGTTCCCACCACCGGCGCGTCCAGCCCGGCCAGGGTCGTTCCTCCCAGGCCCGAGGCGCTCCCGAAGGCGATGGTCGAGTCGGGTCCCGGTGGCCCTGACCCGGTTCGGGGTTGGGCCGCGGTGGCCCGGGCCGGCCCAGGTGCCAGGACCACGAGCAGCCCCAGGAACGTGGCGGCAGCGGCCAGCCATCGGGCGGGCGACCCGGTCATCGTTCCCTCCGTCCTGGTCCAGACCTGGACCCGATCGTGACGGTGAGGCTATCGGGACCCCAGGCGCCGGGCTGGGCTCAGGGGCAACGGCCGGGGGAAGTCGCCGGGGTCTCCAGGTTCTGGGAGTTCCCGGCGTCGTGGTGGACCTGGGGCCAGGGCCCGCTGGGAGCGCAGGCCTTGGTCCGGGTCTTCCAGGCCAGGAGGACCCCGCTCCGGGTCCCGACGGCGAGGACCTGGTCGACCTGGTCGCCCCAGGTCCCGAAGACGGGCCCGAAGAAGACCCAGCCTCCGGTGAATTTGGGGAAGCCGGGGACGACGGCGCCGGTGGCGTCGTAGGCCCGGAGGTCGTAGAGGCCGCTCCCTTCCACCACGTCCGCCTCCCCGCCCGGACCGACGGTGGCCACGATGGGCTGGGTGTCGATCTGGAGGTCGCTTATGGCGGCGGGGAAGCCGGGCTCGATGGCCCCGGACCGGGCCGAGTAGGCCGAGATCTGGTCGTGGGCCGGGGACTGGCGGGCCGGGAACTCCTCGTCGAGGAGCCGGCCCAGGCCGGCGGTCGGGGCGACGATGCTGACGGGGGCGGTGGGGGGTCCGACCGGGGCGGCCACGGGCTCCCCCAGGGCGGGGAGGGGGTCGTCGAGGACGTCGGCGAGGGATCCCCCGGCCGGGAGGACGGCGGTGACCACGGGGAGGCCGCCAGGGCCCGTCCCGAGGGCGGAGGTCCCGTCCGGCCGCAGGACGTAGACCGGTCCGGCCACCGACTGGGTCACCACGTCGAGCTGGCCGTTCCCCACGTCGGCCAGGGTCGGGCTGGCCGTGACACCGTCGCCGATGGTGGGGAGGAGGTTGGCGTCGAGGTCGGCGACGGGGACGGGCCAGCCCGGGAGGAAGGCCCCGGGATCGGGCATCCCCGCCGGGGCCGGGGCGCCGGGGGCGGCGGGGTGGAGGGTGCCGTCGGGGTAGATGGCGTAGACCCGGGCGTTGGAGGTCTTCACGCCGGTGGCGGAGATGAGGGTCCCGGCCAGGCCGAGGTCGGCGTGGGGGGCCCCGAAGTACTCCTCGTCGGAGCCCACCACGACGTCGGGGGGGCCGGCCCCGGTGAGGGCACCGATGGCGGGGGTGTCGACGAGCTCGGTGCCCATGGCCGGGTTGGCGCCGGGGGCGAAGGTGACGTGGTTCGTCACCGGGTCGACGGCGGCGACCCGGGAGGGGTCGATGACGAGGACGGGCCAGCCCGGGACAGCCGTCCCGTCGGGGGCGAAGGCGTAGACGTGGCGGTCGAGGGAGGCGGCCACCACGTCGAGCTGTCCGTCACCGGTCAGGTCGGCCAGGGTGGGGGCGGCCAGGAAGCCGGGGAGCAGGCGGTTCTCGGCGTCCCGGGCCGCCGACCCCGAGAAGGCGGGGTCGGAGTGGACGGGCCAGCCCGGGAGGAGCCGGCCCCCGGCGTCCCAGGCGTAGACGGTGCCGGAGGTGTCGGTGGCCACCACGTCGAGCCCGGTCCCTCCGGCGGCGGCCAGGTCGCCGACGGCCACACCCCCGATGACCTCCCCCCGGGGCGGGTCGGGAACGGCCCCGGAGGTCACGGCGGCCTCCCCGGGGTGGGCCGGGACGGGATCGGTCCGGACGGGCCAGCCCGGGAGCTCGCTCCCGTCCGGGAGGAGGGCGTGGATGGTTCCGGAGGACTCCGCCACGAGGAGGACGCTCTCCCCGCCGGGACCCAGGGGGGCCAGCTTGGGGGGGGCGACGATCGAGCTCGGAAACTGACGGGGGAAGCCCTCGAGGAGGGAGGGGTCCTGGTGGAGGAAGTCGGCGGCCTGGGCCACCCCGACCAGCCCGTCGGTGTCCTCCACGACGACCCGGACGGTGAAGGTGAACCGGTCGGCCTCGGGTTGGCCGGTGCCGTCCACGGCCCCGCCCGTCAGGGCGGCCGCCCCGCCGGGGAAGAGGGCGGCCAGCCGGGCCAGGGGGATCCGGGCCGTGAGTTGGTCGGCCGGGCCCCGGCCCCGGCCCTGGGCGGCCAGGCGCCAGGAGCCGCCCGGGGGGGCGGCGCCGGGGGCCACCTCGATCAGGTAGCGGTAGGCCTTGGCCCGGGCCGAGCCTACGGTGGCCTCCACGGTCAGGGTCCCGGACGGGTCGAAGGTCTGGAAGTCCGAGGGTGAGCTGATGACGGCGGTGGGGGGGATCCGGCCCGCGGCCACCCGCTCGACGGCCCGGGCCGCGTCGAGCCGTCCCCAGCCGGTGGTGAGGTCGAAGCCGGGGGTGGTGGGGAACCGGGTGGTGGTGGCCAGGGGGACGTTGGGGGCCTTGACGGCGATGTTGTCGCCGGGGGCTGGGGGGACGGCGGTGGGGGCGGGGGTAGCGAAGTCGACGTCGTCGGCGGACATGGTGACGAGCTGGCGGACCTCGTCGGCCGAGAGGGCCACCGGCCCCCCCGAGACGGTGTGGAGCCCGGGAGAGGGCGCGATGGTGCCGTCGGCCATGGCCCGGGCCGCGGCCGACTCGATCAGGCCGACCACCCCGGCTGCCTTCCCGGTGGCCTCCGAGGAACAGCTGGCGCTCTCGACGGCGACGGCGATCTCGGGGCCGAAGTTGGTGCAGCCGTTCAGGTAGAGGGAGCTGGCCGGCGTCCAGCCGGTCTCCTGGTTCACCGAGTTCACGTCGATGATCCCGCCGGCGGCGGCGGGGAGGTTGGCGTGCTCGGACTCCTCGTCGGCAGCGCTCCCCACGACGGGGACCCCGTGGGCGGCGGCGTAGGCGACGGCCTCGGTGGCGGTGGCCGTCTGGTCGGCGGTCCCGAGGGCCTCGGAGATGACGGAGACCCCGGAGTCAACTGCGAACATGACGCCCTGGGCGAAGTAGTCGGCCTCGGTGACGAAGCTGGTCCCCACCCGGACGGGGAGGATCATGCAGTTTGGGCAGGCCCCGACCTCGTTCCCGAGGGTGTTGGCGGCCCCGGCCATGTCCTGGGCCTCGCCGGTGCCGTGGTCGTAGTGGACGTCGTCGTAGGGGTCGTTCGTGTTGTCGAGGAAGTTCCAGCCGGCGATGGCCTCGGTGAAGCCGGCCGGTGACTGGGCCGTGCCGGCCGAGGGGTTGGGGCTCCCGCCGGGGAGGGTGGGGTCGGAGAAGGTGCGGATGAGGTCCTCGGGGGAGATGCCGGTGTAGCCGCCGGTGGAGCCGGCGCAGAAGAGTCCGCCGAAGGCGGCGGCGACGGTGGCCACCCGGGGGTCGGCCGCGTACTGGGCCACGTCGAGGACGCCGGTGCCGAGGAGGTCGTAGGGATCGGCGTCGGGGAAGGCCTGGCCGCCCGCCTCGAGCTCCGCCTTCGTCCGGCCGGCGGCGTTCTCGGGCTCGGGAAGGGCACCCCGGTTGAGGGCGATCCGGTCCACCACGCCGGGGTTGCACCACTCGATGCCGGAGTCGAGGACGGCGATGACCGTGGTAGGGGAGCCGGTGGTGGTCTGCCAGGCGGTGTCGACGCTGTTGCCCTGGACCCCGCAGAGCTCCTGGGGATTGGAGGAGACGGTCGGGTCGGGGCTCCGGCCGCTCGTGAGCTTCCAGCTCCCGCCGCTGTCGGCCCAGTTGGCCGGCACGAGGGCGGAGGTCGCCAACGGGGTGTGGTCGGCGGCCCCGGCCTGCTCCGGGTCCGATCCGGGGCCGGGGGCGGGCCAGAGGGCGTCGCCGGTCGGACTGGCGGTGCCGGTCGGAGTGTCGGCTGCGGTCCCGGCCGGAGCCGAGGCGGTCCAGGCCGTGGAGGCCGGGGTCAAGCCCGGGCAGGAGGCCGGCCGGAGCGGCATGGAGGAGGAGGACCAGATGGGAGCCGGGGGGAGGGGGTGGTCGGTCGGCCCCGGGAAGGCGTTCAGGCCGCCCGGACCGCAGCCCCCGACGACGACGAGGAGGAGGGGAACCACCAGGAGAAGGCGGGGCCCCCCGCCGCGTCGTCCGGCCTGACGGCCCCCTCCAGGTCTCACCGCTCCCCCTCGTCCTGGCCCGGGCGGCCCGGCCAACCCCCCCCGGGGCGATCACCGATGTCCTGGGAGACTACGCCCCCCGGCTCAGAGCCGGCGGGCCGCCCCCTTGGCCAGGACCCACTGGTAGATCCCGGCGGGGAGCCGGGAGAGGATGTCGAAGGCCACCGCGTCGGGGCCGATGAGGGCCCGGCGCCGGTTGAGGGTGACAGCCGTCAGGATCTGGCGGGCCGCCCTCTCGGGGCTGGTGAGGGCGATCTTGTCGAACTGGTCCCGGGCGCTGTCGGCTCCGCCGGCCTGGGCGGCCAGGGTCTCGTCCACCCGGGCGTTGCGGGCGATGTTGGTCTTGATCCCACCGGGATGGACGGTGGTCGAGGACACCCCGCACTTCTCGATGTCGAGCTCGATCCGCAGGGCGTCGGTGAAGCCCCGGACGGCGAACTTGGCGGCGTTGTAGGCCGACTGGGAGGGGATGCTGATCAGGCCGAAAACGCTCGAGATGTTGACGATGTGGCCTTCGCCGGCTGCCTTCAGGTGGGGGAGGAATGCCTTGGTGCCGTAGACGACGCCCCAGAAGTTGATGTTCATCAACCACTCGAAGTCCTCGTAGGTCATGTCCGCGATGGTGGCGGCCAGGGCCACCCCGGCGTTGTTGAAGATCAGGTTGACCTGACCGTGGTCCTCGACGGCGGCATCGGCCCAGGCCTCGACGGCGTCCCGGTCGGCCACGTCCAGGCGGCGGGTGGTGACCTTCACCCCGGCCCCTTCGCAGCGGCCGGCCGTCTCGGCCAGCCCGACCTCGTCGATGTCGGCCAGAGCCAGATGGGCGCCCCGACCGGCCAGGTCGATGGCCAGGGCCCGGCCGATGCCGGATCCGGCCCCGGTGATGGCGGCCACGCGGCCGTCGAACTTCTTCACGGTTGATCAGCTCCTTCGGAAGCCGGCCGGGTCAGGGGGCCGCGGAGGCGGCGGTGGCCCGTCGGGTGTCGGGGTCGGGATTGGAGAAGACCATGCTCTCATCCTCGACGCCGCCGAGCTTCAGGGCCCGGTAGTCGGCGAGGTAGCTCTGGTGGACCCGCCAGGGGGCCTTGGAGCCCTGCTTGGGAGAGAGGTGGGCGGAACGGGTGATGTAGCCCGACGAGAGCCCCAGGAGGGGCTCGGCGGTGACGGTGGAGTCCCGGTTGACCGGGGTGCACTGCCTGAGCCCGTCGTCGCGGAGGTGGTTGAGGAGACGGCAGACATAGTCGCAGGTCAGGTCGCACTTGAGGGTCCACGAGGCGTTGGTGTAGCCGATGGCCAGGGCCAGGTTGGGGACGCCCTCGAGCATCATCCCCTTATAGGTGAGCCGGTCGGCCACGTCGACGTCCTCGCCGTCGACGGTGAGGACGGCCCCGCCCAGGAAGAGGAGCTCGAGGCCGGTGGCGGTCACCACGATGTCGGCCTCGAGGGAGGTCCCGGACTCGAGGAGGAGGCCCTGGGCGGTGAAGGTCACGATCCGGTCGGTGACGACCGAGGCGGTCCCGTTCCCGATGGCCTTGAAGAGGTCGCCGTCGGGAACGAGGCAGAGGCGCTGGTCCCAGGGGTTGTAGCTCGGGGTGAAGTGGGTGTCGATGTCGTAGCCGGCCGGGAGCTGGGCCTCGAGCTGCTTCCTGAGGATCCGCTTGACGATCTCGGGGCGCCGCCGGCTGAACCGGTAGAAGGCCTGGGTGGAGAGGGCGTGGGCCCAGCGGATGGCGCGGCCGGTGCGGGGCCCGGGCAGGAGGCGACGGACGGCGGCGGCGAGGGGGTTGGAGGCCGGCATGGAGACGATGTAGCCGGGGGAGCGCTGGAGCATCGTCACGTGGGCGGCGGTGGCGGCCAGGGCGGGGATCAGGGTGACCGCGGTGGCCCCGCTGCCGATCACGACGATCCGCTTGCCGGCCGTCTCGAGGTCGGCCGGCCAGGCCTGGGGGTGGACGACGGTCCCGGTGAAGTGCTCCATGGCAGGGAAGTCGGGCTGGTAGCCGCGGTCGTAGCGGTAGTAGCCGGTGCAGGAGAAGTAGAAGCCGCAGGTGACCTCGACGGTCTCGCCCGTGTCGGTCCGCTCCAGGGTGACGGTCCAGCGGGCCTCGGGGCTGGACCAGTCGGCCCGGACCACCCGGTGGTGGAAGCGGATGTGCTTGTCGATCCCGGCCCCGGCGGCGGTCTCCTCGATGTAGCGGAGGATGGAGTCGCCGTCGGCGATCGACTTCTCCCCGTCCCAGGGTCGGAAGGAGTAGCCCAGGGTGAACATGTCCGAGTCGGAGCGGATCCCGGGGTAGCGGAAGAGGTCCCAGGTGCCACCGATGGCGTCCCTGGCCTCGACGATGGCGTAGGTGGCCCAGGGGCACTCGGTCTGGACGTAGTGGCCGGCGCCGATGCCGGAGAGCCCGGCCCCGACGATGAGGACGTCGAGGTGCTCCGCCTCCGCTCCGGCCATCTCAGGCCGCCGGGGAGACGCCGGTGAGCTTGTCGTTGAGGGTCCCCTGCTCGCCGAAGAGCCGGTCCCGCCAGATCTCGACGAGACCGGTGGTGTCCCGGTCGTCGGGATGGAAGTCGGCCCGGTTGTAGTCCCGGAGCTGTCGCCAGAGGTCCCGGCTCAAGATGGGCGAGTGGCGGAGGCGGCCGACGCTCCGGCGGAGGTTGCCCCGGCGGTAGGTGTCCCGGTCGCCGAGGACCGACACTGCCACCTGGAGGATCATCCCGGCGATGAAGCCGAAGGTGAGGGCGTTCATGGTCCAGACCCGGGTCCGCTCGCTCCCCTCCACGGCCTTGTAGACGTCGAAGGCGACGGCCTTGTGCTCGGACTCCTCGAGGGCGTGCCAGAGGTAGAGGTTCCGGACCTCCTCGTGGCCGAACATGTGCTGGATCTCGTCGTTGGTGAGGACGAGCTCGGCCAGGGTGGCGGTGAAGTGCTCGAGGGCGGCGGTGGCGGCCAGGTTGGAGGTGGGGCTGAGGAGCCGCTCCCGGATGGCCAGGCCCCGCTTCGTGAGTCGCTCGAAGCGCTTCGTCGGGTAGCCGAGCTCCTGGAGGCGGTCGTTGAAGGCGCGGTGCTGGCGGCCGTGCATGGCCTCCTGGCCGATGAAGCCGGCCACCTGGCGCTTCAGGACGGGGTCGGTGATCCGGTCCCGGAAGTTCCGGACGGAGCGGACGAAGAAGTCTTCGCCGTCGGGGAAGACGGCCGAGAGGGAGGCGGCCAGGTGGCTCTGGATCAGGTCACCGTCGGCGGCGAAGTGCTTGGGGAGGTTCGCCAGGGACGCCTCGAAGGAGATGCGCCGGGTCGGGACCGTCCGGTCGGGATCGCTCGTCTGTGTCATCGCCACCCATCCTAGACTAATTGAGTGAGTTACTCAATTGCTCAGTTCAATGCTAAGATGGCATGGTGGAGAGCAGCAGGGGGACGACCGCGACCAAAGGGGCCCAGACCCGTCAGGCCATCCTCGACGCGGCCATCGCCCGGTTCGGGCGGGAGGGCTACCGGGCCACCTCGGTGGCCGACGTGGCCAGGGACGCAGCCGTTGGTGGGACGGTCCCCTACGCCTACTTCCCCGGGAAGGAAGCTCTGTTCCTAGCCGCCCTGGACGAGGACGCCGCCGCTGTCATCGAGGCCGGCCTGGGGACGGTGGTGGCCGACCGGGAGGGCGGGGCCTGGCGGCACACGCTGATCTACACGCTGGTAGCGGCCCTGGAGACCCACCCGCTGGCCCGTCGGGTCCTGTCCGGGCTGGAGCCCGAGGTGACCGACCGGGTTCTCGAGATCCCGGCCCTGACCGAGCTCCGGAAGGTCTGCGTGGAGCGGCTCCGCTCCGAGCAGGCCACCGGCCTGGTCCGGCCCGACATCGACCCCGCCGTCATCGGGAACGGGGTCGTCGCCATCGTCCTCTCCCTCCTCATGTCGGTCGTCCAACTCGGGACGGACACGGCCGCCGTCTACGCCGCCGACGTAGCCGCCGTGTTCGAGGCCGCCCTCGAACTGACCCCGCCCCGGCCGGGCCGGGCGGACGGGGCGCTGCTGGGCTGAGCCGACCCGACCGGTCAGTTGGCGTCGAGGCTGACGACCATGGGGGCGACGACGACGTGCTCGTTGTTGGCCTGCTGGCGGACGGCCGTCCCGACGCACATGAACTCGATCCCGTACTCGCCCCAGACCATGGTGCTCTCGGTCACCCGGACCCCCACCACCCCGGTGGCCTGGGCCCGCTCGGCCTCGGCCTGGAGGCGGGACATGGCGATCTCCCGGGCGTCGTAGGTGGCCTGGGTGAAGTTGGGCATCTCCACGTTCTGGCCCGACTGGCGCATCATCTGCCGGAAGCTCTGGTGGGCGATGTGGTACACGCAGGTCCCGAGCACCAGCTGGACGGGGACGTAGCCGGCCTGGTGGAGCTTCCAGAAGTCCTGGCCGGAGAGATCCGAGGTGAAGGCCCGGCCGGCGGGGGTCCGCCAGGCCGCCCCGTTCTCCCGGGCCTTGACCGCAGTCCCGACGGCCACGAAGTCGAGGAAGTCCCCGTAGCCCTCGTTCTGGCTGATGGCGAGCCGGACCCCGACGACGCCGTCGGCGCCGAGGGCGTCGGCCTCGGCCTGGAGCCGGAACATGGCCAGCTCCCGGGCGTTGTACATCGCCGCCGTGATCTGGGTCAGCTCGAAGCTCTCCTTCCAGTTCCCGTACTGGAAGCCGACGTGGTAGACGGAGCTTCCCATCACCAGACCCAGGGGCTCGAATCCGGCGTCACGGACCAGGAGGAACTCGTCGACGGAGAGATCGCTCGTGAAGAGCTTGGCCCCGCCGGCGGCGCTGCCCGAGGAGGCCTGGAGGCGGGCCATGGCCGCCTGGGTGAGGTTGGAAGCGGGGGCGGGCTGGGTCATAGGTCCTCCTGGTTCAGGCGGGTAGGGCGGTGAGGGTGGCGTGGAGCCGGGGATCGGTGGCGGCCAGGGGGGCGAGGAGGAGGGCCAACTCGGCCAGGAGGCCGCCCAGGTCGAGCTCCTGGCGGCGGATGACCACGCCCCGGACCTCCTGGACGTCGGAAGCCTGGACCGTCCCACCCATGAGCTGGGCGTCGAAGACCCGGTCCGCCACCACGGCCCGGAGGGCGGTGACGCCGTCACCGGCGGTCTGGGTCGAGACCCGCTGGTCCCCGAGGGCGGCGGCCAGGGTGGTGGCCAGCCCGTCGAGGGGGTGCTCGGGATCGTCGCAGCGTGCCACCAGGGCCATGCAGAGGGCCTGGGGGTCGAGCTCGCCGGCCCGGGGCCCGGGGCCGGCCTCGGGGGGGCGGCCGAAGCCGTTGCAGTAGCCGCAGCTGCCGGCCACGGTGGAGCGCCAGGGGGCGCCACAGGTCGTGCACCGGGGTTCGGTCATGGCGGCAAGCTACACGGGTCTCCGTCCCGTTTCAGGGCTACGGTCGTTCCATGACGGCATCGTCAGGGATCGTGAACTTCAACCCCTATTCCCGGTCGCATCTCGGTGATCCCTTCCCCGTCTACTCCGCCCTCCGGGAGGAGGCCCCCGTCCACCGCAACGAGCGGCCCCCGTTCTGGGCCGTGAGCCGGTTCGACGACGTCGACATGGTCCTGCGCCACCCCGAGACCTTCATCTCGGGGGCCGGCATCACCCTGGACGGGTTCACCGGCCTGAAGCCGATGATCATCCTGATGGACCCGCCCCGACAGGGCGAGCTCCGGCGGGTGCTCCAGCATGCCTTCAGCCGGGGCCCGACGGCGGCGGCGGAGACCGTCGTCCGGAGCGCGGCCGTCGACCTTCTCGACGCCATGGCCGGCCGGGACGTCGTCGACCTGGTGGAGGCCTTCACCGGACCGCTCCCGGTCATCGTGATCGCCGAGCTCCTCGGGGTCGATCCGGGGGACCGGGCCGCCTTCAAGTCCTGGTCGGACGGGATCATGACCACGACGACCGGGGACGGCGGGGCCCTGATCGAGAACTACACGAGGATCTTCGACTACTTCGAGCAGACGGTGGCCGACCGCAGGAGAGCGCCGCGGGACGATCTCGTCAGCGAGCTCGTGGCGGCCCAGGTCGGAGGGGTCAGCCTGAGCGACGACGAGATCCTCGGGTTCTGCGCCCTCCTCCTCATCGCCGGCAACGAGACGACGACGAACCTGCTCGGGAACATGGCCATCCTCCTGGCCCGGCACCCCGAGGTCCGGGCCCAGCTCGTCGACGACCCGTCGCTGGTGCCCGCCGCCGTCGAGGAGACCCTCCGCTTCGAGGGGCCCGTCCCCACGCTGACGAGGACGACGGCCTGTGAGGTCGAGCTCCGGGGTCGGACCATCCCGGCCGGGGAGAAGGTCCTCCTCCTGCTGGCGGCGGCCAACCGGGACCCACGGGTCTTCGATGAGGGAGACAGCTTCGACCTCCACCGGTCGTCGTCCCGGCAGCTCGCCTTCGGAACGGGGATCCACTACTGCATGGGGGCCAACCTGGCCCGGCTCGAGGCCCGGGTTGCCTTCGAGGAGCTCCTGGCCCGCCATCCCCGCTACCGGATCAACTCCGACCCGGTGCAGTACGTCAACACCCCCTCCATCCGGGGTCCGGTCGAGCTCCGCACCGCTCTCGCTCCGTCGACGCCGTAACCTGGCGCCGAGAAGGTCAGCCCTGTCCGTTCCCCGACCCGGGAGGCCGAGCATGAGCCTGTTCCACGCCGCCGTCCCCCGTTCCCGCCGCCTCGGGGGGTTGTCGGTCGTCGCCCTCGTGGTGACGGGCTCCTGCCTCCCGAGTTGCGGGATCGCCAACGACATCCGGAAGGTGAAGGCCAACATCGAGGGCAACCAGCGGGTCATGGCCGGGTTCACGAGCAGGATCCAGCAGGGGGAGTCGGCCACTTTCGAGGCCACCTACACGACGACCGGCTCGGCCCCGGCCACCGTTGTGTACGCCGCCGTACCGGCCCAGAACGAGGTGGCCTTCACCGACACCCCGACCGGGGGGGCGAACGGCCCCGATGCCGCCGACTACCTCGACCTGATCGAGAACCCGGCGGGGTTCTACTCCTGCACCCCGGCCACGCCCACGTCGGGGGCAACCTGCAACCGCTACGGAACCCTCAGCGCCGCCGACCAGCGCAACCTCCTCGACTTCTACACCCCCTCCCACTGGATCAGCTTCCTCCAGGGCCTGGCCCTGGCGGCGGGGTTCGCGGGTGACAAGGTGACGACGTCGGCCATGACGGTCAACGGGTTCACGATGTCCTGCGTCGACTTCGGGGCCCCGGGGGTGTCGGGGACGAGCACGATCTGCACCGCCGGTCAGGACATCCTGGGCTACGTCAAGGTGGCCGGGGACTCGACCAGCTTCGAGCTGACGGCCTACTCGGCGTCCCCTCCGGCGTCCCTGTTCCAGCCCCCCCCGGGTGCGACCATCACGACCGAACCCCTCCTGCCCACTTCCAGCACCACGACCTCGACATCCTGAGGGACCCGCAGCTCAGCGTTCCGAGATCCGATCGGGCCGGCTCCCGTCGCCGTCCGACGCCCGACGGGCCGCGGCGAGGGCGAGGCCACCGAGCCGGAAGATGCGGACGTGTCCGGTGACGGTGCCGTCGGCCCGGGGACGCTCCTCCATCCCGCCAGCTTGGCTCACCGGCTCAGGGCAGGCCCGCCGGCCGGCTGAGGCGGTCGACGTGGTACCAGACGTCGACACCCCCGTCCCGCTCGGGGGGTACCCCCAGGGCCGCCGTCAGGTAGGTGACGGCCACGTCGGGGTAGAGCCCCACGGGGTCGACGATGACGGTTCCGACGTCGTAGCGGGCGCAGAACGCCCGGAGCTGGCCCAGGGTGGTGGCATCGAGGGGCGGGACGGTGGCCTGGATCCGGGGTGTCCCGTACATGGCGTCGAGGAACAGCGCCTCAGCCGTCGGGGGAGCGAGCGTCTCGGGCGCGGAGGTGGTCCGGCCGCCCCGGCCGGGGATGATGGCCTGGTCGCCGATGATCCGGAACCGCATCCCCGCCACCGCCTGCCAGAGCATGGCCTCGTTGTCGGGGGTGTAGGGGTAGGGATAGGTGAGGACGACGCTGCCGGGGGGTATCCGGTCGACGGCGTGACCGGTGAAGTAGGCGGGAACGGCGGTGGCGACCTCCTGGTAGGGGAAGCTGGGCAGCAGGGGTAGGAGGCAGGCGGTCGCCCCTGCCAGGAGCAGCCACTGTCGGTCGGCGCCACGCCGTCCACGGACCGGGCCGGCCAGCCTGCCCAGGCCGACGGCCAGGACGACGGCGAGGAAGAAGGCCGTGTACATCGAGAACCGTCCTGCCACCAGGTCCTGGACGACCGGCAGGCGGGTGAGGACGGCGAAGGGGAGGGGGACGTGGGTGTCGAACCCGTCCACCAGGAGTCGGGGTCCGAGGGAGAGGGTGAAGGCGGCCAGGGCCAGGGCCCCGGCCAGCCGGATCCTGGGATCCCGGCGGCCCTTGACGGCGATGACCACCAGGGCCACCAGGAGCGGGATCCCGATGTAGGCCCCGGTCTCGGTCACGTTGAAGCCGGTGAGCCGGTTGCCGATCCCCCAGAGGCCGAACGGGGCGACGTACTCGCTCTGGGACGGGATGACGGCGCTGAGGAGGTCGGCGTGGTACGGGGCCAGGGCGGCGACGGCGTGGGGCGGGCCGCTGATGTGCTGGGGGCCCCGGAAGGTGAACCACACCCCGTAGCCGCACAGGAGGGCGAACCCGGCGGTGGCGCCGCCGAGCCCGGCCAGGGCGTGGCGGGCCCGGGGGAGCACGCTCCGGGGGCGGGCCAGGGCGACCAGGACAGTGGCCAGCCCGGCGAACATGGCCGTCGTGACCAGGATCTCGGGCGAGATGTAGAACTGGGCAACGCAGAGCACCCCGAGGGCGAGGCCGGACTGCCAGGCGGGGCGGGCCTGGACCACGACCAGGTCCTCGACCACGAGGAAGATGAGAGGCGGGAGAGGTACGAACATGAGGAAGGCGTGGCCGAGCCCCTCGCCCACCATGTAGGGCGAGAAGCCGTAGAGGAGGCCCCCGAGGAAGGCGGCCGGCATCCAGGGCGTCCAGCGGCGCAGGACCCAGAAGGCCGAGGCGGCCGAGGAGGCGAACCCGAGGCGGAGGACGAAGTTGTAGCTGGCCACCGGTCCCGCCAATTCGGTGACTGGCCAGGTGATCACGCCGAGGAGGGGCATCGAGGTGTTGGTGGCCAGGTTGACGCCCTTGGGGTAGCCGATCCAACTGGAGAAGAAGAGGCTGTGGAGGTGGGAGAGGGCGAACGCCGGCCAGGCCAGGAACCAGGCCTCCTGGGCGGCGTCGTGGCAACCACAGACCATGATCCGGGTCGAGCTCACCGGCGAGACGGGCCAGTAGGCCACTACGGCGATCAGGCCGTAGGCCAGCAGGGCGGCCAGCATCGGCATGGCCCGGCGGCCTCTCCCTCCTGTCCTGGTCCGGGACGGCGCCTCCGGCGGCGGTGCGCTGTGGGGCTGGGTGTCCAAGGCCGGCTCCCGGTCCAGGGTCGGGGTGGGCTGCTGGGAGGAACGTAGTTCAGCCGGCCGGATTCGAGGGAGATCCCCATGCCCGTCGCCCCCGACGTGGTGCGGCATAATGCTCATCTCGGGTGCAGGTCCAGAAACGGAGAGAGCATGGAGATTCCGCGGACCAGGGCTCGTCGAGCACGGTGGTGCGGATGACGAGCTTCGGCGAGGCCGACCCGGAGGCGGCCGGCCTCGCTGACGACGATGCGCCGGACGTCGCTGAGCCGGAGGCGGGCGGGGATCGGGCGGGCTCCCACGATCGGATCCTGCAACGTCGCCTGACCGTCCTGGAGGAGACCGTCGAGCAGCTCGCCACTGAGCTGCGGGAGGCCGAGCGCGTCTCGGAGGGGCACCGGATCGAGGCGGTGGTGCGGCGGGCCGAGGTGGCCGAGCTCGAGCTCGAGGTCGACCGGGCCAGGGGCGAGGCCGAAGCCCATGCCGAGTCGGCCGGGGTCGTCTCCGAGGTCTCGGAGAAACTGGTGGACCGGTGGCGGGGCGAGGTGGGGGGGCTCCGGCTGTCGCTCGACCGGACCCGGTCGTCCGAGGAGCGCCTCCGGGCGGAGGTCGGAGGCCTCGGTCGGCTCGTCGAGCGGCTGAGCGTCGAGCGCGACGAGCTCCGGGACTATCTCGACGAGATCGAGGGGTCCCGGGCCTGGCGGGCCGTGACCGCCTACCGGACCCTGCGGTTGCTCTTGCCCCGCCGGCGTTGACCGGGGAGAGGCCCCGGTGACGGCGCCGGTCACCTGCACCATCATCGCGGCCAATTACGTCGCCGAGGCCCGGGTGCTGGCCCGCTCGTTCACGGAGCACCATCCTGGGGCGCGCCTCCAGGTCCTCGTCATCGACGACCGCGACGGGCGAATCCGGTCCGGGAACGAGCCCTTCGACGTGCTGGGGCCGGTCGACCTGCCCATGTCGGCCCGGGAGTTCCACGACATGGCGGCCTGCTACGAGGTCATGGAGCTCGCCACCGCGGTCAAGCCCAGCCTCCTCCTCCGACTCCTCGAGCGCAGTGGAGGGAGACCCACTGTCTACCTCGACCCGGACATCCTGGTCCTGGCCCCGCTCGACGAGTTGACCGAGCTGGCCACCACCCACCCGATCGTCCTCACTCCCCACACCTCCCGGCCGATGGCCAGGGACGGGAGGAAGCCCACCGAATTCGACATCCTCGCCTCGGGGACCTGGAACCTCGGATTCGCCGCCGTCAACGGCGGGGCGGACGGCTTCCTCCGGTGGTGGGCCGAGCGGCTCCGGTTCGATGCCCTCGTCGACCACGCCAACATGCGCTTCACCGACCAGCGCTGGATCGACCTCGCCCCCGCCTACTTCGACGTCCATCCCCTGCGTGACCCCTGCTACAACGTCGCCTACTGGAACGCCGACCAGCGTCCCGTGACCTGGTCGGGTGGCCGCTACCTGGTGGAGGGGAGGCCACTGCGCTTCTTCCACTTCAGTGGCTTCGACCGGCATCGGCCCCATGTTCTGTCCAAGCATCAGGGTGACCGCCCCCGGGTGCTGCTGAGCGAACAGCCTGCTCTGGCCAGACTGTGTCGGGAGTACGCCGACCGGCTGGCAACCGAGGGCATCGAAGAGGGGCGTCGCATCCCCTACGGCTGGGAGCAACTGGCCGACGGAACCACGCTCACCCCCCGGATGCGCAGGCTCTACCGCCAGGCGCTGATCGACGTGGAGGCGGGGCTGGTCGGTGAGCCGCCTCCTGATCCGTTCGACCCCCATAGCGAGAACGGCCTGGTCCGGTGGCTGGCCTCCCCTGCCCCCGAGAACCCGGCCGCTCCGGCGGTCCCCCGCTTCTTCTGGGAGATCTACCGGGGGCGGACAGACCTCCAGAGGGCGTTCCCGCTGGCCGGATCGACCCAGGGTGGTCGGTTTCGGACCTGGCTCTGGAACGCCGGTCGGCACGAGGAGGAGATCCCCCGCCCCGTCCTGGCCACCGCCTTCGGGGTCCCGACTTGGAAGCGCACCGACGAGCCCAGGTGGGCCGGCCGGGAGGCCCTCCGACCCGGCTACCTCGTCACCGGCTACCTCCGGGCCGAGTTGGGCATCGGCGAAGCGGCTCGGCTGGCCGTCGACACCATGCGCCGGGCCGGCATTCCCCACGGCACCCATTCCTTCGACCTGACCGCCAGCCGCCAGGACCATCCGGTGGGAACGCTCTCAACGCCCGTCGACCTGAACACGAACGTCGTCTGGATCAACCCCGACCAGCTGCCCTCCTTCGTCGACAGCGTCGGCCCGGCCTTCTTCGACGGGCGCTACACGGTGGGGGCCTGGGCCTGGGAGACGGAACGCCTCCCGACCGGGATGGCCATGATGAGTGCCTACGTGGACGAGGTCTGGGCCCCGAGCGAGTACTCGAGGCGCTCGATCGAGGCGGCCATCGACAAGCCCGTCTTCGCGGTGCCGCATCCCATCGTGGTTCCCGCTGTCGACCGCGCTGTCGACCGGTCCGCCCACGGCCTCCCCGAGGGCTTCTTCTTCCTGTTCGTCTTCGACTTCTTCAGCACCCTGGCCCGGAAGAACCCCCTCGGCCTGATCGAGGCCTTCTCCCGGGCCTTCCGGCCCGGCGAGGGCCCTTCGTTGGTGCTGAAGAGCGTCAACGGATCCCGGATGGCGCTCGAGATGGAGCGGGTCCGGATGGCTGTCGGTGACCGACCGGACATCGTTCTGCTCGACACCTACCTCCACCCCCGCCAGTGCGCCACCCTGGTGGCCCTGGCCGACTGCTACGTCTCGCTCCACCGGGCCGAGGGCTTCGGGCTCACCATGGCCGAGGCGGCCGCCCTGGGCACCCCCGTGGTGGCCACCGGCTACTCGGGGAACCTCGAATTCCTGGACGACCGGACGGCCTACCTCGTCCCTTGGGCCCTGGGCCCGGTCGGCCGTGATGCCGATCCCTACGTGGCCGGCGACAGCTGGGCCGAACCCGATCTGGATGCAGCCGCCGACCTGCTCCGCCGGGTCTACGAGCATCCCGAGGAGGCCCGGAGGAAGGCGGCCGAGGCGCGGCGGACCGTGCTGACCGAGCACGGCCATGCCACGGCTGTGCGCCGGATCTCGGCCCGGTTCCGGGAGATCCAGGAGAAGCTCCTCGACGGCTACGTGAGCCCGGTGGCCGACCTCGTCGCGGGCCGGTCGTCCGGCGGCAGCTGAGATCGGTCTCTCCCCGGATGGAACTGGTCAGGGCCGGGTGTCCACGGCCACGTAGTAGGTGAAGCTCTCGAAATCCGAGGCGAGATCGTCGGCCTCGACGGCCAGGATCGTCCCGCCGCAGGACCGGACCAGCTCGAGGATGGTTTCCCGGGGGACGGCGAACATCTCGATGACCGGGGCCGGAGGGGAGTCCGGTGTGGACGTGGGTTCGTCTTTCGACCCGGCCGGTTCGACCTCGACCCTGGCCCGGAACGCCGGGGATCCCCGGTCACCGAACCAGGCCACCAGCTCCTGGACCATGTCCAGCTCCAGGACATACGTTCCGGGCGTGGCCGGTGCGGTCACGTTCAACGTGATCTCCGTGGACCCCCGGGCCTCCACGTCGTGGCCAAGCGATGCCCGGCCGTCGTCGAGGTGGACGACGCTTCCGTCGGCATCGAGCCAGTGGTTCCCGAGGGCCAGGTACCAGCCCGGCCCGGAGGGCCATGCTGCGGTGGAGGTGTTCCGGATCGAGACCGTCAGCTCGACCCGTGCGCCGGCGGCCAGGGTGGTCGGGACGTCAGCCTCGATGGCGGCGGAGAAGCCGTCGGAGGGGAGCTCATGGATCAGGAGCCGGCTCGGGAGCTGGAAGACGACGGTCCCCCCGTTGGCGCAGACCCGAAGGAACTCGCGGATGTAGGCGGTGGACAGTGCCTCTGGCATGTGCTGGAGGACGATTGTGGAGAACACCAGGTCGAAGTGGCCGTCGGGGAAGACGGCCAGGTCCGGCCGGTCGTTGTGCACATAACGGACCTGCGGGCCGAACCGGTTGAGCCGGTCGGCCCGGCGAATCATCGAGGCGGCGATGTCGACCCCGGTGCACTCGGCGAACGAGGGGGCGAATCCCTGGGTCAGGCGGCCCACGCCGCACCCGAAGTCGAGCATCCGGCCGGACACCCGGCGGCCCAGGCTCCCGAGCCGCACGACGTAGCCGTCCGCCTGCTCCCTCCCGGTCTGCATGAACTCGCTGACGTCCCAGCGGCCTCCGGTCTTGTCCGGATCGGTCAGGATCGCCCACAGCGGGTCCTGTTCACCGAGGGCGTCCCAGGTCGACCGCAGCTCCTCGAGTTCCACGGTATGAAACCCTACGCAGCGCAGCGCCCCACGGATTCCCGAGGTCGCCCGGCTGTCGCGTCCGGGCACGGAGGGGACCGGGCCGGCGGGGACCGTTACGGAGATTGGCACCCGCTGGGGGATCCGAGCTTCCCGACGCAACTACCTGGGGGGAGGGCGACCGGTGGCGAGGTGCCGAACCGGCTGTAGCTGATATCGGCCTCGACGTCCGATCCGTTGGGGCGGTAGCGTCCGACCTCGCTGACCACTCTGCCCTTGCTCACGACGACGCTGATCCGGGCGGGGACCTCGACGGTGGCGGGGGCATTCCCGATGATGACGACGGCTGGGACCAGGACCTGCGCTCGGTAGGTGTTCCCGGTCCTTTCGACTCCCGTCGGGTGCAGAAGCGCCGATGTCCACTCCGTCGCCGGCTCTGGGGCGGCGGACCCCCCAGAGGTACCGACCCAGATCGGGGGTTGGCCCGGCACGGGCATGCTCCGGTAGCCCACTCCTCGGATCCAGAGCCGAAGGACCTGCTGGTCGCCGTCGGTCTGCGAGGTCTCGGACATGTCCTTTCCCTGGACGACGAACTCCTCCGTGGTCTTGTCGGTGAACGCGCCGAACTCGTAGAGGATCGTGGTGTCGACGGTGACATTGCGAGCGGCCAGTGTCAGCGCAGCGGCCCGCTCGAGGGCGGCTGTCGGGCCGGTGGGTCCGGCCGGCATCTCCACGGATGCCGTCGCCGCTCCGAGCACGCCCAGGCACAAGGCGGCCAACGTACCGACCGCCGCCGCGCTACCCCTCGCCACTGCGCCACGATAGGTGGTCCGGTCGCAGGACCCCTGTTCGCCGCTCTCCGCCGAGCAGTGGGACGGCATCGACTCCGACGTCCGAATCTCGGCCGTCCAAGACGTCCCGTCCCACCACCGGGTCAGCGACTCATCTGATGGATCTCGATACCACCCCGGGACGTGGTGACCGCCGACGCTGGATTCGGAAGGTCCGTCCATTCACAGCATTCTGCCGTCGATCCGGCTCCAACAGCCGCCGCTCCGCCGCGATGGTGTCAGGTTCAAAGCTGAGAATCTCGTCTATGTCTTGGGCGATGGTGGCGTCTTGGCGGGGAGGGCGTGGACGGAGTCGCGGATATCCGAGGCGATGATGGGGCTTGCAAGAGCTCCGCGGCCCACTCGACTCGGCGGGCCCTCGCGCCAATCCAGGTGGGCATCGGAGGCTGGCAGGGAACTTCGGACCCCCCAACCTTCTGACTCGCTCGGCTGCCACCTTGGCTGCCACCCGGGGGACCCCTGGAGGCGAGGAGGCCAGCGCCCTATGTTCGGTTCTTCCGCAGGAATCGCCGGTAGATGGGAAGCGCTTCCCTGTCTTTGAGTCGTCCGGCGGCGGCTTTGGACCGGACGATGTCTTCGACGGAGGCGAGTTGGACGGTGACGTCCCCGAGGTAGACGGTGACCGCATTCCTGACGAGGTCCTCGTATCCTTCGGTCCCGTCCGGTCGAAGGCTGACGTCGAAGGGTCCGTGGTCGGTGACGAACGTGGCAATCGGAGCTTTCACGAACCACCGCGCGTCCAGCGTCGCTTCGACACCTTCGGGGGGTCCTCCCAACACCCGCCACCGTGCGTGGATCTCGGTCAACGCCTTCGCCAGCTTGGCCAGGTTCTCCAGATCGGCGGCCGGGGTGCTGTCGGCGTCCCGGGTCGGTGGGACCGGCACACCTTGCAGCTGAGCGGCGAATCCACCGATGAGGACGTACTTGACCCCATGCTTGTTGAGCACCGTGGCGATACCCACGACCTGCTGTTCGGTCATCGGTGGCCACTCCGGCGGGGATCACGGGGCTCAGGCGACGCCGCCGCCCTGGCCCTGTTGGCCAACCGCCGGGCCGCTTCGACCCGCTGTGCCGCGGGTAGCTTCTTGAGGTCCCGCAGGACGGACGAACAGTCATGTCCCGAATCCTCAACGACCTCCCCGCACCTGGGACATTCTGGGCTCGAAGGCTGTGTCACCGGCTGTTCGTCCTGGCCCGGTCTGAATTCTGCCGCTCCCACTCAGCGCGCTCTGCCGGCGAGCGAGTCGTCCACCACGCCTCGATGGTCTCGTCGTGAAAGTCGATGGGGGCGATCCGAATCCGTGGCTCCACCCCCATAGCGGCAAGAAGTCGGCAGAGCGTGGGAAGCGAGGGCTGCCGCCGGTGGTAACGTAGCTGCTGATCATCGCCTGGGACACCCCGGCCCGCGCCGAGAGCTCCACCTGGGTCAGGTCGGCCTCGAGCCGAGCGTCCAAGAGGAGGTTGCCCGCCAGCCGCTTCTCCAGTTCCTCGCGCGTCATGGAATCGGTATATCTGATTGCTTATATTCCTGGTCGGCGCGTGGACGCATCAGATCAGTTCGCCACGGACAACAACAGGGGTCCCCGCTGGCGCCTGGCAACGAGCAGGGCGTGGCCGGAGGGGCTTCGTGGTCAGATGGGGTGGAGGGCAGTACCTCGATCCCCAAGTACGGCACCGCAGGGGAACCTCAGTGGAACCCTGCGCCGAGTTGTATCGCCTAATGGCGCGACGGGCTGGCAGGAAGGAGAGGCAAGAGGTGAGACCACCGGGCCATCGAAGACTTGGCCACTGGGAGGGCATCGCCATCGTCGCCTCCTTCTGCAGCCTGTTCGTCGCCTCCTGCAGTGGCCCCACCAAGGTTGCCGCCCCGCCGACTACTTCAGTCACGGTCGCACATCCATCCGAACTGGACACCTCGAGCACCTCGACTTCTTCAGCACCAGCCGTCACGATCACCACTCCGGCGTCGGAGTCAGCAACGAACACCTGTGGATGGCCGGCCTTGGCGCTCTTCGATTCGGAGAGCGTGTCGCTTGGGACCTGCGCGGGACTCTTCGGTTACTACCCTGGGTCGGGACTGGACGTGGCTGCCGGCACGACAATCCGGATCGACGGAACCTTCGCACAGCTGAAGGGACCCGCAGTCGCTTCAGATCCAGCGGTTGCCTCGATTGAATCTCAGACATCGTCGGAGATCGTCATCGAGGCGAATGCTCCAGGAAACGCCGTCATCGCCGCACCGATGTCCACCTGCGCAACGAACTCGGAATCGCCGCCGACAAGCTCCCCGAACTCACCCTGCACCATCACCCTGGTGAACGTCTCGGGGTAACGGCTCCACCGATGTGGCTGCTCCAGACCGTCACGTGGGGACCGCCCTGGACATCGCCCGGCGGCGCTCAAGAGGCGCTCAACGCCATCGCCGACTCGGTGGTCGGTTGCACTGATCTTTGTGCGATCCAGGTCCGGCAAGCCAGGGGTGCCAGGGGCCTCGAACCCCCAACCTTCTGATCCGTAGATCCCCACACCTGTTGATCTGCGTCGATCCGAGCCTTTGACCTGGACCTCCATTCCGAGAACGTCGGCCGGTATCGATCGGTGTCGGGTCCGTAGGCCGCCACTTTGGCTGCCGCCCACATGGACGTCGACCGACTCCGCCGGCAGATCGCCGGTCAGGGCGGCCGTATTCACGGACATCGCGTCGACGGGTCCTGAATCGGATGTGGCCGTGTCGCCGATGTCTACGGGCTCACCTTCTTCACACGAGAATGCAGTCAGCGGGTTGGCGGGCCCCGATCGCTGGTTCAGGTGGCGGCCATGCCGGCTATGGGCTGGTTAAGTGGGGTGCCGCCCATTGAGCCGTCAAACGTGGCGTCGCCGTAGGCGAAGATCC
>PLZB01000098.1 GCA_003151955.1 Acidimicrobiaceae bacterium
GGCCCCGCCCCCACCACCTATCGGCGGGACTTCCTCCGCCTGGCCGGGATCCTCTCCGCCGCCGCCGCCGGGGTCTCCCTCCTGGGCCGGGCCGTCTCCAACACCGTCAGCGCCGCCGCCGCCCGGGCCGCCGTCGTCCTCCCCCGGGCCGCCCCCCCCCCCCCNNCCCCCCGGGGCCACCCTCGACGTCCCCGGGATCACCCCCCTCGTCACCCCCAACGGCTCCTTCTACCGGATCGACACCGAGCTCGAGGTCCCCCAGGTCATCCCGGCCCACTGGACCCTCTCCGTCGACGGCCTGGTCCGCCACCCCTACCGGCTCACCCTCGACGAGATCCTGGCCATGGAGCTCGAGGAGCACGACGTCACCCTGGAGTGCGTGAGCAACCCCGTCGGCCAGGGCCTGATCTCCTCGGCCCGCTGGCTCGGGGTCCCCCTGGCCACCGTCCTCGACCGGGCCGGCGTCGAGCCGACCGGCACCCAGATCGTGGGCCGGGCCGTCGACGGCTTCACCGTAGCGTTTCCCACCGCCAACGCCCTCGACGGCCGGGTCGCCCTCCTGGCCGTGGGGATGAACGGGGAGCCCCTCCCCCTCGAGCACGGCTTCCCGGCCCGGCTCATCGTGGCCGGCCTCTACGGCTACGCCTCGGCCTGCAAGTGGATCACGGAGATCGAGCTCACCACCGACAGCTTCTCCTCCTACTGGGTCCAGCAGGGCTGGGCCAGGGAGGGCCCCATCCGGACCGGCTCCCGGATCGACGTCCCGGTCGAGGGTCAGGTCCTCGGGACCGGTCCGACCCGGATCGCCGGGATGGCCTGGGCCCCCCACACCGGGATCTCCGCCGTCGAGGTCCAGCTCGACAACGGCCCCTGGCAGCCCGCCACGGTCTCGGTCCCCCTCTCCCCCGACACCTGGGTCCAGTGGGAGCTCGACTGGACCCCCACCCCCGGCGCCCACCAGCTCCTCGTCCGGGCCGTCGACGCCCGGGGCCAGGTCCAGACAGCCGAGCAGACCGGCACCTTCCCGAGCGGGGCCACCGGCTACCTCCCGGTGAACGTCCAGGTCTCCCCGGGGGGTTAGAGGACGTCCCGGTAGGCCTTCGCCGTCCGCCCGGCCATCCCGGCCCAGCTGTACTCCTTGGCCCGGACGAGGCCCGCCGCCACCAGCCGGTCCGAGTCGGCCAGGGCGGCCCCGATCCCCTCGGCCAGCGCCCCCGGCGACCCCGGCTCGACCAGGACGGCGGCTTCCCCCGCCACCTCCGGGACGGCCCCCACCCTGGTCGAGACCACCGGCGTCCCCGAGGCCATGGCCTCGACGACGGGGAGCCCGAACCCCTCGAACCGGGTCGGGAGGACCAGGCACTCGGCCCCCCGGTAGAGCTCGACGAGCTCCCCCTGGGTGACATGGCCGAGGACCTCGACCCGGTCGGCCAGGCCCTCCCCGGCCACGAAGGCCCGGACAGCCGGGCCCAGGCCCCGGTCGGGGCCCACCATGACCAGGTCGAGATCCCCCCCGAGGAGCCCGAGGGCCCGGAGGGCGGTGAGGGGGTCCTTCCGGGGCCGGAGCGCCCCCACGAAGAGGAGGTAGGGCCGCCGGTCCGGTCTCGGCCCCTCCGGGGAGAACTCCGGACCGACCCCGTTCGGGGTCACCACCACGCGATCCGGCTCGAGCCGGTAGCGCCGGACCAGATCGTCCTTCGTCCACTCCGAGACGGTGAAGACCCGTTCGGCCCGCCGGACCGACCGGGGGACGAGCCGCCGGAGGGCCCAGCCGTCGAACCGGTCCTCGAGCTCGGGGAGGAGCTCGTAGGAGAGGTCGTGGACGGTGACGACCGAGGGGCCCCGCCAGGCCGGGGGGATCACGTACTGGAAGTGAGTCAGCCGGGGGGAGAGCCCGGCCAGGAGCCGGGGGAGCTGCCAGCCGAGCCGGGCCGCCTGGCTCCGGACCGGCAGGGCCCGGGCCTCGATCCCGGCCGGGACGAGGGAGGCATCCCTGGCCACCGCTCCGATCCGGAGTCCCTCGTCCCGACGGCCGAGCTCCTCGAGGAGGCTCCGGACGTAGGTCTCGTCCCCGGTCCGCTGCCGGCCCAGGACGTCCCCGTCGACGACGACGTCGAGGCCGGAGGGGCTCACCGCCGGGCTCCGGCCCGCTCCCCGGCCACCTGGCCCGGGACCTCCCCCGGGACCAGCCGGGCCAGGGTCCGCTCCACCAGGCCCGGGTCCCCCCAGAGCCGTCCCAGCTGCCGGGCCCCCTGCTCGGCCAGGAGGAGGGCCGAGGCCCGGGGGGAGCTCGAGGCCAGGGCTCGGAGGACGGCGGCCCGATGGCCCCAGCCCGTTCCTCCCGCCATCTCCCGGTGGGCCCGCTGGTAGGCCCGGCCCACCCCCGACATGGCCTCACCGTGCCGCTCGGCGAAGACGGCCAGCCCGGCCGCTTCGGAGGCCGGGTCCGACCGCCGGCCCCCCCCGTGGACGGTCAGGACGGCCAGGACCTCGGGGACGACTCCGATGGCCGTCCCCCGGGCGCACCGGACCCAGAAGTCCCAGTCCTCGACGCTCGGGAACCCCTCGTCGAGCCAGAGCTCCCCCTCGACCGCCTCCCGCCGGACCATCCCGCAGAGGAAGCTCCCGGGGAGGTTGAACCAGAGGAGCTGACCGGCCTCGACCCGGTCCGGGCCCCGGTGGACGGCTCCCCCGGCCCGGACGGCTCCCCCCCCCGAGGTGGCCCGGCCCGATCCCAGCTCCCTCTCGATCCGGTAGTGGCAGGTCACGATCCCGACCTCGGGCCGGGTGGACAGGAGCCCGACCTGCCGCCGGACCTTGGTCGGCTCCCACCGGTCGTCGTCGTCGAGGAAGGCCACCACCTCCCCCCGGGCCACCCCCAGGGCCCGGTTCCGGGCCGCCCCCGCCCCGATGTTCCGCTCCGACCGGTCTACCCGGACCCGGTCGTCCCCGGCCCCCACCCGCTCGACGACGGCCCGGGCCGGGACCTCCGAGGCATCGTCGACCACGAGGACCTCCAGCCGCCGATGGTCCTGGGCCAGCACCGACCGGAGGGCCCGGGCCAGTCGCTCGGGCCGGTCCCGGCTGGGGAGGACCACCGAGACGAGGGGCTCCCAGGCCATCAGCCCACCCCCTCGAGGGTGGCAAGGACCGGCATCCCCGAGGGGGTCGGCTCGAAGACCGGCCCCGGGAGGAGCTGGGCCACCACCCCGAAGGGGCTTGTCGTCGTCCCGTCCTCCCAGGCGAAGACCGACCAGCTCCAGCCCTGGGACCCCGCCAGCCGGATGGTGTTCCAGGCGTAGGTCCCGTCGTCCTGGCTGGGCCAGCCGAACTCCCCGATCATCATCGGGACCTGGGAGGACCGGGCCATCCACCCCCCGAGGTACTGGCCGGCGTCGTAGTAGTTCGGTGTGACGCACTTCGGGGGGGGATCGGAGGGGCAGGTGTAGACGTGGCCGCTGTAGACGATCCCCGTTCCCTGGACCAGGTGGGCCGGGAGGTTGCTCCCCCAGCCGTCCCCGGTCACGACGACCAGGTTCTCCGCCCCCGCTCCCCTGACGGTGTCGTAGAGCTCCTGCATCCCCGCGGCGGTGAAGTTCATGTAGCTGTTGGCCTGCCCCCCGTTCAGCCAGACCGCGTCCGAGATGTCATGGGGCTCGTTGAAGAGATCGAAGGCCACGAGCGGATTCCCCCTGTACTGGCCGGCGAGCTCCTGCCAGAACTGGACCGACCCCGGGTCGTCCGCCATCTGCTGCTGGCCCACGTTGCAGAGGACCGGGGCCGTCAGGTGGAGGTCGAGGAGGGCGACCATCCCGAGGGAGGTGATCCAGTCGACGACCTGGGCCACCTTGGCTGCATAGCCCGGGGAGTACTTGCAGGCCGAAGGGGCCAGGAGCTGCTCCCCCAGGGACACCCGGACCAGGTTGGCCCCCCAGGCCCGGAGGGCCACGATCTCGTCCCGGTCGAGCCCCGGGGGGCTCGGGTTGCTCTCCAGCTGGTAGAGGTCGATCCCCCGCAGGACGAGGGTCCGGCCCTCCCCGTCGACGATCCGGTTCCCGACGGTGCTGACGGGCCCCACCACCGGGGCCGCCGGCCGGGGGGCGAACCCCCCGAGGCTCGTCCCCTGGACCTCGAGGAGCCCGGCCTGGGAAGCCGTGACGGCCTGGACGGCGAGCCGGGCCGAGACCGTTCCCGGCGGCCCGATGGCCACCACCTCGGCCAGGGGGGCCCAGCCCGAGGAGGAGGCCAGCCCCTCCTGGCCCCTGACCGTGTCGATGACCTGGCCCGACCCGTTGAGGAAGCTGATCGAGGGGACCGCATCCACCGGGTCCCCGGTCGACCGGACCTCGGCGTTCCCCAGGTAGATCGCCCCCGGACCCGAGGCCGGGGTCGGACCGGGGTCACCCCCTCCGCCGGCGGCGGCCGTCACCCCCGCCAAGGTCGTCGTCGCCGGGATCCTCGGGAGGGGCGGCCGGGTGGGGGAGGGGCCTGAGGTCGCGGCGGGGAGGCTCGTGACGGCGGAACCGCTCCGGGCCGTCGGCGAGGTCGAGGTCGTCGGGGCCCCCGTGGTGGCCGTCGCCCCCGATCCGTCGGAGGGGGAGGAGGGGAGCGGTCCGACCCGGAGCTCCCCCGGCCCCGACCGGGGCGCGGCCGGAAGGACAGCGGCGAAGACCAGGACCGAGGCGACCGCCGCTCCGGCCACGGCGAGAACCGCCCGTCTGTTCCTCCGATCCTCCGGCATCCCTCCGGGAACGACCCGGGCCTCCCCGGCTTGTGATCTGGCTCACCCTCCCCGCCACTGGGGGCGACGGGGCTACCCCCCGCTGTCGGTCCCGGGCTCGGTTCCGGCGCTCTCGGCCGGGGCGGCCGGGTCGGCGGGGTCGCTCGGGTCGGCGGCCGGCCGGACGACGGTCCCGGCCACGAAGGCGGCCACGATGAGACCGGCCCCGAGGAGGAGGAGACCGAAGCCGACGGCGGTCCCCACCGAGTCCCGGTGGCAGACGAGGACGGCATTGGCGCTTCCCCCGCAGCCGACGCCGGGGCCGAAGAGGAGGAAGCGGGCCATCACAAGGGTCCCGACGGCCATGCAGGCCAACCCGGCCCAATTGAGGATCCTCTGGTGCCCTCTCTTCACGGGCCCGAAGCTACCGGCTCGGGAGGGGATCCCCTTCGAGGGCGGCCAGGACCGGCATCCCGGCCGGGCTGGGCTCGTCGGGACCCCCCGGGATGATCTGGGCCACCAGGCCGAAGACGCCGCTGGTGGTCCCGTCCCAGGCGAAGACCGACCAGCCCCAGCCCCGGGCCTCGGCGTAGGAGATGACGGCCTGGTCGTAGCGGCCGTCCTGGGCGTCGGGCCAGCCGAACTCGGACACGATGACCGGGACCCGGGCCGAGGGGGCGACCCAGCTGTCGAGGATCTGGCCCGGGACGTAGGGCTGGGAGTTGCCGCAGGAGGGTGGGGGGACCACCGGGCAGGTGTAGACGTGGACGCCGTAGGCGATCCCCCTCCCCTCCAGCAATGTCCCCGGGAGCCGGTTGGCCCAGTCGTTCCCGCTCACCACGACCAGGTTGCCGGCCCCGGCCCCCCGGACGGCGTCGTAGAGCTCCTGCATCCCGGCGGCCTGGAAGGCCGTCGATCCCGATCCGACCGTCCCCCCCTGGAGCCAGACGGCATCGGAGATGTCATGGGGCTCGTTGTAGAGGTCGAAGGCCACGAGGGGGTTGGCCCGGTACCGGGCCCCGAGCTGGCTCCAGAAGGTGACCGACCCCGGGGCGTCGGCCATCTCCTGCTGGGCCCCCGCCGTGCAGCCCGTCCCGGTGGTGCTGAAGTGGAGGTCGAGGAGGGCGACCATCCCGAGGGAGGTGATCCAGCTCACCACGCTGTCGACGGTCCCGGCGTAGGCCGGGTCGTAGTCGCAGCCCCCGGGGAGCCAGAGCTGCTCCCCCAGGGAGACCCGGACCATCGTCGCCCCCCAGGCCCGCATCCGGGCCACCGTCTCCTCGGTCGCCCCCGGGCTCGAGGCCGAGGACTCGAGGCCGTAGAGGTCGATCCCCCGGAGGGACAGCGCCGTCCCGTTCCCCTCGATGATCTCGTTCCCCCTGACCGTGAGCGGCCCGACCACCGGGGCGGCCGGCCCCGGATTGGCCACCTCGAGGAAGGGGGTCTCGAGGTAGACCGTCATCCCCGGGGCCGAGGTCTCGGCCGTGAGGACCAGAGCCACCGAGCTCGTCCCGGCCGGGGCCACCCCCAGGTCGGGGGCGAGGGCCGTCCAGCTCCCGGCCGTGGCCCCGGCCGGCCGACCCCAGACCACGGTCAGGATCGTCCCCGAGGCGTCGAAGAACGCCACCACCGGGACGACCGTGACTGTCCCCGAGGCGGCCTCGACCGTCCCCCCGGCCGTGTAGAGCTTCCCCGGGGCGGCCGGGAGGAGCCCTCCGGCCGATGCGCTCCCCGACCAGAGGGACATCGCCGCCGTCCCGGTCGAGGTCAGGGCCAGGGCCCCCGCCGCCGTCTCCCCCGGGCTCCCCGTCCAGGCCAGGCCGGCGTTGACGGCTGAGAAGCCCCAGGTGGAGCCCGGGGCCGGGAGCCGGCTCCCCCGGAGGAGCTGGACCGGGCCCGGTCGGGCCGTCCCCTGGAGGACGCGGGAAACGGTGGTGCTCGTGGTCGTGGAGCTGGTTGTCGGGGGCGGGGTCGTGGGGGTGGTCCGGGACCCGCGGCCCGAGCCGGAACCGGGGCGGATCCTGCCGCCTGCGGGCGACGAGGGGCCGGAGGAGGCGGAGGTGGTCGAAGGGGACGAGGACGGGGTCGAGCCGGCCCCGGTCGGGTCGTTCGAGGGGACGGGCGGCGTCGGGACCGGCGTCCGGGCCGCGGTGGGCGAGGGGCTCAGGGGCCCCGCCGGGCCGGGAAGGGTGAGGGACAGGAGGGCCAGGGCGGCCCCCGTCAAGGCGGCTGCCACCCTCCCGGGGCTCCCCAGGGCGCGTGCCATCAGTGGTCCGGAGACGGGGCGGGCCCGCCGGGGGGATCTCATTCGGTGGTTGCCTCCTGCACTCAGTCTCGGCGCAACCGCCGAACTCCTTAACCCACCACCCGGGGCCACGGTCCGTGAGAAAGCCGGGCCTGGCTCGTTCCCCCCGGCATGGAGACCACCCACGCCCGAGGAACCGACCGGTGAGGACCCTGATCCTCTGCGGGGGGAAGGGGACGAGGGCCTATCCCCGGACCCTCGAGGTCCCGAAGCCCCTCCTCGACGTGGGCGGCCAGCCCGTCCTCGGCCACGTGATGGAGATCTACGCCCGCCAGGGCTTCAAGGACTTCGTCCTCGCCGCCGGCTTCCAGGCCGGCCTGGTCTCGGACTTCGCCGCCACCCTCCCCCGGGACTGGTCCGTCGAGGTCGTCGACACGGGCGTCGAGACGAACACCGGCGGACGGGTCCAGGCCTGCCTGGACCGGATGGGGGAGCGCTTCTTCCTGACCTACGCCGACGGCCTCGGCGACGTCGATCTGGACGGCCTCCTCGCCTTCCACGACTCCCACCCCGCCGCGGTCACCCTCACCACGGTCCCCCTCCCCTCCCAGTACGGGACGGTGGAGTGCACCGACACGGGCCGGGTGGAGTGCTTCCTGGAGAAGCCCCGGCTCCCCGACCACTGGATCAACGCCGGCTTCCTCGTCATGGAGGCGGGGGCGGGGGACTGGTTCGTGGGGGACGACCTCGAACGGCAGTTCCTCCCCTCCCTGGGGGCGGCCGGCCAGCTCTTCGCCTACCGCCACCGGGGCTTCTGGCGGTCCATGGACACCTACAAGGACTCCCTCGAGCTGAGCGCCCTCTGCGCCGGGGGACCCCCGCCCTGGACGGCGCCGGCCCCGGCCACCCTGACCACCGGAGGCTCCCGATGACCAACGCCCGCCACACCCCCCCCGAGGCACCCGGAGGGGACGGGACCCGCCTGCCCGAAGGGGCCCGGATCCTCCTCACCGGGGCCACCGGCTTCATCGGCTCCCACCTCACCCGCCGCCTCGTCGCCGACGGGGTCGAGGTCCACGCCCTCACCAGCGCCGTCTCCAGCGTCTACGCCGTCCGCCTCGTCGACCTCCGGGGTCGGATCGTCATCCACGAGGGGAGCCTCGCCGACCGGAGCGCCATGGAGGCCCTCGTCGACGAGGTCCGGCCCAGCCACGTCTTCCACCTCGGGGCCTACACCCACGTCGGGAAGTCCTGGCAGCGCGTCGACGAGTGCGTCCAGGTCAACATCCAGGGAACCCTGAACCTCCTCCAGGCCCTCGAGGGGTCCGGCTACGAGCGGTTCGTCAACACCGGGACCTCCGAGATCTACGGGGACATCCCCGTCCCCTTCCAGGAGGACCAGCCCGTCCACCCCGTCTCCCCCTACGCCGCCTCCAAGCACGCCGCCGAGTCGATGTGCAAGGTCATGGCCCAGGGGAGGGGCTGGCCCATCGTCATGCTCCGGCCCTTCAACGCCTTCGGCCCGGCCCAGACCGCCGACCGGATCATCCCCGAGGTGATCGTCCGGGCCCTCCGGGGGGAGGAGCTCAAGATGACCGGTGGCCGCCAGACCCGGGAGTTCAACTACGTCGAGGACCTCGTCGACGGCTTCCTCCGGGCCGCCACCGTCCCGGGGATCGAGGGGAGGGTCTTCAACCTGGGCTGCGGGGAGGACGTCTCCATCCGGGCCATGACCACCCTGATCCTCGACCTCCTCGGGAATCCCGTCGAGGCCCACTTCGGGGCCCTCCCGGAGCGGCCCACCGAGATCTGGGAGATGCGCTGCGACAGCAGCCGGGCCCGGGAGGAGCTGGGCTGGAAGCCCCAGCACTCCCTGGCCGACGGCCTCGAGAAGACCATCGCCTGGTACCGCACCGAGATCTCCGACCCGAACTCCCCCTTCGTGGTCGGCTGAGGGCCGGGCGCCGATGGCGACCCTGGCCGCCCAGGGCACCTTCCGCCTGGCCCACCTCGCCGCCAACGCCTGGGGGCGGGTTCGGCGCCGGCTCCGGGTCGGCCGGACGGTCCGGGTCCTCCGCCTCCGGGCCTGGTGGCACCGGGCCACCCTCGACCTCGAGGTGGCCCCCGACCTCCGCCTCGGCCGCCGGGTCCGGATCGAGATCCGCCCCAAGACGGCGAACCTGGTCCGGATCGGGCCGGGCTGCCGGATCGCCGACGACGTCCTGATCGACCTCCGGGGGGGCCGGCTCCTCCTCGGCCCCGGCGTCGACATCCGCCGGGGAGTCTCCCTCGGGGTGGGGGGCGCCCTCACCCTGGAAGGCCCCAACCTGGTCCAGCAGGGCGTGAGCCTCCACTGCGACGAAGCCGTCACCCTGGGCCCCAGGGTCGGCCTCGGGGAGTACGTGACCCTGATCGACTCCAGCCACCACTTCGAGGAGCCCGACCGCTGGTTCGTCGAGAGCCTCCGGACCGCCCCCGTCGTCCTGGGGGAGTCGGCCTGGGTGGGGGCCAAGGCCACCGTCACGAAGGGGGTCACCCTCGGGGCCCGGAGCATCGTCGGGGCCAACTCGACGGTGGTGAAGGACGTCCCTGCCGGGGTCCTCGTCTCCGGGGTCCCGGCCCAGCCGGTCCGGGGGGCGGCCGGGGAGGTCCGGCCCCGTCCCAGGTTCCGGTTCGGCACCATTCCTCCAGTCGTCGTCCCCATCGGCCGATGAACCTGACAAGGCAGGAACCGGTGCACTCGGCGAGGGGAAATGATGTTCGGGAGGAAGAAGGACTGGGAGTCGGCCCCCAACCTGAGCTGGAAGGCCGACCGCCAGGCCCGGAAGGACCGGTTCGGAGCCGAGCTCCATGGGCCACCTCCGGGCTGAGGGCGCGAGGCTCCCCGAGGCTGAGGGAGGCTCAGGCCAGGGACTCGAGGAGGAACCGCTCGATCCGGTCCAGGAGCTCCGGGAGGTCCGCCCCATCCCCGGCCAGGACCCGGGCCGTCACGATCGACCGGACCGCACCGACGAGGGCCTCGAAGTCGAAGGCGTCGAGCTCCCGGTCCGACCGGCCCTCGTTGCGGAGTCGGTCGTGGACCCGGGCCAGGAGGCCGGCGAACCGGGCCGAGACCTCCCCCTGTCGCCGGAAGGCCTCGGGTCCGGCCGCGAAGACGTCGATCAGGTAGGTCCTGGCTACGGCCGGCTCGGAGGCGAGGAACCCCAGGTAGGCCTGGACCATGCCCCGGAGCTGGCCCAACCCGTCCCCTTCCCGGTCGACCCCCTCCTCGACCCCGGCCAGGATCCCCTCGGCCGAGGCCTCATAGGCGGCCAGGAAGCACTCCTGCTTGTCGGCGAATTGCTCGTAGAAGCTCTGCCGGGAGACCCCTGCCCCGGAAACCACATCGGCCACCACGGTTCCGGCGTAGCCCTTGGCCGCCACCGCCACCGTCATGGCCCGGAGCATCCGGGCCCGTTGGGAGGCGGCCATCTCATCCCGGCTCTGCCTCGCCGGGCCCGGTGGGGTCCTCCTGATAGACGCGGCCACTGATGTACATTACCGTACACCGGGTGACCTTCCCCGGCCGGTCCCGGCCTTGACCGACCTTCCCCGGGAAGCGGGACGGAGGAGCGCCCTCCGGCTCGACGGCCGTCGGATCCTCGTCGTGGGCGGAGGCGGCCGGCTCCCGTCCGGAGAGACCCCAGGCAACGGCCAGGCCATCTCCATCCTCGCCGCCCGGGAGGGTGCCGCTCTGGCTGTCGCCGATCTCGACCGGGCCGCGGCGGAGGTCACCGCCGGAGCCATCCAAGCCGAGGGGGGACAGGCGGCCGTCATCCTCGGCGACGTCCGGGACCCCGACGACTGCACCCGGATCGTCGACGAGGCCGCCGCCGTCCTCGGAGGCATCGACGGCCTCGTCTGCAACGTCGGGATCGGCCGGGGCCTCGGTCTCGCGGGGACCGACCCCGACAGCTGGGACGACGTTCTCGCCGTCAATCTCCGCTCCCACTTCCTCCTGGCCCGCCATGCCCTCCCCCTCCTCGGGGAGGGGGCCGCCCTCGTCTTCATCGGCTCCCTGGCCGGTCTCCGCCCCGGGAGCTACTCCCCCTCCTACGACGCCTCCAAGGCCGGTCTCCTCGGCCTCTCCCGCCACACCGCCCTCGAGGGGGCCCGACGTGGGGTCCGGGCCAACCTGATCGCCCCCGGCCTGATCGACACCCCCATGGGCCGGGCCGCATCCGCAGCCCGGGCCGGCCGCGACCGGATCCGGGTCCCCCTCCGCCGCCAGGGGACGGCCTGGGAGGTGGCCTGGGCCACCGTCTTCCTCCTCTCCGACGAGGCCAGCTACGTCACAGGCCAGGTCCTCGTCGTCGACGGCGGCCTCGGCGCCCTCGGGCCCACCTGACCATGGCCCCCTCCCCGGATTCCCCCTCCGGACTTCCCCTCTCCGACGGGGAGGGGATCGAGGTCCTCGCCGCCGACTGGACCTCCGACCGCCTCGTCGACCTCACCCTCGCCACCACCGCCCTGGCCGAACCCGTCCACGTCCGGATCCTCCTCCCCACCGACTACCGGGTCGACCCCGACCGGCGCTATCCGACCCTCTACCTCCTCCACGGCGGCCAGGCCGACTCCCTCGACGGGCTCGACTACCTGGCCTGGACCGAGGAGGGGGACGCCGCCGCCATCACCGCCGACCTCCCCCTCATCGTCGTCATGCCCCAGGGGGGCTCCGGCGGCTTCTACACCGACTGGTGGAACGGTGGGAACGGGGGACCCCCGGCCTGGGAGACCTTCCATATCGGCCAACTCCTCCCCTGGGTCGACCGCAACCTCCGGACCGGGGCCCACTGGGCCGGCCGGGCCATCGCCGGCCCCTCCATGGGGGGCTTCGGGGCCCTCTCCTACGCGGCGCGCCACCCCGACCTCTTCCTGGCCGCTTCCTCCTTCTCCGGGGCCTGCGACCTCACCCACCCCACCATCCAGCGGACCGCCTCCGCCGTCCTCGCCGTCTCGGCCCAGGCCGACGGCGGAGGACCCCACGACATCTTCGGCCCCTGGACCACCTCCGAGCTCGTCTGGCGGAGCCACGACCCCGCCAGCCTGGCCGGGAACCTCCGCCACACCCGCCTCTCCCTCGTCACCGGGAACGGCGACCCCGGCCCCCTCGACCCCCCCGGGACCGAGCCCAGCCCCCTCGAGGTCCTCGTCCACCGGGCCACCCTCTCCCTCCACGACCGCCTCGTGGACCTCGCCATCGATCACCACTTCGACGACTACGGGCCCGGGACCCACACCTGGCCCTACTGGCAGCGCGACCTCCGGGACGTCCTCCCCTGGATCCTCGTCGCCTTCGTCAGTCGACCCGCCCCGCCCGAGGCCTTCACCCACAGCTCCGCCGATTCCCGCTACTCCGTCTGGGGTTGGGAGGTCGAGATCCGCCGGACGGCAGCCGAATTCAGCACCCTCGCCGTGGCCGGTCCGGAGGAGTTCGAGGTCGCCGGGAGCGGCTCCGCCGCCGTCGTCACCCCGCCCCGCTACCGGCCCGGCTCCCGCTTCGCCGTCCGGATGACCGGCGGCCCCGTCCGCTCCACCGAGGGGGCCACCGCCGACGCCGAAGGCCGCCTCCGACTCTTCGTCCCCCTCGGCCCCGCCAATCCCCTCCAGCAGTACACCCCCGCCGGGGTCCACCGGACCCAGGTCTACCGGACCACCGTCACCCTCGAGCCCCGCTGAGGGCCGAAGCGGGCCCGGTAGAACCGGTAGAACCGGTAGAACGGGAAGGTGAAACCCGGCCCGCGGTGAAGGCCACCCGGAATCGTCTCACCCATCGCGGCTGGACGGTCGACTACCAGATCATGCACGACGTCGCCACGACCGAACTCCGGAAGGTGGCGACGGCGGTTTCAGGACGCCTCGACCTCGAGAACCCCTACGACCTGGCCGGCCTCTGAACCTCCGGAGCCCCCCGATGTCTGCGGGCTCGGTCGCGACGGTGGCGCCACCGGCTTTGCACCTGAGCCCCCAGCCTCACCAGAACCTGCCCGGCTGCACCAGAAGTGGTTATCCACAGGGAGTACCGATCCCGCCCTTCGAGGGGCTAGTGGTCCTGCCGATAAGTAC
>PLZB01000096.1 GCA_003151955.1 Acidimicrobiaceae bacterium
TAGTCGAAGAACTGGATCTCGACGAAGGGCCGGAGGCCCCGGACGGCCTGGCCCACCCCCCGCCCCACGATGTTCGACTCGGCCAGGGGGGTGTTGAAGCACCGGGCCGAGCCGAACCGCCGCTGGAGCCCCCGGGTCACCCCGAAGACACCCCCCTTCCCCTCCACCTCGGCCAGGACCTCCTCGTCGGCATCGGCCACGTCCTCCCCGAAGACCAGGATCCGCTCGTCGGCCTCCATGAGCTCGTGGAGGGTCAGCCGGATGGCCTCCGCCATGACCACCGGCTCCCCCGGGCCGTCCTCGACGGGGGGACATGGATCGGCGAGGGCCGGGAGCCGGACGACCTGGTCCGTGACCGTGGCCGGGTCCGGTCGGGCCGCGGCCAACGCCCTCCCGGCTGCCTCCTCCGCCTCGACCCGGGCCCCCTCCCGGATGGCCCCCGCCTCCTCCGCCGTCAGGATCCCCGCCCCCACCAGGGCCCCCTCGAGGACCTCGATCGGGTCGTGGGCCGCCTCGGCGGCCAGCTCCCCCGCCAACCGGTACTTGGCCTGGGAGTCCGCCGAGGAGTGGGAGTAGGGCCGGGTCACCCGGGCATGGATCAGCCCCGGCCCCTCCCCGGCCCGGACCCGGGCCACCGCCTGGGCTCCCTTCGTCCGGCAGCTCCCGTAGTCCCAGCCGTCCACCTTCGTCACCGCCAGCCCCCGGAACCCCCGGACCAGCTCCGAGATGGGGGCCGGGGACTGGTCCGAGGACCGGACCGAGATGGCATAGCCGTTGTCCGCCACCAGGTAGAGGACCGGGAGATGGAGGCTGCAGGCCGTGTTCAGGCTCTCCCAGAACTCCCCCTCCGAGGTCGCCCCCTCCCCGAGCGAGACGTAGGTGACCTCGTCCCCCCGGACCCCCTCCCGGGCCAGCTGGGGCCGTCGGGCCAGGTACCGGCTGGCCTCGGCCGACCCCACCGCCGGGAGGCACTGGCTCCCCGTCGGGCTCGACTGGGTCACGATGTGCCGGCCGGCGTCCCCCCAGTGACAGGGCATCTGCCGACCCCCCGACGAGGGGTCCTCGGCCGACCCCACCGCCTGGAGCATCACCGCCTCGGCCGTGACCCCCAGGGCGAGCACCAGGGCCCGGTCCCGGTAGTAGGGGAAGAACCAGTCCTCCCCCGACCGCAGCGACCGGGCCAGGGCCGTCAGGACCACCTCGTGGCCCGCCCCCGAGATCTGGAAGAAGACCCGGCTCTGCTTCTGGAGGAGGATCTCCCGGTCGTCGAGGGCCCGGGACAGACACGCCAACCGGAAGTCCTCCCGGAGCTCATCCGGGGGGAACCCGGCCAGGCTTCTCGGTCCCCCGCTCCTCACCGCCCTGAACCCGGCTCCGGGCCCCCAGCCTGCCCCATCGGCTCCCACACTAGGCACCGCCGTTCCCGGCCGGCTGTCCCCGGGATCACCCGAGAGCGTCACACCCCAGGGTTACGGTGACCGGATGATCGCTGCGCTGCTCGTCGGACTCCTCCTCGGTACCGGGATCGGGGCCCTCCTCGGTCTCCTCCTCGCCTCCAACCGGGCCGCCCGACGCCTGGCCGAGGACCGGGCCGGCCAGGCCGCGGCCCTGGCCACCACGGCCGCCGACCGGGCCCGGCTCGTGTCCGAGCTCGACCGGGCCGAGGACCGGAACCGGGTCGCCGAGGACCAGCGACGGCAGCTGGTGGGGGAGTTCGCCGAGCTCTCCCGCCAGGCCCTCAGCCAGAACAGCGAGGAGTTCCTCCGGCTGGCCGACGAGCGCCTCACCAAGGCCCAGCAGGCCGCCACCGGGGAGCTCGAGCAACGGAAGCAGTCGATCGAACAGGTCCTCACCCCCCTCCGGGAGCAGCTCGGCCACTACGAGCGGGGGCTCCGCCAGATGGAGCTCGACCGCCAGGAGGCCTATACGGGCCTCACCGAGCAGGTCCGCCAGCTCAGCACCTCCCAGGACCGGCTCCAGTCCGAGACCCGGAACCTCGTCACCGCCCTCCGGGCCCCCGCCACCCGAGGCCGTTGGGGGGAGCTCCAGCTCCGCCGGGTGGTGGAGATGGCCGGGATGCTCGAGCACTGCGACTTCGACCTCCAGGTCACCCTGGTCGGCCACGACGGCCGGCTCCGGCCCGACATGGTCGTCCACCTCCCCGGCGGCCACCACGTCGTCGTCGACGCCAAGGTCCCCATGCAGGCCTTCCTCGACGCCAACGACGCCACCGACGAGGACCTCCGTCGGGACCACCTCGTCAGCCATGCCCGCCAGCTCCGGGCCCACGTCGACGCCCTGGCCAAGAAGGCCTACTGGCGGGAGGTGGAGGGCTCGACCGAGTTCGTCGTCGCCTTCGTCCCCGGCGATCCCCTCCTGGCCGCCGCCTACGACCATGACGCCTCGCTTCTCGAGCACTCGGTGGCCTCCAAGGTGCTCCTGGCCACCCCCACCACCCTCATCGGGCTCCTCCGGACGGTGGCCCAGGGTTGGCGGGAGGAGGCCATGGCCGAGAACGCCCGGGAGGTCCAGCAGATGGCCCAGGAGCTCTACCGGCGGCTCTCGACCTTCGGGGAGCATCTGGCCAAGACGGGCCGGAGCCTGGCCGGGGCGGTCGACTCCTACAACAAGGCCGTCGGCTCCCTGGAGCGCAACGTCCTCCCCCAGGCCCGCCGGTTCCACGAGCTCGGGGTCGTCGTCGGGGCCGACCGGGAGCTCCCCGAGCTCGATCCCATCGACGCCGTGGCCCGCCCGGTCCAGGCCCCCGAGCCGGCCGGGCCCCCGGCCGGGGTGCTCCCCCTCCCGACGGCCGGGTCCGAGGTCTCCCTCTGGCCCTCCGCCGCCGAGGGCTGATCTTCCCCGACGGTCCTCAGCGGCCGTCGCAGAGCTCTCCGGCCACCGCCTCGGCCCGGGCCCGGGCCGAGACCAGCCGGTCACCGTCGAGGACGAGGTCGACCGGGTCCTCCCCTCCCACCAGGACCAGGACGCAGCGGTCGACAGCCCGTCCGGTGGCCGCCTCCACGGCCGAGGCGTAGCCGGCCACCTNNTCTTGTAGTCGACGACGACGAGCCCGCCCCCGGGGGACTCGTAGAGGAGGTCGACGAAGCCCTCGAAGACCCCCCGGTCGCCGACGGGGGCAGCCACGAAGAGCTCCTGCCAGCTCCGGCCGGCCCGGCCGGCCTCGATGACGGCTGGACTGGCCAGGGCGGCCCCGACCATGGCCACCACCGTGTCGGCCTGGTCCCCGACCCCGTGGGCCCTGGCCCGGGCCCGGGCCAGCTCCCCGGCCGGCTCACCTCCCGGGCCCCTCCCGGTGGTGAGATCGAGCCCGGCCAGGACCCCGTGGACGGCCCGGCCCACCTGGAGGGCGCTGTCCCCGTCCCGCCAGGCCGCCCCCGTCGACCCGGGCCAACCCGGGTCGACCGCTCCCGGGAGCTCGGCGGCCCGGGCCGCCACCGCCGTGGCCGTCGCCA
>PLZB01000020.1 GCA_003151955.1 Acidimicrobiaceae bacterium
TGCGCCCCTGCTTCCGGTTCTTGGTACCGGCCGTGTCCAGGGTGCCGCGGATGATGTGGTAGCGAACGCCGGGGAGGTCCTTGACGCGGCCGCCCCGGATCAGCACCACCGAGTGCTCCTGAAGGTTGTGCCCGATCCCAGGGATGTAGGCGGTCACCTCTGCCTTGCTGGTCAGGCGCACCCGGGCCACCTTCCGGAGGGCCGAGTTCGGCTTCTTCGGGGTGGTCGTGAAGACGCGGGTGCAGACACCCCGTCGCTGGGGTGCCCCCTTCAGGGCCGGCGTCTTCGTCTTGGATGGCTTCGTGGCACGGCCCTTTCGGACCAGCTGCTCGATGGTGGGCACGCGTGACCTCGTGGTCGTTGGAGATTCGGGGACTGCTCGGGGATCCGCCAGACTGCGCGCCTTCGGGCGCGCCGCTGCGCAGAGGGAACATGATAGAGGTCCGCCGGTTCCCCGGCAACCGAGGGACGCCCGGGTCCGACACCACGGGTGGCCCCCGGCTGGGCCAGGCCCCTGTCGGGGGCCCGGGAACGCCTCTTGGTACGCTCGGGTCGGGGCTCCAGACCCCCTGGACAGGAGGCCACGGTGGACCGACTGACGGCGTCGTCGCAGTACCTCCCCCTCTTCCTGGTGTCGGGGACCATCACGCTCCTCATCATCCTGGCGCTCGGGGCCGGAGCCCTGACGGCCGGCCGCAGGGGCCGGAAGCGGATCCAGTGGCAGAGCGGGATCGCGCCTCCCCTCCCCGATCCCTCCCTGGGTCGGAACCGGCGGGAGGTCCAGCTCCGGGACCCCCCGGTCACGCCTCGGCCCGGAGCCCGCCAGGAGGACCCCCTGACCGCCCTCCCCCCACTGTCGGCCCCAGGGGGGGCCGGGGAGCCACCCACCGTCGCCGAGCCCCCGGAGGCCTGAGCCACACCGGGTCGGAACGCGCCTCGGCCACCGGGAGACCCGGTGGCCGACGGCGCACGAGGTGGGACAGGCGAAACCCTGGCCCTCAGGCGCCTGCCTCGAGTTGTCCGTCACCGTCGGTGGGAGTGATCCCGTTGCCCACCGAACCGAAGGCGGGATCGTCCCAGGGGGCCGCCGGGGCCCGACCCTCCTCACCGAAGGGATCACCTCCGAAGCTGCCCGGGAAGTCACCGAAGGTGGTGTCAGGTCCCCCCAGAGACCCGCTGGTGTCCCGGAGCCAGGCGGCCAGGTCCTCGGTGTCGTCGGACCCGTAGGCCCGCAGCGACATGGCCGCCGCGTCGGGGAGGTCGACGGCGATGGACCGGTAGCGGTCCATGCCGGTCCCGGCCGGGATCAGCTTGCCGATGNNTGATGATGTTCTCCTTCAGACCGAAGAGATGGTCCGACTTCCCCTCGATGGCGGCCTCGGTCAGGACCCGGGTCGTCTCCTGGAAGGAGGCCGCCGACAGCCAGGACTCGGTGGCCAGCGACGCCTTGGTGATTCCCATCAACTCGGGACGACCCTCAGCCGGGCGGCTGCCCTCCTGGACCAGGTTTCGGTTCACCTCGGCGTAGATCTGGGTGTCGACCCGCTCCCCGGGCAGGAAGGGGGCGTCGCCGGGCTCGGCCACCAGCACCCGCCGGAGCATCTGCCGGACGATGAGCTCGATGTGCTTGTNNCCCTGGTCCCGGTAGACCTTCTGGACCTCTTCGACGAGGTACTGCTGGGTGGCCCGGATCCCCTTGACGTCGAGGAGCTCCTTCGGGTCCTTCGGCCCCTCCACCAGGGCATCGCCGGCGGCGACCTCCTGGCCGTCGGTGACCTCGAGGTGGGCCCGGGTCGTGACCGGCTCGGACTGTTCCGTACCGTCGTCGCCGATGACGGTGATCTGCCGGCCGTTCTCCTCGATGGCGATCCGGACCACACCGGAGTGGTGGGCCAGGACGGCCTTGCCCTTGGGGGTCCGGGCCTCGAACAACTCGACGACGCGGGGGAGGCCGTGGGTGATGTCCTCGCCGACGACACCACCGGTGTGGAACGTCCGCATGGTGAGCTGGGTGCCGGGCTNNCAGGTGAGCACCGACCGGACCCGGATCTTGTCGATGGCGGGATCGTCCCGGAGCTGGCCGACCTGGTCGTCGTCGAGCATGGTGCCGGCGGCCAGGACGGTCCCGGACACGGTGACGTCCTCGGTCAGGATCCGGCCGTAGGCCCGCGTCTCCAGGTAGGACCGGCGGTTGGCCTCGTCGGGGACGATGCCTTCGAGCCAGATCCCCCGAGAGGTGCCGCAGTCGTCGATCCGGACGATGAGCTCCTGGGCGACGTCGNNCGTGGGTGGAGATGAAGTACTCGAGCACCGAGAGACCCTCACGGAACGAGGACTTGATCGGACGGGGAATCATCTCGCCCCTGGGGTTCGAGACCAGACCCTTCATGCCGGCGATCTGCCGGATCTGCTGGGAGTTCCCCCGGGCGCCGGAGTCCACCATCATGTCGAGCGGGTTGAACTCGATCTCCGACAGGCTCTTCTCCATGGCCCGACCGACCTCCGAGGTGGCCGACGTCCAGATCTCGATCTCCTTCTGGCGCCGCTCGTCGTCGGTGATGATGCCCCGCTTGAACTGGGTCTCGGCCTTCTCCGCCTCGCGCTCGTAGCGGTCGAGAATGACCCGCTTGTCCGGGGGGGTCCGGACGTCGTCGATGGAGATCGTCAGCCCGGACTGGGCGGCGTAGCGGAAGCCGAGGGCCTTGATCCGGTCGAGGCTGGCAGCCACGATGTTCTTGGGCTCGTTGGCGGCGATCTCCTCGACGATCGACCCGATAGGGATGTTCCGCTTGCCCACGATGTCGTTGACGTAGCGGAACCCCTTGGGCAGGGCGCTGTTGAAGAAGACGCGACCCACGGTGGTGTCGAGGGAGAGCTGCTCCTCGGTGTCGGGGTCGAGACCCTGGGTGCGGGCCACCGCCTCGTGGAGGGAGGAACCGGTCCGGGGCCGGAGGACGATCTTGGCGTGGAGCTCCACGTCGCCGGCGTCGAAGGCCGTCTCCACCTCGTAGGCGTGCCGGAAGGCCCGCCCCTCGCCCTGCAGGCCGTCGACCTCGAGAGTGAGGTAGTAGGCCCCGAAGACCATGTCCTGGGTCGGGACGGTGATGGGCCGACCGGTGGCCGGGGAGAGGATGTTGTTGGCGGAGAGCATGAGCACCCTGGCCTCGGCCTGGGCCTCGGCCGACAGCGGCAGGTGNNTCGGCGTTGAAGGCGGTGCAGACGAGCGGGTGGACCTGGATGGCCTTCCCCTCGACCAGGACCGGCTCGAAGGCCTGGATCCCCAGGCGGTGCAGCGTGGGGGCCCGGTTCAGGAACACGGGGTGCTCCTTGATGACCCCCTCCAGGACGTCCCAGACCTGGGCCCGGCGCCGCTCCACCATCCGCTTGGCCGACTTGATGTTCTGGGCCAGCTCGAGGTCGACGAGCCGCTTCATCACGAAGGGCTTGAAGAGCTCGAGAGCCATCAGCTTGGGCAGCCCGCACTGGTGGAGGAGCAGGTTCGGGCCGATGACGATGACGGAACGGCCCGAGTAGTCGACCCGCTTCCCCAGGAGGTTCTGACGGAACCGGCCCTGCTTGCCCTTCAGCATGTCCGAGAGGCTCTTGAGCGGNNTCAGGTCGGAGGTGGCGAACCGGCCTCCGTCGAGCTGGACCATGGGCCGGAGATCGGGGGGGATGACGGGGACGACCTCGAGGATCATGGCCCGGGGGTCGTTGATCCGCCGTCCGTGGTCGTCGCGCCGGTTGAAGGCGGTGACGATCTTCAGGCGCTTGATGGCCTTCTGCCGGCGCTGGGCCGACAGGGGCCGACGGCCGTCGGCGGCGTCGATGTTCTCCCGGAGCTTGATCTCCTCGGAATCGAAGTCGATCCGCTCGATCAGCTTGGAGATGGCCTCGGCCCCCATCCCACCCTCGAAGTAGTCCTCGTAGCGGAGCTTCAGCTCCCGCCAGAGCATCTCGTCCTCGATGATCTTCCGGGCGAAGAGGTCACGGAACTCGGTGAAGGACCGCTTGGCCAGGTCGATGTCACCGTCGGCCCGCTCCCGGACCGAGCCGATCTCCTTCTCGGCCAGCTTCTGCCTGGCCTTTAGCTCGGCTTCCTTGGCCCCACCGGCCTCGAGCTCGGCCAGGTCGGCCTCGAGCACCTTGAAGCGCCGGTCGATCTCCAGGTCACGCTGCCGCTCGAGCTGGGTGACCTCCTCGGCCAGCTCCCCCTCGAGGGCGGCCAGGTCCTCGTGACGACGCTCCTCGTCGACCCAGGTGACGAGGTTGGCGGCGAAGTAGATGACCTTCTCCAGCTGCTTGGCCTTGAGCTCCTCCCGGGCCTCGGTGCCCATGAGGAGGTAGGCCAGCCAGCTCCGGGTGCCCCGGAGGTACCAGATGTGGACGACGGCGGCAGCCAGCTCGATGTGGCCCATCCGCTCGCGGCGGACCTTCGACCGGGTGACCTCGACGCCGCAGCGCTCACAGATGATGCCCCGGAAGCGGACCCGCTTGTACTTCCCGCAGTAGCACTCCCAGTCCTTNNCGCAGAAGAGCCCGTCCTTCTCCGGACGCAGCGTGCGGTAGTTGATGGTCTCCGGCTTCTTCACCTCGCCGTTCGACCAGGAACGGATGGACTCCGCCGTGGCCAGGCCGATGCGGAGCTGGTCGAAGTTGTTGACGTCCAGCATCGCTAGAAGCTCCTCTCCGCAGCGCGGCGTTCGTCTTCCTCGTCCGACCCGCGTTCGGGCCGGCTGATGTCGATCCCGAGCTCCTCGGCCGTCCGGAAGACGTCCTCGTCGAGCTCGCGCATCTCGATCTCCTCACCGGTCGTCGAGAGGACCTCGACGTTGAGGCACAGCGACTGCATCTCCTTGATGAGCACCTTGAAGCTCTCGGGGATGCCCGGCTCGGGGATGTTCTCGCCCTTNNCCTCGTAGACCTTCACCCGGCCGAGGACGTCGTCCGACTTGATGGTCAGGAGCTCCTGGAGGGCGTAGGCGGCCCCATAGGCCTCGAGGGCCCAGACCTCCATCTCGCCGAAGCGCTGACCACCGAACTNNTGGATCTTGTCGTCCACCAGGTGGGCCAGCTTCAGGATGTAGACGTAGCCGACCGAGATGGGGTTGTCGTAGACCTCGCCGGTCCGGCCGTTGTAGAGCGTGGCCTTGCCGTTGGTCCCGATCTGGACGTCACCGTTGGACGAGTCCGAGTGGAGCTGCTCGAAGACCTTCTGGATGGTCGGGTGCTTCCCGGCGTCCTCGGTCTCGTCCCAGTGGGCCCCGTCGAAGGCGGGGGTGGCCACCCAGACGGCGGGGTCGGTCCGGGGCCGGGTCTTCGACTCGGTCCCCCGCACCGGCACGTTGTGGGCGGCGACGCCCTCCCATCCCCAGCGGGCCGCGTAGCCCAGATGGGACTCGAGGACCTGGCCCACGTTCATCCGGCTGGGGACCCCCAGCGGATTCAGGATGATGTCGACGGGGCTGCCGTCGGACAGGAAGGGCATGTCCTCCACGGGGAGGATCTTGGAGATGACCCCCTTGTTGCCGTGGCGGCCGGCCAGCTTGTCGCCCTCCGAGATCTTGCGCTTCTGGGCCACGTACACCCGGACCAGCTGGTTGACGCCGGGGGGGAGCTCGTGGGAGTCCTCCCGGGAGAAGACCCGAACATCGATGACCTTGCCGGACTCACCGTGGGGGACCTTCAGGGAGGTGTCCCGGACCTCCCGGGCCTTCTCTCCGAAGATGGCCCGCAGGAGGCGCTCCTCCGGGGTCTGCTCGGTCTCGCCCTTGGGGGTGACCTTGCCGACCAGGACGTCGCCGGGCCCGACCTCGGCACCGATGCGGATGATGCCCCGCTCGTCGAGGTCGGCCAGGATCT
>PLZB01000105.1 GCA_003151955.1 Acidimicrobiaceae bacterium
GGTGGGGGTGGAGGTGGAGGGGGAGGTGGAGGTGGAGGTGGAGGTGGAGGTGGAGGTGGAGGTGGAGGTGGAGGTGGAGGTGGAGGTGGAGGTGGAGGTGGAAGACGCCACACGTGGTCTATCGTCCAGCTGTAGCTTGTGGGGGTAGGCGGCGACCCAGCCGTCGATCAGGCAATGGGTATCCGAATCGGGGGCCCGGCTTCGTGCCCTTCCCGTGCCCTTTTCAGTGCAGAACAGTGCGGTTCGAGGCACGGTGGCGCGCAACCTCACTACCCCTGACCAGGAATTTCCTTCAAAGGCCCTGGTCAAGACGCCCTTCTGTAAACTTCCCAAGCTGAGAACGCGGGTNNCGCCCGCTCCAGAATTCGGGACAAAATCCCTGGTCAGGGGCTCGGAGCAGAACCGGCCTTCGAAACCGGAACCCCGCTCATCGCGCGTTATCGCGCGTACGCCGCCGTTCGTGCCGAGATTCGAGCCGCTGAGGGGCAGTCGGACCAAGGTTGGCTTCACAAAGGTGTCCTGGTCAGAGAGCTGGCCAAGCTCAGCCCTTCTGAAGAGCTCAGGACATCATCCTGGAAGCTGAGTACCCGGGCAGCCGGTCGGCTGCGACCTGTCGGCTGCCCGTTCCAAGACGCTCCGAGTGCCTACTGGAGCAAGGTGTCGAGGGCGTCGGCGGTCCTTGGCAGACCCTTTGTCCGTAGGGCGTCGAGGGCGGTGGACACGCTGACGGGAGGGCTACGCAGGCTTGCGATCTGCTCCGAGAAGGACGCCACGACCGACACCTCGTTGAGGTCGATCAGGCCGAGGACGAAGTCGTCGGGGTGCACAGCCTCGAGCTCGTGGATCTGGAGTTGGGCGGCTGGGAAGTCGGCGAGGTTGAACGTGACGATGACCTGAGCGTGAGCGCGGATGGCAGCGGCCAGAACGTGGCGGTCGTCAGGATCGGGGAGCTCCAGGCTCTCGACGAGATGCTCGTAGCCGGTGACCAGGCAGTCGGGGATGGCCTCGGTCATGAGGGTGCGGGTTCTGGCCAGTCGATCGACGTCGAGGTCGGGTCGGCGACGTTGGATGGAGCGGACCATCTCCTCGAGGATCCTTTCCGACCATCGGGCCCGCAGATTCAGCTGGCGTCTCATCGCGAGGCGGACGAGGAGGTCGCGAAGCATCGGGTCGTGCAGCACGCACGCGTCGTACACGGCGACGAGGGCCATGTCAGTCCTCGTAGAGTCCGAGCGCCTCGGCCTCCTCGGTCAGCTCTCGCTGCACGGCGCGCCGATGAGTTTCGTCGGCGGCTTGGTAGTCGAGGACATCGGCGAGACGGACCCGGCGGTGAGACCCAACCTTGCGAAACGAGATCCGACCTGTCTCGAGGAGGCCGATCAGATACGGCCGGGAGACGTTGAGCAATTCAGCGGCCTGCTGAGTCGTGAGCTCGGAGTGCACCGGTGCGACGGTGACGGCGTTTCCCTTTGACAATTCGTCGAGGACGTCAATGAACAGCTTGAACGCTTCGGCTGGCACCACCACCCGGGTCTCGGGTGCATCCTCCACGCAGAGAACGACCCGCCCGCTCGGCGTCGGATGCAGCCGGAGATGGGCGACGAGTTGCTCGGCGGCGTCGGCCGCCTCTGCCGTCATCACCTCGTCGGGAATCGTCAGGCCGTGCAGGTTCACCGTTGCCATCGACCCATGATCCCAGATCGACCGGCTAACCGCAATAGTCGCAACGGTCGAAATGGGTACTCCGGAACGGCGAGGCGTGTCCCAACGGGGCTGCCGGCAGGGCAGGGAGACGCTGTGGCACTGCTTTCAGGGGCGTTTCAATCTTGGGCGACAGATCTTCTCACCATGCCGCCTCGGCGGCGGATGTCCGACAACCGTTACCTGTTGGGATGGTGGGGTCCAGAGCACGGTCGTGTGCGGGCCTGTCGGAGGATCGTCGGCGAGGAGGAAGTGGGTGCCGCTTCGGTCGCGGGCCAGGAATGTCGTATAGATGGGAAGCGGGTCCTGTGTGAGGACCCGTCCGGTGGAGCGGGGTCTAGCGCTCGCGAGAGCAAGCACAGGGCGGCTGCGCGGGCTCGAATCGTGCCCCACCCAACCGGTGTTGCGGGACAGTACGTGGGTAGATCAGTCAGGGCCTACGTCGCCCGTACCAGAAGACCGAGAATCCGCCGGTGACTGCCCCCACCACCCCTGCAATTATCCAGATCGTCCACATGGCGTCAGCCTACGGTCTCGTGCGGTATGCCCACTTCGTGGGTCTTCCACACGCCCGCAAGTGCCGTTCTGGGCACATGCAACTTCCGTCGAGCACTGCGCTGTCTGAATCGGCACACCCCGCTCATTTCCGAAGAGCCCGTTTGAGGCGTACCGAGAGTCAGGACCGACAAGAGGGGGCTGCGATGGGGCGAAGACCCCGTCCGCCCGAACGCGCTGCGGACCTTCGGTCTTCATTCAGGCATCCGGGCTGACCCGGCGATCAGCTTCGCTGCAGCGTTCACGGCTATCCGATAGAAACGATCAAGGCCGAGCCGTGGGCGGCGGACTCTTGCTGTTCGCCCACGGCGTAGCACCGGGACTTGACCGGGCAGGAAACGGCGTTCAGGGATACGCTGGCGAGAAGCCCGGCCGTAGAAGGTTCGATCGTCTGGCCGTTGAGGGCTACGACGAGCGTTTGCGGCTGGGTCATGGAACTCGCCGTCTGCCCGACGGCTACGCAACTTCCAGCCGAAGTACAGGAAACGCCGTGGAACGAAGCCGTTCCTCCTCCAGGTGGTGCCCAGGAGGCATTGAACCGAGAAGAACCATCGAACTCCTGAACTGCGGCGGTGACGGACGGCCCTCCGGTCCTGCCGGGCCTCCCGATGCCGGATGTGCATAAGGGCACTGAGCAGACGTTGGCGGGTATCGACCCGGCCTCCGAGCGCCTGACTGACAGCGGAGGAAGGAAGCGCCACAGGCAAGGTACTCGGTTCCCTCGGGCTTCTCGTCATGTCGATCATCCACGGGGTCAAGGAGAAGACTGGTCCCTTGCCTCCGCCGGAGGGCCGAGGCATCATCGGATGCCCTCGCGCCGCTGCGCAGGGCGGAAGGAGACTCCGTTGTGATTCGAGAAGAATGGTCCAGACTCTTCAAGGTAGAAGAACGACACCGGCGCCTGCTCGCGCGCCTGGTACTTGCGTTCGGCCTGTCCATTTTGGTCTACGCTGCCGGCGCAGTGCTTACGTGGGCATTCGAGGGCGGCCAGAAAGGCGGGGATATCAAAGGGTTCGGTGACGCAGCCTTCTTCGCCGCCGTGCAATTGCTGACCGTTTCGTCGCAGATCAAGAACCCGCTCACGGTGGCCGGCAGGATCGTCGATGTCGGCCTCGAGGTGTGGGCCATCTTCGTTGTCACCGTCGTCGCAGGCAGCTTCGCCACATTCTTCAGTTCAGGCGACTCGAGCTAGTCCCAGGGCACAAGCCGGAGGCCATCGGCTATCCCTCGCTGCCGGCTCGGATGTGGTTATCGGCCGAGCCTGACTGGCCCATTGCGGCGACCCGGCGCAGTTTCGGGCAGATCCACTCGCCACTCGGGTTGGTTGAGGCGCGGGACTTTCGCAAATGATGACCTTTGCCTCTGACCTGCCTTGGCCGCCAGGGCCACGGTTGAACGAGTGGCTCCGGCCAGTACGGATGAGTGGGTACTTCTCGGCCAGGAAGACGGCTAGTGCGGTGACACTGAAATAGCGCGCGGTTGGCGGATCTGTTCGAGGGTGACTCGTCCTCGTCGGACTTTGGCGATGATCTGGTCGGCGGTCTTGGTCCAGATGAAGGGGCGGGGGTGCTCGTTGTTGTGGGCGATGTAGTCCTCGATGGCGGCGACAAGTTCGGGTACGTTGGCGAAGCTGCCGCGGCGGATCTTCTTGGTGGTGATCTCCCGGAACCAGCGTTCGATCAGGTTGAGCCACGACGAGCTGGTGGGGGTGAAGTGGAGGTGGAACCGGCGGTGCTTCTCCAGCCAGGCCCGGACGTTCGGGTGCTTGTGGGTGGCGTAGTTGTCCAGGACGAGGTGGATCTCAAGACCCTTGGGGACTTCCCGGTCGATCTGCTTCAAGAAGGCCAGGAACTCCTGGTGGCGATGCCGGGAGAAGCACCGGCCGATCAGCTCGCCGTTGAGGACGTTCAACGCCGCGAACAGGGTCGTGGTGCCGTTGCGCTTGTAGTCGTGGGTGACGGTCCCGGGCCGGCCCGAACGCATCGGAAGGCTGGGCTGGGTCCGGTCCAACGCCTGGATCTGGGATTTCTCGTCGAACGAGAACACCACGGCGTTGTCGGGCGGGTTCATGTAGAGGCCGACGACGTCGATCAGCTTCTCCTCGAACTTCGGGTCGTTCGACACTTTGAACGTCTTCACCAGATGCGGCTTGATCCCCCGGGCCTTCCACTCCCGCTGGACCGTCGTCCGAGACAGCCCGGAATGCTCGGCCATCGACCGGTTCGACCAGTGCGTCGACCCGTCGGTCGGCTTCAAGTTCAACGTGTCGTCGATCATCTGGTCGATCTGAGCCTTCGTGATCGTCGGCTTCCGACCCCGGCCCTCGCGGACCCGACCCACCCACTCCACCCCGTCCACCTCGAACTGCTTCCGCCACGACAGCACCGTCGACCTCGTCACCCCCAAGGTCTCAGCGATGGCCGTGTTGGCCACCCCGTCCGCCGCCAGCAACAACCCCTTCGCCTCCCGGACCGCCCGATGCGCCAACGACACACTCGAAGCGATCTCCCCGAGCGTCACCCGCTCCGGACCGGTCAACGCCAACGGGGCAGCAGGAGGATGGGCCATCCCCAATCATACCCCAACCGCACACTCAATACAGTGTCACTACACTAGCGGCAAGAGATCAGTTCTCCAATCGCTGTCCTCCACGCCCGCACCTCCACCACCCTCGACATCTACTGGGGCTGGGTCCCCGCCCGCGATCACGACGCCGCCAACCACCTCGACCACCTCCTCACCGACAACCCCAACCCCTGACCTCACGCGCGCTTGACGGGAATCCGCCTGTCCGGTGGGCCGGTCCTCGTCGGGGAGATGACCTTCGGCTCTGTTGATCTCTCGGGTGCCGGTGGACAGTGGGAGGTGTGGTCTTGACCGACGTGGTCGGGCCGAATTCGGCGACGAAAGGCGGCTGGGCGATGGCTGGAACAGCAGAGCAGGCGAAGGGTCGGGCCAAGGAGGCCGTCGGAGGCCTCACAGGCGACGAGGACCTCGTGTCCGAGGGCAGGGCCGACCGGCATGCCGGTGAGGCCAAGGAGAAGGTGGGCCACGCCAAGGACAAGATCGAAGACGTCCTCGAGACGGCCGAGAAGAAGGCCGAGAAGGCCGTCGACACCGTCAAGGACGCGCTCCACCGGAAGTAGGCGCCCACGGGGTCGCCCGGTCGGCAACCGGCCCGCCAGCCGGCCCACCGTCGCCGTCGTCATCCACCAACGAACGAGGAGGAGTCCCCATGCTCGCCACTCTCGTCAACGCCAGCGCCACCGCAGTGCAGGTGTTCGCCCTGGTCGCAGTCATCATGTTCGTCATCGCCGGGATCATCGCCTTCCAGGAGAAGACCATCTGGGCGACGCTGATCTGCGGCGGGCTGGCCTTCCTGTCCGCGGCGGTGATCTTCCTCGCCTAAAGGCTCTCTATTGCTGGCCCACCGCCGGGGCTAAACCGAGGCGGACCTGCACCGACGACGACGACGGCGACGTCCACGAACCGGTCGGCTACGACCATCACCTTCTTGGGTCGACGGGTCGCAACGCGCCGTCGACCTGCCCTTCTCTCACCGAACTCCGCCGGCCGGTCCCGTACGGGACCTTCTCCCCTGGTGAGGCAAGGCCGTGCCCGTTCGTCGGTGAGCCGATCCGGAGCGTCACCGTCTCGATCGCCGGCCCACGAGCGCGTCGGACCGGGTCCCCTGGATCGGCCTCCTGGTCTGGCCCTCCACGACCCCGTCGGGGACGGAGACGTCTTGGAGGTCGACGGGCGGCCGATTCCGACGTGCTCCGCCTCCGAAGAGGGGGCTCCGGCTGGCCCGTCGGTGGGACCTTCTCCCCTGGTGAGGCCCGGGGTCTCCGGCGCACGCTGGGAGTGTGGTCCAGTGATCGGGCGGCCGGTCGGTGACCGGGTCGTCGGAATCGAGGTAGTCATGGGTAGAGCAGGTATGGCGTTCAGCGCTATCGCCGTCGCCGCCGGTGCCGTCTGCTACTGGGCGGTCACGTCCCAGGGGACGGGGTTCCGGCTCTCCACCGTGGGGGTCATCCTCATGATCGTCGGAGGGGTCGGTTTCGTCGCCTCCGCCGTCGTCTTCGCTGTGTCCCGTCGTTCGGTGGGAGGGCGCGACCGCACCTACGACCGTCAGGCCACCGACGCACAGGGCGGCTCGACGACGGTCCACGAAGAGGTCCACCACTAGGCCCATCCCGGCCACGCCGCCAGCCCCCGGGCGCGGTGAGGAGGTAGTGCTGATGTCCGGAAGATCGCCGGAGACACATCCCGCAACTCCGCGTCGGCATGTTAGGGAGACGTCCGATCAGGGCGGAACCACGACGCCAGCAAGACGAGGAGACACACCATGACGGGTTCCAGCGCAATGCAGAACGAGTTGGTGACCCTTCAGCGCCGTGACCACCAGAAGGCCGAGCAACTCCTCGAACGCTTTGCCGGCCTCCCGTCCGGTGGACGAGCCGACGCATTCAGCGAGCTCACCCGCGAGCTCCTCCGCCACGAGCTTGCCCAGACGGTCGTCGTCGATCCCGCCCTCCGAGAGTACGTCGATCTGGGCGACGCCGTCGCCGATCGCCGCATTTCGACCCAGTCCGACGTGGAGGACTACCTCGCTGAGCTCGAAGACCTCGAGATCACCGGCGACAATTTCGGCCAGCGCTTCACCCGGCTCCGGGAGGTCGTCCTGGCCCGCGCCGACCTCGAGGAGGCCGACGTCCTGCACCTCCTGACGTCGAGGATCCCCCCAGACGAACTCCGCCAGATCGGGAGGCAATACGAGAAGGCGCGTGCCTCTGCCTACGCCCATCCTCATCACCGTCCCGTGCCACCCCCGCGGCGACCGTCGGAACGCCCGGACCCCGGACCCGGTCGCTCACCGGACAGACCGCATCGGGCGACCCGGTCGCCTCGGCTCATCGGCCGCGGAGACGGTCGGGAGACGATGAGCCGTACCACCGCTCCAGCGTCGGCCGGGTCGCGATCTATCGGGGTTCGCATCGCGTATCCCGGTCCGGCTGGGGGAACGACCAACCTGACGGCATCGCGCCGTCGGGGTCGGCCCCAGATGTCCAGAGGGGTGTGAGATGGGTCTCATCGATCGAACGAAGAACAAGGCCGAGATGGCCAAAGGCAAGGGGAAGAGGGGTGCGGCAAGCATCACCGGCCACGACTCCTTAGCGGCTGAAGGCAGACGAGACGAGGGCAAGGGCAGACTCAAGGACGCCGGCGAGGACCTGAAGGACGCCGCCGACAAGGTCAAGAACGCGGTGCAACGATGAAGGGGGTCTGGAAGGGCCTCGTGGTCGGAGGCCTCACCGGAGCCGGCGTCGGCATGGTCTTGGATCTTCTGGCTCTCGGATCCCGGCAGGCCGCCGCTCTCGGCGACAAAGCCGTCGAGATGGCTCCGGTCGCGGCCGACCATCTGAAAGCCGCGGTGGCGGCGGGCTCGGCCCGCGTCGAAGCCGCCGAGATCCCCGACCATCTCGTCGAAGCGGCCCACCACCTCCGCGATTCGGAGCTGACCGGACATGCCAAGGACGTCGTGCTCCGAGCCGTCAAGAAGGGCCGAACACTGGTGGTGGACGGCCACTCGTCATAGCCGTCCAGGCAGGCCCCGAAGGCTCAGACTGGGCGGCTGAGACCGGCTGCCCTTCTCGTGCTTCCGCCGGTCCCCAACGTTCGCCGATCGTGGCTTGAGGTGATCGGCCACTACCCCCCACGTGGAAGAGCCCGCCCGCTTCGTCGCGATTCTGAAGGACTTCATGGCGAACGTGCGAACCACCGAACCCGCCAGTTCCACCCAGAGGAAACTGCGCTACTTGTTGAGCAAGGACACCGCGTAGTCCCGATCCTTGTCAGGCGCGACGGACGAGATAGATGATCGCGATGACCACCAGGACAAAGACGAGTGCTCCGAGACCGATGTACATGTCAACCATCCTCCAGATCCAGGGGACCCTTCGCCCGGTCGCGCCTGCTGCACGATCCGGCGACCCGGCTGGCCGACGGAATCGCAAGCCCGTCCGCACCGAGCCACATCCGAGTCCCCTTCTTACCCTTCCACTGTGCGCCGGCACCCCTGGCCCTCCCAGAGCACAAGGTCCTTTGGTCTGTCGCCTCCCCAGGCGTCGGCGCGCGACGCCGAACGGGCGCGGTCAGCTCCGTCGGGCGACGCCGTGCGGTCAAGGAGGCTCGCCGCCGGGGCGAGTCGGCCTCTGAGTGGGCTTCCACTCGGGCCTGAAGTGGATCCAGTTGTGTCCGTCAGGCTGGTACCAATAGACGGCGGACATTGAACCACCTTCGACTGAGAACCTGAAGCTGGCAAATGCAGATGTGGGCTCCTGCTCGGCATGTTCCGCCGCCTCGCCGAAGCTCTCGATGTCGACGTGACGCTGAGGTCGGCACACATCGAGTGGTCGGCGCTCCCGCGGCCTGATCCCCAGAGCACGGACCGCCCGCCCCCGAACGCCGGGGTCGTTCGATCCGCTTCATCGCGCGCTTATCGCGCGTTCGCCGCAGTCCGCCCTCGTTCGCCTCGGTCCGCTGTCGGGTCCGCCGTTCCCGGATGGTTCGTTGTCGTCCGTTGCGGTTCGCCGTTGGCAGCCTTGCAACGATTCCCAAGCTGAGAACGCGGGTTCGATTCCCGTCGCCCGCTCCAGAAATCGGGACAAACTCCCTGGTCAGAGGCTCGGGGCCAGCCGAGCCTCCGGAACTGGAGCCGCCGCCATCGCGCGTTATCGCGCGTACGCCGCCGTTCGTGCCGAGATTTGGGCCGCCGAGGGGAAGTCCGACCGAGGATGGCTCCACAAAGGTCCTGGTCAGAGGGTTGGCCGAGCTCAGGTCTGCTTGGAGGCCTCAGGACATCATCCAGGAAAGCTGAGTACCCGGGCAGCTGGTATTCGGCAGCCGCTCCGGCGGCAGCAACGAGACCCCCCTGGGTCCACCGATGCTCGACGCCGCCGTGCTCCCGCCCGGCGTCATGGAGGTTGGAGTGGGAGCCCTGCCCGGAAAGGGGTTCTTCTCCGGGGATCCTGAACACCAGTCGAGGTAGGAGCGCCTTCCAGCGGCACGAGCCTCGGACGTCCCGGACAGCTGTCACCCCCAACTGCGCCCAGTCACCACGCCTCCCAAGGGCTGAGATCAGCCGGCGGCTGGGGCCAGGTCAGCGGCCATGCCAACCATGTAGCTCCGACTGTTGACGATCAGACTCGCGTCCCCCTGGTAGCTGGCGTCGCCGTAGAGGAAGACGCCACCGTCGGCGAGGGGCATCCAGTAGCCGTTGCCGCTCGCCGTGGCCACAATGCCCTCGAACGCAGAAGCGAATCCGTGGGGCCCTCCGAACGACCCCAGAAAGGGGGCGTCGCCGAAGGCGAAGACCCCGCCGTCTTCACCCACCAGCCAGTAGCCATCTCCATCGGGTGCTGAGGCCATGCCGCTTACAGGGTAGTTGAGCGGCTTGCCGCCCATCGATCCGTGATAGCCGGCGTCGCCGAAGGCGAAGACCCCGCCGTCGGCGGCGACCCCCCAATAGCCACCACCATCAGGGGTGGAGGCCATGCCGACGATGGGCTCGCTCAGAGGCTTACCGCCCATCGACCCNNGACCCGTGGAAGCCGGCGTCGCCGAGGGCGAAGATCCCCCCGTCGTCCCCGACCAACCAGTAGCCCTGGGTCGGAGCCGTGTTTGCTTTGGCCGTCGATGCCGGCCCCATGATGTCGAGCATGAGGGCGGTGAGCAGTAGCGACGCGATGCGGGCGACAGATCGCATTCCGATCCTCCGAGGTGACCCCGCATCTGTAGACCTCATCGCCACGAGTCGAGCCACGAGCCTGTGTACGGAGTGGTCAGGCGGAACCCCTGCGCTTCAGGCAAGCCGGCGATGGGCTCGGCCACCTGCCGCTGGAAGGCGCTCAGCATGCCAGCTCGACACCGCGGTGGCTTCTGAACCAGACGGCCCAGGCCCGGCGGACGGCTCGGGGGAGTACGAGGTCGTCCCAGAGGCGGAGCAGCTCGTCGACGTCGATGTACGAGCGGACATCGGCGTCCGTCCCCTCGCGGAGGACCTGCTCGTAGACCCGGGCCCGATCGGCAGACTGTGAAAGGTCGTAGGTCTTGGGCGCTCCGCTCCAGCGGACGTGCAGGGGCAAGTCGACCACGCCCGACGCCTTGACGATGGCAGGATCGTCAGCATCATCGGGAACGGCGACCGGCCGGGCATGGGGCCCCAATTCGAGCGAGCGGGTTCTCACGACACGATTGTAGGTTCACATCCCTTGATTCCTGACCTCTCACATCGCCGCGTCCCGGTCGGCCTTCGCTGTCGGTCGGACTCGATCGCACCCAGGAATCTGACGGCAGGTCCATCGCGCGTTTATCGCGCGTTCGCCGCAGTCCGCCCTGGTTCGCCTCGGTCCACCGTGGGGCCGGCCGTTCCCGGACGGTTCGTTGTCGTCCGTTGCGGTTCGCCGTTGGCAGCCTTGCAACGATTCCCAAGCTGAGAACGCGGGTTCGATTCCCGTCGCCCGCTCCAGAATTCGGGACAAAGTCCCTGGTTGTCAGCGGCTCGGAGCCAGCCGAGCGTCCGGAGCCGGATCCGAAGCCATCGCGCGTGATGGCGCGTACGCCGCCGTCCGTGCCGAGATTTGAGCCGCCGAGGGGCAGTGCGGCCGAGGGTGACTTCACAACGGTCCTGGTCAGAGGGCTGGCCGAGCTCAGCTCTTCCTGGAGAGCTGAGGACATCATCCAGGAAAGCTGAGTACGTGGGCAGGTGGTCCGCAGCGACCTTCAGGACCGGACGGCTCCCGGGGGAAGGTGGGCCACCCACGCTTGATCACCACTCCCCGGCTGGCTTGGGCACGGCTCCATCGCGCGTTCGTTGCCAGTACCCAGGAGACGCATCCGGTTCCGGCGGCGTTCCGTTATCAGCCGAAGGCTCTGCAGGTCGCCCTTCGGCCGAGCATCATGTGGTGGTGGAACGCTGACAACGTGCGCTGATCGACCTTGCTCACCAAGTCGCTGCCCTCAGCTCAGAGGGGCTCTCGATGAACGACGCCGCCATCCTGGAGTCCGAGTTCCACCTCCTCAATCACGACCTTCCCGGATATGAGGATTTTGAGCTGGCACTCGCCCTGTACGAACCCGGCGGGAAGGGCGATCTCGTGGGCGAGGACGGACTCCGCAAGGCAGCCATCGAGCTTCTCCACGACCTCGACGATCACTCGCTCTGCCTTCACCACTTGCCTCTGTGGGAGCGCCCTTAGCCTTGCGATCCCGGGTGTCGGGCTAACGCAGGTCAGCGCCGGGGGCCCAAGCCAGGTCGAGACCGGGCGGCAACGGCTGGGCCTGGCGGACGATCGCGTCCATCGCCCGGCGCAGATCCGGATGTGCACGCCAGAATTCCGGTGTGACCTCCGCAACGTTCTTGAGTAGGTCGCCCGGGTAGTAGTCGCCCTCCGCCAATGGGTCGAGGGTCAACCGCTGAATGGCCAAGGGCATGAGATGGATTAGCGACATGCCCTGGCCGATCATGATCCGGAGGTCTTCGACGGTGAAGTCGGAGAGAGGCTTCCTGCGCAGTGCGTGGCAAGTCACCACAAGGTGCGATGGGAACTCGGGCTCGCCCCAGACGACGCGTTCCAACTGCTCCAGTGTCCTGCTGAGATCGGAGGCGAGGTCGGCCATTTCCGCAGAATACGGCGGCCCGGACCAATCTGTTGGGTTGTGCGTGTACGCGTCCGTTACACGAGCGCGGCCAGTTGGCGTGCTGCGTCGGGGGCGCCGGCGGCGGCGAGGTTCTTTGGGACCTCGGAGGAGGTGAGGGGAGGGTGGGCGGCGTCGCGGGCCAGTTCGCGGATCACGACCACGACCTCTTCGGGGACGTGGTCGATGAGGTCGAGGAGGAAGTCGTCGAGGCGGATGATCTCGAGGTTGAACGGAGCGATGGCAGTGGCCGGGAAGTCGGCGACGTTGTTGGTGATGATGGCGTCTGCTCCGGCGGCGACGGCGCGCGCCACGACGTGGCGGTCGTCGGGGTCGGGGAGCACGATCGAGGTTTCGAGGTGTTCCGAGCCGTCGACGAGGGCGTCTTCGAAGGCGACGTTCATGGCGGCGAAGCGGCGGGCGATTCGTGTCTCGTCGAGGTCTGGGTGGAGCTTGAGGACGGTGCACTGCGCCTCGGCGAGGATCCGGTGCGACCAGACGGGACGGTAGAGCTCTCGCTCGGCCAGCCGAAGAAGCACGTCGGTGGCCACCATCGGCACGATGACGTTCGCGTCGAGGACGACGGTGAAGCTCTGCACGGGCTACGGCTTCGCCGGCGAGCTCAACTCCCTACGTGCCTGCTTCAACGCGGCCGCGACCTGTTCCGGGGTTTCCGCCGAGCCGTAGAGACCCATGGCGGCTGCTTCCCTGGTCATCTCGGCCAGGGTGGAGCGCCGCTTATGGCGACGGGTCTGCTTGTAGGCGACGAGATCGGAGAGGAACACGTAGCGGTGCCGTGAAGGCTGCTCGTAGGGGATGTTCCCGGCTTCGAGGAGACGGACCAGCGTTGGCCGGCTGACACCGAGGAAGTCGGCCGCCTCCCGGGTGGTGAGACGCTGGTTCGTCGGCACGACGGAGATGGCCTGACCCTTGGCCATGGCCGAGACGACATCGACGAGGACGTGGTACACCTCGACCGGAAGGATCGTCCCCTCCCCGTCGACGCCGGTCAGAACCGGTGCGGTCGTCTCGTGGAGGAGATGGTCGAGCGCTACCAGCTGCCGAAGGTCGCTCGGCGGCATGACGACGTCATCGGACAACTCCGCTTCGACAGCCACGGCACACTCCCTTCACCCGAGACCAGGGTCCTCTGGACCCACACCCAGCATACCATCCAGAACGCGCAAAACGAATAGAACGAACAAATCAGCCGCCTCCGGACGGGATCACCATCCCGCGTGCGCCGTCGTCTTTCGACGGGCGAACGACACCCTGTCCTGGAGCATGGCCTTGCGGCGCTCCCCGAACCCGGGGGGCCGCGCCCTTCCTCATCTATGACGGACTTGTCGTAGCCCGACCTGCCGAGAACATGTTTGTCATATCCGCTGGTCCGCCCTGTTGGCTGGCACGTAGTGAACCGCCGGCCTCGATGACCGCTCGCCGGTTGGGGTGGGATCAGGTCATTGCCACGCCCCTACGTCGGGGTTCCAGGTCCCTTCCGCTGCGCCTCGCAGCACGGGGTCGGCGAACACCTCGATGCCTGCCAGGACGACGTGGAATTCGACAGGGACCCGCTCCTCGAGTCCTTGCTTTCGCACCCAGGCCTGCCATTTGGTCTGGGCCATGTCGCCGTAGCCGGTCAGGGTGTCGTTGAGGGTGGCGAGCTGGACGCCTCGGCTTATGGCGACGGTGGCGATCGACTTGGCCAGCGTTGACGCTTCGAGGATATGTCGGCGCGACAGAAGGTAGACGTCGGAGAAGTCGCGCCACCTGGTGTTCACGGTTCCGCGTTGGATGGCGGTGACGATCTTCTCGGCGAGGACCATTTCGATCGGGTAGCCCCTCAGTCGGAGCACCCCGCCGAGCAGCCTGGGGATCTCGACGTGGCCGGGCTCTGGCCAGATGGCGTCCCCGACGTTCACATCGACGTGAAACGAGACATCTGCTCGGTCGAGATGGCAGTGCATGGAGACCCGGACACCGGAGTACTCCTCTTCGTCGCGGATCACCTGGGCGGTGGCGCTGGCGGCGTCGAAGGTGAGCCCGTCGTCGATGGCAACCTCGGCGATCTCGCACACGACGGATCGGACGGTCTCGGTGTCGTTGTTGAGATCCTCGGCGTGCAGGTCGACGTCGCGTGTCGCCCGCCTGGAGTCGAACGCGGCGAGCAGGACGCCGCCTTTCAGGACGAGCTTCTCGGCTTGCCGGGTTTCGGTCATCCGGGCCAGGAATCCCTCCAGAGCGTAGAGGTCGAGAAGCTCGTCGGTCGGGCGCTTCTGTTCCTTGGCCAACTTCCGGAGGTCGAGGTAAGCGCGTCCAGCCGACGAGTCCCGCGAGACGTTCATAGGAGGATCTCGAGCGCGGTGCGGAGAGGCCTGTCCGTGCGTGGCAACTGTCGGGCCATGCTGAGGAGCTGCGCGGGCTGGGTTCCGGGCGCGGCGATCCAGCGCTTCAGGGCCTCGTTGGCGGTCTCGTGGCCTTCCCGACCGCGAAGCCTGAAGGCGTCGATGATGCAACGCTCAGCCGAGTAGATGCCGATCGAGATCCCGGAATCCAGGTTGGCCTCCATCCGTCCGATCTCGAACGTGGCAGCTTCGAAGGCATGCCATTGGATGGGGCCGTCGATGGTCGGCCGCCGCATCCCCCGGGGAAGAGCGATGTCGTACCTGCGAGGGATGTCGTCGGTCAGACCGTGGCGGGCCAGGGCCGAGGAGAGACACAGCGTCGACTCGGGTCGCAGCGCCGCGGCGGCCAGAAGCGTCGGGTCAGCTGTGCCGGCGCCAGCCCACTGGTAGAGCCCTCGGGCCAACACCTCGATCGACCCGGTATCACGGAGACGGTAGATGGAGCCCTTCGACAGGCCGAGCTGGCGCGCCGTGTCGAACGTGAACCAAGGTCGGGCCTCCAGTTCGCTGAGCAGTTCAGCTGTATCCATGGCTACACCTCCTTCTGGGAATAAGTGTATACGGATAGATGTATCTGTGTACAGTTATTCGGTGCCCGGGGCGAAGGTGGGGACCCGTAAGGCGGTGGCAACACCTCCGACGACGGCAACGCCCTGAACGACCCTGAAGAAACCGCCGTGCGATTTTCAGATGTCGACGCCGAAGCTCGGAAGGCAATGAGCGCGGCCGAGGTGGCCGAGCACGACCGCCGTCGGGCCGACCTGGCCGTTCAGCTCCGTGCCGGGATGGCCTTCCGGGTCGAACGGTGAGCTGGTGTGGGAGGTGGTGGTCGTCCCCCCGGGGGACCAGGGTGATCGACCTCCGAGGGGTGGGTCGCCGGGGACGACCCCGTCGACATCGGGGGGATGCCGGATATGCTGCGGCCATTCGAGGCTGGGAGGCTCCATGCACGCAGACAGGGCTCTCCGACGGACCGTGTTTCGGGGGGCTCCGGCCCTCCTGGTGGCCCTGGGCGGGCTCCTGGTGACCGGCACTCCGGTGGCGGCCAGCGGCCCCGTCACCGGCGCCGGGTTGACCTGGACCACATCGGTCCCTGATGGCACCAACTTCCTCGACGGGATGTCCTGTGCGAGCTCCAGCTTCTGCGTGGGGGTCGACGACGCCGGCTCCGCATTGGTCTACGACGGGTCGAGCTGGTCGGCCCCCGTGGCCGCCGACACCGGCCAGGACCTTCAGGCCGTCTCCTGCCCCACCACCACCTTCTGCGCCGCCACTGACTTCCAGGGCGGTGTCGTCACGTACAACGGGACGAGCTGGTCGGCCCGGAACGACATCAACGGGGTCGAACGGCTCCTCGCCGTCTCCTGCGCGACCACGACCTTCTGCATCGCCGTCGACGGCAACGGCAACGCCTTCCAGTACAACGGGAGCACCTGGCCCTCGACGCCGATCGGCGGCTACGTCCTGACCGCCGTCTCCTGCCCGACCACCGGCTACTGCATGGCCATGGACTTCCAGGGCGGCTACTACCAGTTCAACGGCACCAGCTGGACCTCCCGGGTGGTGTCCCCCGATACCAACAGCGGGAACGGGCTGTCCTGCCGATCGGCCACCTTCTGCACCGCCGTGGGCTCCACCGGCACGGCCGAGATCTGGAACGGAACCAGCTGGATCGCCGATACCGGCGTGGCCTCCACCCTCAACGCGGTGTCCTGTCCGGCGGCCGGCTCCTGCGTGGCCATCGACGACTCCGGTGCCGTCTACCGACTGACAGGAACCACCTGGTCGTCCGGCACCGACGTGGACGGCACCGTCTCGATGAGCTCCATCTCCTGCTCGTCTTCGAACTTCTGCGCCACCGGCGGCGACTTGGGCACCGCTGTTGTCGGCACGGCCCACGGCGGGGTCTCCGGCTACCGCCTGGCCGCCGCCGACGGCGGGGTCTTCGCCTACGGCACCACCTTCGACGGCTCGGCCGCCTCTCTCCACCTGGCCAAGCCCATCGTCGGCATCACCCGCACCCCCGACGGGGCCGGCTACTGGCTGGTCGGCGCCGACGGCGGCGTCTTCGCCTACGGCGACGCCGGCTTCTTCGGCTCGGCCGGAGGCTCGCATCTCACCGCCCCCATGGTCGGCATGGCTCCCACCGCCGACGGCCTGGGCTACTGGCTGGTCGGCGCCGACGGCTCCGTCCTCCCCTTCGGGGACGCCGTCAGTCATGGTTCCCTCCCGTCTCTCCGGGTCGTCCCCAACCGACCCGTCGTGGGCATGGCCGCCACCCCCAGCGGGGCCGGCTACTGGCTGGTGGGCGCCGACGGCGGTATCTACGCCTTTGGTGACGCCCCCTACGCCGGCTCGTTGGGCGGAACGACCCTGAACCGGCCCGTCGTCGGGATGGCCGCCGGTCCCACCGGCTACTGGCTGGTGGCCGCCGACGGCGGGGTCTTCGCCTACGGCGGCACCGGCTTCTTCGGCTCCGCCGCCGCCCTCCACCTCAACGCTCCGGTCGTCGGCATGGCGGCCACGGGCGACGGTGGCGGTTACTGGCTGGCGGCCTCCGACGGCGGCGTCTTCGCCTACGGGGACGCCAGCTTCCCCGGTTCGGCCGGGTCGATCCACCTGGCCGCACCGGTGGTCGGCCTCGCCACCGGCAGCTGACGGTCGGCCATCGGGTCCAGGAAAGGAACCGCAATGCGATTTTCCGATGTCGACGCGGAAGCTCGGAGGGCGATTAGCGCTGCCGAGGTGGCCGAGCACGACCGCCGTCGGGCCGACCTGGCCGCACAACTCCGTGCCGGGATCGCCTTCCGGGACGCCCGTGAAGCTGCGGGTCTCACCCAGACCGAGCTCGCGGCCCGGATCGGGATCGCCCAGTCCGCTCTCGCACGCATCGAAGCCGGGCGGACGAACCTCACCCTCGGCATGTTCCGCCGCCTCGCCGAAGCTCTCGACGTCGACGTGGCGCTGGAGGTCGGCACGCACCGGGTGGTCGTCGCTCCCGCGGCCTGAACCACGGGAGCACAGACCGCCCGCCCCGAACGCCGGGGTTGGCGATCGGCTCCATCGCGCGTTTATCGCGCGTTCGCCGCAATCCGCCTCCGTTCGTCCTGGTCCGCTGATCCGGGCGCCGTTCCCGGATGGTTCGTTGTCGTCCGTTGCGGTTCACCGCTGACATCGAGCCGAAATTCGAGCCGTCGAGGGCAGTCCGGCTGAGGGTGGCGTCATGAAGGTCCTGGTCAGAGGGTCGACCCGGCTGACGTCGTCGCCGGAGAGGTGAGGACATCGGGAGGCACCATCCCAGGAAAGCTGATTACACCGGTAGCTGGTCGACAGCAGGGCTTCGTGGACCAGGTCCGCCCGGTGATTCAGCAAGGCCTTCATCCGAGAGTGATTTCTCAGGAAGCGGACGAAAGAGCCTGGATAGCCGCTTCTCGCTCCGAGCGGGCAGCGTCGCCAACACCCCACAGGTGGGTTGTCCCTGCGACGTTGACCAGCATCAAGGTCGCTCTGGCAGCGAGGACCGCCAGGTCGTCTCTGGCCTCGTGCACCTCAACATGCTGCGGTACCAGCCGGTACCAACGGGCCCGGCCATCGCTGGCAGCGGGTTGATCGACGAGCTCGATCTGGCCGGCCGCGACCAGATCGCTGAGTGTGCGCGACAGCTGACCAGGGTCAGCTCCCAACTCGACAGCGAGATCCCGGGGGCGGGCTGGCCGGCCATCGACGAGTCGGTCCAGGACCCGACTGTGCAGCGCCCGGAGGCTTGCGTCGTCTCGTCTACGGACAACCTCTTGATCGGTGGCGAGGAGCACATCGCCAAGCGCCGCTGTCAGGTCAGCCAGCTCGACGACCTCGTCGGCGGAAGGCCCGAGGTGGTGTTCGATGCGGTGCCGGAGCCGGTCGACGTTGGCCCGAAGCCGGGAGATCGCATGGCGGTCACCGGAGCCGGCGACGACGACCGTGTGGCTGGCGAGACGGGGGTACAGCTGCTGCCAGGCCGACGAGCCTGGGCCGCTGACCACGGCCTTCTCGGCGTCTCGCACGAACCCGGCGAAGTCGAAGCGGTCCACGGCGACCTCCTTCCCTCCAACTGTAGGCCCGCCTCCGCTGTCAGTCAAGGATCGGTCAACAATATTGGTGGTGGCTGCCCTGCTGGCGGCACGAAGGCCTGTCGCCGGACCGGTCGGCAACGCGACGTGCTCGTGATGCGACCTGTGGGGAAGGCGGCGACGGCGTCAGAGCAGTTGCACCGTGCCGGTGACCCGGTTGAAGCCGACGGTCGCCGGAGACGGAGAGACGTCGAGCTCTGGTGTGAGAGGGATGGCTTCGGGAGGAGGCCCGGGCTCGGGCCAGAGCGCCAGCGGCTCGTGAGCGGTCGGGCGGCCGAAGATGGCTCTGGGAGTGACCGCGTCGCCGTGGAACTCCTTCGGGTTGTTGGCGACGACGGCGGCCGCCTGGCTTCGGTCGACGAACGCTCCGAGCGCGGCCACATACGGTGTGGTGGTGTCCGTCATCGTCGGCACGGCGAGCATGTTCACGCCGTTTCGGACGAGGACGTCGACCACCGTCGAATCGAGCCGATCGCGGCAGATGACGGTCGCCAGCCGCCACCGTTCGGAGACGAGCACGGTGATCTCCCGGGGAGAGGGGTCGATGCCCTCCCGGCTCGGCTGGTGGGAGCTGACCAGGTCCGTGAACGGGACCAGTTTCCGTTGCGTGCAGGCCCAGGCGGGAAGTTCAGCGATGATCGTCGGAGACACGTTGGCCGGTCCGGGGGCGGACCCGGTTTCCTGGCGGTGGACCGATCCGGCGACGACGACGACCTGGCTGTCGAATTCGTCGTCGACGAGCTGCTGCAGATCATCGACGATCGGGGTGTCGACGGCGAGCTCCGGAACGACCACCAGGCCAGCACCGGCCGCCATGGCTTCGCGGACCGCTTGGACGACACGGAGCCGCTGACCCGCCGGATCGGCCAGCGTGACCGGAAACACCAGTGGGCTGTCGGGAATGTCGAAGTCGTCGAGGGTGGCGTTGGGATGAACAGTGCACAGCGTGGGGCTGCTCAACGCGGCTTCGAGCACCGGCACCGCCCGGAAGTCGAAGCGGACCGAGGTCGAAGCGGCCAGAGGAAGCCGGTGGAAATGGGGGAAGTCGTCGACGGGCGCAGGAAACGCACAGGGGCGGGTCGAACGGTCGTCGTCAGGGAGGCCAGTCCAGTCCACCGTCGGGAGGTAGTCACCGGGGGCCGGGGCCCAGATGCCGCCGCGGTGGCAAGCGATCCAGTCGGAAGAGACCTGCAGCCAGGTGGACAGATCGAATCCCCAGCCCAACGCCCGGACCCGCCACCAGGCACCATCACCGAGGAGGTCCGCGAGCACGTGGAGCTCGTCGGCGGAAAGCGGCCCGAAGGGGCGGAGGTCGAAATGTCGCCGGGTCGCGACGATCAGATCGCCCATCTCGTCGAACGGAGCGTCGCCAGACGACAGGTCGTACCTGTCATCAGGTCGCAGCGCCCACCTGCCAGCAAGGGCAGACATCACCGCCAGACACGTGGGGTCAAGAACCGAGAGGTCGAGAAGCTCGCCGCCGTCCACACCGGCAGCGTAGGAGGCGGGTGTGTCGCAGCCGCCTCGAGGACAGGTCGGAGAGCCGTCTGAGCGTCAGATTGTCGGCGTTCGGCGGCCATCAGGAATCGGCCTTCGGCCGATCGGTGATCTCCGGCGGCCAGTTCGGAGCCGGCATCTCGGGCGTTTCCAGTTTCGCCAGGCGACTCCACGGTTCCTCAGCGACCTTGGGTTGGCTCTGGAGGTAACCGGGAAGACCGTCGGCAACTGCTCGGGCGACGAGCTCTGACCGGCCCCCGACCCCCGTTGCCAGAAGACGGGGACAGTACTATCGACGCCGTGGGCTGTCTGAGTCGTCGGCGTGGGGACGGGGATACGTGACGCCGTTACCGGTTACCGGGATGGTCGCAAGCAACCGACGGTCGGTGGCTTCCTACGAGAGCTGAGCCGGGGGCTCTGCCGCCGCCCGGGGCAACCCGGACGAGTTCGGTCGGTCCCCGTCCGTCTGTGGGGTTGCGACGACTCCGTATTGCCTTGTTCGCTGTCGCAGGGGTGGGTTTCGTCGTGCTTGCGATGACGGCGGCTGAGCTGATCCGAGCTGGAGACCACGCTGACGTAACGGCGACCCTGACGCCTTCGAGCGAGGGGTTGTGGATTCGGGCGATCCTGTCGTTCTCCGTGATGGTGGAGGCACTCGTCGGACTCAGCTGGATCGTGCTGCGGCCGAGCCATCCTCGCCTCCTTCTCGCTTCGGCTCTTCTGTTCTCCTTGAGCCTCGCTCTCTTCGCATTCGATGTCTACTGGTGGAACGCGGCCGGTTCGTACGCTGATATGGCCGACAAGCCGATTCCGCCTTCAGCCTGGAAGACCTATCCGGTGATGGGAATGTCCTTGCTGGCGACAATTGGGTTCACCACGTCGACTGCAATCCTGATGGGCATGAGGAGGTCCCTCCAGCCCGGAGCCGGATCTGAGCCACCCCAAGGCTGATGGCCTCTCGCCCGGTGGGGGTCGGATCGAGTCCATCGCGCGCTTATCGCGCGTTCGCCGCAGTCCGCCCTCGTTCGTCCCGGTTCCGCTTTCGGGTCATCCGTTCCCGGATGGTCCGTTGTGGTCCGTTGTGGTTCGCCGTTGGCAGCCCTGCAACGATTCCCAAGCTGAGAACGCGTCGCCCGCTCTCGGGAGAACTGCCAGGCCAGGGGACATTTTAGCAATGTGCAGGTCCCCGAAAATGGGGCTTTTCGGTGCCATTCCGTGCCCTTCACGGCGGCGACGGCCGGCGGAAATAGCCGCTGGCCAGGTCGAACAGGCGATTTCCCGGTGCCATTCGCGTGCCATTCGGCCCGGCGTTCGGCGGTTCAACCGGGCCATGCCATGACCGCCGCAATTGGAGGTTCGGTATTCGTCCTCTCTCTGGTGGCGGTAGTGATCTGCGGTCTGGCATCCGGTGAATAGTCCGGTTCCCCGACCCGGGGACGCCAAGTCGCCGCCTGGCCGGCGGGCCGGTCCCCGTCGGGAGAGGACCTTCGGCTCTGTTGAACTCTGGGGCATTTGGGGAGAGTGGGAGGTGTGGCTTTGACCGATCGGGGTCGGGCCGGATCGGCGACGAAAGGTGGCTGGGCGATGGCTGGAACAGCAGAGCAGGCGAAGGGTCGGGCCAAGGAGGCCGTAGGAGGCCTCACAGGCGACGAGGACCTCGTCTCCGAGGGCAGGGCCGACCGGCATGCCGGTGAGGCCAAGGAGAAGGTCGGCCAGGCCAAGGACAAGATCGAAGACGTCCTCGAGGCGGCCGAGAAGAAGGCCGAGGAGGCCGTCGACACCGTCAAGGACGCGCTCCACCGGAAGTAGGCGCCCAAGGGGCCGCCTGGCCGGTGACCGGCCCCAAGCCGGCCCCACTGTCATCGTGCCATCCACCAACGAACGAGGAGGAGTTCCCCATGCTCGCCACTATCGTCAACGCCAGCGCCACCGCAGTGCAGGTGTTCGCCCTGGTCGCAGTCATCGTGTTCGTCATCGCCGGGATCATCGCCTTCCAGGAAAAGACCATCTGGGCCACGCTGATCTGCGGCGGGCTGGCCTTCCTGTCCGCGGCGGTGATCTTCCTCGCCTAGGCGAGGTCCCCGACATGGCCCGGACGCTGCGAACCGTCGGAGGCCCCCCCGGCCATCGCCAGCGGGGTGTCAGGCGCTGGGCAGTCCGGGCCCCGCTCGTGTGCCTGGCCGTCACGTCCGCGTCCTGTGCCTCGACGATCTCACGTCCACCCTCGACGAGCATCTCGGCCCCGGCGACGTCGAGCCCGGCCCCGTCGACCACGATCTCCTCGCCGGCCGGCGGGGCGGTGCCCGGCGGCTTCCTTCCCGGATCGGTGACGTTCGTCTCCACAACGACGGGGTTCGCCCTCGGGGTGGCCGCGTCGTGTCCGGCCGGGAGCTGCGTGGCCCTGGTGCGTACCACCGACGGGGGATCGACCTGGGTCGGCTTGGCCGCGCCTCCCGCCGCCTTCGTTGCCCACGGGGCTCCGTCCACCTCGAGCCTGCCAGGGGTCAGTGAAGTGCGCTTCGCCGACCCGCTCGACGGATGGGCCTTCGGCCCAGCCCTGTTCGCCACCCACGACGGGGCACTGACCTGGCAGAGCATCGTCCTCGGCGCCTCTGTGGTCTCGCTCGAGACATCAGCGGGCTCCGTCTTCGCCGTCGTCTCCCCCTGCCGAGGCGAAGCCGACTGCCCCGGTCCGCTCCAGCTGGAACAGGCCCCGGCCGTCGGCGGTGGATTCGTGACCGTGCGTACCGGCCCGTCGGTCCAATCCCCCGGGATCGACTCCCCCGACCTCTCACTCCACGCCCCGGTCGGCTTCGCCGTCCTCGGATCGGGGGCCTCCCTGTACGCCACCGAGAACCTCGCCGATCCGAACGGCTGGAACGCCTTCGCCGATCCCTGCGCGTCCACCGGGCTCCCCCTGACCTCCCTGGCTGCTCCCGACCCGACGACCCTGTACTCGCTGTGCACCGGGAACGGGGCGATGGGAAGCACGACCAAGGACGTCGTGGTGACCGACGGCGGCAAGAGCACCCTGGCCGGCGCCGCCCCGCTGGGCGGGGACGGAGGCACGCTGACAGCCACGGCGTCGGGCGTCCTCGTGATCGCCTCCGCCTCGGGGGCCAGCTCCCTGTACCGGTCGACCGACGGCGGCCACACCTGGTCGACGGCGGAGACCTACGACGACGGCGGGGCCGGTTTCAACGACCTGGGCTTCACCACCACCACCCAGGGAGTCGTCGTCCACGGCCTGCCCGGACCCGGCCAGGAGACGGCCCAGCTCCTCATGACCCACGACGCCGGAGCGACGTGGCAGGTCGTCCCGATCGGATGAGCCGGCCGTGGTGACGATCCGACCGGATCTGGGTGATCCAGGGTACGGTCGACTCCTAAGGAAAGGGGTTGATCGATGCTGCTCGGCTTGATCGCCTGTATTGCTTTCGTGCCTCTCTCGGTGCTGCTGCGCATGCGGAGTCGGCATACCGCCACCGGCGGGACCCCCCGGTGGGACCGAGGGACCCGGCCGGGTCGCCGGGCCGGGGCGGCGCTGTCGCTCGGGACCGCGGCGGCGCTGTCGCTCGTCGTCGGCCTCGTCGGGGCACCGGCGGCCTCCGCCAGCCAGGCCACGGTGCAACTGGGGACGGCGTCGTCGTTCGCCGTGCTGGCCGGCACGACGGTCACCAACACCGGATCCTCGGTCGTCTCGGGGAACCTGGGTGTCAGCCCGGGCTCGGCGGTCACCGGCTTCCCGCCGGGACAGGTCGTCAACGGGACCCAGCACGCCGCCGACGCCACCGCCCTGCAGGCGGAGTCCGACCTCACCACCGGGTACCTCGACGCCGCCGGGCGGACCCCGGTCACCACGGTGTCGAGCGACCTCGGCGGCCAGACCCTGGCGCCGGGGGTGTACAAGGCGACCTCGGGGCTCGCCTTGACCGGCACCGTCACGCTCGACGCCCAGAACGACCCCAGTGCCGTGTTCATCTTCCAGGCCGGATCGACGCTGATCACGGCCTCGAACAGCACCGTGGCGCTGACCGGCGCGGCCCAGGCCTGCAACGTCTTCTGGCAGGTCGGCAGCTCGGCGACGCTGGGCACCGGCAGCAACTTCAGCGGGAGCGTCCTGGCCTTGACTTCGGCCACGGTGCAGACCGGGACCACCGTGTCCGGGCGGGTCCTGGCCCGCAACGGCCAGGTCAGCCTGGACGACACGGCCATCACCGTGCCGGCCTGCGCCACGACGTCGGCCACCTCGACCACTCCGACGTCGTCGTCGGGCTCGACCCCCACGACGTCGACCCCGACCTCCTCGACGGCCACGACCGCAGTCATTCCGGCCGGTGCCCCGTCCACAGGTGCCGGCGGCGCCTTCCGGTCCCGTGACAACGGCCTGCTGGTGGCCCTCGGTGGGCTCGCCCTCGCCGGCGCCGGGATCGCCACCGCCGTGGCCGTCCGCCGACGTCGGGACCTGGAGGGTCTGGCCGACAGGGAAGCATGACCCCGCCGGCCCACGCCGGGCGTGGGCGGCCCCGACCGGGACGGTGGTGGACCCTGACCGCCGTGCTCCTTGTCGTCGGCACCTGCTGCCTGGCCGCGGGCCTGACCGCCCACCGGGACGGCCTCGCCGTCGCCACCACCTCCCCCACTGGCGACACACCCGCGGCCGGCCCCGGCCAGCCGGCCCCGACGCCGCCGCCGGTGACCGCTCTGGTGGTGGCCCGGTCGACCCCGGTCTCGCTGAGCATCCCGGCCATCGGCGTGACCGTCCCCCTATCGAGTCTCGGGCTCAACCCCGACGGGACTGTCCAGGTGCCGACGGACTACCAGGAGCCGGGATGGTTCCGGCTCGGTCCCACTCCCGGTCAGGTGGGCTCGTCGGTCATCCTCGGTCACGTCGACTCGTACCAGGGCCCCGCCGTGTTCTTCCAGCTCCGATCGCTGCAGCCTGGCGACCAAGTCGACGTCCTCCTGTCCGACGGCGTCGACGTCCAATTCGCGGTCGACACGGTGGCCACCTACCTGAAGAGCCAGTTCCCAGCCCAGGAGGTCTACGGGTCGCACGGCGTCAGCGCCCTCCAGCTGGTGACCTGCGGTGGGCAATTCGACGGGGCCACCGGCGGCTACCTGTCCAACGTCGTCGTCTACACCTCCCTCGTCGCCGCCACGCCGGCCGCCGCCACGACCTCGCCCGTCAGGGTCCCGTCCTGAGCACCCTCACGCCCCGTAGGCGTCACTGAACCGCCAGCTCAAGCCCGTCCCCGTTCGGTGGCTCGCGATCCGGATCGTCACCATGTCGATCCCTTGGCCCACGAGCCCGTCGGACCGGGCCCCCTGGTCCGGCCCCCCCTTGGTCTGGCCTCCCCGACCCCGTCGGGGACGGAGACGTCTGGGAGGTCGACGGGCGGCCGACGCGGGCGAGCTCCGCCTCGAACAGGGGGCTCCGGCCGGACCGTGGGACCTTTTCCCCTGGTGAGGCCCGGGGCAGCCGGCGCACGCTGGGAGTGTGGTCCAGTGGACGGGCGGCCAGTCGGTGACCGGGTCGTCGGAATCGAGGTAGTCATGGGTAGAGCAGGTATGGCGTTCAGCGCTATCGCCGTCGCCGCCGGTGCCGTCTGCTACTGGGCGGTCACGTCCCAAGGGACGGGTTTCCGGCTCTCCACGGTCGGAGTAATCCTCATGATCGTCGGAGGTGTCGGCTTCGTCGCCTCCGTCGTCGTCTTCGCCGTGTCCCGCCGTTCAGTGGGAGGACGCGACCGCACCTACGACCGTCAGGCCACCGACGCCCAGGGCGGCTCGACGACGGTCCACGAAGAGGTCCGCCACTAGGCCGATCCCCTCGGGGCGCGGCGAGGAGGTGTTGCTGATGTCTGGAAGATCACCCGAGACCCGACGGATCTCCTCGCTGCTCGGTCAGCGCAGGGTCTCCGACGTCGTGATGGTCGTGGTCATGGCGGTAGCCCTGGTGGCCGGCGTCGTAGGCTTCGCGATCCACGTCGTCTGGGTCGTGGCCGTCGTGGTGCTGGCCCTTGGGCTCGGCTACGTCGTGGCCAACGCCCGGCAGGACCGCAGGGAGGCCCTCGACCGCCGGGGCGAGGACGCGGAGGTGATGGTCCCATGATCATCCTCGGCATCGTCCTGCTGGTCATCGGCTTCGTCACCGGTATCCCCATCGTCTGGTCGATCGGGGTGATCGTGCTCGTGGTCGGCCTCGTCCTCTGGATCCTCGGGGCCTTGGGCCACGCCGTGGGAGGCCGTCGGCACTACTTCTGAGCGGGATGTCCTGAGCGGGATCGGCGCCGTCGGCCCTGGCGGGCGGGTCAGGCCCTCGGAAAGCCCGGCGGAGTTCGACGAGACGTGGGAGTCGAGCCCCGAGGTAACGGTGAAGTCCCTGGTCGGCCGGGTCTACCGCCGTCTCGACGGCACTCGGGGCCGGCGGCGGCGCCGACCACCTCGAAACCTCCTCACCGACAATCCCTGGCATGGATGGCCGCGTCGGCCCGCTTGTGAGCATGCGTCTCGGCCAGGACCGCTTTGAGTTCCTCTCTGCGGGTTGAGACCGGCCCGTCCGATGTCTTGAGCGACAGGTAGGCGCACGCTCCGACGGGAATTGGGAGCCAGAAGTTGACGAGCCGGTAGCTGATCACGGCCACGATGGCGACGCTGCGTACGGCCCCGAAGCCGACCAGGCTGGGCACGAGCACTCCCTCCACCACTCCGAGGCCGCCCGGGGTGACGGGCACGGCCGCCAGCACGTAAGCGAGACCGTAGGCGACGAGCAGCCCGTCGGGGTTCTCGATATGGCCGAAGGCGGCCAGAAAGACGAAGAGGGAAGCGGCGTCGAGCAGCCAGTTGGCGGCGGCCCAGCCCACGGCACTCCACAGGAGCCGGGGGTCGGCAGCCATCATCCTGATCCGGTCGGCGAGCTGATGGACGACGCGGTTGGCGGTGTCGGCGACGCCGTCCTTCACGAACGGCAGGCGGCGGACCACATTCTGCAAGATGGCCGCGGCCCTGTCCTCGCCCTTGGTGAGGAAGATCACCAGGAAACCGAAGGCAAACAGCAGTAGGGCGCCGACGATGGCGACGGTCGTGTAGAGCGGGTTGTAGCCCGTGAGAGGGATCGACACGATCAGGGACAGCCACAGGACGACGTTCAGTACCACCGCCGAGCCGATCCCTTGGACGGCGAGGGCGAAGCCCGCGTCTGATCCCTCGACTCCTTCGTTGGTGAGCAGGTGGTACCCGAGGCCGTCGCCGCCGGCGGTGCCCCCGGGCAGCACGTGGCTGACCGCCAGAGTGGACAGGTCGATCCGCCAGATGCGGCTGAAGGTGGAGGTCTTGCGGGGCAGCACCGCTTGGGTCAACCTGGCATAGGCGGCCAGACTGGCCGCCTCGAGTGCCACCCCGACGACCACATAGCCGAGATTGACCTGTCCGAGCAGATGGAGGGAACGGCGCACGCCGACGATCTGCGGGAGGACGACGTACTCCACCACCAAGGCGAGGAGCACGAGCAGCACGCCTCGCCGAAAGGGGTGCCGGCCGGTCAGCCGGTGCCACCACGACGGGTTCGGCGCCGCATCCGGGTGGCTCAGGTCTTCACCGCTCTCGTTCACCGCCGCGTTCGCTTGCCGTCTTCACGCCGGAACGCGAAGCGCCGACGCGGCTTGGGGCTTTGGACTCAGCGAACTTCTTCGTAGACCACCGTGGAGCCGTCGGAATCGACTGCCTCGCGGTGGTAGGAACGTCGAACGCCCCCGCTCTGGCGCGATGTCGCAAAGACGGCCGCGGAGGCGACGAAGCCGATGCCTCCGACGATCATGAGGATGACCCCCACCCTGGAATACCGGAACCCGTGGCCCGCCGGAGTCGTCACCGCCCAGTACATGACGGCGCCTGCTGCGATGGCCACGACGCTGAAGAACATTCCTGCACGTCCCATTCCTGCTCCTACGGATCCGATCGGTGCCCCAGGCTCGAATAAGCGCTGGCCGCACCGATGCGGCTCCGGGACTGCTCTACCCCCATGGGGCCGCCGCCAAACCTCCGGCCAGGCTTCGGGGCCGCCGGCGTCGGGCGATGGCGCCCACCCGGCGACGATCCGGCAGCCGCGGGCCGGCCCGGATGCGTGGTTGGGGAGGGCGACCCCTGGGTACGGTCCCTCTGTCCGCCGTCCGAGTTGTGGCGGCCTGTCCGAATCGGTTTGCCTCACGTCGGCGGAGCCGAGCGCATGGTGGCCTCAGGAGCGCGTCAATGGGAAGTAACCAGTCGACGGTGGTCGAACAAGACGGTCACAAAGGGCGTGGGCGGTCGCGTCGGGCGAGCGGTCGAACGCCCCGCCGGCCGGCTCGGCGGCGCACGAGGATAGAGGACGTCTCCGACCGCAACACCTTCACCCAACGGCTGTTCTCCCCGCTCCCCGAGCGGTATGACCGGCTCGCCGAAGTCCTGTCGATGGGTCAGAACCGTCGGTGGCGGCGGGCCATGGTGGACCATGTGGAGCCGGTCGGCGCTTCCCTCGTCCTCGACGTCGCTTCGGGCACCGCCGGCGTGGCGTTGCAGACCGCGGCCCGAACGGGAGCTCGGGTGGTCGGAATCGACTTGACCCACGACATGCTGCGCCAGGGTCGCCGTAACGTTGACGCCGCCTCGCAACGCGGGCAGGTGTCGCTCGTCGCCGGCCGGGCCGAGAGCCTGCCGTTCGGCGACGGCGCCTTCGACGCACTGACGTTCACCTATCTCCTGCGCTACGTGGACGACCCCGCCGCCACGCTCGCTGAACTCGCCCGGGTGGTCAAGCCGGGTGGCGTGGTGGCGAGCCTCGACTTCCTCACTCCACCATCCCCATTCTGGCGTTGGTGGTGGTGGTGCTACACGCGGTTGGCGCTCCCGGTCGGGGGGATGCTCACCGGTGGCCCGCAGTGGTTCCGCGTCGGCGCCTTCCTGGGACCGAACATCACCGAGCACTACCGCCGACACCCTGTGGACGCCATCGTGGCCTATTGGCGTGCCGCTGGCATCGAGGACATCGGCGTACGCGAGATGAGCCTCGGAGGGGGACTCGTCATGTGGGGACGACGTGCCGGTTGAACAGCACGCCCCGGACGCGCCCGACGTGGAGCTGCGACCGGCGTACTACGCCGCGGCCCGAGGAGGCATTCGGGACTGGTGGACGCTGCTGCACCCCCCGTACACGGCCTGGAATCTCGGGTATGTGGTCCTCGGCGCCTGTTTGGCGCCGCACGTCCGCCTCGACCGGCTCATCGCCAGCGTGTTCGGCTTCTTCCTCGCTGTCGGCATCGGCGCCCATGCGCTCGACGAGCTGCACGGCCGGCCCCTGCGCACGCGGATCCCGTCGTGGGCGCTCGTGACGGCCGCGGCGGTGTCGACCGCCGGCGCCGTCGGTCTCGGCCTGGCCGGCGCAGTGCGCGTGGGATGGACGCTGGTCCCGTTCCTGGTCGTGGGCCCGATCCTCGTGGTGGCGTACAACGCCGAGCTCTTCGGAGGCGTGCTGCACAACGACTGGGGGTTCGCGGTGTCATGGGGGGCCTTCCCCGTCCTCACGGCCTACGTGGCTCAGGCCCAGTCCCTGTCGGCGGCGGCGATCCTGGCCGCTGCGGCGACCACGGCGTTCTCGCTCGCCCAGCGGGCCCTGAGCACGCCGGCACGCCATCTGCGCCGACGCGTCACCGAGGTGGAAGGTGCCATGAGCACCGCGGACGGCGCCGCCACCGCGATCGACCGGTGAGAGCATGCTGGCGCCGCTCGAATCAGCGCTGCGGGCGATGTCATGGGCCGTCGTGATCCTGGCCGTCGCCCTCGCTGTCGACCGATTGGGCTGAGGCGTGCGGGCGCTCCGCCATCAACTCGCTGAGGTGATGACGTCGGCTGGCAGCGCTACGTCCCCTGCGGCTCGCGCGTTCCGCGATGGGGGCGTCGGGTAGGCGCCCTCGAACCAGGCCGCGGTTGGGCCCCTCCCGGTGAGCGCCTTCCCGATCCTCATCGAAGCGGCGGCAACCGACCGCGGCGGACCGGACGGCGCGCCGTCGAGGAGCTCGGTCCAAAAGACCGACCATCCGCCTGCGATCGCCCGTCCGAACCCCGGCGCGGTGAGCAGCCTCCCGAGCGCGGAGACGGCGCGGGGACGGTCCAAGAGCGCGCCTTGGAGGGCTGCGGTGATCCGGTGGTATGGCAGGTGAGCGCTGGCCAAGGCGTCGCGGTAGAGCCGGGCCGCCTGTGAAGGGTCTGCGAGCACCGCCTGTGCTGCGGCCCGGCCGCTCCCCAACGCCTGGGCGATCCCTTCTCCCTGCAGAGGGTTGACCAGACCGGCCGCGTCTCCGACGAGGAGCACGTTGCCTGCCGCCGGTGTCGTGCCGACCATCCCCATCTTGAGCCAGCCGCCGACAGGGCGCCGAGCATCAGGCCCAGGATCCCGGTCGAGGAGTCCGAGGGCGCGCAGATGGGCGGTGAAGGCGGGAAGCAGCCGGGCCGCGGTAGCGCCCCGGGAGCGGTCCGACAGCGTGCCCACGCCCAGTCCGAAGTTCGCCACGCCGCCGGGCCCGGGGAAGATCCATCCGTAGCCCGGCAGTGCCCGACGAGGCTCCTCGTCCCACAACACGATCACCGGCATGTCGACCCGCTGCTCGACATACGAGCGCACGGCGAAACCCCACAGCACCCTCTTCGGGTCGACGAGTCCGGCGGCTGTCCCAACTCTGCTCGCGGCACCGTCGGCGCCGATCACGAAATCGGCGCGCACCTCTCGCCCCGAACTCATCGTGAATCCTGCGAGGCGTCCAGCCTCCTCGATCGGTTCGGCCGCCCGCCCGGTGAAGGGCACGGCGCCGGCGTTGACGGCAGCCTCGGCCAACGAGGCGTCGAGGACGGAGCGCACCACCACCCGGGCTCGGCCCGGATAGCTGGCACCGGCGAAGCTCGGGAGCCGCACGCGACGCCCTGTCGGTCCGACGACCAGCATGTCTCCGACGTCGAGGCCGTCAGGGATCTCCACGCCCAGATCGTCGAGGACCTGTAGCCCACGGGGCCCAACCAGGTCCCCGCACGCCTTCTCCCGCGGGAAGACGGCTTTGTCGACCAACGCCACCCGGGCGCCGCCGCGCGCCAGTGTGTAGGCCGCGGTGGCCCCGGCAGGGCCGGCCCCTACCACGAGCGCGTCGAAACGCAACGAGACCATGCCCCTCCTCCCTCTCCCTGGTGATGACAGTCAGCGGCGGCGGTCACCTGTCCGCCGCCTGCCCGACTGCTGCATGCAGGCCGCGGCGAAATCCGGCAACGGTGACGTCGACAACGCGGTCATGTCCCCAGACCAGTACGGGGCGTGCAACCCGGCTCGCCAGGCGCATCGGGCGCTGCATCATCTCGATGCTCCAGGCCGCCTCGACCCGGACACCGCCAGGAGCCGGGTGGAGCCGCAGCGTGGCCTCACCCTCCAAGTCGCCACGGACGAGGGCGTCGATCGAGCTCGGCCTGTGGCAACGCACCAGCTGCACCTCCAACCGCATCCGATAGGGAAGCGGCGGTGCCACCACTCCTCGCATGACCGACCCCGTCACAAGCCCCGTTCCATCCAGAGTGAAGTCATGGAGCCAGGGCCACCATTTCTCGAACCGGTCGACCCTTTCCACGGTGTCCCACAGTTCGGCCGGCGTCACCTTGAAGTCGAACTCGCCGCGGTACTCGATCCGCCTAGGGCATCCGGGCGTTCGGGCCAACACCTCCACACCGACTCCTCGCTCGATCCCCTGACATGGACTGGTGTCGGGCCGGTCCGCCGTATTCGGCGATCCGAGCAAGCGACGGCCCGCCTGCGCAGGCATCCTGTCCCTCAAGAAGATGCCCAGACCGGGCCAGAGCCAAACATCGCGGAGGTCGCCCGTGGGTCCGCCAGGCGCGCCCATCGCCGAAGGGCACCCCGTTCAGGAAGGATCTGTTACCGGCCGCAGGCTGAGCGCTGAGGCCGTCAACCGGCCGTCGATGACGGACCGGGCCACATCGCCCAGCCGGAGGTTCTGCTTGCGGGCGTAGCCCCGTAGGGCCGTAAATGCCTGCTCCATGCTGACACCTTCGCGTTCGGCGACCATCCCCTTTGCCTGCTCGATCACGATACGGCTGTTGAGCGCCCCCTGCAGCTGTTCGTTCACGAGTTGGGCCTCGAGCACAGCGCGGTGCTGGAGGATGGCGATGGTCGCGACGTCGGCAAGCGCCTGGGCGCCGGCGATCTCCGCGGCGTTCATCTCACCGGGCTCGGTGTGAAAGAGATTCAGCACGCCAATAACCGTCCCGCGCAGCCGCATCGGCAGCGCATGCGCGGTACGGAATCCCGCCGCGAGCGCCACCGGCCCGAAGTGCGGCCAGAGGCCGGCGTCCGAGGCAAGATCCTGGTTCACCACCGGAAGGCCGGTCAGGAAGCAGTCGTAGCACGGGCCCTCTTTCGACTGCAGCTCGAACAACTCGAGGAGGCGCATCGCCTCGCTGGAAGAGGCCATCAACCGTAGATCGCCGTCAGGCGCCGCCAGCATGATCCCGGCGGCCTCGAGGTCGAACACGTCGACGCAGCGGTCGGTGAGCAGGACCAGCAGGTCGAGGACGTCGAAGTCGGCCACCAACGTGTCGGCCAGTTCGACCAGCGTCCTCACAAACGATGCTTCCTTGCGCACCAGATCCCCTGTCATACGGTCTCGACGAAGCGGCCAGCTGTCCCCGCCCCGTCAATCGACATGCCAGCCACTCTAGGCGATGCCACCGCAGCTCCGTCGTTCGGGGCCGGGTCTCATGGCTTGCGTTCCATATCGCCGGACCTGGCGTCGAAACGCAGCCCTCTGGCCACCACGTCGTCGGCGACCGCAGCCAGGGGACGCGCCACGGCGAACGCGTACGCCCGCAGCCTGATGGCCGCTTGAGCGATGCTCGAATCGAGTTGGGCCGCCACCATGCCTGACGCCTGGTGCACCACGTAGTGGAAGTCGGCGCACTCCTCCAACTCGACTGCCAGGCCGCCGGGAGGAGCGCCCGCCTGCAGCACGAGGACCGCCTGGGCGGCGATATCGGCCATGACGAGCGCGTCGGCGTGCTGCTCGTCGGTCAGGTTCCCCGGCCGGCAGCAATAGAGGTTCAGGGCGCCAAGGCGGACCGATCCGACTTGGAGCGGGAAGCCGAACACGGCCCGTGCGCCGCCAGCAACCGCGGGCCCGCGAAACGCCAGCCATCGGCCGGCGGCCGGATGGGCCAAGTCGGGCTCCAGGACCGGCCGGTCCAGGTTGTACGCGTCCACACACGGGCCCTCCCCGAGGTCGTACTGCAGCTCTTCGATGAGGGCGCTCACACCGTCGGTGCTGCAGATCGATCCTCTGGGCACGTCGCCCGACATCAACATCATCCCGGCGCCGGTCATGCCGGTGATCTCGGCCGACACCTCGCACATCCGTCTCGTCTCGATCGGGAAGGCGCCGTTGCCGGTGAGGCGGGCGAGGATAAGGGAGCGCCGCGGGCCGCCCTTTCCGAGCTGCGTCGCGTCCATCAGACCCAAGGTGGTGCGGGGCCGATGTTGCGGGGTGCCGCGGTTGGAGCCAAACGTCCTCCTGGCTTCGTCGCGCTGCCAGGGTCCGGAGCATCGCCTCCCGGGCCAGCTTCGCCGGCCTGGCACGTTCGGGGATTCACCGTGCCAAATGCACCATACACCCCACCCCAGGATTGGCCAGCGCCACTGTCGGGTACGGTCGCACCAACAGGCCGCCCGCGTCGCCAACGGCAAGGCCGATGTTCAGCGTTACCCGGGACCCAGGTGACGCAGTCGGCCGTGTCGAGTTCGGTGCGCACCCATGCGAAGGAGCAGCAGAGTTGTCTGCATCGTCCAGGCCGCTACGACCTCACTTTCCGGCCCGGCCCGCCATCTGGTCCCGCGGGTCAGCGGCGCGCCGATCCTCCTGCCCCCCTATTCCTGCACCGCCGAGCGTGTCGAAGCATCGTGTCCGGCAGGCCTCCCGCCCAGCTGACGGCGTCCTCATCCACCTCGACGCGCTTTTCGCCCTTGCCTTTCTGCAATCCGGCGATCCGGCGAGTGCCCGCGACGCCGTCGCCGGCGCTTTCAGCAGCATCTGTGGGATCCCATTGGCGACACACGCGTGCCAATCCGTGATGTGGCGGACCTTGGCCGACCATGTCCACAACGCTGCATCCGGATGCCGCGGGTGGTCCGCCTCGGGCCCGGTCCCCTTCCGAGAAAGCTCTCACACCAAGGGTCAACGTGAGGCGGTGGCCCTCTACCTCGGCGGCCGCCGAGGCCGCGACGCCGCCAGGCTTCTCGGCATCTCCGTGAACGAGCACCGCCTGCTGCTCCACCAAGGATCAGTGGCGCTCCGCGCAGCGCGGCTGATCTCATTGTTCCCCTCACCTGAATGACCAAGCCGCCCGAGGAAACTGGGTCCAGGCGAACAGCAAGGAAGTCGTTCCTTGTTTCGAGGCACCAGGTGGGCGCCGGACCTGTCCGAGCTCGTCGTTCAATTGTCGGGGATTGGGGATCCCGTACGGGATCCAGGGTCGCGCCCTTCCGGCCGTCTTCACTCCGGAGCCTTCGAAGGTGAGGCGACGCGCCAACGCCCACAGATCGGGCCCTCGACAGCGGGGGCTCAACAACAGGACGGCGCAGCTGCGGATATCGAGCCGAATCCTCTATCGGATCGAGCACTACAGCGCTCTGCCGACTGTCGCGCTGATCATCACCACCGTCACGCTCTGCTTGGTCACCGCAGGCGCATTACTCGATTTCCCAAGTCGCTGGGTCGCCGCATTCGAGGTATCGGTGTCGGCCGTGACACTCGTGATGGTCTTCGTCATCCAACATACGCAGGGCAGGGAGCAGGCGGCCACGCAGCGCAAGCTGGACGAGCTGATCCGGGCCCTGCCTGGAGCCAACGAATCGTTCATGATGCTGGAAGAGGCGTCTCCGGAGGCAATGCTCGGCATCGAAGAGGACCAGCGCCAGGTTCGATCGACGTCACCCGACACGGACGCAGAATGATCGCGGTGGCGGCCGGTACTCCTTGGAGATCCAGTTGGCCTCGGCCAGTTCGAGTATGTACTTTGCGTACAGCTCCGCCGAGCTCGTCATCGGACGGCGCGCGTCCGAGCACCCCTCGAACTTGGCCCAGGCCACCTGCAGGTCGGAGATCGCGGCACCACGACAGGAGCGGTGTCGCCGGTCAGGTCTTCTTCTCGTCGTGGCCGCCGAAGCCCTTGCGCATCGCTGACAGTGCCTTGCCGGTGAAATCGTCGAGGCCGCGCGATGCGAATCGTGAGTACAACGCGGCGGTGAGCACGGGGGCGGGAACACCCTCGTCGATGGCGGCTATCGAGGTCCACCTCCCTTCCCCGGAGTCGGACACCTGGCCGGCGAACTCCTCGAGGATTGGGGAATCCACGAGTGCGGCAGCGGTGAGGTCCAGGAGCCAGGATTCGATGACGCTGCCCCGGCGCCACACCTCGGCGACGGCCGTGATGTCGATGGGTGATGCTCGAGAAGCCGTTTGGACACGACCTCGCCTCAGCCCGGACGCTGAACCAAGAGCTGCACAGACTCCTCGACGAGGAGCAGATACTTCGCATCGACCACTTCTTGGGAAGCAGCCCGTCGTGGACATCCTTTTCTTGCGGTTCGCCAACTCGCTGCTCGAGCCGGTGTGGAATCGGGACCACATCGCGGCGGTCCAGATCACCCTGGCCGAGGAGTTCGGCGTGGAGGACAGAGGCGCCTTCTGCGACACGGTCGGGAGCTGCGCGACGTGGTGCAGAACCATCTCCTCCAGGTGCTGGGCCTCATCGCCATGGAGGCACCGGTGGGCCGGCCGATCCGCACTCTGGGACAGAAAGGTCGAAGTCTTCCGGTCCATGGCCGGCGCGGACCCGGCGGCCTGCGTTCGCGGCCGCTACGAGGGCTACCTCGACGTGCCGGGGGTGGGATCCCGATCGGTGACCGAGACCTTGGTGGCGATGCGCCTCCACGTGGACAACTGGCGGTGGCAGGGTGTGCCCTTCTTTCTCCGGGCCGGCAAGGCGCTTGCCGGCACCACCACCGAGGTGAGGGTGGTCTTCAAGTGGCCGCCGCGCCTTTCGTTCCTGGACGAGCCGCACCACACCAGCCCGAACCAGCTGGTGCTACGAATCGACGGCCTCCTCTTGTGAGGTCTGCCCGGTGAAGCGCTGAGGTAACCGGAGCGAACGGGGCCGGCGGGGTCTCCAGGTAGAACAGCGGGTGCGATGCGCCCTCCAACCGGCCCGCCAGCTCCTTGAAGGTGCTCGGATCGTCGAAGCCGCCCTTCAGGTGGGTGAGCCGTCCAAGCAGGCGCTCGAAGGCGGCCGTGTCGACCGTCCCGCCGTCTTCCCCGACCGCTTTCTCGACGACCAGGCGCAGACGGCCCGGCGACCACTCGGCGCGTCCGACGCCGATGATCGGGCCGGTCAGGCGGCCGGCCGCCTCAAGGCCGTACAACGCACGGAAGGTCTTCTTTCGGGCCAGGTCACCGGTCACCCCGAAGACAACCAGCGCATCAGCCGCCCGGGCAGCCGTTCCACTCATCGAAAGGATGTGGTGTGACGGATCAACGGGAGGTTCGAACCGGGGTGTCGAGCTTTGCACCCTGCGGGAGGAACAGGCTGGTGGCGCCGTCCTTTTCGGCGTGGGGAACGTCGACCCATGTGCCGAGCGCTCCGCCGGCTTCGGACTGTCGGTCGGCACCTCGGAGCGGCGCATCGAGGAGCTCGGCGAGTCCGCAGAGGTCGAACACCCGCCGCACGCGCGGCGATGGAGACCGTAACGTCAATGACCGGGACCGCTGCTCCAGGAAGGTGCGAGTCCGGACGATGACGCCGACGGCTGCAGCGTCCATGAATTGCACGTCGCTCACGTCGATGACCAGGTCGGCGTCCACCAGGGCGATGGCGCGAGCCAAGGCCGCCGAGAGGTCAGCGGCGGTCGACACGTCGAACTCGCCGCGGAGCCACACCACAGGGTGCTTCGCTCTCTCGTCGACAGCCGCCGAACCGGGACGGCGAGCCGCCCGACTCGAATCTTCGAATGGAGCCATACCACTCTCCTGCCGTCTTCAATGACGCGCTACCAGGGTCCGGAGCATCGCTCCCGGGCCAGCTTCGCCAGCCCGACACGCTTGGGATTTTCCGTGTCCTCCGCACCGTATACCCGAGGAGTACGAATGGCAACGGCGGGGTACCGTCGAACCGGAGACCGTCACGGGCGGCTGTTCGTCTCGCTCCGACGGCGCCGCCCCGACCCAGCTCACGCCCGGTGTGAGTCCAAAGGAGCCCGGCATGGGGACCATCTCGACAGGGCCAGTGGAGCAGATGCGGGGAAGGGCCACCGCCCGGCGCCGAGAGCCGACGCCCGTCGGCGTTGACGCAGCCCGACTGGTCTTGGTGGAGGCCCTGCAAGTCCTACAGGGAACGGTGACCGCCTTCTTGGAGCAGTTGGCCGGGGAGCCCATCGATGCCTGCGGACGCCGTCACACGTCAGGACTGGCCACAGGCTCTGATCACCTCGACGTGACGGAAGGCAGCCCCATCACGCGCCGCGTCGCTTCCTTGACCGGCCGGCGGTCGCTCCAGGTCTACGTCCATGCCGAGGCGGCCATTGTTGCGGACCGGCTTCCACCGGGGCTGTGCCGACGTCTCGAGTACAGCAACCAGCCGATCGGTCGCGTGCTCGCCGAATTCGGCGTCGACGCCGCTCGGCGTCCCCCCGCAGAGGACCGGCTCCTTCAACGCGTCCTTGACCGACGCTCCTGCGGCTGCGAAGCCGCTTCAATTTACGCTCGCGCCTATCTGATCGATGTCGCCGGCCGGCCGGCGATGGCGGTCTCCGAATGGTTCCTGCCAACGCTGGTGGCCCCCTTGCTCAGCCGCAGACCGTGAGCCGGTGAAAGCGTCAAGAACACCGCATCGAACGTGAAGGACACCGTCACCGGCCATCGAGGCACCCGTCAAAGGCCGGGCACGTTGAGGCCCGTCCGTTGCTGGCCACAAGAACCGTCTCACACGGCCCTTGCGCCTGACTGAACTGAAGCACGCCCGGTCCTGGACCTATTCGAGGCGCATATGGATCCGCACGACCGAACCGGACGCGTTCGATCGGATCTGCACCAGATCGCACAACTGGTTCGCCATCCACAGGCCCCGGCCGCCCTGCTGATCCGTCGGGGGCCGACAGCCCCCGGCGGATGGCGCCGCGATCCCTCCACGGTCCCTGATCTCGCAGACCACTTCGGCGTCGTCGCGCCACATGCGGAGAACCCCGAGTCCGCCGCCGCAGCGCACGCTGTTGGCAGCCGCCTCGCTGGCCGCCATCATCAACGCCTCGGAGCGGTCGGGTTGAAGCTGCGCACGCCCGACGACAAACTGGCGCAGGTCGGAGAGCGAGCCCCCGTCGAAGGCGATCTCGGCCCAAGAGGTGGCGGGCTCGGGCAGCGCCCAGCCCAGCACCTCGCCCGGATCTGCCGGCTGTCCATCAAGTGTCGTGGTCCGGCCGGACTCGAAGACGAGCGGGTGGCTCAGCCGCGCCTCGGCCAAGACAGCGGGCTCGAGGGATCCAACGTCGTAGGGGCAGAGCGCCTGCCACGGGCCCGTCCCGGCGAACACCGAGTTGACGAGCCGCTCCTGGAGCTGGCACTCGGCGAGCACCTCGTTGTTCAGGCCGGACCATATCGGCTCGCCGATCCCCCGGAAAGGGAGGTTCACCCCCGAGGACTGCTCCACGAACTTCCTCCACGCGGGGATGATCCGGGCCGGGTTCTTGGCGACCTCCTCCATGTCGAAGAAAGCGACGCCTGCCGCCTGACCTCGAAGAGCCTTGCGGAGGGCGTCGATCTGATGGCGGCGCAACGCCACCATGATCGGCTCGCTGCCTTTCAACCCTTCCCGGATGAACCCTAGGGCCCCAGCTATGAGCTCTTCCTCTCCTTCGTAGAACAGCGCCATGTGGGAGAACACTCCCGCGGTCGCGGAGCCTACGAACGGCCCCTCCCACCCACCCTGGTCACTCATCGGCCCGAAGGTCCTGCCGCAGGGTGGCCAATGCCACGTGAAGCAGGCGCGACACGTGCATCTGGCTCACTCCGATCCGCTCGGCTATCTCTTTCTGAGTAAGCCCGTCCACGAACCGGAGATGGATGATGACCTGCTCACGGCGGGGCAGGCGGCGAAGCTAGGGCGACAGGTCGGAGCGAAATTCGGCACGGAGCAACTGGTCGTCGACGTCGAAACCCAATCGGTCGGCCAGCGGATCCTCGTCGCCCGACGGGGCATCAATCGAGATCGAGCGGTACGCCTTGCCGGCCTCGAGCGCTTCGAGCACGTCGGTCGGTCGGCATCCGCAGGCCCCGGCCAGCTCGTCGACCATCGGGGACCGACCGAGTCGTTGCGACAGGTCGGCTTCGGCGTCTCTGACTTCGAGATAGAGCTCCTGGAGGCGCCGTGGCGCGCGGACCGACCAACCCTTGTCACGGAAGTACCGTTTCAGTTCGCCGATGATCGTCTTGGTGGCGAACGTGGAGAACTGGACGCCGCGTTCGGGGTCGAAACGGTCCACGGCGTTCACCAGGGCGAGGGAGGCCACCTGCACCAGGTCGTCGAGCGGTTCGCCGCCGCTCGCGAACCGCCGTGCGAGATGCCAGGCCAACCCCATGTGTGACTCGACGAGGCGGTTCCTTGCATCGGGATCCGCGCCGGTGGCAAGGGCGGCGAATTCCTCGCGGCTCTGCAGCCGGCGCTGCAGATCCTTTGTCACCGACGGTCGACCTGCGCCCGCTTCTTCCGAAGCCAGGCCAACGACGAGCCCTCCCCGATCGAGGTCCTGTGCTCATCGACCAACGCATCCAGTATTCGCGTGGACCACGGTTCCGAAAGCCCGTCGTTCCGCCCGTCCTCCAATGGCCGCCCAGGGCCGGTCAGGGTGCACACGACCTCGATCGATTCGTCGTCAGAGGTGAACACGATGCTCAACCGTCCGTCGGCGCCGCCATGCGGGTCGAGCAACGACATGCACAGCTCCATAACAGCAAGCTGGAGGTCTTCGATCTCCTCGACCGTCATGATCCGGGACGCGGCAGCACCGACATGGAGGCGGACCAGGAACAGCAGATCGGCCTCGGCCGGCAGCGAGAGCTCGATGGGCCCGGTCACCAGGCCGCCTTCCAACACGTCATCGCTCCATGGTCGCGCGGGGCGGACGCCGAATGGGCCCGAACCCGGTCCCAGTGCGCGACCGACGGTATTTGAAGCGAACTGTGCCCCTCCGATGTCCACTGGTTGGCAGCGGAATCGAGATTTCGGGGGTCTCTGTCGCCATGTGCACCGCCTTCCTGCCCCGACCCTTGTGGATCGCCACGTGCCCTCAACCCTTCCCCACCGCCCGCGTGTGGCAAACCATCCTCTGGCGTTTCAGAACCTGTCCGGTCGGGGATGGTGAGCATGTGGCTCTTATCATCGTGGTGCTGCTACTCGTGATCTTGTTCGGCGGCCTCGGCTTCTCGACGCACTCCTCTGGCTCGTTGCTCTGGTCCTGTTCGTCTTCTGGCTCGTCGGATTCGTCTTCGGTCGAGGCCGGAACGCGGGCTCCCACGGCTGGTACCGGTGGTAGTGCGGCGACGGCGGACCCCGGCGTTCGGGGCCAGAGTTGTCGGACGGCGGCAGTCGCCGACATTCATGATGAAAGAGAGTCGAAATGATGGGTGATCACACCGTTCCCAACGCGGGCACTGCCGAGGCGACGCAGGTCGACGCGAGGTCTCCCCACGCGGCCGGGCCACCCCCGACCGTCGAAGAGGAGGCCGCTGCGGAAGAGCATCAATCCGAAGAGGACGGTGTGTCCGTGGCGGAGCATTACGAGGAGATGGTCAGGCTCGGTGCCGAAGTACGCGGCGAAGGTGAGATCGAGTAGCCGCCCCGAACTGGTGCGTACGGAACAAAGAGGGAAGAACGGTGCCTACTCCAGCCACATGCCCCTGTGAAGCGATCCGGCCATGAGCCAGGGCTCCGACGACGCTCGGCCCGAGCTCCTTGACCGCTTCGTCCAACGGATCTTCAGAGCCGGGCTTCTGTTGGACAGCTCGGCCGGGTCGGAATCGGCCAGGCAGGACGTGATCGACGAACTCGACGAGGCGCTTAAGGACGTCCGAACCTCGGCGTCTTCGAAGGTCTCCTCGTCGACGGCCGAGGCCCGCTCTTCTCAGATCCCGAAACACCCATCCCGCGGCGCAGATCTCATTCGCACGCCACGAGGGCATCGTCCACTCCAACCACGAGTGGTTCGCCCTGAGTTGGCCTCGACCACGACGCCTCACTCGGGAGCGGCTGGCTCAACGCCTTCGCCCCGCACCGCCGAACCGAAGCAGCGTCGCTGGTCGCCGCTGTGTTTGGCGACGGGCGAGGCGCAAGCGCGATCTGGCCGCTCGCCGCGGTCGACCAGCCCCGATGGACGGCGGCGAGCATCCTCGGACACCCACCCGCGTCCATCTCTGAATGCACCATGGCCCTCCTCGACATCACCGGAACCCTCCAAAGCGCAGTCACCGACGGTTCGTCCGATGCGATCGCGGTCTCCTCAGGCTCGACACGGCCGTGACCCACCTGATCGCCACCGCCCGAGACCTTCATCGGTGGGCCGAGGACGGCGCGCACGGAAACGGAGCCCGATGGATGTCGGAGCTCGCCGCCGGGCACAGCGTCCAGGTCGCTCTGGTCATGCTCCAGAACTCGCTCGAAGCGAGCGCTGAGGTCGTCGAGATGCACCACACGGTGGAGCGTTCAAACTTCTCGCGCCGAAGCCGGCCGGGGAGCAGTGCTCCAGGCCCCAGAAGCGCGTCGATTTCGGCGACTGATGCCAGGAGCACGCTATGACTCAACTTGGGTTGTCGTTGTCTCAGGACGCCCTGCAGGGGTTCGCCGCCATTGCAGGCCGCGACAGCCTCGGCCGCACGGTGGTGTGGCTCCGCGGTGAGCATGACGCCTCCACCGCCCTAGCGCTGTCGAAGACCGTGGCCCGCGCCATCCAGCGAAACTCCTCCGATCTCGTGTTGGATCTCAGCGGTGTGCAGTTCATGGATTCGGCCACGGCCGGGGTGATCGGCGATTCGTTGGCGGCCCTGCACAGACGGTCCCGGTCCCTGACGCTCCGGGCCCCGTCCCCGGGCGCACAGCGGTTCCTGAACCTCGGCAGCCTGGGCGAGCTCGTCGAGGATCGTCCTCGGGTCTGTGTCCTGGCGCCCTGAACACCGAGAATCGAATCCGGGAGTCCGGCAACCCCGCTCCGGCATGTTTCAGAAACGTCCGACCGGGGTAGAGCTACGGCGCCGGGCCCAAACCGAGGAGACCACCATGACGGGATCCAGCGCAACGCAGGACGAACTGGTGACCCTTCAGCTCGTTGACCACCGGAAGGCCGAGCAACTCCTCGAACGCCTTGCCGGCCTCCCACCCCGGGGACGTGCCGAGGCATTCAGCGAGCTCACCCGCGAGCTCCTCCGTCACCAGCTGGCCCAGACGGTCGTCGTCAATCCCGCCCTCCGGAAGTTTGTCGATCTGGGCGACGCTGTCGCTGATCGCCGCAGCTCGGCCCAGTCCGACGTAGAGGAGTACCTCGCCGAGCTCGAAAACCTCGAGATCACCGGCGACAACTTCGGCCAGCGCTTCACCCGGCTCCGGGAGGTCGTCCTGGCCCGCGCCAACGTCGAGGAGACCGACGTCCTCCATCTCGTGACGTCGAGGATCCCGCCCGACGAGCTTCGGCAGCTCGGGAGGCGATACGAGATGGCCCGAGCCTCCGCCCACGCCCATCCTCATCACCGTCCCGTGCCACCCCCACGGCAACCATCGGAACGCCCGGATCCCGGACCCGGTCGCCCACCGGGCAGACCGCATCGGACGACGCTGTCGCCTCGGCTGATTGGCCGCGGAGACGGTCGGGGAACAATTCGACGTACCACCACTCCAGCGGAGGCGGTGGCGCGATCTGTCGGGGTTCGCATCGCTTGTCCCGGTCCGGCGGGGGACATTTCGTACCCGACGGCATCCCGCCGTCGGGGTCGTCCCGACATTTCCAGAGAGGTGTGAGATGGAACTCATCAATCGAGCGAAGAACAAGGCCGAGAAGGCCAAGGGCAAGGGGAAGAGGGGTGCGGCGAACCTCACCGGCAACGACTCCTTAGCGGCCGAAGGCAAACGAGACGAAGGAAAGGCCAGACTCAAGGACGCCGGCGAGGACCTGAAGGACGCCGCCGACAAGGTCAAGAACGCGGTGCAACGGTGAAGGGGGTCTGGAAGGGCCTCGTCGTCGGAGGCCTCACCGGAGCCGGCGTCGGCATGCTCCTGGACCTCCTCGCTCTCGGATCTCGGCAAGCCACCGCTCTCGGCGACAAGGCCGTCGAGATGGCTCCGGTCGCGGCCGACCATCTGAAGGCCGCGGTGGCAGCGGGTTCAGCCCGCGTCGAAGCTGCCGAGATCCCCGACCATCTCGTCGAGGCGGCCCATCACCTCCGCGATTCCGAGCTGACAGGACAGGCGAAGGACGTCGTGCTCCGGGCCGTCAAGAAGGGCCGGACACTGGTGGAGGACAGCCGTTCGTCGTAGCGGTCCGGACAGGCCCCGGGGGCGCGGCGCTGGCTCAGACTGGGCGGCTGAGACCGGCGGCGTGAATCCCCCGGGTGGGGTCGGGTCCATCGCGCGCTTATCGCGGGTTCGCCACCGTCCGCCTTCGTTCGTCCGGGTCCGCCACCGGACCCGTCGTTCCCGGATGGTCCCCTGTCGTCCGTTGTCGTTCGCTGTTCTCAGCCTTGCAAGCGATTCCCAAGCTGAGAACGCGGGTTCGGATTCCCGTCGCCCGCTCCGACCGGGCGCGCGCGCGATAAACGCGCCATGGACGGTGATCCGGCTCCGGAGGAAAGCCCCGGTCCAAGTCTCTGAACAGCCATTTCGTCTGGATGGATGGAGTGGGTGACACTTCTCGGACGGAGTTCCGGTAGCTGGGCGAAAGTGGCTCCGGCAGCTGACTGAGAGGAACAGCGGTATCAGGCGGTGCTCGAGTTCACCCTGCCTCGGAGCGGCCCGCTTGGGGCAGGGGCGCGGTGCGGCGACCCTTGCCACCTACCGAACCCTGGAGGCGGGCGCCTCCGGAATGCGACGGCAGTTTCTTCTCGCGGACGTCGAGACTCAACATCGCCCGGTACGCCGGGTGCCCCTCGACATTCGAACCGGCCCTGGACCGTCATTCGGCCCGTCGGTACTTCGGTGGCGGGTAGACGTATCGGGCAATCGTGGCCGACGTCCATCCGATTGCCCATCCCAGGATGACGTACAGCACGGTGTGCTCCGTCGTCGTCCTTTTCGTCGCGATGCCGATCGAGATCAGCACGATCCAGACAACCGCACAGCCGACGCTGTAGGCGGTGTAGGTGTTCAGGCGATCTCTCATGCTCGGCTCATGCAGGAGGAACACCGAATGGTTCGGATCCTTGTGGGGAGCCTCCCCCTTAACCTGCAGGTGCCGGGCCCGGCGGGGCCGCCTGGGCCCGCCGCCGCCGGATCACCAGGAAGCCCACCAGGAGCGCCAGGACGACGAGCAGGACGGCCGGGACGACGTAGACCGTCCGCGAGGTGTGCTCCGTGGCCAGGATGGCAACCGTGGTCATGAGGGGCGGGTCACCCCCGGGGACGGCGACCCCGGGGACGGTCGCCCCGGTCGGGTACAAGGTGGAGGAGCCGGGGATGGACTCGCTGTACCGACGACCGCCCAGGGTGAACGACCCCGTGCAGGCGTACCCCGCGGCGTTGCTCCCACTGCCTCCCAGGAGGCCGGTGCAGCCGGACACGGTGACCACCACTGGAACCCCCCGGTGGTGGAGGGCGTCGATCTGGGAGTTCTGGTGGATCCCCACGACGAGAAAGGCGGCGGCGGTAACGGCCAGGGCCACGACGAAGATGCCGGTGGCGACCCGGCTGAGCCGACCGACGTCGACCTCGACGCCCGCCCCCCGGAGGTTCCCGATCCGGCCCTCGGGATCCTCGACCGGTCCGGTCGTCACCTCGGCTTCTCCCTGCACCGGTCCTGTTCCTGTCCTGGAGTGATCAGAAGATGGTACTGGGGCTCACCAGCTCAGAGCCCAGTCGGCGCGCTGGCCGCTCCGGGTGGGGAGGACGAAGGTGAGGGTGTCCCCGCGTCGGACCGGGGTCACCATGGAACCCGACACCCAGACCGTGGTCCGGGCCGGGTCGACCCCGGGCGGCACGGTGACGGTCACGGGCAACGTCCCGGTGGACTGGACCACGAGGTAGCCCTGGAGCCGGTGGGCGGTGCGGGCCACCCCGACGTCGGGGAGCTCGACGGAGAAGCTCGAGGCAGGCCAGTGGGGGTCGATCCGGTAGGCGGTGGCCGAGGGTCGGATGCCGGTCAGGGCGACGACGTCGAACAGGGTCCAGGCCGGCTGGTGCATGACCTGACCCTGGTAGCTCGAGTTCAGCCCGCTCCCGCAGTTCCCGGGCTTCGAGGAGTAGAAGGACCAGCAGACGTCGTCGACCGAGATCGTCCCGTCCCAGGCCGTGGGGTATGCGGCGGCATGGTCGGCCAGGGTGTTGCGGAGGAACTCGTCGAAGGCGTCGGCGGCGGCCCCCGGCACCGTCCCGTCGAGCTCGGTCAGGGCCCAGACCAGGGTCCCGTTGAGGGCATACCAGGTCCCCCCGACGTAGACGGCGTTGTTGTCGCCGATCCCGACCGGAGGTGTGGTCCGCTCAGCCACCCCGGGGTCGTCGGCCGCCGGGGACTGGGAGGAGCCGATCCGGGCCGGACCCCCGACGACGGCGGGGGCCCCGACGCCGGTCAGGTACCGGCGGATGTTGGCCACGGTGGTGACAGCCTGGGCCGGGGAGGGCACCCCGGACATGAGCGCCCAGGGTTGGGGCTCCTCGAATATGGCCCACGTCCCCACTCGGTCGGACCCGGCCCAGCCCCGGCCGTACCAGCCTGAAGTCGTCCAGTCCGAGGCCAGCACCCCGTCGGCCCTGGCCGTCGCCTTCCGGAGCTCGGCCGCGAAGGTGGCGTCGTGGCGGGCGTCGGCCAGCTGGGCCGTCAGGGGGTAGACGGTGGCGACCTGGGCCGTGACCGAGGACTCGGTGAGCCCGAGGAACCGGGTGGAGAGGTCCGACCAGTCCCCGGCGTAGCCGGCCTGGTAGTCCCCGTGGGGGCCGATGAGGGTCTCCTGGTGCTGGAAGGCGAGCTGGAGGTGGGCCCAGAGGGTGGCCGAGCCGCCGCCGCGGTAGGGGACCTGCTGGTCGAAGAAGGACCAGTCCCGGGTGGCCAGGCCGTACTCGTCGGCGGCCAGGAGGAGCCAGACGTCCATGTCGTCGGAGATCCCGACCGAGAGGGGCTGGCAGAGGGGGCCGGTGGCGTAGGGGGTGGCCCCGGCCGAGGTCTGCTCCTGGGCCGAGTAGCGGATGATGTCCCGGGCCAGGCCGGGGTCGCTGTAGACCATGGGCAGGGCGAACTGGAGGGGGTCCCGGTAGGCCTCCTGGAGACCGGCCTGGTACTGGTAGTAGCCCCCCTGGGAGATGACGTGGGCCCCGGCGCAGTCCTCGTAGGTCGACCCCGACCGCAGCGTGTAGGCGTCCCAGGCCACCTCCCGACCCAGCCAGGGATCGGTGGTCCCCACCTGGACCCGGGGCAGCCAGGCCGACCAGGCCCGCTCGCTGGCCTCGAAGCTCCCGGGCATGGACACCGAGGCCAGGGTCCCCTGGACCGTCGAGGGGTCGGCTGCCCCGTAGGCGTAGCGGAGGGTGACGCTCTGGCCCGGGCCCAGGGTGACGGGGGCCCGGAAGGCGAAGAGGGTCGAACCCACCGTCCCGTCGGCCACGGCCGGGGCCGTCGATCCCGACAGCGAGTCGGCCGTCACCTCCGCCGGCCGGTCCTGGCCCCCGGCCCCGAAGAAGGCCGGGGCCGAGGTCTCGGTGCCCGACACCGGGCCCTCGAGAGCGGCGGCGTAGATGCTCAGGGGCCGGGCGTCGGCCGACATCGGGTCCTGGGCCACCGAGAGGACCTTGTGGGTGGGGTCCCAGACCGGGGCGGCCATCCCCCGGGGCGTCCCCGTCGTCTGGTCGTAGGGGTTGACGTCCCAGTACTCGTACCAGGACATGGTCCGGCTGGTGGTCGAGCTGTTGGTCAGGGTGACGTCGTCGAGGAGGACCGGGGCGTCCCCGAAGGGGGCGTAGGTCCGCTGCCGGAGCCCGTCCACGGTGAGGTCCTTCTGGACGTAGCCCACCCCGAACGTGAGGCCCACCCCGGCCCCGGCCCGGTCGGCGAAGACCTGGCCACCGACGTTCAGGTAGCCGTAGCCCCCGGCGTAGTGGCCGTCGGCGGGGTCGGTGTGGTTGACCCACTGGTAGAGCCGGTCCTGGCTCCAGAGCTCCGTCGACCCGTCGGCCGAGGCTGCCGCCACGATGTGGTCGTTCCCGACCTGGTGGACGATCTCCGAGCCCCCACCCACCTGGGTCGGGGTGTGGGCCGCCTTCGACGGGTCGGCGGTGAGCCGGAAGGCGGGGAGACCCTGGCCGTCGGTCTCCCAGCTGCCGTAGTCACCGCTCCCGTAGCCGGAGGACCCGATCCCCGGGGCGGACGCCAGCGCCGGCAGGGGGGCGGGGCCACGACTCCCCACCCCGCAGCTCGTCACCACCAGAACCAGAGCCGCCACCACCGCCGTCGTGAGCACGGTCCATCGACCGAGCCGCTGCAATCCAATTGGAGCGCGGCTGGGTGGGGCTGGAGAGTCATTCCGCACCATCCGGATCCTTCCACTCCCGGCCGCCCGCCGCCGTGGCGCTAGGGCTGGCCCGCCCCGGAAGCCACTGGCCCGACGGCGGCGAGGACGGCCGGGTCGGCACAACCCCCGGAGAACGAGGCGAAGAACCATGGCCCCTCGACCATCCGCATCCCGACGTGCCGGGGGGCCTCGACCCTGACGTACTCGGAGACCATCTCGAGGCCGTGGCGGGACCTGGTGAAGGTCCGCACCCCTTTGGCCGCGGCGTCCGCCCCGTCGAGGAGTTGCTGGTGCCGCACGAAGTTGTCCCACCGGTACCGGGTCTCCCCGCTGGTCTGGGACACCGCGAACGCCACCGCCGGCGGGACCGGCACCTCCACCCTGGCTTCAACCCTGGGCATGGTCGAATCCTCCTCTTGACTTGAGCATTTGAACAAAGCGCATACTTCAAGTAGTCACTTGGAAAGGGGACCGGAATGGCGAAGGGGGGGAGGCGGTCCGGACCGGCGGGGGAGCGTGGAGATCGCGCCGAGACCCGCCAGCGGTTGATCACGGCGGCCTTCGACACCCTCCAGGAGGAAGGCTTCGCCGCCACCAGCGCCCGGGCCATCGCCGAGCGGGGGGGCTTCAACCAGACCCAGATCTTCTACTACTTCGGCTCCGTCAATAGCCTCCTCGTGGCCGCCTTCGAGCAGAGCTCCATGGAGCAGCTCGCCGCCTATGTCGAGGCCCTGGAGGGCGTCACCACCATCACCGGCCTCTTCGACGCCGTCCGGGCCCGGATCGAGGGCGACCTGGAGTCGGGCCACATGAAGGTCCTGGCCGAGCTGGCCGGGGGGAGCACCTCCGACCCCGGCCTCAAGGCCGAGGTGGCCCGCTGCTTCGAGCCCTGGTTCGAGTTCACCCGGGCCACCCTGGACCGCATCCTGGCCGCCTCCGGTCTCGACGCCCTCCTCCCCCCCGACCAGATGGCCCTCATCGTCCTGGCCCTCTTCCTGGGGATCCAGCAGCTCGTGAACCTCACCGACCAGACCGGGGCCGCCCTCGAGGCCTTCGCCACCGGTCAGCGCTTCGCCGGACTCTTCGACCAGATGTTCAGTGCAGCCGGGCCGGCCGTCGGGGCCGGACCGGACGAGAGGAAGGGGCAATGATGATCGACATCTCCAATCCCCCCCAGTTCGGGCTTCTCCGGGCCACCGACCAGGACCGGGACCGGGCCGTCGACATCCTCAACAATGCCCTGGAGACGGGCCGGCTCTCGGCCGAGGAGCACGACCGGCGGGTGACCTCTGCCCTGGGGGCGGCCGCCCTGGGAGACCTCAGCCTGGCCACCTGGGACGTCTCCGGGCCACGGCCCGCCTTCGGTGTCCCCGACCAGTACGCCGAGCACCTCCCCCCGCCCCCGGTCCGGTCGGCTCCGGGCTCCTACCCCGCCCCCTACCCCGTTCCCTACGCCATGGTCCCCTCCCCCTTCGGCTACTGGTCCGTCCCCATGGTGGCGGTGCCGGTCCGGCGGACCAACGCCGCCGCGGTGACCTCGCTCGTCCTCGGCCTGGTCGGCCTCCCCCTCTTCGTCCTGGTCCTCCCGGGACTGGCCGCCCTCCTGAGCGGGGCCCTGGCCCAGCGCCAGCTCACCCGGACCGGGGACCGGGAGGACGGCCGGGGCCAGGCCGTGGCCGGCGTCGTCCTCGGCTTCCTGGGACTGGCCTTCGGGGTGTGGTTCTGGGTCCACAGGGCCACGACCGGGATCTGAGAAGGAGCCACGTGGAGCGGGACCTGGGGGAGCCGAGATGATCGACCTGTTCGAGACACCGCCACGGAGTGGGCCGACGGTCCCCGAGGACCTCGAGCCGGGAGGCCGGCATCACCGGGCCTTCCCCGACGACGACGACCCCGAGGGTCGTCCCGCCCAGGTGACCATGCTTGCCGCCATCTGCTCCGGCCCGACCTTCCTCCCCCGGCTGTGGGGGTGGTCGTTCCGGCGCGGTGCCGGCCAACCCGGTCGACGAGCGTGGCTGCTGGCCGAGGCGACGGTCCCTCCGGCCGCGGTCGGCCGTGCTGGCCTACGCCGCGATGGTCATCGTCGGAAGCTGGGTCTACCCCCCTCCTGAGGTCCACCTCCCCCATCGGAACTTCGGACCGACCCCCCTGACCCGCACCCACACCCTCCGGGGCCGGGTCGTCCCCGCCGTCTTCCTCGAGCTGACCTATCACCTCGAGCACCATCTCTACCCCGAGGTCCCCGGTCACCACCTGGCCGAACTCTCCTGACGGCTCGACCCGTTCCTGGACGAGGTCGGGGCGACCCCCTGGCGGGTGCCCTGAGCCCGGCTCAGGCCGACCGCACCGCCACCGCCGTCGTGAACCAGCTGAAGGGCCGGGGACCCCGGGCGTAGCGCTGCTCGGACCGCTCGATGGCGAACCCGGCCCCGGCCACCAGGGCCAGGGGATCCCGGGTCAGGTGGCAGCCGCCCGCCAGGCGCTTCTGGACGGGCTCGACCCGACGCTGCCAGGCCGCCACCGACAGGTCGGGGGAGAGCCCGTGCTCGAGGAGGTGGAGCCTCCCCCCGGGCCGGAGGACCCGACGGACCTCGGCCAGGGCCCGCTCCACGTCGGGGATGGTGCAGAGGGTGAAGGTCGACAAGGCGCTGTCGCAGCTCCCATCCTCCAGGGGGATCGACTCCCCCTCGAGCCCGACCCGATCGATCGGGACCGGCGATCCGGCGATCCGCTCTCCGGCCAGCCGCCAGGACACCGAGGCCGGCTCCACCGCCTCCACCCGGGTCACCGCCGCCGGGTAGGTCCCGACGTTGAGGCCGGAGCCGAACCCGATCTCGACCACCCGGCCAGAGAGGCCCTCGGTGGCGGCGACCCGGAACCGGCGGAGCTCGGCCGTCCCGCAGACCCGGTCGACCAGATGGGGGAGGACCCGGTCCCGGTAGAGACCCACCCTCAGCTCGTCATCCCACCCAGACCGACGAGGCCCCGGGCCAGCTCGATCTCGCCCATGTGCCGGAGTCCGTGCTGGTAGAGCCAGCACTCCAGGCCGTCGAGGACGGTGATCCCCTCCGGGCCGGCCACCCGGGCGCTGTAGGTGCTCGCCACCACCGTGGGGAACGGTCGGGGCACCACCACCCGGGTCAGCTCGGCCGGGTCCAGCTCGTCGAGAACGGCCTCGGTCCGGGCGGAAACGGCCTCCATGTACTGCGTGAAGGCCCCGTAGTCCCCGATCCGCTGGTCGACCATCTCCTCCACCGTCCGCTGCTTCCCGTGGTCGGCGATGGCCATCTGGACCCGGTCCTGCCAGTCCTGGTGCCAGATCATCGGGGAACCGGTGATCACGAGGAGGTTGAGGTCCTCCATGTTCACGTAGTGGAAGAGCGAGAAGGCGATGGGGAGGACCCCCTCCCGCTCGAAGTGGTTGACGTGCTCCGACCCCATCGACCCCACGGCCTGGTGCCAGAGGGAGTGCATGGCGGCCATCCGGCGCTGGAGCGAGTCCAGGATCAGCTCGGGCACGGCGACCTCCTGTCGGCGACGGGGCGCTTGTCGGCACCCGGACCACCAGGCTAAGGTTTTGGCACAATCCTTGTCAATTGTTGAAGGGGCCCGGGTGAGCGACACCGCCGTGACCGACAGCCACACCCCGGACCGGTCCCCTCCCGACGGGCGGGCGGCCCGCCGTGACCGGAACCGGGCCGCCGTCCTCGACGCCGTCATCACCCTCTTCTCCGAGGGGACCCTCGACCCCGGGCCGGAGGAGGTGGCCCGCCGGGCCGGGCTCTCCCTCCGGTCCGTCTACCGCTACTTCGACGACCGCCAGGCCCTCCTCCAGGCCGCCATCGACCGCCAGACCGACGCCGTCCGACCCCTCCTGGCCATCCACGCCATCGGCGCCGGTCCCCTGGCCGACCGGATCGAGACCCTCGTCACCGCCCGGCTCCGCCTCTACGAGGCCACGGCCGCCACCTCGAGAGCGGCCCGGAGCCGGGCCGGCTCCAACCCCACCCTGGGTCGTCAGGTAGCCCTGGCCCGCCGGACCCTCCGGGACCAGGTCGACCGGCAGTTCGCCTCCGAGCTGGCCGCCCTCGACCCCCGCCGGCGCCGCTCCCTGGAGGCGGCCGCCGACGCCCTCCTCCAGTTCGACACCCTCGACCTCTACCGCCTCCACCGGGGTCTCTCCGTCCGGGCCACCCACCAGGTCCTCTCCGACGCCCTCCACGCCCTCCTCGACCGACCGCCCCACCCGAAGGAGCCCCAGCCGTGAACGTCCTCCTCATCACCACCGACCAGCAGCGGGCCGACTCCATCGGCGCCTACGGGAACCCCGTCTGCCGGACCCCCCACCTCGACCGCCTGGCCGCCGAGGGGACCCGATTCGCCTCGGCCCGGACCCAGAACCCCTTCTGCCAGCCGGCTCGGGCCACCATCCTGACCGGGACCATGCCCTCCTCCCACGGGGTCACCTTCAACGGTCGGGACCTCCCCGAGGCCGAGACGGCCCGGGCCGTCTCCACCGCCTTCGCCCGGGCCGGCCACCGGACCGGCTTCTTCGGGAAGGCCCACTTCGCCACCACCTTCCCCTTCGTCCCCACCGGGAAGGTCGAGTCGGTGGAGGGATCCGGGCGGGTCCCCGAGGACTGGACGGGCCCCTACTTCGGCTTCGACGACGTCCAGCTCATCCTCTTCGGCCACAACCTCCGGACCGCCCCCCTCATGGGCAATTGGAACTGGTGCTTCGGTCCCGCCCCCTTCGGCCTCCACTACGGCCGGTTCCTCTACCGGGACGGCCTCGAGCAGGGGAACGCCCGTCTGGCCGCCATGACCCCCGAGGCGGCCGGGGCCTCCTGGGACTCGACCCAGACCTGGCGGAGCCAGCTGGCCGAAGAGGACCACCCCACCACCTGGACCGCCGACTCCACCATCGACTGGCTCCGGGACCGGGCCCGATCGGACCAGCCCTTCTTCGGCTGGGTCAGCTTCGCCGACCCCCACCACCCCATGGACCCCCCCGCCCCCTGGTTCGACCGCTACGGACCCGACGACGTGGCCGGGATGCTCCCCGAACGCCGGGAGGGGGAGCTCGACTCCAAGCCCGCCGTCCACGCCATGTGGAGCCAGGGCGGCCGGGGCGGGATGTTCGAGTGGGCCAACCCGGGCGGAGCCAACCTCACCGACGCCCAGCTGGCCACCATGATCGCCGCCTACTACGGGATGGTCTCCCAGCTCGACCACAACATCGGCCGGATCCTCACCTCCCTCGACGAGCTCGGCCTGGCCGGGGACACCCTCGTCGTCATGACCACCGACCACGGCGAGATGCTCGGCGACCACCGGATCGTCTTCAAGGGCCCCGTCCACTACGAGGGCCTCCTCCGGGTCCCCCTCATCGTCCGGGGCCCCGGCGTTCCTGCCGGCGTCGTCGCCACCGATCCGGTCGGGACCATCGACCTCGCCCCCACCATGCTCCGGGCCTCGGGCCTCGAGATCCCGGCCCACATGGAGGGCTCCCCCCTCTTCGGTCCCGAGGGGGCCCCGTCCCCCCGGGAGCACGTCATCACCGAGGACGACTTCGACGTCATGCTCCGGATCCCGCTGCGGACCATCACCACCGACCGCTACAAGCTTACCGCCTACCTCGACGCACCCGGCACCGGCGAGCTCTACGACCTCGAGGAGGACCCCGGGGAATTCGTCAACCGCTTCGACGACCCCGACTTCGCCGGCCTCCGCTCCGACCTGGCCGCCACCCTGGCCGACCACACCGTCCGGATCGACCCCGCCGACGCCCTCCCCGCCGTCGGCCTCGTGGCCTGAGGGGACTCCTAGGGTGTCGGCCCGCCTAGCCTGACGCCATGGACATGAAGCTCGAGCTCGTCGTCATCCCCGTCTCCGACATCGACCGGGCCAAGGCCTTCTACCTCGAAGGGGCCGGCTTCCGTCTCGACGTCGACCACCGCGCCGGGGAGGACTTCCGGGTCGTCCAGCTCACCCCGCCCGGCTCGGCCTGCTCCATCACCCTCATGCGGAACCAGGAGGGGGCCGGCAGCCTGGAGGGCCTCCACCTCGTCGTTACCGACGTCGACGAGGCCCGGGCCGAGCTCGCCGGCCGGGGGGTCGAGGTCAGCGAGGTCTTCCACTTCGGGCCCGAGGGCCAGACTCCGGGGCCCGACCCGGACCGGCAGGCCTACAACTCCTTCTGCGCCTTCTCCGACCCCGACGGCAACGGCTGGCTCGTCCAGGAGGTCGGCGGGGGGGGACCCGGCTGAGGTGGACGACGACGATGGCCGTGACCTGGGGGACGATGCCTCCATCGGGGCCGGACTCGATGCGGCCCCAACGCCGGTGGCGTTCCCCTCCCCTACGGGATGGCCAAGGCCGAGAATCGCCTCATCGCCCTGGACAGGGTCACCCCGCCTGTCATCCCGATCCCCGGGGGACCCCCCACGCCGGCCGAGATCCATGATGCCCAGATGGTCCCCTGGCCCGGCCACAACCTGGCCCAGACCCTGGCCCGGAACCGGGCCCGGCAGGCCGACGACGGCTCGACCCCTGACCAGGGATAGCCCGGCAGTCGGCGGTTGACCAGCCCTCAGTGGTGGGTGATGGCGAGGATGAAGATGACGATCGAGACGGCGGCGGCGACACCGGCCAGGGGAGCCAGCTTCTCCTTGCGCTGGATGGCCTGAAACGCCAACAGGGCCGGAAAGATCCCGATGAAGGCGAGGTGGACGGTGAAGGCCAGGCAGACGTAGATCACGACGACCACGAGGGTCGTCAGGGAGAGCTGGTTCTGCCGGGCGAAGCTCCCCGACATCGAGCCCCCGAGGCCGAAGCCCCGGCGACCAGGGCTGCCGTTTCCGGCGAACCCCCCGGGCTGAGGGAAGCCGCCGGGCTGGGGGTAGCCGCCGGGCTGGCCCGCCCCGGGGTAGCCGGGAGGGCCGTAGCCGGGAGGCTGGCCGTAGCCCGCCGTGGGCGGGGGGGCGGCGGCCGGGGCGGGCTGGGTCTGGGCCGTCCACTGGGTCCCGTCCCACCAGCGCATTCCGCCGGGATTCCCGGGGTCGGGATGCCAACCTTCTGGGGGTCCACCGCTCGCCATCGACACTCGCTCCTCTACTCCGGCCCTCAGGTGGCGTCAGCTTACCGGCGACGGGGCGGGAGGCCCGGGCCGTTCCCGCCCCGGTCCCCTATGCTGGCCGGGGGCTTCGTGGCAGGGGGGGGAGGACCCTTCGTGGAGGTACCAGCCGAGGCGGACCTGGTCATCGACCGTGCCACCCTCCTGGCCGTCCTCGAGCACGTCGAGGAGGGGATCCTGGCCGTCCGGACCGACGGGACGATCACCTTCGCCGGGCCGACCATCCGGACACTGCTGGGTTGGGACCCCGAGGGGATCGTGGGACGGAACGTGGTGGAGTTCCTCCACCCCGAGGAGGCCGGGGCGGCCCTGGCCTCGCTCCTGCGGTGGGAGAACCGGATCGGCCAGGACGTGGGTGAGGTGCTCCGGATCCGGTCGGCCGAGGGGGGGTGGCGGGAGCTCTGGTACGACTACGTGACCGGGCCGGCGGTGGCCGCCCTGGGGGGGTTCGTCCTCACCTTCCGGCCCCCGGAGTCGGTCGACCCCGAGCGGCGGGCCCTCCTCCAGCGGCTGGTGGAGGAGAGTCGGCTGGTCCGGCTGGCCTCGGCCTTCCTCCATGTCGAGTCGGGTCGGTTCGAGGACGGCCTGGACCGGGCCCTGGCCGAGCTGGCCGGCCTGACCTGGGTGACCCGGGTCTCGGCGTGGTGGGCCGAGGAGGAGCAGGTCCTGTGCCGGGCGGTCTGGGCCGCCGAGCACCAGGCCCCGTCGGTCCCCCTCCCGACCTCGGCCCCCCTCGAGGCCCTGCCCTGGCCGGGGGTCCAGGGGGAGGTCCAGGCCCGGTCCCTGGTCGAGATCGTCGGGGGCCGGGTGGCGGGACTCGACGAGTCCGTGGAGCAGCTCCTCGCCACCCCCCTGATCCAGGGGGGGAGCCCCCGGGGGTTCCTCCTCCTCGAGCACACCTTCCCGGGGGAGGAGTTCGACGCCACCCATTTCGCCACCCTCCGGGCCGCCGCCGCCATCATGGCCGAGGCCTTCGCCCGACACCGGGCCGAGCTCCAGCTGGCCGACCAGGCCCGGACGGACCGGCTGACCCGGCTCCCCAACCGGTGGACCTTCCAGGAGGCCCTCGACGAGGCCCTGGAGGTCGTGGCCGGGGGGGGATCCCCGGGGCTCGGGATGGCCCTGATCGACCTGGACCGGTTCAAGGTGGTGAACGACTCCCTGGGCCATGCCGCCGGGGACCGGCTCCTGGTCGAGGTGGCGGGACGGCTCCTCTCGGCCGCTACGGCCGGGGACCCGGGGGCGGTGGTGGCCCGGCTGGGAGGCGACGAGTTCCTCTTCCTCCGGCCGACCTGTCCCAGCCTGGTCGGGGCGGTGGCGGCCACCCGGGAGCTCCTCCGGGCCCTCGAGCCCCCCCTCACCGTCGAGGGGCAGCTCGTGACCATCACGGCCAGCGCCGGGGTGGTCCACGCCGACGACGGGAGGGCCGACGGGGGGGAGCTCCTCCGCCGGGCCGACCTGGCCATGTACCGGGCCAAGCGCCGGGGTGGGGACGCCCTCATGACCGACGACGCCCTCCTCCGGACCCGGGTGGCGGAGCAGCTCCGGCTGGAGGGGGACCTCAGGTCGGCGGTCGAAGGGGAGGGGCTCCTGGTCCACCTCCAGGGGGAGTGGGACCTCACCGGGGGGAGGCTCCTCGGGGCCGAGGCCCTGGCCCGCTGGGACCATCCCGGCCGGGGGGTGGTGGCCGCCGTCGACTTCATCCCCCTGGCCGAGGAGACCGGCCTGATCGGGGCCCTGGGCCGGCGGGTCCTCCGGGAGGCCTGCCAGGCCGTGGCCGACTGGCAGCGAGACGGGCTGGCCCCCGACTTCCTCCTCCGGGTCAACCTGGCCGCCCAGCAGCTCGGGGACCCGGGCCTGGTCGAGGACGTGGCCGGGATCCTGGCCGAGACGGGACTGGCCCCCTCCTCGCTCTGCCTGGAGCTGACCGAGAGCGCCCTCCTCGTCGACCCCGAGGGGGCGGCCGCCACCCTGGAGCGGATCCGGGCCCTCGGGGTGGGGTTGGCCGTCGACGACTTCGGAACGGGCTACTCCTCCCTCCTCTACCTGAAGGCCCTCCCGCTGACCTCCCTGAAGATCGACCAGGGGTTCGTGGCCGGCCTCCCCGGGGACCCCTCGGACTGGGCCATCGTCTCGGCCGTGGTCCAGCTGGCCCGGGCCTTCGAGATCAGCGTCACCGCCGAGGGGGTGGAGACGGCCGAGCAGCAGGGGGCCCTCCTCGAGATGGGCTGCCGGCGGGCCCAGGGCTACCTCCTGTCCCGGCCGGAGTCCATCGAGGACTTCGCCCTCCGGCTGGCCCCGACCGGCATCCCCACGGGCACCCCATAGGGGGAGGGCCCGGGCGCCCAAAGTAGGGTGAGGCCCCGACCGGGAGGGACCCACCATGACGACGGAGACGGCAGGAGCGGCGGGGGTGCTGGCGGGGAGGACGGCCGTGGTGACGGGGGCCTCCTCGGGGATCGGCCGGGCCATCGCCGAGACCCTGGGCTCGGCCGGGGCCCATGTCGTCCTCGGGGGCCGAACCCTGGAGCCCATGGAGGCCTCGGTGGCGGCCGTGACCGGGGCCGGGGGGACGGCCGAGGCCGTCGTCGTCGACGTCAGGAAGGTGGACGACGTCCGGTCCCTGGTGGACCGGGCCGTGGCCTCGACGGGGCGGCTCGACCTGATGGTGAACAACGCAGGGGTCAGCTTCCCGGAGCCCATCCTCGAGGCCGACCCCGAGCACTGGCGGGCCATGTTCGAGACCAACGTCATCGCCCTCCTGGCCGGCTGCCAGGCCGCCGTGGCCGCCATGCGGGCGGCCGGGAACGGGGGCCACGTCGTCAACATCTCCTCGGTGGCCGCCCTCCGGCCCGACTCCGGCGTCTACGGCTCGACGAAGCACGCCGTGAACACCATCACGAACACCCTCCGCCAGGAGTTGATGGAGGACCCCATCCAGGTGGTGACGGTCATGCCGGGGGCGGTGGCCACGAGCTTCGCCCGGAACTTCGACCCGGCCGTCCTGGCCGGCCTGGCCCAGGTGGGGGGCTCGACGGTCGAGATGGTGAAGGGGGAGCGGCTCTCCGACGAGGTCCTCCGGGGGGCCCGCCAGGCCCTCCCCGACCATCTCTGCGGCCCCGAGGACATCGCCGAGGCCGTCCTCTGGGCCGTGACCCGGCCGGCCGGGGTCCACATCGCCGAGGTCGTCGTCCGGCCCAACCGGGACCTGAACCTCTAGGCCTTGGCCGCTCCCGCCCCCCTCCTCGTCACCGTCACCGGTCCCGACCATCCTGGGGTGGCCGCCGCCCTCTTCGACGCCCTCGGACCCCTCGGGGCCCGGGTCCTCGACGTGGAGCAGGTCCAGATCATGGGTCGGCTCCTCCTGGGGATGGTGGTCGAGTCCGCCGATCCGGAGGCGGTGGGTGGGGCCCTCCGGGCCGTGGCCACTTCCCAGGGGGTCACCGTGGAGTGCTCACCGGGCTCGGGCAGCGGGACCCGGCCGGGCGGGCCCCGGCTCCTCGTGACCGTCCTGGCCCCCGAGCTCCCCCCGGGAGCCCTGGCCGGGCTCTTCGGGGCCCTGGCCGGCTGCGGGGCCAACGTGGAGCGGATCGTCCAGCTGGCCCGGTACCCGGTGACGAGCTACGAGCTCGAGGTCACCGGCGGGGGCCCCGACCGGGTCAGGCGGGCCGTGGGGGAGGCGGCCGCCGCCCTCGAGGTCGACGTGGCCGTCCAGGAGGCCGGCCTCCACCGGCGGGCCAAGCACCTCATCGTCCTCGACGTCGACTCCACCCTGGTCCAGGGGGAGGTCGTCGACCTCCTGGCCGCCCGGGCCGGCCGGGCCGACGAGGTGGCCGCCATCACCGCCGCGGCCATGGCCGGGGAGCTCGACTTCGAGCCGGCCCTCCGGGAGCGGGTCGCCCTCCTGGCCGGCCTCGGGACGGCCGACCTCGAGGCCGTCCGCCAGGACCTCGTCCTCACCCCCGGGGCCCGGACCCTGATCCGGACCCTGAAGCGGCTCGGCTACGTGACCGGCCTCGTGAGCGGGGGCTTCGACCACATCATCGAGCCGGTGGCAGCCGAGCTCGGCATCGACCACGTCGCCGCCAACACCCTCGAAGTCGCCGGGGGCCGGCTCACCGGCCGGCTGGTCGGCCCGGTGGTGGACCGGGCCGGGAAGGCGGCCGCCCTGGTCCGGTTCGCCGAGGCGGCCGGAGTCCCCCTGGCCCGGACGGTCGCCGTCGGGGACGGGGCCAACGACCTCGACATGCTGGCCCGGGCCGGCCTCGGGATCGCCTTCAACGCCAAGCCCGTCGTCCGGAGCGCGGCGGACACAGCCCTGAACGTCCCCTACCTCGACGCCATCCTCTTCCTCCTGGGGCTCTCCCGGGAGGAGGTCGAGGCGGCCGATGCCGCAGAGCGCGTCCCCGTCCGCCGACCGCCGGTCTGAGCGACATCCTCCCGGGTAGCCTGGACCCCATGGGCTACCACCACGTGGCCGTGGCCACCCGGGACCTCGAGGCCTCCCACCGGTTCTACACCGAGGTCATGGGCTTCCGGCTCGTGAAGACCGTGGTGGCCCCCACCGGGTCGCCGAGCGGGGGCTGGGCCAAGCACGTCTTCTACGACACCGGCGGGAACGGGCTCTTCGCCCTCTGGGACCTCCACGACGACGACATCCCCACCGACTTCGACCCGGCCATCTCCCGGGGGCTGGGCCTCCCGGACTGGGTCAACCACATCGCCTTCGACGCCCCCACCCTCGAGGACCTCGACACCCGGCGGCGGGTCTGGCAGGAGCACGGCCTCGAGGTCGTCGAGCTCGACCACGAGTTCTGCCGGTCCATCTACGTGTCCGACCCCAACCGGATCCTGGTCGAGTTCTGCTGCACCACCCACGAGTTCACCGACCAGGAGTTGGCCGAGGCCCCCGTCTTCCTGGCCGCCGACGAGCCCCCGCTGGGGGCCACGCCGGAGATGACCTTCCACGGCGCCCTGGAGCCCGACCCGGTCGACTGAACGGGACGCCCCCAGCGGGATCTGGGGGGAAGTCCGGATGGCCGGGCACCCGGCCTCCTGGCACCTCCCCCTCGGGAACCCCCTGACCTGGGTCGGCTACTTCCTGATCGGCGACTTCGCCTACTACTGGGTCCACCGGGCCGAGCACCGGTTCCGGATCCTCTGGACCCCCCTCCTCGGCTTCCCCCCCGCCCTCTACGCCCCCATGGCCGTCTGGTCGCTGATCTCGGGCCAGCTCCAGCACACCGAGGTGGTCGACCGCCTGGGGTGGGTCGACCGGTGGCTGGCCACCCCCTCGAACCACCGGGTCCACCACGGCCGGAACCCCCGCTACCTCGACAGGAACTTCGGGGGCCAGACCATGCTCTGGGACCGCCGGCGGCGGCTACCCCACCACGGCGGCGGCCAGCTCCCCGGCCCGGGCCGCGGCCGAGGCCGCCCCGGTCTGATCGCCTCCCGAGGCCCGCAGGCCGGCCAGCCGGCCCCAGGCCCAGCTGCTCGCCTCCCGGACCCCGAGCCGCTGGCTCAGCAGGGCCCGGGCCAGCTCGGGGCGGGGCAGCCGGAGGGCGGCCTCGACCAGCGTCCGCTCCATGACGTCGCGCTGGGCGTGGCTCCCGCCGAACTCGTGGAGCCGGGCCCGGACGGGGAGGAGGCCGTCGACGACGGCCTGGTAGTCCTCGGCGGCGAAGTCGACCAGGCTCCGGCAGACCGGGAGCCCGACGTCCCGGCTCATCCGCCAGCCCGTCGTGGCCCGGTCCCCTCCCGCTACGACGACCTCGAGGGCGGCCACCAGCTCCCGGGCCCGGGCCAGGTCGTGGGCACCGAGGGCGGCCATGACGGCATGCATGTCGTTGAAGGGGTAGTAGCCCGGGGTGAGCACCCGACCCCAGGCCTCCGTCAGCGGTGTCCAGCGGTCGCCGACGTCGACGCCGTCGAGGTGGAGCCGCCAGAGGAGGGCCGAGGCGTCGAGGAGCTCGAGGGCGAAGTCAGGGGAGTCGGCGTGGTGGAGGACCCGGTCGTAGACGTCGAGGGCGCCGGCCACGTCACCCCCCTCGAGGAGGTAGAGGGCGAAGTGCCAGGAGTTGTGGACGACGAGGAAGCTCCCCGCCGTCCAGTTCGCCTCCCGGGCCCGGAGGAACCGGACCCCCTCGGGGACCCGACCCTGCATCTCGTAGGTGTGGACCATGGCGTGGATGGCCCAGACGTCCTCGGGGTGGGCCTCCACGGCCCGGGCCGCCACCTCCCCGGACAGGCCGTAGAGGTTGGACTCCTCCAGCCCGAAGGCGTACATCCCCTGGACGAAGCCGAGGAGGGGGTCGTCCCCGGTCCAGGCCCCCAGGGCCCCACCGATCCGGTCCCGGAGGCTCACGGCGTCGCCGGAGAAGAAATCGATCTGGTGGCCGACGGCCAGGGCCAGGAGGTCCCGGGGCTCCTCGACGGTCAGCTCCCGGAGGAGGGTCCCGGCCGCGGCCATCTCCCCGGCCACCCAGACCTCGGCCGCGGCCAGGTGGGCCCGCTCCCGGGGCCGGAGGGCCCCGGGGTCGGTCCTGATCCCGGCCAGGGCCCGCCGGGCCTCCGCCACCGCCGACGCCTCGGTCGACATCAGGGCCAGGTAGGCCGAGAGGACCCCGGCCAGGGCGCAGCCCGGGTCCGCCTCGACCGCTCCCGTCACGGCCTCGACCACCTCCCGCTGGAACCGGACGAGGTGGCCGACGGCCCGGTCGAGCAGGGCGACGGCCTCGGGGGAGCCGGTGACCTCCAGGCCCTGGGCGTCCACGTCCTCAGCGGGGGGTTGCGAGCGGGGGGGGCGGAGGGGGAGCCGGGGAGGGTGATGCGTCCCGGGCCGAGGCCAGCGCCACCGTCCGGTTCCGGCCCTCGGCCTTGGCCCGGTAGAGGGCCAGGTCGGCCTGCTGGATCAGGGTGGTGGTGTCGTCGGTCCCGTTCCAGTTGGTGACCCCGACGGAGAAGGTCACCGGTCGGGCCGCCGAGACCTGGCCGGCCATGGCCCGGATCCGGTCGATGGCGGCCGAGGCCCCGGCCAGGTCGGTGTTGGGGAGGACGAAGCAGAACTCCTCCCCCCCGTACCGGGCCACCAGGTCCTGGCCCCGGGCGTTGGCCGCCATCATGGCCGACATGCCCCGGAGGAGGGTGTCCCCCGCCACGTGCCCGTAGGTGTCGTTGTAGTCCTTGAAGTGGTCGAGGTCGATCATGGCCACGGCCAGGGGGGTGTGGAGCTGCAGGGCCCGGGCCATGGCCCCCTGGAGGCCCTCGAGCAGGCTCCGCCGGTTGGCCAGCCCGGTCAGGGCGTCGAGCCGGCTCTCCCGGCGCAGGCCGTCGACGTAGGTGGCCCGGTTCGTCAGCTTGACGAGGGCCCCGGCCAACTCCTCGGCGCCCTCCCGGACCTCGGCTACCGCCTCGCCACCCAGGGGCCGGAGGCGGGCCACCAGCACCATGTCCCCCTCCTCGGAGGTCCCGATGGGGAGCAGCCCGTGGTCGTAGGCGAAGCCGACCCGACCCGACCGCAGGGCCTGGTCGAAGGCCGGCCAGCTGGGGATGGCCCGGTCCTCGGCCACGAGCGCCGGCCAGGTCCCGAGCATGGTGACATCCCGGCCTGTGACGTCCCGGGCGAAGACGACCAGATGATCGGCCCGGAGGATCTCCGCCATCATCGGGAAGGCCTTGGTCAGTCCGTCGGCCAGGGTCTCGGCCCCGCCCACGGCCTCGACCACCTCCCGGGTCACGGCACCCTGGACACCGCTGCGGCCCGAGATCCGGACCACCCTGGCGAAGGCCAGGGCCGAGGCCGCCATCAACCAGGCGAAGAGCAGGGGCGCCCCCAGCTGGTCGAGGCTCCGGAGCCCGTCGATCCAGGACAGTCCCCCGATGACGGCCAGGCCGCCCACCAGGGCCGCCGTCCGGGTGGCGGAGCGTCCCACGGCGGTCAGGTAGACGACGCCGGCCACCACGGGGGCCAGGGCGAAGTCGAGGGGGAGGCCGACCCCGAGGGCGGCCAGCCCCAGGCCGGCCAGGGCCGCCACCACGGCCCCGGAGGTCACCCGCACCTGGACCTGGATCCGACCCCTCCGGGCCTGCCTCCAGGCCACGAAGGCCAGCGCGGCTAGGGCGACCCCCAGGCAGCCGGCCCCGGCCTCGAGCGCGGGGGTCCTCACCGGGTCCCGGTGGCCGATCCCGGCCGCGACGAGGAGGGGCAGGGCGACGGAGCAGGCCACGACCCCCAAGATCCTGGTGTCCCCCAGGCGACCTCCCCCTCGGCGGAAACGTCGGCTCACCTTGAAAGTATCGGCGTGCCGGGGCCCTCCCTTGATCTGCTTCCGCCCGGATCCTGGGTCGGTTGTTAACATACATTCGGAGTTGTTAGCATGCAGGTATGGCCACACGACTCGACGCCGAACTGACCGAGAAGGTGACGGCCACCCGTCGACGGCTCGACGTCGGACCCGGTCGGGAGACAGCTCCTGGGTGGACGGATCCCGGGCGGCCACCGGAGGACGGCGCCACCGTCCTCTTCGCCACCCGGGTTCCCGTCACCCTCCGGTTCCGGGTCCACGAGGCGGCCAAGGCGGCCGGGGCCGCCTCGCTCCAGGCCTGGGTCAACACGGTCCTCTCCGCCGCCGCCGACGAAGCGCTGACCCCGGAGGGGCGGATGGGCCGGATCCTCCAGGAGGAGACCAGGCGGCTCCTCGACCGGGCTCTGACCGAGGGGACCTACGGACAGGTCTCGGCTGCCCTCGAGGACCCGGAGCTCGGTTGACCGCAGCCGTCATCGACGACCATCTGGTCGTCGGCCTCCTGACCGGTCGGCCCGTCCCGACGGACGGGGTCCTCCACACCACCTTCGCCTGGTGGTGGCGGGTGGCGTCGGCGCTGCGGCGAGGGCGGGGCGGAACGCTCTCCGGGCCGGTTCTGGACCTCGGACCGGGGCACCGGGAGGCGGTCAGCGCCGCCGTCGACCGGCTCCCCGAGGTCGTCACCGTCCTCGACCCCCGGGAGCTCCTGCCCGTCATGGCCGATCTCCACAGCCGGTTCGGCCTCAACCTCCTGGCCGCCGAGGCGGCCGCCACCGCCCTCCTCCTCGACGGCGAGCTCATCGTGTCCGTCGAGATGACCCGGCTGAAGGAGGCCGCCGCCGAGCTCGGCCTCGGCTACCGGATGGTCGGAGGCTGACCGGCCCTCAGATCAGGAACCGGAAGACGGCCGAGTCGGGGGGGACGGACTCGACGTCGAGACCGGAGACGGCGATCCGCTCCAGGAGGGGGCCGAGGTGGTCCCGCTCGGCCAGCTCGATGCCGACCAGGGCCGGGCCGAACTCCCGGCTCGACTTCTTGATGTACTCGAAGAGGGTGATGTCGTCGGAGGGACCCAGGCACTCGTCGAGGAACCGCCGGAGCGCCCCGGGCTGCTGGGGGAACTGGACGATGAAGTAGTGCTTGAGGCCCCGGTGGATGAGGCTCCGCTCGATGATCTCGTCGTAGCGGGCCACATCGTTGTTCCCCCCGCTCAAGATGCAGACGACCTGCTTCCCGGCCACCTCGGCGGCCAGGTCCTCGAGGGCGGCCACGGAGAGGGCGCCGGCCGGCTCGGCCACGATCCCGTCGTCCTGGTAGAGGGTGAGGAGCTCGGTGCAGACCTGGCCCTCGGCGACGAGGAGGACCCGGGAGACGAGCTCGGCGGTGATGGCGACGGTCAGGGGCCCCGGGGTCCGGACCACGGCCCCGTCGACGAAGTCGTCCTCGATGTCGACGGTCACGGGATGGCCGGCCTCGAGGGACCGGACCATGCCAGGGGCCCCGGCCGGCTGGGCCCCGACGATCGTGGTGGGGGCCCCGAGGCCGTCGAGGCAGACGGCGATCCCGGCCACGAGGCCCCCACCCCCGATGGGGACGACGACCACGTCGGGGGGGGAGCCCAGCTGGTCGACCACCTCGGCCATGACCGTCCCCTGGCCGGCGATGGTCTGGGGGTGGTTGAAGGCCGAGACCACCGTGGCCCCCGTCCCGGCCGAGAACTCGGCTGCGGCGGTGGCGGCGTCGTCGAAGGACTCCCCCACGAACCGGAGCTCGACCAGCTTCCCGCCGATGACCCGGATCCGCTCCACCTTCTGCCGGGGGGTCCGCCGGGGCAGGAAGACCGTCCCCCGGACCCCGAGGTGGTGGCAGGACCAGGCCACCCCCTGGGCGTGGTTCCCGGCGCTGGCGCAGACCACCCCGGCGGCGAGGGCTCCGGCCGGGAGCCCGGCGATGAAGTTGTAGGCCCCCCGGATCTTGTAGGACCGGACGGCCTGGAGGTCCTCCCGTTTGAGGAGGATCTCGGCCCCGTACTGCTCCGAGAGCCGGGGGCTCCGCTGCAGGGGGGTCTCCACCCCGACGGCCCGGAGCCGGTCGGCGGCAGCCCGGATGTCGTCCAGGCCCAGCACCTCACGCCAGGGCGGTGTCAGGGAGTCCACCTTCGGGAGCCTACGGGTCGGGTCGGGCCAGGGCCGCGGCCAGGAGGGGGACGATCTCCCGCCAGTCCCCCACGACGCCGATGTCGGCGCAGTCGAACACCGGGGCCCCGGGGTCGGAATTGACGGCCACGATGGTCCCCGCCCCCCGGCAGCCGACCATGTGGTTGAACTTCCCGGAGACCCCGACGGCCAGGTAGAGGGCCGGGGCGACGCTTTGGCCGGTGATCCCGACCTGGCGGGCCCGGGGAAGCCAGCCCTGGTCGGTCACCTTCCGGGAGGCGCCCAACTCGGCCCCGAGCGCCTTCAGGAGGGGCTCGAGGGCGCCGTACTCGTCGGGGGGGACCCCCTGGCCCACGCTCACCACCGTCCGGGCGGCCAGGAGGGCGTCGACCTCGTCGTCCCGCCCCTCCCCGGTGACGGTGACCCGGCCCCGGGTCGTCCCCGTCATCTGGTCCAGGGGGATCGGGCCCCGGTCGGGGCGAGGCCGGCGCCGGGGCAGGATCCCGGGCCGGACGGTGGCCATCTGGACCGGCGACCGGCTGGTAACGGCGGCAACCAGCCGGCCCCCGAAGGCGGGCTTCCAGGCCACCAGCCGGCCCTCACTCACCCCGAGGCCGACGGCGTCGCCGGTGAGCCCGAAGTGGAGCCGGGCCGCCACCCGGGCGGCGACCTCCCGACCCCAGAGGGTCCCGGGGACGAGGACGGCCCAGGGGGCCTCGGCCGCGCACCAGTCGGCCAGGGCGGCGGCCACGTCCTCCTCGACGCAGGTCCCGGTCAGCTCGACGACCCGGTCGGCCCCGTAGGTCCCGAGGAGACCGCTGTCGAGGGGGTCGGGCCCGAAGGCCACCACGGAGCCACCCAGGGCCAGGGCCAGGTGGGCGGCCTCCCCGAGGAGCTCACAGGTCATCCGGGGCCGGTCCGGCTCGACGACGGCGACCACCTCCGGACCCTCCGATCCCGAGGGGTTGGCCGGGACCTCGTCGAGAGAGGGCTCCGCCGTCTCCCCCCCGCCATGGCCGAGGGCCCCCCACTCGGTCAGGACGTCCACCGCCCTGGCCACCTGCTCTGCCGCCGGCCCCGAGAGGATCATCCCCCGCCGCTCGATCTCCATGACCCGGACCGGGCCCACCACCGTCGGGCTCCCGGCCGCACCCCAGGGGCCCGGCCCGAGATCGGCGGCCGTCAGCCGTCGGATCCGCTCCGGGGCCACCAGGGCCCGACCTGCGGGGGGGACCTTGCAGGGCTCGGTCAGCCGCTCGGCCGTCGAGAGCACGGCCGGGAGGTCCACCCGGGCCGTCCGCCAGCCGTCGTCGAGCTCGCAGCGGGCCTCGACCCGGCCCCCGGCGAGGGCCAGCTCCCGGACCCCGGCCAGGAAGGGGAGCCCGAGGATCTCGGCGATCTCGGGGCCGACCTGCCCGGTGTCGGCGTCGATCGAGTTCCGGCCCACCAGGACCAGGTCCCAGGGGCCCTCGAGGGTCAGGGCGGCGGCCAGGGCCCGGGCCGTGGCCAGGGTGTCGGAGCCGGCGAAGGCGGGGTCGCTGATCAGGACCCCCTCCCCCGCCCCCCAGGCCACCGCCTCCCGGAGGACGTCCTCGGCCGAGGGCGGTCCCAGGGTGAGGACGGTGCAGCTCCCCCCGTGCTCCCCGGCCAGCTCGACCCCCTTGGAGACGGCCCGCCGGCAGTAGGCGTTCATCTCGAGCTCGACGCCCTCCCGGTTCAGCCGGCCCGACTCGAGGAGCTCCATTGACTCGGCCCTGGGCACCTGCTTCACCAGCACCGCGATTCGCACCGCCCTATGTTGCCCCCTATGGGACTCCTCGAGGGACGCCGGGCCGTCGTCACCGGGGCCGGCTCCGGGATCGGCCGGTCAACGGCCCTCCGGATGGCCGCCGAGGGAGCCGCCGTGGCCGTCCTCGACATCGACGCCGCCACCGCCGCGGCCGTGGCGGCCGAGATCACCGCCCTCGGGTGCCCTCCGGCCCTGGCCGTCGAGGCCGACGTGGCCGACTCGGCCTCCCTCGGGGCCGGCTTCGACCGTGCCGCCGAGGCCCTCGGCGGGCTCGACACCGTCTGCAACAACGCCGGGATCGGGGCCGTCCTCCCCCTGGACCGCTACTCCGACGACCTCTGGGCCAAGCTCATCGGGGTCAACCTCGGGGGTGTCTTCAACGGCATCCGGGCCGCCCTCCCCCACCTCCGGGCCGCCGGGGGCGGGGTCATCGTCAACATGTCCTCCGTGGACGGGATCAGGCCGGCCCGGGGGGAGGGCCCCTACTCGGCGGCCAAGGCCGGGGTCATCGCCCTGACCCGGTCGGCCGCCCTCGAGTACGGCCCCACCATCCGGGTCAACTGCATCTCCCCCGGCTTCATCGACACCCCTCTGACGGCCCTTGGCCTCTCCGCCGTCCCCGGGGCCCGGGCCGCCATCGACGCCGCCACTCCCCTGGGCCGGGCCGGCACCGCCCGGGAGGTGGCCGACGTGGTCGTCTTCCTCTGCTCCGACCTCTCCTCCTACGTGACCGGCGTCAACCTCGCCGTCGACGGGGGATCGCTCCTCCCCAACCCTCAGGTCGACCCCCTCCTCCACGGCATCCTCGGGATGCTCGGCTAGCCAAGCGCCGGGGGCCGGGCAGGCGGTGGCCGGATCGGCCACGATGGCGGGATGCGTCTCGTCATCGCCACCTGCTCCGTCGTCTACGAGGGCCGGCTGGCGGCCCGGCTCCCCCCGGCCACCCGGCTCCTCCTGGTCAAGGCCGACGGCTCGGTCTCGGTCCACGCCGACGACCGGGCCTACAAGCCCCTGAACTGGATGAGCCCCCCCTGCACCGTCGAGTTCGGCGACGACCGCTGGATCGTCCGGAACCGGAAGGGCGAGACCCTCACCATCGAGATCAGCGAGATCCACGCCGAGATCGCCCACGACCTCGGCCCCGAGCCCGGCCTCGAGAAGGACGGCGTCGAGCTCGAGATCCAGGCCCTCCTGGCCGGGAACCCCGGCACCATCGAGGAGGGCCTGACCCTGATCTCCCGGGAGCGGGAGACCGGCATCGGCCCCGTCGACCTTCTCTGCCACGGCGCCGACGGCACCTTCGTGGCCGTCGAGATCAAGCGTCGGGGTGAGATCGACGGGGTGGAGCAGCTCACCCGCTACCTCGAGCTCCTCCGCCAGGACCCCCGCCTCCACCCGCTTCGGGGCATCCTGGCCGCCCAGAAGGTCACCCCCCAGGCCCGGAGCCTGGCCCAGACCCGGGGGATCGGCTGGGTCGAGGTCGACTACGACGCCCTCCGGGGCCTCGAGCCCTCCATCCCCACCCTGTTCTGAGCGGGAACCCGGAGGGCCGGTTCTCCGTCATGGGGATCGGGACCTCCGTAGTCCCGGGACACGGGGACCGAAAGACCCGTAGTCGCTTACCGATGACCCGGCGCCCCCCTCCGTCCACGATCGGAGTGCGACATCCGCACGACGAAACGAGGTCGTCATGCAACTCCGGAGGTTCTTCCGAAAGGCCGTCACGGTGGCGGTGGTGCTGGGCGGATCAGCCGTCCTCCCCGCCGCCGTCCAGGCCATCCAGGCCACCCCGGCCAGCGCCGCCCCGGCGGCCATGCCCGGAGCGGTGGCGTGCCAGCCCGGCCTGGTCTGGCGCCAGACCTGGACGTCCGACTACGTCTGCGTCACCCCGGCCGACCAGCAGCTCAACGCCGCCTACAACGCCTGGTGGCCCTACACCATCAGCCCCAACGGCGGCGCCTACGGGCCCTACACCTGCCGGCAGGGCTACGTCTGGCGGGAGGCAATCCCCTACGACCTCGTCTGCGTCCCCCCGTCGGTGCGCGACACCGAGGCCTACAACAACACCCAGGCCGGGGCCAACCAGATCCAGCAGGTGTCGATGCCGATCACCATCACCTTCAGCAATGGCGTCCCGGTGGGCGGCTGGTTCAACCTGACCATGAACTCCTCGGGCCAGGTCACCATCAGCGGCCATTACCACGACAGCGGAGCCACCACCTACGACGAGGACCTGGTGGTCAGCTGGCGGACCAACACCGGCGTGGCCTTCGAGGCCTCCCACAGCTTCACCACCTACGGGACCTTCGACAGCGGTTCCCGGGACAGCTTCTGGAACCAGTCCTCGGTCGACCCCAGCGTGACGGCCAACTGGGCCGCCATCTCGACGGGCAGCGGGCACTGGACCGCCGACGCCAACCTGAACCTGGGAGCGATCTGGAACGACATCCAGACGGCCTACACCGTCATCAAGACGGCCGCCCCCATCGTGGTCGCCCTCTTCTGAAGCCACCCGAGGGACCCATCCGAGCGACCGGACACTCGACTCAGCCCACCTTGCGCAGCTTGTTCCGGTCGGTGTGGGCGAAGGGCTCCTCGAGCTCGGACATCTCGAGCATGGTGGTCTCCTCGTAGGACCAGGTCCCGTCGCCGAGGGTGATCGTGACCCGGTAGCTGACGGTGGAGGCCCGCTCGGCCAGGTACCGGTTCTCCCCGATGGTGTAGCCGGCTCCGTCCTTGTCCGCCTCCAGGGTGAACGAAGTGGCGTCGGCGTTGGCCGTCCCCCCGGCCAGGACGGTGATCCCCCGGGGGACGACGAAGCCTCGGAGGACCTCCCCGGTGGCGCCGTCCCAGAGCCAGTAGCCCACCTCGGTATGGAAGGGGTTGGTCTCGTCCCCCCGCCACATGGCCGTCTTGTAGTCGAGCCCGTAGAGGTGCTGGTCCCCGTTGTCGACGGGCCCGAAGGGCTTCATGGTCAGCTTCTCGAGGTAGGGCGTCCCGAGGACCTCACCCCTGGCATGGGAGTAGGCCGTGTCGAGACCGCCCTCTCCTTCCCACTCCCCGACCAACGTTCCCAGGGGACCCCATTCATTCGCCATCCGTCTCGCTCCTCCTCGGAACCGTGTCTCGAGGTCAGCCTACGCGGCGGTCCCCGGCCCTGGACGGGGCCCGCCGGGCCCGGCGGCAGCCTCCAGTTCCTCCAGGGCCCCGGCCAGGTCGGCCTCGAGGCAGGCCAGGACGAGGCGGTGGGCCCCGAGGCCGGCGGCCTCCTCCACCTCGGCCGGCCCCACCCGGGTCAGCAGTCCCCCCAGGGTGAGCTCGAGGGCGGCCGGGTCCCGACCGGCCGCCTCGGCCTCGGCCCGGTGCCGGGAGGCGGCCGAGTGGCTCCCGATGTGGACGGGGATCCCCCCGACCCGGGCCGGCTTGGGGAAGGAGTGGGCCCGGTCGAACCGGAAGAACTCCCCGGAGTAGGAGGCCCGTCCTCACCGGCGTCGGCCCAGAGGGCCCGGAGGAGTCGATGGACTCGTCGGCCCGCCGGCCCCGGCTGGCGAAGTCGATCCCCCCCGCCTCGGCTCCTCCGCCATCCAGCCCACCCCGACGCAGAGCCGGAGCCGGCCCTTCGAGAGCCGGTCGACGGTGGCGAGCCGCTTGGCCAGGACGACGGGGTGGTGGACGGGGAGGACGAAGACCCCGGTGGCGAGCCCGATGGAGGTCGTGACCCCGGCCAGGGTGTCGAGGGGGTCGGGGACGGGGCAGTCGTCGGCCAGGGGCGAAGCCGAGGGTCTCGGCCGCCACCGCGAGGCCGGCCATCCAGTCGGGGTCGGCGCAGACCCCGGCCCGAACCGGCGGGAGGAGGGCGAGCTTCAGGCCCAACGACAGACGCTGGTGGTGGTCGGAGGCAGCCATCGCCCCACCATCCCACCACTGGCGGTGATCGAAAGGCAGCATGGGGCCCGGAACCTACGGCTCCGGGCCATTTCTGCCGATAGTCGTCAGAGAGCGAGGGAGGCAGCCGTGACACTGGGGGAACGCTGCGACGAGATCATGCGACTGATCGACGAGACCCTGGCCGACGTCCCCCCCGGCCCGGCGGCCGAGCCCGCCCCCGAGGCCGTCCGGCCCCTCCAGGGCCGGGACCACGGCCGCCAGGCCCGGATGTGGCCGGCAGGAGGCTCCCCCCTCCGATAGACCGGGGTGATGGGAGACGACGGCTTCTTCGAGGTGGCGGGCCGCCAGCGGGCCTGCCGGGTCTTCCTCACCGACCCTGTCCCCGAGGAGCTGATCGAGCGGCTCCTCTCCACCGCCGTCTGCGCGCCCAGCGCCGAGAACGGCCAGCCCTGGGAGTTCGTCGTCGTCCGCGACGCCGCCCTCCGCCTGGCCATCGGCGAGCTCACCGCCCGGGCCTGGGAGGGAGGCGCCCGCCAGTTCTCCGAGGACCGCCTCCCGCCCGGCCTCCTCGCCGACGTCGACGCCGGGGCCCGGGGTGGCCTGGCCGGGGCCCCCGTCCTGGTCGTCGTCTGCGGCAACCTCGACCGGGGCCTCGAGATCACCCTGGCGAGCTCCCTCCTCCCCGCCGTCCAGAGCCTCCTCCTCGGGGCGACCGCCCTCGGCCTGGGCTCGGCCCTCACCACCCTCACCACCCTCCACGCCGGGGAGCTGGCCGCGCTCCTGGCCCTCCCCCCCCATGTCCGGCCCGTTGCCGTCGTCCCCCTGGGCCGGCCGGCCCGGGCCCTCGGCCCGCCCCACCGCCGTCCCTTCACCGAGGTCACCCACCGGGACCGCTTCGGGACCCCCTGGTGACCCCCAGCCCCTAGCCTGGCGACGATGCGCTTCCGGACCGAGCAGGCCGTCCCCGGACCCCGGGACGCCGTCGTGGCCGCCTTCGTCGACCCCGACTACTACGCCGGCCTCGACGGCCTCCCCACGGTGGGCCGGCCCGAGGTCCTCGACCACCGTCGGAAGGGCCGGACCGTCCTCCTCGAGGTCCGCTACCTCTTCACCGGTCAGCTGGCCCCCGCCGCCCGCCGGATCCTCGACCCGGCCAAGCTGACCTGGGTCAACCGGATCGAGCTGGACCTCGACCGCGGCGAGGCCACCCTCGAGATGCTCCCCGACCACTACCCCAACCGGCTGAGCTGCCGGGGCAGCTTCCGCTTCGAGGCCGAGGGGGCCGGGACCCGGGAGATCCTCGAGGGGGACCTGATCGTCCACTTCCTCCTGGTGGGCCGGACCGTCGAGAAGGCACTCGTGGGCGGCCTGGGCCGCCATCTGGCCGAGGAGGCCCCCCGCCTCGGGGCGTTCGCCACCGCGGCCGGGTCCCCGAAGGCCGCCCCGGACAAGCGGCGGGCCCCGGCGAAGAAGCCGGCCCGGAAGCCCTGAACCCGATAGGTCCCGGGCCTACTTCAACTCGACCTCGTCGAGGTACTCCTCCCGCCAGTGGGTGTAGCGCTCCTGGGGGAGCTGGAGGCAGTGGGTGGGCCGCAACGCCTCGATGAAGGTCCGGTCGTGGCTCACCACCACGATGGTCCCGGCCCAGCGGCTCAGCATGTTCCCCACCGCCTCGATGGAGGAGGGGTCGAGGTTGTTGGTGGGCTCGTCGAGGACGAGGAGGTTGGCCGTCCCCGCCGCCAGCATGGCCAGGCCCAGCTTGGCCCGCTCCCCCCCCGAGAGCGATCCCGGCAGCTGGTGGGCCACCTTCCCCGACAGCCCGAAGGAGCCGAGCAGCGCCCGCCGCTCCGTCTCGGAGACGAGGACGGAGTCGTCGATGTTGTCGAGGACGCTGACCTCGAGGTCGACCTGCTCGTGCTCCTGGGCGAAGTAGCCCAGCAGGACGTTGGCCCCGAGGGAGACCGTCCCGGACGTGGGGGCCTGAACCCCGGCCAGGCAGCGGAGCAGGCTCGACTTCCCGGCCCCGTTCCGCCCCACGATGGCGATCCGGTCCCCCCGGCCCACCCCGAAGTCGACGTCCTTCAGGACCCGGAGCTTGCCGTAGGAGACCTGGAGGTGCTCGACCCGCATGGGCTCCTCGGCCGAGCGGACCGGCGGGGGGAGGGTGAACCGGCTGGCCTTCTCCACCTTCCGGACCTCGGTCCGGTCCCCCTCGAGGCGCTCCACCCGCTTGTCGAGGCCCTTGGCGATCCGGGCCCGCCGGTTCGTCGACCCCCGCATGGAGTCGGCCAGGGTGGAGAGCCGCTTGATCTCCCGGCCCTCGAGCTCGGCCGAACGCTCCCGCTGGGAGGTGTCCGCCTCGAGCTGGACCCGGTAGCTCGAATAGGTCCCCTTGAACTCGTGGAGCCGGGCGTCCGAGAGGTGGAGGACCTTGGTGATGGCCTTGTCGAGGAGCTTCAGGTCGTGACTGACGAGGAGGAGGGCCCCCGAGAACCGCTCGAGCTCCTCCATGAGCCACTGCTTGGCCGAGAGGTCGAGATGGTTGGTGGGCTCGTCGAGGACCATCGTCTCGGGCTCCTGGAACAGGACCCGGATGAGGTCGATCCGCCGACGCTGGCCCCCCGAGAGCCCGGTGATGTCGTCGAGGAGATGGTCCTGCTTCAGGCCCAACCCGTCGGCGAGCCGGGCCACGACCGCCTCGGCCTCGTAGCCCCCGTTGTCCCGGAACTGCTCCTCGAAGTCCGAGAAGACCTCGATGTTCTCCGTGGAGGGATCGGCGGCCATGGCCTTCCGGGCCTTCGTCAGCCCCTCGTCGAGGACGTCGAGGCCCCGGGCCGACAGGACGTGGGACAGCCCGATGGGATCGAGTCCGAGGCCGGCCGGGACGGGAACCTGGGGGAGGTAGCCAACCGTCCCCCGGACCCGGACGCTCCCCGCCACCCGGACCCCGGGGGCGGAGTCCCCGAGGACCGCCGCGATCAGCGTCGACTTCCCGGTGCCGTTCCGGCCCACCAGCCCGACCTTCTCCCCGTGGCCCACGGTGAAGGCGGCGTCGCGCAGGAGGACCCGCTGACCGATCTCGATCGTGAGGGAGGTGCCGGCGATCATGACTGCCCCTGGAGGGACCGGACTCCGCTCAGGAGGCCCGGCGGGGCCGACGGTGGGCGTTGCCCCGGGCCGCCCCCGGCCGGGGGCGCGACGGACGGCCCTGCCCCTCGGGTCGCCGGGAACCCTGGTTCGAGCCCCGGCTCTGGCCCGACCCGCCCCACGAGGACGACGATCCCGACGACCGGTCGTCGGCGGTCGGGGCCACGGCCAGGAGGGCCGGGCCGAGGGTGTCCTGGTCGGGGGGGTGGATCCCCTGGGGAAAGCCCAGCTCCCGCTGGAGCTTCTTCACGGCCTGGGCCTTCTCCGGAGTGACCAGGCTGACCACCAGCCCCGTGGCCCCGGCCCGGGCCGTCCGGCCCGACCGGTGGGTGTAGTCCTTGGCGTCGGCCGGCGGGTCGAAGTGGACGACGACGGCGACCCCGTCGACATGGATCCCCCGGGCGGCCACGTCGGTGGCCACCAGGGCCCCGGCCTGGCCGTTGGCGAAGGCGGCCAGGGCCTTCTCCCGCTGGGCCTGGCTCCGGTCCCCGTGGATGGCGACCGCCTTCACCCCCCGGGCCGTGAGCTGCCGGGCCGTCCGGTCCGTCGAGTGCCGGGTCCGGCAGAAGACGATGGTAGGGCCGTTCGAGGCCGCGATCCGGGCCGCCACGTCGGCCCGGGCCGTCGACTCCACCTTCCAGAAGAGGTGCTCCGAGTTGGCCAGGAACTCCTCGGTCTCCTCCAGCTCGTGGCGGGCCGGGTTGTTCTGGTAGCGCTTCACGAGGACGTCGACGTCCCCGTCGAGGGTGGCCGAGAACAGGAGCGTCTGCCGATCCTCCGGGGTCCGGTCCAGGAGCCTCTTCACCGCCGGGAGGAACCCCATGTCGGCCATCCGGTCGGCCTCGTCGACGACGACCACCTCGACCTCGTCGAGCCAGAGGTTCTTCCCCTGGAGGAGGTCCTCGAGTCGGCCCGGGCAGGCCACAGCCACGTCGAGGCCCCGGCTGAGGGCCTTGATCTGGGGCTGGTAGCCGACCCCCCCGTAGAAGGAGGCCACCCGCATCCCCCGGGGGGTGGCCAGGTGGGAGAGCTCCGTGGCGACCTGGGCGCAGAGCTCCCGGGTCGGGGTCAGGATGAGGACCCGGGGACGGCGGGGATTCGGCTTCCGGTTCCCGAGCCGGGCGATGGCCGCGATGCCGAAGGCCAGGGTCTTCCCCGACCCCGTCGGGGCCTTCCCGCAGACGTCCCGGCCGGCCAGGGCGTCGGGGAGGGTGGCGGCCTGGATGGGGAAGGGCTCGAGGATGCTCCGGCGCGACAGCGCGGCAACGAGATCGGAAGGGACGCCGAGGTCGGCGAAGGTGGGGGGCATGGCGCGCTTTCGTGCGAGGGAGGGAGGGGAGCCCGCCGCGACCAGTGCCGCAGGCGGACCGCCCCAGCGTAGCGGGTATGGGCCCCCGAGACCCGACGGCCCAGGCCCGGACCGGGCAGAATGCCGGCCATGGCCCCCCGCACCTGCACCCCGGACGAGGCCGCCGGCCTCGTCCGGCCCCGGGACAGCATCGGATTCGGCCTCGGCCCGGCCAACCCCCACGCCTTCCTCACCGCCCTCGGCGACCGGGACGACTGGGAGGACCTCGTCCTCGGCGGTGCCCTCCTCCTCGGCCTCTACACCGTCCTGACCCGCCCCGGGGTCTCCTACCGCTGCGGCTTCTTCGGGCCCGTCGAGCGGGCCTTCAAGGACCAGGGGGCCGCCATCGAGCTGGTCCCCGGCGGCTTCCGCCAGTTCGCCCCCATCCTGGCCCGCTACGCCCCCCGGATCGTGACCGTCCAGGCCGCCCCTCCCGACGCCGGGGGGAAGATCAACCTCTCCCTCCACTACGGCGGGCTCCGCGACGAGCTCCTCGCCGCCGGCCGAGACCCCGACCGCCTCCTCCTCGTCGAGATCAACCCCAACCTCCCCCGGACCTCCACCCTGGCCCCCTTCGACAACACCCTCCCCCTCGACCTCGTCGACGTCCTGGTCGAGGCGGACGGCCTCCCCTTCGAGCTCCCCGACGCCGCCCCCAGCCCGGTCGACGACGCCATCACCTCCCACGCCCTCGCCTACGTCACCGACGGCTCGACCCTCCAGACCGGCATCGGGGGCGTCCCCAACCTGGTCGCCTCCCGGCTGGCCACCGGCCCCGGCGGCGGCTACGGCATCCACAGCGAGATGTTCACCAACGGCCTCATGCGGCTCCACCGGGCCGGGAGGGTCTCGAACGACGTGAAGGGGATCTACGACGGGGTCTCCGTCACCACCTTCGCCCTCGGCTCGGCCGACCTCTACCGCTGGCTCGACGGCAACCCCGAGGTGGCCTTCCTCCCCGTCGAGACCGTGAACGACCCCTCGGTCATCGGCCGGAACCATGCCCTCGTCTCCATCAACGGGGCCCTCAGCATCGACCTCTACGGCCAGGTCGTGGCCGATTGCATCGGCGGCCGCCAGATCTCCGGCGTCGGGGGCCACGAGGACTTCGTCGCCGGCGCCGACCTCGCCCCCGACGCCACCTCCCTCATCTGCCTCCCCGCCACCGCCACCGTCGGCGGGGAGCTCCACTCCCGGATCGTCCCCCTCCTCCCCGAGGGCTCGGTCGTGGCCACCCCCCGCCACCACACCCACACCGTCGTCACCGAGCACGGCTCCGCCGATCTCACCGGCCTGACCGTCCGGGAGCGGGCCCACGCCCTCGTCGAGATCGCCCACCCCGACTTCCGGGCCGGCCTCCGGGAGGCCGCCGACACCCTCGGCCACTGACCGCCGACCCGGGTCGGCTCAGGCCCCGGGGGGGAGCTGGCCGGCCAGGACCTGGGCCCAGCTGTAGAGAAGCGGGGGCGTCCCTCCAGCCGAGTCGGGGGAGACGATGGCCAGGGTGAAGGCCATCGATGTCCCACCCCGGTCGCCCTCGTTGGTGTCCCCCGTCGGGTTCAGGGCCGCCCCCATGACCAGGGTCCCGACCGTGCCCAGGTTGTCGAGGATCCCGTGGCGGTGCCCCCAACAGCCCGAGCCACCCTTGGCCGGGCAGTCCAGGTTCCCGCTCCCGATCCCGTCGTCGTACATGAGGCCGTAGTCGGCATCGAGGCCGTTGGCCGATCCCCCGGCCCACTCCGAGTCCCAGTCGGCGTAGGCCGAGCCCGGGTCCGGGGGGTCGTTGGCGCTGTCGGCCCCCTTCCGGGCGTTGGCGTCGAGGCCGGCGGTGAGCCCGGCGAAAGGGGGGAGGCCCCGGTCGACCCGCTCCAGGTTCACCACCACGAAGAGCTGGTCTGCGGTGGAGAGCCTCCCGAAGATGGCGGGAAGCACCATGGGCTTCACCCCCTCGAGGGCCCGGGCCCCGTTGATGGAAGCCAGGACGGCGGCCAGGCAGGGGGCCGAGCTGTCCAGACCCGACTGGGCGCAGATCGAGGTGAAGTCCGGTCGGGGGACGACGTTGCCGGCCGGGTCGGGGATCCCCGTGGCCGAGGCATCGGCCGGGGCCGACCGACGGGGGACGAGGGTGGGGCTCCCCGCCGCCGGGGGGGACCAGCCGGCCACCAGCGTCCCCGGGGTCGAGGTCCGGGCCAGGATCACGGCCAGGGAGGGCCCGCCCCGGTCCCCGGCGGTCCGGTCCCCGATCGGGGCCGACCCCACCCCGAGCACCAGGGTCCCCGGCGACCCGAAGGCGTCCAGGACGATGTGGCGGTCCACCCAGCAGCCCCGGTCCCCGGTGGCGGTGCAGTCGGGGAGCCCACCTCCGGGACCGTCGTCGTAGAGCCAGGCGTAGTCGGCGTCGAGGGGGTTCGGGGATGCCCCCAGCCACTCGGTGTCGGCCGAGGCGTAACCCGAGCCAGGGTCCGGGGGGAGGACCCCGGCCGCTGCCGCCGTCAGGGCGGCCTGGTCGAGGGCGGCGGAGATCCCGTCGAAGGGGGGGAGCTTCCGGTCGACCCGCTCCTGGTCGAGGACGGCCAGGAGCTGCTCGGGCAGGCCGAGGCCGGGGAAGCCGGCCGGGAGGACCAGCGGCCCGAGGCCCTCGCCGGACCGGGCATCGTCGATGGCCTGAAGGGTGACCTCTTCGCAGACGGGGGAGGAGTCGAGCCCGGAGGGGGCGCAGGCCTGGCTGTAGTCGGGCCGGGCCGGGATGCTCCCCGGAGGGTCGGCGATCCCCGACGGGGCCGATCCCCGGGGGGTGGAGCAACCTGTCAGGCCGGCCGGGACGAGGACGGCGCAGATGAGGACGGTCCGGAGGGGGGCGCTGCGGGGGAAGGGCCGGCCCCCCTTCACCCGGCTGAGGCGAACTGGTCCACCAGGAGCCGGACCACCTCGGCCGGGGCCAGCTCCGGGATCCAGTGGGAGACCCCCTCGAGAATCTCGAACCGGTAGGGGGCCGAGACGTAGCGGCCGGTGGCCTCGGCCGCGGCCCGGCTGAGGAACCGGTCCCCGCTGCTCCAGACATAGAGGGTGGGGACCGTCACCGGCTCGGGCCGGCGGGGCTGGGAGCCGACGAAGGGAAGGGCCCGGTACCAGTTGACGGCGCCCGTGAGGGCCCCGGGCTCGACCAGCACTGCCGTGTAGGCCACGGCCAGCTCCTCCGGGAGGCCGCTGCGGACCAGGGCCTTCGATCCCCCGGCCCGGATCAGGGCCTCCGGGAGCCGGGGGAGCTGGAAGAAGAGCATGTACCAGGAGTGGAGGGCCTGGCTGGAGCGGACCAGGGACCGGAGGAGAGCCCGGGGATGGGGGGTGGAGAGGACCGACAGGGTCAGGAGCCGCTCGGGATGGCGGGTAGCGACCTCCCAGGCCACCCCTCCCCCCCAGTCGTGGCCGACGAGGTGGAACCGGTCGATCCCGGCCGCGTCGGCCAGGGACAGGACATCGTCGACCAGCTCGGCCAGCCGGTAGGCCCTGCGGCCGTCGGGCCGGGCCCCGGGGGAGTAGCCCCGCTGGTCCGGGGCGAGGACCCGGTAGCCGGCCGACACCAGGCCGGGGGCGACCTTGTCCCAGCTGGCCCCGGTCTCGGGGAACCCGTGGAGGAGGACCACGGTCTCGGCCTCCGGGTCCCCCGAGTCCCGGACCTCGAAGCGCAGCCCCTCCCGGCTCCAGTGATCCATCGGCTGCACTGTAGATCCGGCCGTCCGACGCTTCACGGTGCCCGCCCCCGATTGGGTAGCGTGAGCGGGCCGGGATCTGACGGCGACAGCTCCGAGGAGGCAGGACGTGGCAGTCGAACAGCCCAAGCTCTCGAACCGGGACCAGAACAAGCTGGCCCTCGAGATCGCCATCTTCACCGTGGTCGGTGTCCTCTCCGCCGGTGTCGTCGGCCCCATCGTCCTGGCCATCGCCATCGGCAAGATCTGGGGCCATTGACCGGGTCGGCCGGGGACAACACCACGCTTGACGGCGACGGGGAGGAGGAGCAGGCCGTCTTCGACGACCTCGAGCTCGTGGCCTCGGAGGGCTTCGCGGCCTGGCTCCGGGCCCAGGACGTCAGCCTGGCCTTCGGGACCCCCCCCATGAAGCTCTGGCTCATCGGCACCGACGACGCCGGGGAGCTCTCCGTCTTCGACCGGGAGTTCGACAAGGTCATGGGCCTGGCCTTCGACGGCCTGAACCGCCTCTGGGTGGCCAACCGCTACGAGGTCTGGCGCTTCGAGAACGTCCTCCCCCCCGGAATGCTCACCGCCGACGGCCACGACCGGCTCTTCCACCCCCGCCAGATGTACCCCACCGGCGACGTCAACATCCACGACCTGGCCATCGAGGGCGACGGCCGGGACCTCTGGGTCAACACCCGCTTCGGCTGCCTGGCCTCCACCAGCGAGACGGCCAGCTTCGTCCCCCGCTGGACCCCCCCCTTCCTCCCCGGTCCCCAGGCCGGCGACCGCTGCCACCTCAACGGCCTGGCCATGAAGGACGGGGAGGCGGCCTGGGTCACCTGCGTCAGCCCCGTCACCGAGGTCGACCGCTGGCGGGACGGCCGTCGGGACCAGGGCTGCGTCCTCGACGTGGACAGCGGCGAGGTGGTGGTGACCGGGCTCTCCATGCCCCACTCCCCCCGCTGGCACGACGGTCGGCTCTGGGTGGCCAACGCCGGGACCGGCGAGCTCGGCGTGGTCGACATCGAACGGGGCCGGTTCGAGCCGGTGGCCTTCGCCCCCGGCTTCCTGCGGGGCCTCTGCTTCGTCGGCCACTACGCCGTGGTGGGATCCTCCAAGCCCCGGCGGGGCGACATCTACTCCGGGCTCCCCCTCGACGACGCCCTCGAGTCCCGGGGCCTCGAGCCCCATCTCGGCCTCTTCGTCATCGACACCACCTCCGGCGAGCTGGTCGAGTGGTTCCTGGTCGAGGGCCGGGTCCGGGAGCTCTTCGACGTCTGCGCCCTCCCCGGGGTCCGCCGGCCGGCCGCCGTCGGCCTCATCGCCGACGACGTCCGCAGCGACCTCTGGGTCGACCTCACCTTCCCCCTTCCGGCCGACGCCGCCGTGGGGGTCCTCCCGTGACCACCGTCCGGCTCTACTCCCACCACCTCGCAGCCTCCGAGGGCGTCGTCCCCTGGCTCGTCGACCAGCAGGTCACCCTGATCCTCGCCACCGGCAACCGGCTCTGGGTCGTCGGGGTCGACCACCAGGGCCGCCTCGAGGTGACCGAGCGGCCCTTCGAGGGGGCCGGGCCCCTGTCCTGGTCCGGCGACCGCCTCCTCGTGACCGGGCTCTGGCGGCTCTGGTCCCTCGTCGAGGCACCCGCCCACCGGACCGACGGCTACGAGCGGCTCCTCCTCCCCCAGACCGCCCACACCGTCGGGTCGGTGGGCATGACCGACGTGGCCGTGACCGACGCCGGGCCCGTCCTGGTCTCGTCGATGTTCAACTGCCTGGCTGTCCCAGACCCGGTCAGGAGCATCCGCCCCGTCTGGACCCCCCCCTGGACCACCGCCCTGGTGGCGGAGAACCGCTGCTACCTGACCGGGGTGGCCGTCGACAACGGGCGGGCCGCCTACCTCACCTCGGCCTCCACCTCCGACGTCTCGGAGGGCTGGAAGGACGAGGTCCTCGGGGGCGGTGTCCTGGTCGCCACCGACGGGAGGATCGTGGCCGGCGACCTCACCCTCCCCCGGAACCCGCGTGTCGGTCCCGGGGGAGAGGTGGTCCTCCTCGACAGCGGCACCGGTCGGCTCCTCCGGGTCGACCCCGCCACCGGGATCGTGGAGGAGCTGTTCCGAGTCCCCCTCCTCCTGGCCGGCCTCGACCTCTGCGGCCCCTATGCCGTCCTCGGGGCCGGGGCTCCCACCGATCCTCCGGTGCCCGGTCTCCCCGTCGCCGAGGTCCCCGTCGCCGACCACGCCGACCTGCCCCGGCAGGGGGCCCTCATCGTCGATCGCGCCAGCGGCCGGCTGGTGGGGTCCCTCGCCTTCCAGGGCCTCGTCGGCCCGGTGGAGGGGGTGGCCGTGATCCCGGGGGGGACGAGGGCTTCTCTGGCTTCTCCCAGGGGCCTCACAGCCCAGACTCAGGTGAGCCTGGATGCCGAGGAAGAGCTCTTCCGCCCGGGGCCCTCAGAGAGCTAGGGTCGCCCCTGACCAGCACCGTCTTCAAGGAGAGGCACATCATGAACCAGGCCGACCGCCGCAGCGCCGCCGCCACTGCGGTGCCCGATCCCGAGTTGTCCGTGTCTCCCGGTGCGCTGGCCTGGGTGGTGCTGGCCTGTGACGAGCTGGACGGCGGCGCCCGTGCCGTCGAGGCGGTCGAGCTGGAGCTCCGTCTGCTGGCCCATGCCTGCTCGGTGGCCCGGGTCACCGTGCCCCGCCATGCCAGCCGGCGGGAAGCCACCCGGCTGGTCCGCTCGGCGGCCGACGGCCTGGCCGGCCCGCTGCCGGTGCTGTTCGCCGGGATGGGAGGGGCCGCCGGCGTGGCGGTGCGGGCCACGGCCGGTGTCGACGCGGCCGGGCTCCTCTCGGTGGACGGCAGCCTCCTCTCCTCGTTCTGGCGGCTCCCGAGCCTCCAGTCCCCGACCATGCTGGTCCGGACGGGCCATGCCGGCAGCCCCGGCCTGGCCATGCGCCTCTCCAAGGTCGGGCTGGGCTCGAAGGGCCGGCTCGTCTCTGTGGCCGGTGACCAGGCCCTGTCGGGCCGGATGATCCGGGAGTGGCGCCAGGCCGCCGAGAACGGCGACTGGGACCGGAACCGGCGGAGCCTGGCCCGGCGACTGGCCCTGCCGGTGGCCGGGGCGGCCCTGCTGGCCACCCCGGGGATGGCGGCGGCCAGCCCTCTCACCGGACACACGGTGGCCGCCAGCCAGCGCGGCGGCGACGGGATCACGGCCAAGAAGGCCGGAGCGGCCGGGAAGCACCTGGGCGGGAAGAAGCTGAAGGCCGGCCAGCGCCACGGCGACGCCCTGCGGCCCCACGCCACGGGCAGCAAGGGCCTCACCGACGCGGCCGGGTTCAAGTGGTTCGTCAACACCAACATCAACTTCGTCACGTCGAGCTCGGCCAGCGGAGCTGCATCGTCGGCGTCCTACCAGCACAGCACCACGGCCAGCACCCTCAACGGCGGGACCACCTCGGCCTCTCTGAGCAACGCCTACGGCGGCTACAACGGCATCTTCGTGGACGTCAACGGGGCCCATGTCGGGCGCTGCACCGGCACGGGCGTCACCGGCTGCGTCTCCTTCAACGAGAACGGGCCCGCCACGCTGGCCTGCAACAACCGGGTGGTCCAGCTCCCCACCCAGGTCATCGGTGGGATCGACGTGAGCCGCCAGGTCTACGTCCCCACCGACGACCACTTCAGCCGGTGGATGAACTACTTCACCAACCCGGGGGGGAGCCCGGCCACCGTCCAGCTGGACACCTCCAACAACCTCGGGTCGGGGTCCAACACCAAGATCACCGGCACCTCGGCCGGGGGTACCACCCCCTCGTTGGCCGACAACTGGATCACCTCGTTCCGGAACTGGTCGGGGACCACCAGTAGCGACCCCCGCCTGGGCCATGTTCTCCAGGGCCCTGGAGGGGCGGTCCGGGCCGACAACCTCTCCTTCGTCGACGGCAACCCGAACCCGACCTGGGGCTACACCTTCACGGTCCAACCCGGCCAGACCGTCGCCATCGCCAACTTCGGGGTGGCCGATGCCACCATCGCCGCCTCCCAGGCCGACTCGGCCCGACTGGACAACCTGCCCCCCACTGCCCTCGAGTGCCTGACCCCGACCGAACAGGGCGAGATCGCCAACTTCGCCGTCGACCAGGGCTACCGGCTCGTCGGATCGGACGGCGGGGTCTTCGCCTTCGGCCAGGCCTCCTTCCAGGGATCCCTCCCGGCTGACAGCGTCCACGTGAACGACATCGTGGGGATGACCTCCAGCCCGAGCCGGCAGGGGTACACCCAGGTCGGCTCCGACGGCGGGGTCTTCGCCTTCGGCGACGCCGTCTTCCACGGGTCGCTCCCCCAGCTCGGCGTCTCGGTGAGCAACATCGTCGGCATTGCCCGGAACGCCGACGGCGGGGGCTACTGGATGGTCGGCTCCGACGGCGGGGTCTTCGCCTTCGGCGACGCCGGCTTCTTCGGCTCCCTGCCCGGTTCCGCCGTCCACGTGGACAACATCGTCTCCATGGTGCCCACCGCCGACGGCCAGGGCTACTGGATGGTCGGCTCCGACGGCGGCATCTTCGCCTTCGGCGACGCCAACTTCCACGGCTCGCTTCCCGGCCTCTCGGTCAGCGTGGACAACATCGTCGGGATGGCCGCCACCCCCAGCGGCGGGGGCTACTACCTGGTCGGCGCCGACGGCGGCGTCTTCGCCTTCGGTGACGCCGTCTACCACGGCTCCGCCAACACCCTGCCCCTGTCGGCCCCCATCACCGGTGTCACCGCCACCGCCGGGGGCGGGGGCTACTGGCTGGCCGGCGCCGACGGCGGGGTCTTCGCCTACGGTGACGCCCCCTTCGAGGGCTCGCTGCCCGGGCTCGGAGCCGGCGTCACCGACATCACCGGCATCACCACCTGAGCCGGCGGCCTCCGGGCTACACCAGGAACACCATGACACCGGCCCCGGGTTCCGACCCGGGGCCGGTCGTCACCGCTGGTCCAGGGCCCACCGCTCGATGAAGCGGGCCTCCTTGGCCAGATGCTCGCAGATGCCGCCGGCCATGGCCTTCTCGATGGCCTTGCCCCCGACGGGGATGGGGAGCCTGACGCCGAGATCCCCGGTGACGAGCTGCCGGGTGGTCTGCCCCTTCTTCAGGAACCGGTAGGCGTAGGAGAGCTTCAACCGGTCGGCGAACTGGTCGGGGACGAGGGTGAAGGCGGTGGAGTGGTCGGACAGGTCGACCTCGGCATGGACCGACCAGCTCAGCTTGGAGGGGTCGATGAAGGCCCGGACGGGGGCGGCGACGGAGCCGGTGAAGGCGTAGCGGACGTGGACGGTGTCCTCGCCCCGGTCGGGGTCCACCGTTCCGGTGACCTTGAAGTCCTCCATCTCGGCCAGGACCTCGTAGAAGCCCGGCTCCAGGAAGGCCCGCTCCACCACGTCCCGGGGGGCGTCGATCTTCTGCTCGACCTCGAAATGCATCGCCGAATGCTACGGCCCCGCCAGCCCGGTGGTGGACTTCCCTGGACACCGACGATTGTATGGGTACAATACATACAATGCTGCTGCGGATCGATCCGGGCTCCGGGGTCCCCCTCTACCGGCAGATCGCGGCCCAGGTCCGGGGGGCGGTCGCCCGGGGTGAGGTCGGAGTGGGACAGCGGCTCCCGGTGGCCCGGGAGCTGGCCGGTTCCCTGGAGGTGAACCTCCAGACCGTCCTCCGGGCCTACGCCGAGCTCCGGGAGGAGGGCCTGGTCGAGGTCCGGCGGCGGCGGGGGGTCACCGTCATCGCCACCCCCGAGCAGGCCAATCTGGCCGGCCTGGCCACCTCCCTCGTGACCGAGGCCAGGCGCTTGGGCGTGGCCGACACCGAGATCCGCCGACTTCTGGAGGCAGCCCTGTGAACCCGACCGAGCATCCCCCGTCCGAAACCGCCGGCCACGATCGGCGGGCCCTGGCCGGCGCCCTCGGGGTGGTGGCCGCCCTGGCCGCCCTGGCCCCCTTCGCCCTCTGGTGGTCGGACCTGCCCAGGCCGATGGCCAGCCACTGGACCGCCGGGGGGGTCCCGAACGGGGCCATGTCCCGCCTGGGATCGGCCCTCCTCCTGGCCGGGCTCCCGGTCGTCCTGGGCCTCCTGGGGACGGTCCTGGTCAGCCTGGGCCGGCACCGGATCGTGCCCCTGGCCGCCTGCTGCACCGGGTTGGGCCTCTTCTTCGCCACCCTGTCCTGGACGACGGTCCTGGCCAACGTCCACGCCCCCCGGTGGCAGGAGGCCGCCCACCTGGGCCTGGCCACCACCCTCGGGATCAGCGCCCTGGGCCTGGTGCTCGCCGGCGGGGCGGCGGCCGCCACCTGGCGGCTCGTGGCCACGCCGGCCGGGACGGCCCGACCTCTCGGCCCGGCTCCCTCGACCCTCGGGCTCGCCCCCGGGGAGCAGGCCGTCTGGATCGGGCAGGCCGGTGGGAGCTGGGGCTGGATCCCCCCGGTGGGCGGGGCCCTCCTCGGGGCCGCCCTCATCGTCTCGACCGGGTCCCCCCTGGCCGCGATGGGCCCCATCGTGGTCGGGATCCTCCTCAGTGCCATGGCCCTGGTCCAGGTGGTGGTGGACGGCTCGGGGATCCGGATCCGGTTCGGCTGGCTCCCCTGGCCCGTCATCCGGGTCCGGCTCGACGAGGTGGCCTCGGCCGAGGCCATCGAGATCCGGCCCGCCGAGTGGGGAGGCTGGGGCTACCGGGGCAGCCGGAGGGCCCTGGGACGGGCGGCCGTGGTGGTCCGGGCCGGGCCGGGGATCCGGCTCGAGCTCACCGACGGGAGCACGATGGCCGTCACCGTCGACGATGCCGAACGGGCGGCCGCCCTCCTGAACGACCTCCTGGCCCGGGCGCGTTGACGGCGGTGGTCCCGCTTTCGGCCCGGGTCACCCGGGCCAGCCGGGCCGTCGGCCGCCACCGGGGGGACCTCCTGGCCCTCGGGGTCCTGGCCGGCCTGGTCCTCGCCTACCTCGCCCCGGCCCTGGGCCACGGTCCCAGCTTCGGGCCGTCCGACCTGGGCCGGCAGCTCTCCCTCCTGACCAACGGCCCCGGTCCGGTCCACAATGCGGTCGACAGCGACCTCATCACCCAGGGACTCCCCTGGAACAACCTCAACTGGACGCTCGTCCACCAGGGCCGGTTCCCCCTCTGGAACTCCTACTCCGGCAACGGCATCCCCCAGTTCCTGAACTTCGAATCGGGCTCCCTGGCCGTCCCCAGCCTGATCGGCTACCTCTTCCCCCTGTCCTGGTCGTTCCTGGTGACGGTGGCGGTGAAGCTCCTGGTGGCCGGATGGGGGACCTACCTCTGCTGCCGGCTGCTCGGGGCCTCCCCCCTGGCCGCCATCTTCGGGGGGGCCAGCTTCATGCTCTCGGGACCCGTCACGGGGTGGCTGGGGTGGGCCATCAGCGGCGTCTTCGTCTGGGGGGGCTTCCTTCTGGCCGGCCTGATCCTGGCCGGCCGGGAGCCGGGACGGGCCCGGGGGATCGTCCTGGTCGCCCTGGCCGGGGCGGCCGCCGTCTACGGGGGGTTCCCCGAGGGGGATCTCCTCCTGGGAGGCGGACTGGCCGTCCTCCTGGCTGTCACCGCCGCCGGCCGGCACCGGGAGGAGGGGGTGATCCGGGGGGCGGGCCGGATCGGGGCCGGGCTGGCCCTGGCCGGAGCCCTGGCCGCCCCGCTCTGGCTCCCGGGGCTGGCCGTCCTGGGCGGTGCGGCCCGGGAGGGGGTCCGGTCCGGAGCCGGCCTCCCCGCCGGAGAGACCACCCTGGCCGTGGCCCAGGGCTACTGCGGCCTCCCCACGGGGGGCAGCTGGCTCTGCGCCGGGAATTACTACGAGACGGCCGCCACGGTGGGGGTGGTGGGCCTGGCCCTGGCCCTGGCCGCCCTGGTCCTGGGCTGGCGGCGGCCCGTGGTGCGGGGCCTGGGAGCCGCCCTGGTAGCGACGGTCGCCGTCGTCTACCGGTTGGGCCCGGTCGACCCGGTCCAGGCGCTCCTCCGGGACCTGGGCCTGGGCGTGGTCAAGCTCAACCGGATGCTCCCGGTGGCGACCCTGGCCCTGGCCGTCCTGGCCGCGCTCGGCCTCGAGGCGCTCCTGGGCCGGACCCGGGTCAGACGGGTCGAGCCGGTGCTGGCCCTGGCCGGCCTCGCGGTCGGGATCTGGGTCGCCCTCCTCTGGGTCTCCGCCTTCGAGGCCGGGCTGAGCGGGACGGTCCGGACGGCCCGACGGGGGAGCCTGGTCTGGCCCACCGCCCTGATCCTGCTCTGCCTTGCGGTGACCCTGGGTCCGGGGTCCCGCCGAGGCCTCCGGGCCCGACCGGGGTCGCCGCCGCGGGTCCGATGGCTGGCGGCCGGGGCCCTTCTGGCCGGCCAGGTCTCCTACCTCGTCGTGGCCGGGGCCGGCCTGAACAGCTACGCCCCGTCGGCCGTCTCGGCCACGCCTGCCACCGTCGAGCTCGAGGCCCAGCTGGGGACGGGCCTCCTCGGGTTCGACGGGGGGAACACCAGCTGCGCCGGGTCGGGCACCCGGTTGTGCGGCTTCCGGGCCTGGACCGGGGTCGGGTTCCCGCCGGCCATGAACCTGCTCGTCGGCCTGCCCGAGCTCGGGGTCCACGACCCGGTGGTCCCGGCCGCCTACCTCGCCGGCTGGCCCGTTCCCGGAGCCGGCCAGCGGGTCCCGGCGTCCCTCGACGTCAACTTCTTCGCCCCCGCCGTCGACACCGTGGCGCTCGCCCGCCTCTACGGGGTCACCGAGGTCCTGGCCGCCCCCGGGGTCCCGGCCCCGGTCGGGATGACCCCGGTCACGACCATCCGGGGGATGACCCTCTACCGGGTCCCCGACTCGGGGCTGTTCACGGTGTCGCGGTCGGGGACCAGCACCGTCGTTCCCGGCACCCATCCCGGCGACGACGACTACCGGGTCCGCCTCGACGGGGGCCCCGCCTCGGTCCTGACGGCCCGGATCACCGACTTCCCGGGATGGTCGGCCCGGGCCGGGGGCCGGGCCCTCGTCCTCCACCGGACCGGGCAGGACCTGATCCGAGTCGACATCCCGGCCGGCACGACCGTGGTCGAGCTCCGGTACCGGCCGGCCGGGTTGACCGAGGGAGCAGTCCTGGCCGCCGCGGCGGTGGCCGCCCTGGGGGTCCGGGCCCTGATCCGCCGGCGGGCTCAGGAGCGGGTGTAGCGGCGGACTTCGATCCCCCTGAACTCCCCGGTCCGGGTCACTCGGTAGCCGTGGTCCAACCCGTCGAGCAGGGCGACCAGCTGGGTCTGGCGCTGCCGGGCGAAGTCGGTGGCCCCGGGGCCCACCGGCCCGCCGACGTGGGTGAGGACGAGCCAGAGGGTCGGGCACTGGGCCGTCACGGTGGCCAGGGCCGGACCGGCCAGGGTGGGGGGATCCAGGACCAGGTGGTGCGAGGCCCAGGTGGTGGCCGGGAGGACCGGCCGGGGGAGGTTCCGGGACCGGGCCGGTCCGGCGGAGGAGACGGTGAAGTCGAAGGGGGAGTAGCCGGCGTTCTGGAAGAAGGCGATGCAGTCGCCGGAGGACGTCCGGGCCAGGGTCCAGGCGGCCGCCCCCGACCAGTCCTCCACCGGGACCCCGTAGCTCGAGGGGAGCTGGAGGGAGCGGAGCCCGATGACGAGGACGGCTCCCACGGGGACGAGCCAGGCCGGCCGGAACCGGGCCACCACCACGGCCAGGAGGATGGACCCGGCGGGGATGACGGGGAGGAGATAGCGGTCCTGGAAGACCGGATGGACGAGGACCGAGAGGAGGTAGATGCCGCCCAGGGGCCCGACCAGGGACAGGACGACGAGCCCGAGGGCCCAGCTCCGGCGGCTCCTGGCCCCCCGGCGGAGCTCCAGGGCCAGGAGCCCCAGGGCTCCGACCCAGGCGGCCAGGGTCAGGACCAGGAGCAGGGTCGAGGTGGAGGTGAGGGGGACGGTGATGACGGCGCCGCCGGTCAGGAAGCGCCAGACGTAGACGCTCTCGGCCGAGGTGAGGGGGGGGACCCAGCGGATGGGGTAGGACCCGGCGGCCGAGACGGCGACGGCCAGGGGGAGCAGGCCGACCCCGATGGCCCCGGCGGCCAGGAGGAGCCGGCGCCGGGGGAGGTCGGGGCGGGGCAGGAGGACGACCGAGACGAAGAGGGAGGCGACGGCCAGAGCGGTGAGGAGGATGGTCGAGACGGCCAGCACGGAGAGGACGACGAAGGCCACCCAGGTCCACCGGGGCCCACCGTCCACCGCCACCACGAAGGCCAGGGTGGCGGCCAGGAGGAGACAGATGGCGGGGGCGTAGCCCCGGGCCATCTGGCCCCAGTAGACGAGCGGGAGGCAGACAGCCAGGAACGAGGCGGCCAGGAAGGCGGTGGTCCGGTCGAAGAGCCGGCCGACCAGCCCGAAGACGAGGGGGACGGAGGCCACCGTGGCCAGGGCCGAGGGGAGCCGGAGGGCCAGGATGCCGTCGCCGAAGAGCCCGAGGACGAGATGGAGGAGGCCGTAGTAGGCCACCATGTTGCCGCCCTCGTTGAACATCCAGTGCCAGAGGAGCCGCCCGTGCTGGGTGGACGTCGTGAAGGTGGTGCCCTCGTCGACCCAGAGGCTCCGGGCCCCGAGGCCGTGGAGGACGAGGGCGGCGGCGAGGGCGGTGGGGAGGAGGACAGGGCCGACCCGGCGGATGACCGCGCCGACCCGTCCCGGGGCTCGGTCCATCCGGGCTTGCTACCACGACCCCGACCCCCTGACAACCGGCCCGGCCCGCTTGCCCCGCCCGGGAGGAGGATGATTCGATGGGCTCGGTGAGGGCCGACCGCCGGGCCGGGACCGACGGCCCGGCCCTGGTGTGGAGCCTGGGCCTGGTGGTGGCCGTCTTCCTCCAGTCCCCGGGGCGGCTGGTGGCGGACACCAAGCTCGACCTCAGCGTCGATCCCCTCACCTTCCTGGGCCGGGCCCTCCACCTCTGGGACCCCCAGGTGGCCTTCGGGCAGCTCCAGAACCAGGCCGCCGGCTACCTCTTCCCCATGGGGCCGTTCTTCGCCGCCGGGCATGGCCTCGGCCTGCCCGGTTGGGTGGTCCAACGGGCCTGGCAGGCCACCCTCCTGGTGGTTGCCTTTCAGGGGATGCGGGTCCTGGCCCGGCACCTGGGGATCGGGACCCCGACCACCCGCACCCTCGGAGGCCTGGCCTACAGCCTCTCCCCCTGGCTCCTCAGCCACATCGGCCCCATCAGCGCCGAGGCCCTCCCGACCTGCCTGGCCCCGCTGGTCCTGGCCCCCCTGGTGGCCCCGGGGGCGACGGCCCGACCCCGCCGGGCCGCGGCCACCAGCGGGGTGGCCCTCCTCTGTGCCGGCGGGGTCAACGCCGCCGCCGTGCTGGCCCTCCTGGTCCTCCCGGTCCTCTGGTTCGCCACCACCCGGGCCGAACCGGGGCCGGGGCGGGGCCGGCTGGCCTGCTGGTGGGCCGGGATGGTGGTACTGGCCACCACCTGGTGGGTCCTCCCCCTGATCCTCCAGGGCCGCTACAGCCCCCCCTTCCTGACCTGGATCGAATCGGCCACGGGCACGACCAACACCACCTCGGTCCCGTCCACCGTCCTGGGGACCTCGGACTGGCTCGGCCATCTCCAGACCACGGCGGGTCCGGCCTGGCGGGCGGGGTGGACCCTGGCCCAGCACACCGTCCCCGTCCTGGGGGCGGCGGCCGTGGTGGGGATGGGACTGGTCGGCCTGGTGCGGCGGGACCTGCCCGTCCGGAGGTTCCTGGCTGCCGCCGTCCTCGTCGGGGTCGCCGTCATCGCCGCCGGCCACGGCGGGCCGGCCACCTCCCCCCTGGCCCCGACGGCCCGCGCCCTCCTCGACGGCCCCCTGGCCGCCTTCAGGAACATCTCCAAGTTCGACCTCGTCCTCCGGATCCCCCTGGTCCTGGGCTTCATCGGGACCGTCACCGTGGTGGCCCGGCGGTGGTCGTGGTCGGTGCTGGGCCGGCCCGCCCTGGGGGCGGCGGCGGTGGCCGGGGTGGTCCTCCCCGTCCTGGTGGGCGGCCTGGAGCCCGTCGGGTCCTTCGCCGCCCTGCCCCCGTCCTGGGCCGAGGCGGCCGCCTGGCTGGCCCACCACGACCACGACGGGAGCCGGGCCCTGCTCCTGCCGGCCAGCCAGCACCCCGAGTACGACTGGGGCCTCCCCACCGACGAGCCCCTCCAGGCCCTGGCCTCGACCCCCTGGGCGGTCCGGGACGCCGCCCTCCTGGGCGGGGCCGGTGAGGCCAGGATGCTCGACGCCGTGGACCAGGTGGTGGGGTCGGGACACGGCAGCCCGGGCCTGGCTTCCTATCTGGGCCGGGCCGGGGTGGGGTGGCTGGTGGTCCGCAACGACCTCGACGGAGGCTGGGAGAACGGGACCCTCCCGCCTCCGGCCACGGTCCGGGCCGCCCTGGCCGGGTCGCCGGGCCTGGAGCGCCAGGCCCGGTTCGGGCCTCTCGACATCTACGCCGTGGGCGGACCCGGGGCGACGGTCCCGGGGGCGGGCGGGCCCGCCGCGGCGGTGGTGGCGACGGCCCCGCTGGCCGGGACCCTCCGGGTCAGCGGTGGACCGGAGTCCCTGCTGGCCCTGGAGGATGCGGGGCTGGCCCCACCCGGGACGGCCACGGTCCTGGCCGCCGACCCTGCCGTGGCCGGGGTCGACTCGGGCCGGGAGAAGGCTGTCGTCACCGACGGCTACCGGCTCCGGGAGGTCAACGTGGGCCGGTCCACCTACAACACCTCGGCCACCCTGGCCGTCGGGACGCCCTGGTCGCAGCCCCGGGCCGCCCACGACTACCTGGTCGGGACGGCCACCGGCCACCAGACCACCGCCTCCCTGACCGGCCTGGTCCGGGCCCTGGCCTCGTCGTCGGCGAGCCGGGCCGCCACCGTCGGGCCCATCGACCCGTCCGCCACCCCGGCCGCCGCCTTCGGGTCCGCTCCAGGCTCGATGTGGGTCAGCGGGACCTCGACGGCCGTGGGCCAGTGGGTCGAGGCCGACCAGGCCGGCCCCACCGGGGTGCCGACCGTCACCATCACCGCCCCGGTGGTCCCCGCCGACGGACCCCCGGTCAGCGCGGTGGAGGTCACCACGGCGGCGGGGCGGGTGACGACGGCCGTGGGCCCGACCCCCACGACCGTGGCCCTCCCCCCGGGACCAACCGGGTTCGTCAGGGTGACGGTGACGGCGGTGGCGGGGGGTGGGCCGGGAGCGCGGGCCGTCCTCCGGGTGGCCGTGGCGGGGACGGGCCCGGTGGACCAGGGCCTCCGGGTCCCCGCCGACGCCGACCCCGCCGCCGGGGCCCCCCTCCTGGTGTTCGCCTCCCAGCCGGCCGGGGCCGGCCCGGAGGAGGTTCCCGACACGGCCGACGACGCCGGGGCCATGGACCGGACCTTCACCCTGGCATCCCCCGCCCGCTACGGCGCCGTCATCGACGGGGTGGGAACGTCGGCGGCGGGGCCGGCTCCCTGCGGGCAGGGCCCGGCCGTGTCCCTCGACGGCACCGTCCTCCCCTCCCGGGTGGTGACGCCCCCCGCCGGCCCGGGCCCCGGGGGGGACGGGGTCGAGATCGTCCCCTGCTCCACCGACACCTGGACCTGGGACCTCGGGACCGGCACCCACCGGCTCCGGATCGTCCCCACCGCCATCGTCACCCCCGACCTGGTCACGCTGACTCCCGGGGGCGGCGTGGCGGCGGGAACGACGACGGGGGTGACGGGCCGGACCGTCCGGGTGGAGGTCTGGCAGGCCGACCGGCGCCAGGTCCGGGTGGGCCCGGGAGCGGCCGACTGGCTGGTGGTCCGGGAGAACGCCAACCCGGGCTGGGTCGCCACCCTCGACGGCCGTCCCCTCACCAGCGGGGTGGTCGACGGCTGGCAGCAGGCCTTCGTGGTCCCGGCCGGGGCCGGCGGGACCGTCCGTCTCGCCTACTCCCCCGACCGGCTCTTCCGGATCGGGCTGCTCCTGGGGGCCGTGGCCGCCCTCCTCCTCGTGGCCCTGGCCGTCGTGGGGGAACGGGAGCGGAGCGGGGTGGGCGGCTCGGGGCCGGGCCGGGACCGGACCGCAGTCTGCGTCGGGCTGGCCCTGGGCGCCATGGTGCTCACCGGTGGCGGGGCGGGCCTTACCCTCCTGGTGGTGGTGGGGGCGCTGGTCACCTGGTGGGGCCGACGACCTGACAGGATGCGGGACATGCTCCTGAGCCTGGTCGTGGCGGGCATGGTCGCCACCGGGGGCGTCATGGCCTGGTTCCCCCACGTCGACGTACCCTCGGGGGCGGCGACGACGGCCCAGTGGGTGGCCCTGGTGGCGCTGACCGCCCTGGCCGTGGGCACGGCCGTCCCCGACGGCGACGGGGCCGCGGCGTGAAGGTGGTCGTGACCGGGGGGGCCGGGTTCATCGGCTCTGCCGTCGTGGACGGTCTCGAGATCCGGGGGGACAAGGTGTCGGTCATCGACACCCGGGGTCCTGATCCCCTCGACCTCCGGGGTGAGGGCGTCCTCGAGTCCGTCGTCACCGGCGACGTCGACGTCGTCGTCCACCTGGCCGCCACGACCTCCGTCCTCGGATCGGTGAAGGATCCAGCCGGGACCTTCGAGGTGAACGTCGGGGCCACCACCGCCCTGGCCGAGCAGTGCCGCCGGGTGGGGACCCGTCGACTGGTCTTCGCCTCCAGCAACGCCGTGGTCGGGGCCGGGGTCCCGGCCGGCGATCTCATCGATGAGCGGTCCCCCCTGGTCCCGCTCACCCCCTACGGGGCCAGCAAGGCGGCGGCGGAGGCCGTTCTGTCCGCCTACCGCCACGCCTACGACCTCGGGACCAACGTCCTGCGGTTCACGAACGTCTACGGGCCCGGGATGGTGGGGGCCGGGAAGGACGGCGCCGTGGCCCGGCTGATCCGGGGGGCCCGGAGCGGGGACGCCTTCACCGTCTACGGGTCCGGCCACCAGGTCCGGGACTACGTCTACCTCGACGACGTGGTCACCACCATCGTGGCCGCCGTCGACGGGGCCGTCCCCGACGGGGTCCTGACCGTCGGGTCCGGCGCCTCGGTGTCCGTCCTGGAGCTGGTGGACCTGGTCCGGAAGGTCACCGGGGCCGACCTGCCCTTCCGCCACCTCCCCGCCCCCGCCGGTGAGATGGCCGGGGTCCGGGTCGACCTGGGCCGGGCCCGGGCCTGCGGCCTCGAGCCCCTTGTCATGTTGGCCGAGGGGCTCCGGCGGACCTGGGAGGCTCCGGACTGACCTCCAGGAGGCCGGCGGGAACGGCGTCCAGGACGGCCAGGATCGAGAGGGCCAGGGCCCGGGCCGAGGCGGGGTCGAGCTCCACCGCGATCCTGGCCCCCGGACCCCGGTCGGGGTTGAGGAAGTCGACGGCCAGGGCGTGGCCGGCGGGGAAGTGGACGGGATGGTCGAAGTAGACCGAGGCCTCGGTGACGGCGGTCCAGCCGTCCCGGCCCTTGCCGCTGCCCTGGAGGCTCAGCCGCTCGGTCCGGTAGGTGCACATCAGCCGGCCAGGTGACGGCCGAAGAAGTCCCAGATCTGACCCCAGGCCGCCACCGCCGTCTCCGGACGGTAGGCGGGGCGGTCCACGGCGAAGAAGGCGTGGCCGGCACCCTCGTAGGTGTGGAAGTCGAAGGTCTTCCCCGCCGCCGTCAGCGCCGCGGCCAGGACGGCGGTCTCCTCGGGTGAGGGGTAGGCGTCGTCGGCGCCGAAGAGGCCGAGGAGGGGGCAGGACAGGGAGGGGGCCAGGTCGACGACGGGACCGATCCTCAGACCCATCCCCTCCGGGGGGTCGGCCACCACGAAGGCCCCGTAGCAGTCGACGGCGGCATCGAGGTCGAGGCTGCAGGCGGCCAGGAAGGACTGGCGGCCCCCCGAGCAGTAGCCGATGGTCCCCACCTTCCCGTTGGAGTCCTCCAGGGACCGGAGATGGTCGACGGCGGCCCCGATGTCACCCACGAGCCGGTCGTCGGGGACCCCGCCCCGGGCCCGGGCCGCCGCGGCGGCGTCGTCGGGACTGGCTCCGGGGGCCTCCCGGCTGTAGAGGTTGGGGCAGACGGCCAGGTAGCCGTGGGCGGCGAACCTCCGGGTGATCTCCTTGTGGCCCCCGTCGAAGCCGGGCATGTGGTGGATGACCACCACCCCACCGGCCGGCGCCGGCCCGAGGGGACGGGCCAGGTAGGCCTCCACGGCGTCGCCCCCATGTCCGGCGATCTCGACCGTCTCGGCCCGCAGGTCCTCCGACATCGTCCCCTCCTCCTTCCGGCGACCGGACCGTCACAGCCGGCGCCTACGGTGGCGTCGTGATCCAGGAGGGTAGTCAAGACGGGGCGGACGGGCTCCGGTCCGAGGCCGAGGAGTGTCTCCGGGCGCTGGCGGGACCGGGGGCGGAGCTCCGGGAGGACCAGTGGGAGGCCATCGAGGCCCTGGTGGTGGGCCGGCGGCGGGCCCTGGTGGTCCAGCGGACGGGCTGGGGGAAGTCGGCGGTGTACTTTGTGGCCACGGCCCTGCTCCGCCGCCGGGGGGCAGGTCCGACGGTGATCGTCTCACCCCTCCTGGCCCTGATGCGGAACCAGATCGCCGCCGCGGCCCGGGCCGGGGTCAACGCCGTGACGGTCAACTCCTCCAACACCGAGGACTGGGACGACGTCTACGGCCGGGTGGACCGGGGCGAGGTCGACGTGCTCCTCGTCTCACCGGAACGGCTGAACAACCCCGACTTCCGGGATACCGTCCTGCCCGGGCTGGCCCGGGCCTGCGGCCTGCTCGTGGTGGACGAGGCCCACTGCATCTCGGACTGGGGCCACGACTTCCGGCCCGACTACCGGCGGCTCCGGACCCTGCTCCCCCGGCTTCCGGCCGGGACCCCGGTGCTGGCCACCACGGCCACCGCCAACGGACGGGTGGTGGCCGACGTGGCCGACGTCCTGGGCCTGGGCCAGGACCGGGCCGACGTGCTCGTCCAGCGGGGGACCCTGGACCGGGACACCCTCCACCTGTCCGTCCTCGACCTGCCCGACCACCCCCACCGGCTGGCCTGGCTGGCGGAGCACCTCGACGACTGGAAGGGATCGGGGATCATCTACAGCCTGACGGTCGCGGCCACCGGGGACGTCGCCGACTTCCTGCGCGACGCCGGCCACGAGGTCCTGGCCTACTCGGGCCAGACCGACGAGACCCAGCGGCTCGCCGCCGAGGAGGCCCTGCTGGACAACTCGGTCAAGGCGCTGGTGGCCACCTCCGCCCTGGGGATGGGCTTCGACAAGCCCGACCTCGAATTCGTCATCCACCTGGGGGCTCCTCCGTCCCCGGTGGCCTACTACCAGCAGGTCGGACGGGCCGGACGGGCCGCGACCCGGGCCGACGTCGTCCTGCTGCCCGGCGACGACGACGAGGCCATCTGGCGGTATTTCGCCAGCGTGGGCTTCCCCCCCGAGTCCCAGGTCCGTGACGTCCTGGCCACCCTGGAGGCGGCCGGCGGGTCGATGGGGACGGCCGCGCTCGAGAGCCGGGTGGACCTGAGCCGGTCCCGGCTCGAGATCATGTTGAAGGTGCTCGACGTCGACGGGGCCGTGCAGCGGGTCAAGGGGGGGTGGACCTCGACCGGGACCCCCTGGCGCTACGACGGGGACCGGTACGCCCGGGTGGCGGAAACCAGGGCCGTCGAGCAGCAGGCCATGCGGGACTACATCCGGACCGACGGGTGCCGGATGGCGTTCCTCCGGGCCCAGCTCGACGACCCCGACGCCGGGCCCTGCGGTCGCTGCGACAACTGCACCGGGGTCCGGATCCCGAACCGGGTCGGCGGGGCCACGCTGGTCACGGCCCGGGACCGGCTGGCCCGCCCCGGGCTCACCATCGCCCCGAAGCGGCTCTGGCCCTCGAACATGGGGGCGCTGGGCATCGAGGTCGCCGGCCGGATCCCCGACGCCGAGGGGGCCGAGCCGGGACGGGCCCTGGCCCGGCTCACCGGCGTCGGCCTGGGTTCCCGGCTCCGGACCCTCCTGGCCGAGGACGCCGAGGACGGGGACGTGGACCGGGAGTTGGTCGACGCCACCGTCAGGGTCCTGGCCGCCTGGAGGGAGGAGTGGCCCGAGCGCCCGTCGGCCGTCGTCGGCGTCGGATCCACCCGGCGCCCGAGGCTGGTGGGGAGCCTGGCCCGGGCCGTCGCCGACATCGGACGCCTCCCCTTCCTCGGAACCCTCGACCACCTCGGGCCGTCCCGGGCCGGGGGGACCAACAGCGCCCACCGGCTCCGCGCCGTCTGGGATGCCTACGCCCTGCCTCCCGACCTGGCCGACGGCCTGGGACGGGAGACGGGGAGCGCCGTCCTGCTCATCGACGACTTCCTCGACACGGGCTGGACCATGACGACCTTGGCCCGCCGCCTGCGGCTCTCGGGCGCAGGCCGGGTCTACCCGCTGGTCCTGGCCTCGGTGCGCTGACCGGTCGCCAGCCGGGCCGCCCGCCTGGTCTTCGGGCAGCCGGCCCCCTGGCCCTCCCGGCAGGCGCTGCAGACCCAGTCGCGGCCGGGGGGACGCCAGAGCACGGAGCCGCAGTCCGGGCAGCGCTCGAGGCCCTCACTGCAGTCCCAGCCGGCGTAGCGACGGGAGGAGAGCGGACAGCCCCGGCCCCGGCAGACGGCCCAGCCCTCGGCGGCCACGAGACCGGAGACGGGGCAGACGGCCAGGCAGCGGTTGCAGTCGTTGCAGAGGAGGGGGTCGACCAGGTAGACGACCGGGAACCCGGTCGACTGGCTGACGGCCCCGGTCGGGCAGGCCGACTCGCAGGCACCGCAGCCGATGCACTCCCGGTCGTCGACCCGCAGGGCCATGGCCCTAGCCGCCCGTCCCGCCACCGGGGGGGTGTCCGGCGGGGACGGGGACCGGGGCGCGGGCGGGGACCTGGCCGGCGGAATCGAAGATGGCCTGGAGGGTCCCCATGAAGCGGTAGAACTTGTCGTTCCCCATGGGGTCGGGCGAGCGGACCGTGAAGGGGAACCCGGCGATGGAGAGGCTGTTGAGCGTGTGGAAGTCGTCGGCCCCGCCGCGGGACTCGATGGAGGCGACCATCTCCCGCCAGGCCTCCACCGGGCCGGTCAGGACCACCTCGGGATCGAACCGGGCCTCGTCGACCCGACCCAGGGACTCGATGTCGTAGCCGTCGAGGAGGATCCCGAAGAGGTCGGTCCGGCCGTCCCCGTCGACGATCTCGGCGGCGAAGCGGAGATCGGCGATCCCGAGCCGGGCCATGGCGTCGCCGTCGGCGGTGGCCCGGGCCACCAGCTCGGCGAACCAGGCCTCGGAGGGGAATGCCGCCTCGATGGGGCCCATCACGCCACCGCCTCGTGGACAGCCCCGGGGATGCCCTCGAGGAGCAGCTCGGGGAGGTGGAGCCTCCCCCGGCGGTCGAGGCCGGCGTGCTGGCACCGCCGCAGGTACTCGCCGATGACCTGGTGCCGGAGGACCTCTCCGGCCCCGGTTCCCAGGGCGGCGGCCTGCTCGACCCCGCCGGCGGCCAGGATGGCCGTCGGCTCGACGATCTCGGGGGTGGCGAAGACCATGGAGATGATCTCCTCGCCCTTGTCGAGATAGCTGTGGAAGTCCTCGGCCATGGACGGGTCCCGTTCCAGGCGGTAGCGGAGGTGCATGGTCCCGTAGGCGACGTGGCGGGCCTCGTCCTGCATGCAGAGCCGGAAGATCTTCTTCTCGACCGGGGAGGGAGAGAGGAACTCACCGGCCCGGAACAGGGAGAGGATGATCCCCTCCCCGAGGAGATGCATGAGGGCCGAGCCCTCGTCGTAGCTCTCGGCGTCCAGGATGAGCTGGAGGAAGCGCTCCACCACGGCCGAGGCCCGGCCCAGGCCGCCCCCGTTGGCCAGGGCCCGCTTCCGGAAGACCTCGGTGTGACGGGCCTCGTCCATGATCTGGGTGCAGAGGAACATCTTGGCCTCGACGAAGTCGTGGTTGATCCGCCACAGCCACTTGGCCGGGAAGTCGGCGGCGACCATCTCCACCTCGGAGAGGACGGTGGCCAACTGGCACATGGCGTGCTCGAGGTCGGGATCGAGGTCGGGATCGAGGTCGGCCCAGGGGATGTCCCGGGTGGCGCTCCACTGGCGGCTGACCGCCTCCTCGTAGAGGTCGAGGAGGTTGTCCGACCAGACCTCGGCCTTGTCGTTGATCGTGTATCCCATGTCCGGGACACCGGGGTCCACGTCGGAGCCCCGGGGTGCCATCGTCCGCCTGGGGGCCACGTCGGGGACCTCCCCGTAGCTCCCGATGGAGATGTCCCGCAGGGTGAGCCCCGTCTTGCCCGGCTTGGCCCGGACACCCCATTCCGATGTCCCCTCCCGGAGCCAGCCCAGGTCGAACTCCCCCCGGGCCGCCCGTTCCAGGTAGCCGAGATCAAGGCCCATCGCCATCGTCGAACCCCCTCTTCTCGGAGAGCAGGTAAGACACATCCCGTCTCACCGTCTCCCCAGAGGAGCGTAGGAGGGGCGGGCGGCCGTCAGTAGGGCCGAAGGTCCCATCCCGGCTCGACTAGATTGGGCAGCCCGACCGGAGGACCGAGGGAGCGAGGGTCGAGATCGTGCAGACCGCCCACGACCACCTCCCACCCCCCTGCCCCTGCGGCCAGGTGGCCGACCGGAGACGCTTCCTCGGTCTCGTGGCCGCCGGGGCCTGCGCCGCGCTGGCCGGCTGCTCCGTGACCGGCGACTGGACCGCGACGACCCGTCGAACCCCGGCCACGACGACCACCGGTCCGACCACGACCACGACACCGCCGCCGCCGCCGACCACCCTGGCGCCGGTGGTCCAACTCGACGCGGTACCTCCGCCCAGGCCCGGTCCCCCGGAGGTCGTCTTCGGCGGCCCGGCCCGGTCCACCGGCACGGCCGTCACCATCGACGACGGGTTCTGCACCGACTGCGTGACCTTCTATGTCGGTCTGGCCCAGCGGACGGGCCTCCACCTCACGTTCTCCCCCAACGGGACGTACCGGGCCATGTGGGAGCCCCACGCTCCGGTCCTCCGGGACCTGATCGCGGCCGGACAGGTCCAGCTCGGGAACCACACCTACTCCCACCCCGACCTGGTCAAGCTGTCCGACAGCACCATCCGGAAGGAGATCGAGCAGAACGACCAGTGGCTCGAGCAGACCTTCGGGATCACGGCCCGGTCCTGGTTCCGCCCCCCCTACGGATCGCACAACCCCCACACCGACGGAGTGGTGGGCGAGCTCGGCTACACCAGGATCCTGCTCTGGAACGGGAGCTTCGGTGACTCGGCCCCGATCTCCCCCCAGCAGCTCCTGGCCCTGGCCGGCCAGTACATGACTCCCGGCCGGATCGTCCTCGGTCACGCCAACTATCCGACCATCGAGCCCCTCTGGGGCCAGATCGAGGCGCTGATCTCCACCCGGGGGCTCACCCTCGTCACCCTGGACGAGATGTTCGGGACGTCCCGGAACACCGGGTAGGTCCTCGGCCCGTCCCGGCGCAGATCATCGCCGGACGATCGCCGCCCCGCTACACTCCACCCGACCGAGGGCAAAGGGGTGGAAACGATGGTTTCTTTCAGGAGCAGTGCCGGCCGCAAGGCCACCAAGGGCCTGGTTGCGGTGGGCGTGTCGTTGGCGCTGGTCACCGTCGGCTTCGGGATCGACCGGGCCGTCGGGACCGACGGGGGTGGCGGTGCCACCCGAACCTGGGTCTCGGGCGTGGGCGACGACGCCAACCCCTGCTCGCGGACCGCTCCCTGCAAGACCTGGGCGGGCGCCTTCTCGAAGACCGCGCAGCCCGGTGGCGAGATCGACGCCCTCGACCCGGGCGGGTTCGGCGCCCTGACGGTCACCGGTGGGATCACCATCAACGGGGGCACCGGCAACACCGCCGGCGTCCTCGTCGCCGGCACCAACGGCATCACCGTGGCGGCCGCTGCCGGCGACACCGTGATCATCCGCAACCTGGACATCAACGGCACCAACTCCGGGATCAGCGGGATCAACTTCGTCTCCGGCAAGGCGCTCTACATCGAGAACTCAACCATCGAGAACTTCACTGTCGACGCCGTCCACGTGGCCCCCACGGCCGGCGGGACCGTCGTGCTGAAGAACGACGTCCTCCGGAACAACACCGGGAACGGGGTGTTCTCGAATCCGGGCACGTCTCCGGTGGCCATGGTCGTCGACGGCTGCACCATCCAGGGCAACGGGGGGGCCGGTGTCTACGCCAAGGGCAATAACGTCACCAACTCGACCATCGTCGACATCCACAACAACACCATCACCGGGAACTTCCTCGGACTCCAGGAGTCGAACGGTGGGTCGATCAACTCGCTCGGGGGCAACGTGGACGACTTCAACCTCGTGAACGGCACCCCGACCACGACCAAGGCGACCGTCTGACGGTGCCTCGGGCCTACACCCGGGCCATGTTGGCGAACCGGGTGTAGTGGTCGACGAAGGCCAGCTGGGTGACCCCGACGGGTCCGTTGCGGTGCTTGGCGATGATGATCTCGGCCGTGCCCCGGTCGGGGGACTCGGGATTGTAGATCTCGTCCCGGTAGATGAAGAGGACGACGTCGGCGTCCTGCTCGATGGCGCCCGACTCCCGGAGGTCGGCCAGGACGGGCCGCTTGTCCTGGCGCATCTCCAGGTTCCGGGACAGCTGGGACAGGGCCACGACGGGGACGTTGAGCTCACGGGCCAGGATCTTGAGCCCCCGGCTGATCTCGGAGATCTCGACCTGGCGGTTCTCCGACCGGCCCTTGCCGTGACCGCTCATGAGCTGGAGGTAGTCGACGACAACCAGCCCGAGACCCTGGCGGGCCATGAGCCGGCGGGCCTTGGCCCGGATGTCCATGACCGTGACGTTGGGGTTGTCGTCGATGTAGATGGGGGCGTCACCGAGCCGGCCGATGGCATCGGAGATCTTGGGCCAGTCCGACTCGAGGAGGCGGCCGTTGCGCATCCGGGTGGCGTCGACCCTGGCCTCGGAGCAGAGCATCCTCGAGGTCAGCTCCAGGTGGCTCATCTCCAGCGAGAAGAGCAGGACGGGCTTCCGGCTCTTCATCGCGGCGTGGTTGACGATGCCGAGTGCGAAGGAAGTGTTGTGGGTGGGCGTCATGCCCGGCCCGGCCAGGAAGAGATGTGAAGGCGTGTCAACCGCGATGCACCGGGTCGGGACCGTGGGAACCGGCTCGATGGCGGCCACGGAGCGGCGACAGTGGCGCCCGTTGATCCGTGTGCTCACCGTGGCGGCCAACCTCTCGGCCTTTCGGGGCATCCGGAACACGGGGTCGAGCGGCGACCACCGGAGCCGCCATGCCTCCGCCACGCGCCCGTCGCCGAGAGGGATCTTCTTCAACCGGATCGGATGGGGCTTGTGTCCGAGCGAGCAGACCAGCTCCCATGCCTGTTGGAGCAGGTCACGGTTGGCGAGACACAGCTCGACGGTCCCATTGGCGTTGGTCACCGTGCCGTCGGTGTCGAGGAGGCCCTGGAGAAGCTCGAGCCGCTGCTTGGCCGAGGCCCGCAGGTACTGCTCGGGTATCCGCTTGGTGGCGCCTCGAAGCAGACCGACCTGGTGCAGCTCGCGGGTCAGCCTCGACAGTTGGTAGCCACGATGTGCGAATTCGGCCACGAAGAACGGGGCGTCGGCATCTCCGAACGTCAGTTGCGAGGTTGTGGTCCCCCCGTCTCCGAGCCAGCAGCCGAGAACATAGGGATCGACGGGGAGGTCGGCCTGAGGGCCGTCGAGGGCGCCGGCAAGCGGGACGTACCAGTTCGGCCGGTTCCCGACCCGGACGCCTTCGGCCAGCATCTCCTCGGTGGTCACCACCCGGGGCAGACGCCAGCGGGCGGACTGGTCCCGGCTCAGAGATGGATTGGCCGGGACCCCGGCCCGCAGCCGCCGGTCGCGCTCCCGGTGCGACTTCCAGGCCGGCAGGTCGTAGGCCAGCCAGCGGTGGCCGGCATCGGCCACGACCTCGGTTCCGTCGTCGAACCGGACCCGGTAGCACCGGTGGTCGGTGAAGACCGGCGAGGTGTAGACCACCCCGCACGGCATCCCGTGCTCGTCGAAGACCTGATCGCCGACCTGGAGCTCGCCCATGGTCGACCAGCCCGTCGGGGTCGGCACCGGGGTATCGACAGCCAGGGCCTTGCCCATGGCGGGCCTCGCCCCTACCACGATCAGGTTGGAGGGCTGCAGGCCGGCCAGTCGCTCGTCGAGGTCGATGTAGCCGGTGGGGATGCCCGTGATGGTGTCCCCCCGCTCGAAGAGCTGCTCGAGGTGGTCGAGGCTCTGGGCCAGCAGCTCCCGCAGGGGGGACATCGTGTCGACGACCCGGCGCTGGGCCACCTCGAAGACCATCGACTCGGCCCGGTCGACGACGGCGGTGACGTCCTCGGGGACGGTGTAGCCCATCTCGGCGATCTCACCGGCCACGGTGACGAGGCGCCGGAGGAGGGCGTGCTCCTCGACGATCTTGGCGTAGTGGGAGGCGTTGGCCGTCGAGGGTGTGTTGACCTGGAGGGAGATCAGCATCGACGCGTCCCCCACCGCCTCGAGCACCCCGTTGCGTCGGAGCTCGTCGGCCACGGTGACCGGGTCGGCCGGCTCCCCCCGGGTGTAGAGGGCGGTGACGGCGGCGAAGATGTGGGCGTGGGCCGGCTTGTAGAAGTCCTCCGAGGTGCAGCACTCCACCGCCGAGGCGATGGCGTCCCGGGAGAGGAGCATGGCCCCGAGGACGGACTCCTCCGCCTCGAGGTTGTGGGGTGGGACCCGCCCGCTCACGACGGGCTGGGGACGGCGGGGACGGGTGTCTTCAAGGGCCTGGGTCATCGTGCCTCCACCCTCGTCCACCTGCCCTGGGGACGGCTAGTCCAACAACCTGGGGAATTGCCGGTGGATGACCATGTGGACGACCGACCCCGACCTGCGTACACGCTGGGGACAACCGGGGGATAACCACACGGGTCGGGGCGCGTCCTCATGGGGGCATTGTGCCCAGAGGGGTGTAACGGTGGGGTTGGCCGGCCCCGGGAGCAGCGGGCCGACGGGGGGATCAGGCCGGGACGACCTCGACGACCACCTCGGTGGCCACGTCGCTGTGGAGACGGACCGAGACGTTGTGGCTGCCCAGGGTCTTGATCGGCTCCTCGAGGAGGATCTTCCGCCGCTCGACTGTGGCCCCGGTCTGGATCTGGAGGGCCTCGGCGATCTCGGCCGTGCCGATCGACCCGAACAAGCGACCCTCGGTCCCGGCCCGGGCCTTGACCGTCAGGGTCCGACCGGCGATGACCGTGGCCACCGCCTCGGAGGACTCCCGGTCCTTGGCGTCACGGAGGTCCCGGCCCCGGCGCATCGACGCGGCCTGGGCCTCGATCCCGTCGGAGGCCTCGACGGCCCGGCCGCTCGGGAGGAGAAAGTTCCTGGCGAAGCCGGCGGCGACGTCGACGATGTCGCCCCGCTTGCCGACACCGTCAACCTGGTCACGGAGCAGGACGCGCATCAGTTCCCGCCTCCTTCCGTCCCGTCGGCCCCGGCGGGGACGACGGTCTCGTGCTCCGCGGTGGCGGCCGGACCGGCCACCCCGAGAGGAGCGTTTCTGTCTTGAGGTCTGGGCCCCCGGGCCCCGCCCGGACCCCGGCCCCGGCCGGAGCGCTCGCTGGCGGTCCGCTGGGTGTGGGGGAGGAGGGCGAGCTCCCGGGCCGTCTTGATGGCCAGGGCGACCTGAACCTGGTGCTGGGCACAGTTCCCCGTGACCCGGCTGGCCCGGATCCGGCCCCGGTCATTCATGAAGGCCCCCAGGAACCGGACGTCCTTGTAGTCGACCCAGGCCAGCCGGCTCCGGCAGAGGGCGCAGTCCCGTTCCGGGGCCGGCCTGGTTCCCTGGTGACGGTGCGACGCCGGCGCGGTGCTCCCGACCATCGCTCAGAAAGGCTCGTCGTCGTAGCCGTAGCCGGCGGGCGGCTCGGCCGGCGGGGGGGCGGCGTTCGAGGACCTCGGAGAGGAGCCTCCGTCGGAGGGTCCCCGGCGCTCGTTCTTGGTGATCTGGGCACTGGCCCACCGCAGGCTGGGCCCGATCTCGTCGGCCACGACCTCGATCTTGGACCGCTTGTCCCCATCGGAGGTCTCCCAGGACCGCTGGTCGAGCCGTCCGGCCACCAGGACCCGGGAGCCCTTGACCAGGCTCTCGGCCGCGTTCTCGGCCATCTCCCGCCAACAGACGATGTCGACGAAGGAGGTGGCCTCCTCCCACTCGTTCGTCTGCCGGTTCTGCCAGCGGCGGTTCACGGCCAGCCCGAAGCTGGCCACCGCCTGACCGCTGGCGGTGAACCGGAGCTCGGGATCCCGGGTGACGTTGCCCACCAGGGTGACGGAGTTCTCGATCGGCATGGCTCGCCTCCGCTCAGTCGGCGTCGACCGCCACGGCCTCGGCCGGGGCGGTCTCGGGGGTCTCAGGGGCCGGGGCCGGGACCGGCGCCGGAGGGGCGGCCGGGGCCTTGGTGCGGGCCCGGCCGGCAACCTTGTCCGGGAGCCGCATGATCTTGTGCCGCATGACCTCGTCGGCCAGGACCAGGAACCGGTCCAGGTCGGCCGAGGCGGCCGGCTCGGCGGTGTAGTCCACCACCACGTAGTAGCCCTCGCGCTTCTTGTGCATCTCGTAGGCGAAGGCCCGCTTCCCCCACCGGTCGACCGTGCCCGGGGTGCCCCCGGCGGCCTTCACGATGCCCAACGCCTTCTCGATGACGGCATTGACGGCCGTGTCGTCGAGCTCTGCGCTGAAGATGATCATTGTCTCGTAGGGCCGCATGGGCGGCTTACCTCCCTCCGGACCCGCTGCCGGGGCAGCCGGGGCTCCACGCACGCGGAGCAGGGTTGTCTGCGGTCGACATGGGGAGTCGCCGCGTACGACCGGGGGTCATGGTAGCCGACGGGTGGGTCGCTCTCTCCAGCCGGCTCCCGGGAGGCCCCGGCCGGGGTCAGCTGCCGGCCGGCAGGTGGTAGGTCTCCGCCTCGGACGGGAAGGATCCCGACCGGACGTCGGCGGCCCAGGCCGCCACGGCGTCGGTGGCCACCGTCTTCAGGTCGGCGTACTGGCGGACGAACTTGGGGAGACGGCCCTGGCGCAGGCCGAGGAGGTCGTGGAACACGAGGACCTGGCCGTCGCAGGCCGGGCCGGCCCCGATCCCGATGGTGGGGATGTCGACCGACTCGGTGACCCGCCCCGCCACCACGTCGGGGACGCCCTCGAGGACGAGGGCGAAGCAGCCGGCCGCGGCCAGGGCCTTGGCGTCGAGGAGGAGGGCCTCGGCCGCGGCAGCTTCCTTGGCCTGGACCTTGTAGCCCCCCATGGCGTGGACCGACTGGGGGGTCAGTCCCAGGTGGCCCATGACGGGAATCTCGGCCGCCACCAGGGCCTCGATCATGGGGACCCGGATCCGACCCCCTTCCAGCTTGACGGCCCCGGCCCCGGCCCGGATCAACCGGGCCGCGTTGCGGACGGTGTCCTCGGCCGAGACGTGGTAGCTCAGCCAGGGCATGTCCCCGACCACCAGGGCCCGGGTCCCGGCCCGGGCCACGGCGGCCACGTGGTGGGCCATGACGTCCACGTCGACCTGGAGGGTGTCCTCGTGGCCGAGGACGGTGTTGGCCACCGAGTCCCCGACCAGGATGAGGTCGACCCCGGCGGCGTCGGCGATCCGTGCCCCGGGAGTGTCGTAGGCGGTCAGCATGACCAGGGGGTCGTCACCCCGGCTCCGTTTCCGGGAGCGGACCAGCGGGACAGTGGGTGCTTCGGCCATGTGGGGCCTCCTTGCCGTCCAGCGCCCGAGGGCTGCCGGCAGCGTTGGGACCAGGTCCCCGAAGTGTACCGTTCCGGGCGTGGAGACCTGCGGGAACTGCACCCAGCCCTCCGCCGACCTCGAGGCCGTCCACCGCGTCTACCTGCTCTTCGACTCGGGCCGGGTCGTCGGGGCCGAACCGGTGGCCGAGGTCGAGCGATGGTGCCTCTCCTGCCGCACCGTCTACCCCAACGAGCCGACCCACCCGAACGAGCACGCCGGGGGCTGACCGGGTCCCGTCAGAGAGCGGCGACCAGGACGATCCCGAGGCCGGCGGCGGCCAGGCTGGTGGCGAGACCTCCGAAGGCGGTGACGGCGGCGGCCCCGTAGGAACCCTGCTCCGTGAGCCGGACCGTCTCCCAGGACACCGTCGACCAGGTGGTGAAGGCGCCGCAGAACCCCGTCCCCACCAGGGCCCGGCCGGAGGAGCCGAACCCGTGGTACCAGGTCAGCCCGGTGACGATCCCGAGGACGAGGGAGCCGGCCACGTTGACGACCAGGGTCCCGGCCGGGAATACCCCGGAGGTCCGGTCCTGGACGGCGCCGTCGGCAAGGTAGCGGGCCACGGCCCCGACCGAGCCGGCCAGCGAGGCCACCAGGGCCAGGATCACGCCCGGGCCTCCGGTCCGGTCCGGGTCCCGGGGACCCGCCCCAGGGCCACCCCGACGGCCGCGGCGGCGAGGCCGGCGGCCAGGGTGGCCCCCAGGTAGCCGGCGGCCATGGCCGGGTGGCCGTCGTGGACGAGGGTGACGGCCTCGACGGCCAGGGTCGACATGGTGGTGAAGGCCCCGCAGAACCCCACGCAGAGGAGAGGACGGAGGAACCGGCTGGGCCGGAGCCGCTCCAGGATCAGGGCCAGGAGGAAGCCGAGGAGAAAGGCCCCGCCGGTGTTGACGGCGAAGGTGGTGAGGGGGAACCGGCCCGAGGCCAGGTCGGGGGGCCAGCGGGCCTCGAGGGCGTAGCGGGCCAGGGTCCCCCCGAACCCCCCGACGGCGATGGCGGTGATGACGGCCGGATGGGCCCGGTGGAGATGGACGCCGGGCCGGTGGGTCGGGGAGGGCTCGGCCGGGTCGGCGGGGTCGAGGTCGGGGTCGATGGGGAGGTCGTCGTCACGCCCCAGGACCCGCCCCAGCCGTAGGGCCCAACGACTCAACCCTGATCGTCCCCCTGGGCCGCTTCCCATTCGGCCCAGGCCTGACGGCGAGCCATCAGGGGGGCCGTAGCCACGATGAGGATGAACAGGAGGAACGTCACCACATGGACTCCGGTGCACCAGAGGCAGATGGCCCTGAGCTGGTAGAGCTCCACCACCAGCAGGTAGATGACCATTCCGATTCCCGAGGCGGCCATCCCGACGCGAAGCCAGGCGATCCGTCGGTCGACCATCTGCCAGACGGCCGGGATGTTGACGGCGGTCATGGCGACGTAGAAGAGGAGGCCGAGGAGGGCGACCGGAATATGGCCGAAGATCTCCGATTGGGCGCTGGTCGTCACGAGGGCACAGTTGACGAAACCGTGCGCGCTGCAAATGGGGAGTTTCCCGGTGAAATGATCGTAGGTCAGGTAGATGGCGTCGCCGAGCCCCGCCAGGCACAGGAGAAAGGCAAGCCAGGGGACCCACCGGGGCAGGGTCGGGGCCTCGGGCGTCCCCTCGACGTCGACGACCCCGTCACCGTCGGCGACTCCGGAGGGATCTTCGGGTCCCTCTCGAACCTGGGTCACGGCCGCCTGCTCACTTGATCCCAATCTTGGTCTTCGCCTGGGTCACGGGCGCCGAAGAGCAGACCGCCGATGGCTGCTCGCCATCGATCGAGCAGATGCCGGCAATGACGTAGGTCGCCGTGCCCACGATGGCCTGAGCCGATGGGAGGGATGAGTTGCCGAGGGTCGCCTGGATCTCGTCGGCTGTCAGACCGCTGAGGCTGGTCGGGAGGTAGCTCGGAGTGGTGACCAGCACCTGGTTCCCGATGTCGAGGAACGGATAACCCTGAGGATTGTCATATTTCTGCCAGAGCGCCGCCATCCAACTGGGCGGGGTCTGGAGGTTGGCCCGGAGATTGTTCTGAACCTCGCTGGTGGCGAAGTTGATGAGCGTGCTCGTGTAGCTGGCGGAAGGGTAGAAGCTGAAGGTCACGGTCGAGGGGTAGACATCGCTCGAGGACGACGTGGTCTGGTTCAGTTGGCCGAACTTCCCGAATTGGCCGAGAGCCATCACCAGAGCCCACCGCTCGCCAGCGCAGTAGGGACAGAATTCGGCACCCACAAAAGCCACGGTTGGGAGCGTGCTGCCTGGAGCGACGAGGGCGGCTGTTCCGGCGGGAGTCAGCGTAGGGGCCGTGACCGAGGAGGGAAATCCGACCTTTTCCGCCAACGTCGGGTTCCAGCCCGTCTGGACGGCGTCGGTGATGGTCTGGGGCATGGCCTGACGCAAGGGCGCGGGGGGTGGTGGGGTGGTCTTGTTGCCGCCAAGAGCCACGAACGCGATGAGGATGACGACGCCCACCACCACGACACCGATTGCCCCGAAGGCGAGGGTTGATGCGGAGAACCGGCTGGGCGGTCTGGTCGGCGGCCGAGGGGCGCCCGGGGGGCGCTTGGCCGGAGGACGGCCGGGAAGGCGACCGGCGGCGGACTTGGCCGCGCCCTGGGCCTTTCCCGCCGCGGGACGGCCCCCGGCGGTGCTCTGCTGCCGGCCGGTCGGACCGCCCTTGGGTCGACCGCCGCCGTTGCCGGCCTTGCTCCCACCTGGCTCTGCTGGACTCACCGGGCTGACCCCTGTCTCGTTCGGACACCGTGGCGAAAATCGGGACCATGTTGCCCCATGGCGGGGCCCTCTTGGGCGCGCCCGGATTCCCGGGTCGTCCCCGAGGGGCCCTCATCCGTGGCGAACGCCGGGCCGGGTCGTGGTCAATGGGCCCAATTCGGAGAGACCGGTGAGGCGTATTGACGTCTCGGGGCCGGCTCCGTATCCTCCGGTCAGGCGAATGCGCGGTGGCTTTCGCCCTGAGGAGGAAGGGCGGTTGGGCGTGCGCAAAGGCTTTGCAGTTGGTGGCACAGCGGTGACTCTGCTTGGGAGTGCAGCCCTCGGTGCGACGTTGGCGCCCCCGTCGGCCGGGGCGACATCGACCTTCTACTACGACGGTGCCTACTCGGCACCCGAGATCGGAATCGTTGATGTGAACGGAACCGGGTGGGAAGGCGGTGCCGTCAACGCATCCGGATCCCCCGTCACGGGGCATGTTCTGGTCACGTACGCCGGCAACATCGAAACCTGGACGAGCGACGGTACCCTCCCGCCCCACACCGGCGTGTTCACCGGTCTCGTCGGCGACATGTGCTACCCCCAGTACGGGGAATTCCAGGTGATGTGGAAGAACAGCTCGGACCAGGTTCTCGAGACTTGGAACATCGGCGGCGTCGACTGCTTGCCTGGCCCGGGTCTCTGAGCCGTCGGTTCGGCCCGCGGACTGAAGCACCCTGAGTCAAGCAGCTCTGTCCTGGCAGGCCGTCTATCCGTTGCGGCGGCGTCTACCGAGGGCCTGTCCGGATTTGGCTATTCCTTCGTAGTCCTGGCGATAGAGAGCCAGGATCTTGCGGTCCCACAACCTGCCGTCGAAGTAGGTGTGGTCGACAAGCGTTCCTTCGTCTCGGAACCATGTGAGGGCCGAGGCGAACTGCGCGAGGTTGTACTCGGGAACCTCGAAGTAGAGCTTGCGGAGCCGGTAACACGCGAACAGGTAGCCGAGAAACAGGTCGACGGCTTCGATACCCACCCCGGATCCGGTCGCGTCGGCGATCATCGCGGCAGCCACGTAAGCGTACCCGTGATTCAGGTCGGCGTTGTATGCGGTCACCGTTCCGAGACACGCCCCCGTCTGACGCTCAGCCACGATGAACTGGGTCAGGACGCCCGACCAGAGCGACTGCTCGAACGTCTCTCTTCTCGGGACGAGGCCGTTGAATCGCCACCGAACACCGACCGATTCGTCGATGGCGAGCTGATACAGGAACTCCACGTGCTCCGCCCCGACGGGAACGAGAACGACTGACCTGCCTGTCCGAGAGATCGTCCTCAGTTCCCCGTGGCCCGAGGGCCCAGCAGTGTTGTCCTGTCGCGCCTCGCTACTCAATTCGAGCCCGTCCCCATCGCATCTGGAGCCTTCCCTCCCTCGCTCGGAAGATTCCCACGCACTGGTAAGAGACGTGGATCGAGTCAGCGACGACGGTGCCCCCGCCTTCCCTGGTCCTGAACCAAACATCTGTGCCCCCGACACCCAGCCTCCTGACCGGGCCCAACTCCTGATGCTGCACAGCTTGGTCGACGGAGAGGAGGCCTTCTCCGAACAGGCGATAGGCGATTCGGTCGGGTCCCCCCTCGAAGATCTCCTCCAGAGCGAAGCGGATGTCCACCCCCGGTTGGGCCAGGACGCCGACGAACTTCTGGATGTCCTCGATCGAGCCCCGGCGAGGCTGCGCCGGCTCGATGACCCCTGGAACAATCAACGGGTCGAAGTCGCAGAAGTCAGGGGAGAAGATCTCCTGGATCACTCCAAGATCCTGCCTGTTGAGGACGTCGTCAACGAACGTCACCACCAGGTCGCTCCCCCCCAGTGCCACCTCAACTGTTCCCGTTGTGTTCGTCGAGTTCGGGGGAAAGCTCCTCGAAGTAGTCCAGCGCATCCCCCAGGGTCACGAGCCTCGGGTATTCCTCAGGAGCCTCTCCCTCCGGGAGGCCGACAAGATCCTCGATGAACGCTATGAGCTCGATCACCTTCAGCGAGTCGAAGTCGCACTCCTCGACCAGCAGGGCCCCGGGCTCGACTCCCGATGGGAGCTGGAATTCCTGCACGATGGCATTCCGGACGGTTACTCGGCTCACGACACCTGGCCCCCTGGAACGGTCGGTCTGGAAATGGTCGGCCACCCTGAAGGGTGACGCCGAGACTATCCCCTACAGACGGCCCGGGTCTCAGCCGTTGTTCCGGGCCGCCAGCCGGGCCGCAGCCCGGTGGCGGCCACCGGCCGGGTACATCCGGGCCAGGTGGTTCCAGGCGCAGGCCGGACAGACCTCGACCACGTAGCAGGCCACCTCGTCGGCCCGACGGCAGAGCCGGGCCAGGGCGGCCGGGGTGGTCGGGCAGGTCCCGTTGGGTGGGAGCCGGGCCCCGAAGACGTAGGTCACGTGGACGACCCTGGCCTCCTCGCAGATGGGGCAGTCCTCGGGGAGCTCGGTCCCGATGTTCCGGGCGGCCCGGAGGAGCTCGGGGTGGGCGTCACAGACGTCGAGCCGGGAGAGCCGGCCCTTCTGGAATTCCCTGACGACGGCGTTACGGGCCAGGCGGTACTCGACGCGGCCACCGGAGCCGGTGACGGGAAATCCCCGCAGGGCCGAGGGGCCGAAGCTCATCGCCGCCCAGGATACCTGGGGCCGTCCCCCCCAGCCATGGATTTCCTTACCCGGAGAGGGGCGCTAACTTTTGTTTGCACTGCCCTCGATATATCGCTACGATATGTCCCAGCGATGCATTCGAACCCCATTTCCCCCGCCGGTCCCTCCTCCGTCCCCGGAGAGGGCTGATGCTCGAGCTGGCCATCCTCGGCCTCCTCGAGGACCAGGAGCTCCACGGCTACGAGATCCGGAAGCGCCTCCGGGACGAGCTCGGGGTCTTCTCCAACGTCTCCTTCGGCTCCCTCTACCCCGCCCTCTCCCGACTGGAGCGGTCCGGGGCGCTCGAGGCCGTCGAGGAGACCGACCGCCCGGCGGCCCCCCCGGTGCCGATGACGGGGTCCCTGAGCGGGGAGCGGGCCGCCATGCGGGCGGCCCGGACCACCTCGACCCGGGGACGGCGGGGCCGGAAGGTCTACCGGATCACCGAGGAGGGCCGGCGGCAGTTCACGGTCCTCCTCGACAGCGACCCCGGACCCGACGACGCCCGGAGCTTCGGCCTCCGGCTGGCCTTCGCCCGCTATCTCCCCCCCCAGGCCCGGCTCCGGCTCCTCGAGCGCCGCCGGGCCCAGCTGGCCGAGCGGCTCAGCGAGACCCGGGCCGCGGCCCGGGACGCCGAGAGCCGGCTCGACCCCTACGCCCGGTCCCTCGTGGAGCACACCACGGAGTCGACCGAGCAGGACATCAGTTGGCTCGACCGGCTCATCGAGGCCGAGCGGGCCCGGGTGCCGGCCGCCCCGGCGTCGACTCGTGCGACCGGCCCCGCCGGCGCCGAACTCACCGTTTCGACGGTTGTCAGAGAAGGAGAGATCCGATGAGCAAGGTCAAGGTGGCGATCGCCGGCGTCGGGAACTGCGCCAGCTCCCTCGTCCAGGGCGTCGAGTACTACCGGGAGGCCGATCCCTCCGAGACGGTCCCCGGCCTCATGCACGTCGAGCTCGGCGGCTACCACGTCGGGGACGTCGAATTCGTGGCCGCCTTCGACGTGGACGCCACCAAGGTCGGGATCGACCTGGGCAAGGCCATCTGGGCCGGCCAGAACAACACCATCAAGTTCTCCCCCGTGGGCCATCTCGACGTCACCGTCCAACGGGGACCCACTCTCGACGGCCTGGGCACCTACTACCGGGACACCGTCGAGGAGTCCCCGGCCGAGCCCGTCGACGTGGCCCAGGCCCTGCGCGACAGCGGGGCCGACGTCCTCGTGAGCTACCTCCCCGTCGGCTCGGAGGAGGCCCAGCGGATGTATGCCCAGGCCTGCCTGGACGCCGGGGTCGGCTTCGTGAACGCCATTCCCGTCTTCATCGCCAGCGACCCGACCTGGGCCCGGAAGTTCCGGGACGCCGGCCTCCCCATCGTGGGGGACGACATCAAGAGCCNNAACATGGACTTCAAGAACATGTTGGAGCGGCAGCGGCTCGAGTCGAAGAAGGTCTCGAAGACCCAGGCCGTCACCAGCCAGATCGAGAACACCGTCCTCGACGCCGACGACGTCCACATCGGCCCCTCCGACCACGTCCCCTGGCTGGCCGACCGGAAGTGGGCCTACATCCGGATGGAGGGACGGAACTTCGGGGACGTCCCCCTCAACCTCGAGCTCAAGCTGGAGGTCTGGGACTCCCCCAACTCGGCCGGGGTCATCATCGACGCCGTCCGGTGCTGCAAGCTGGCCCTCGACCGGGGCATCGGCGGCCCCCTCCTCGGTCCCTCCGCCTACTTCATGAAGTCCCCCCCGGTGCAGTACCACGACGACGAGGCCTACCGGCTGGTCGAGGCCTTCGGGGCCGGGGAGCCCTCGCCGACCTGGCCCGAGGACTGACTCAGGAGCCGAGGAGCCCCTGGTCCCGGGCCCAGCCGTCGAGGCGGCGGGTGGCCTCTTCCCGGTCCAGGGGGCCCTCGTCGAGGCGGAGCTCGAGGAGGAACTCGAGGGCCTCGCCGATGTGACGCCCGGGGGGGAGACCGAGGTGCTCCATGACCTCCCGGCCGTCGAGATCGGGCCGGATGGCATCGAGCTCCTCGCGACTGCGGAGCTCGACGATCCGCTCCTCCAATTCGTCCATCCGCCGGGACAGGGTCCGGGCCTTGGCCGCGTTCCGGGTGGTGCAGTCGCAGCGGGTCAGCTCGTTGAGCCGCTCGAGGAGGGGGCCGGCGTCGCGGACGTAGCGACGGACGGCCTTGTCGGTCCAGCCCAGCCGGTAGGTGTGGAACCGGAGGTGGAGCTCGACGAGGCGGGTCACGATCTCGGTGTCCTCGTTCGAGTACCGGAGCGCCGTCATCCGGGTCCGGGCCATCCGGGCCCCGACGACCTCGTGGTGGTGGAAGGTGACCCCACCCTGGGCGAAGGCCCGGGTCCGGGGCTTCCCGACATCGTGGAGGAGAGCCGAGAGCCGAAGGAGCCGGTCCGGGCCGGTCTTGTCCACCACGGCCAGGGTGTGGGCCAGGACGTCCTTGTGGCGGTGGATGGGGTCCTGCTCCAGGGCCAGACCGGGGAGCTCGGGGAGGAACTCCCCGGCCAGGCCCGTTTCGACGAGGAACCAGAGGCCGGGGGAGGGGACGGCGACGACGAGGAGCTTGTCGAGCTCGTCCCGGATCCGCTCGGCCGAGACGATGGCGAGCCGGTCGTGGAGGGACCGGATGGCGGCCACCAGGGCCTCGTCGGGCTCCAGCCCGAGGCCGGCGATGAACCGGGCGGCCCGGAGCATCCGGAGGGGATCGTCGGAGAAGGAGGTCTCCGGGTCGAGGGGGGTCCGGAGCCGTTTCCCGGCCAGGTCCCCGAGGCCGTCGAAGGGGTCGATCAGCTCGAGCTCGGGGAGCCGGAGGGCCATGGTGTTGACGGTGAAGTCCCGCCGGGAGAGATCCACCTCCAGGGAGTCCCCGAAGGCCACCTCCGGCTTCCGGGAGTCCGGGCTGTAGGCCTCGGCCCGGTGGGTGGTGATCTCGAACCGCTTCCCCCCCTTCAGGGCCCCGATGGTCCCGAACCGCTTCCCCTGGAGCCAGACGGCGTCGGCCCAGCCCGAGACGAGGGCCTCGATCTCGTCGGGCCGGGCCGGGGTGGTGAGATCGAGGTCGTGCTCCACCCCGGGCGCCCCGGTCCCGGGGGCGGGGGACCCCTCGGTCGGGGCCGAGGCGGCCACGAAGGCGTCCCGGACGGTCCCCCCCACCAGGTAGAGGGACCGACCGGCGGCGGCGAAGAGCCCGGCCAGCTCGGCGGTGTCCTCGACGAGGGGGGCGAAACGGGGGGGGATCATCGCCGCCGAGGGTAGCGCCGGGCCGGAGGGGCCCCGGACCGGCGCCGCCTCCCCACCCCCATTAGGCTGCGGGGCCGAGGTGGACAGGACCCAGGCCAACGTCGCCCCCGCCGGAGGCGACGACCCCACCGTTCCCCGAGAGGCCTCCGGGCGCCGGGCCGTCCTCGTAGCCCTGGCCGTGGCCCTTCTCGTCGGCGTCCTCCCGGGCCCCGCCTTCGGGGCCAGCGAGCCGACCGGGACCCCCCAGGCGGCCGGGACCCCCGCCGCGGCCACCTCCCCGTCCGGCCCCTCGCTCGAGCTCCTCGACCAGTCCTGGTGGACGGGGCCGACCCAGTCGACCTTCAGCGCCACCCTGACCGTCACCGGGGCGGCAACCGCCGGGTTCTCGGTGGAGGCCACCGTCTACAGCGTCCTCTCGACCCGGTCCGCCTTCGGGCTGACCCTGGGAGGGAGGCCCACGGGTTACGGCCTGTCCCATACCGTCCCCGTCCCCCTCTCCTCCCTCCCGGCCGGCCCGGGGGGCGGGGTCGTCCTCACCGTGGCCGTCGGGACGACCACGACCCCACCCGGCCCGGCCAGCCTCAACCTGCACTGCTACTCGTGCGACGGCGTCTACCCCGTCCAACTCCAGCTGGTCCCGACGGGGACCTCGGGCGGGACGGGCCTCCCGAGCCTCGTCACCCACCTCGTCTACGTCGGGGCGGCCACCGCGGTCAGGAAGCTCGACTTCGCCTGGGTCCTCCCCCTGAACCTGCCCCCGGGAACGTCGGCCACCTCCTCCGACAACTCCCTCAGCGCCCTCGGGGAGCTGGCCACGACCGTCAGCGCCCATCCCGCCGTCCCCGTCACCCTCGAGCCGGAGCCGGCCAGCCTCGAGGCCGTGGACGGCGCCGGGGCCTCCGGCCGGGACCGGGCCGGGACGGCCCTCCAGAGCCTCCTGGGCCCCGGCTCCGTCCGGGAGGTCCTGGCCCAGACCTACGTCCCGGTCGACCCGGCTGCGCTCCTCCAGGGCGGCCTCGGCGGGGACCTGACGGCCCAGATCCGCCGGGCCGCCCAGATCCTCGCCCCCGACCACCCCACCGGGACCGTCTGGGTGGCCCCGGGACCGACCGGCCCGAGCCCCGCTCCCGCCCTGGACCAGAACACCCTGAACCAGCTTGCCCCGACCTTCGCCGACTTCGTCCTCCCCCCGGCCAGCGTCACCGGCGGGGGGGCCTGCGGGAACAGCACCTGCTCCCAGCCCTTCCCCCTCTCCGACGGTGTCACCCCCACCCCGAATGCAATCACCTCCGACCCCCAGCTCCAGTCCGAGCTGGCCGGGGGCACCGGCGGTGGCGGGGGGGACGTCCTGGCCGCCCACCAGCTCCTGGCCGACCTGGCCCTCATCCACTTCGAGCTCCCCAGCGCCGCCGACGACCAGCGGGGCGTCGTCCTCGCCCCCCTCCCGGACTGGGCCGACCCCGACCCCACCTTCGTGGACGCGGTCCTGACCGGGCTCGGGTCCGATCCCCTGGTCGCACCCGTGACCGTCTCCGAGCTCTTCGCCGACGTGCATGCGGGGGGCAACGCCCAGCCGACGGTCCACCGGCCCGCCACCGGCAGCACCACCGGGACCGGCCAGACGGTGGGGGCAGGCCTCTCCGCCAAGGCCGTCCGGGCGGCCCGGGCCCGCCAGGAGGGATTCGCCTCGGCCGTCTCGACCACCGGGGTCGGGAGCGGGGTGGCCGGTGCCCTCGGCGACAGCCTCCTCGCCTCGGAGTCCCTGGCCCTCCAACCCCACCAGGCCCAGGCCCGGCTCGACGCCTTCAACGGCGCCCTCGACCACCAGCTCGGCCAGCTCAGGCTCGACAACGGCAGCCCCGTCCACGTGACCTCGTCGACGGCCCGGGTCCCCATCACCGTCTTCAACGACGCCCGCTACCCCGTCCGGGGGACCCTCACCGTCACGAGCGACAACCTCGTCTTCGTGGCCACCCCCGGCTGCCGGACCGTCCACCCCACCACCGGTGGCTTCACCGGTGTCTCCTGCCAGATGACCCTCGACCGGGCCTCCAACGCCGTCTACGTGGAGGTCCGGGCCCGGAAGTCGGGGAACTTCCTCGTCTCGACCACGGTGACCAGCCCCGACGGCCGGCTCGTCCTCGTGAACGGGAGCCTGACCGTCCGGTCCTTCTCCACCTCGCTCGTCGCCGTCGTCCTTTCCCTCGGGGCCGTGGCCGTGCTCCTGGTCTGGTGGGGACGGACCCTCTGGCGGGGACGGCGGACCCGCCGGGGTGCCCACGTCCGGGGCGCGGCCGGGCGCCGGCCGTGACCGACCCCGGGCCCCGAGGGGCCTCCCCCCGGCTGGCCCGGTCCGCCGCCCTCATGGCCGTCGGGACGGGCATCTCCCGACTGACCGGCCTCCTCCGGCTCCTGGCCCTCGTCGTCGCGGTGAAGACCGGCACCCTGGCCGACGCCTACAACCTGGCCAACACCATGCCGAACATCGTGGTCGACCTCCTCCTCGGAGGGGTCCTCTCGGCCACCTTCGTCCCCGTCTTCGTGGAACGGCTGGCGGCCCGGTCGAAGGAGGAGGCCACCGAGGCCCTCTCGGCCGTGGCCAGCGTCACCCTCCTCGTCATCGGAGCCGCCTCCGTCACCTTCCTGGCCGCCTCCCCCCTCATCATCCGGCTCATGACCGGCCTCTCCCACTCCACGACCGCCGCCGCCGACCGCCGGCTCGCCACCGAGCTCCTCCTCCTCTTCGTCCCCCAGCTCACCTGCTACGGCTTCATCGGGCTCGCCACCGCCCTCCTGAACGCCCGGGAGCGGTTCGCCGCCCCCATGTTCGCCCCCATCGCCAACAACCTCGTCCTCATCGCCGTCCTCGTCACCTTCGGGGTCGTCGTCAGGAACCCCACCGTGGCGGGGGTGGAGGCCCACCGGAGCCAGCTCCTCCTCCTCGGCCTCGGGACCACCGCCGGGGTTGCCGTCCAGGCCGCCGCCCTCCTGCCCAGCCTCAGGCGGGCCGGCCTCGGGCTCCGCTGGTCCCCCCGGTTCGGCCACGAGGCCGTCCGGAGGATCGTCAGGCTCTCGGGCTGGACCTTCGGGCTGGTCGTCACCAACCAGGTCGCCCTCATCGTGGTCCTGGCCCTGGCCGAGAAGGTCGGCCCCGGGTCGGTCTCGGCCTATACCTACGCCTACACCTTCTTCCAGCTCCCCTACGCCGTGGTGGCCGTCTCCATCATGACGGCCACCGTCCCCCGGCTGGCCGGGGCCTGGACCAGAGGGGATCTGGTCGTCTTCCGGCGCCGCCTGGCCGGGGGACTCCGGAGCATGCTGGCCGTCATCATCCCCGCCGCCGCCGGCCTCGTGGTCCTGGCCCGGCCCCTCCTCCTCCTCCTCGGGGCCGCCATCGGCCACCGGACCGCCACCGGCCCCACCGGGACCACCCTCTCCATGCTGGCCGTCGGGCTCCCGGGGTTCTGCGTCTTCCAGTACGCCGTCCGGGTCCTCCAGTCCATCCAGGACCTCCGGACCGCCTTCCGGCTCTACCTCCTCGAGAACGCCCTCAACATCGTGGGGGCCCTCCTCCTGGTCGGCCCCCTCGGCATCGAGGGCATCGCCCTCTCCATCTCCATCGCCTACACCCTGGCCGCCGGGGCCGGCCTCGTCCTCGTCCGCCAGAAGGTGGGGGGCCTCGACGGCGACCTCGTCACCGGTCCCCTGGGCCGGATCGTCTCGGCCACCGTCCTCCTGGTCGTCGCCTCCGCCGCCGGGGTGAGCGTCACCGGCTCCGAGTCGACACCGGGGCTCGCCCTCCGGGTCCTCCTCGGCGTGGTGGCCGGGGCGGTGGCCTACCTCCTGGCCGTCGGAGCCCTCGGGGCCCTGGCCGACCGGGGACGGGGACCGGCCAGGGCCCCCGAGCCCCTCCCCGATCCCCTGGCCCGCCGGGAGCCGGGAACCGGTACCCGGAGACGGCGGGGGGTCGCCCCGGTCCCGGGCCGTCCCAGTCCCCTCCTCCCGGCCGGGCGACCCCCGAGCCGGCCCACGCTGCTCGGGCCGACCCGGAAGGCGCCGCCGGTCGAGCCGGGCATGGCAGACTCGGACCCTGAGCGCGACCCGCGACCGCCCCGCCTCCGGGGCCCGTCGCCGGAAGGGGAATGAGCCGATGGGCGGTATCCAGGTGGTCACCGACAGTGCCTGCGACCTGACCCCGGCCCAGGCCGAGGAGCGGGGCATCCGGGTCGTCCCCCTCACCATCCGGTTCGGGACCGAGGAGTTCGTCGACCAGATCGAGCTCTCCAGCAAGGAGTTCTGGGACCGGGTCGTCACCGGGCCGGCCATGCCCGAGACGTCGGCCCCCTCCCTGGGCGCCTTCCAGGAGGCCTTCCTCGAGGCGGCCGAGGCCGGGGCCGACGGGGTGGTCTGCGTCAACCTCTCCTCCAAGCTCTCCGCCACCCACCAGTCGGCCCTGGCCGCGGCCGAGGCGGTGGCCGGGACCATCCCCGTCAGGGTCGTCGACTCCCTCACCGCCACCATGGGCGAGGGGGTCCTGGTCCTCGCCGTCGCCGATCTCGTCGACGAGGGCAAGGGGCTCGAGGAGGTGGCCGCCGCGGCCGAGGACCTCCGGGCCGATTGTCACGTCTACTCCTCCGTCGGCTCCCTGGACTACCTGAAGAAGGGGGGCCGGATCGGGGGGGCCGCCCACCTGGTCGGCTCCCTCCTCTCCATCCGGCCCGTGATCGAGATCCGGGACGGGGCGGTGGCCGTCGAGTCGAAGCAGCGGACCCGGGCCCGGGCCCTCCAGTACCTGGCCGACAAGGTCCTCGACGCCGGCCCCCTCGTCCGGCTGGCCGTCCCCCACGGGATGGCCGAGGACATCGGGGACTTCCTGGCCCTCATCGAGAAGGTCAACCCCCTCCACGAGGTCATCGTGACCGAGCTCGGCCCCGTCGTCGGGAGCCACGCCGGGCCCGGGACCCTCGGGGTCTGCTACCAGCGGGCCCGTTAGGAGCAGGCCCGGCTAACCTCGCCGCCATGGACGAGCAGGCTCCCCCCGATTCGGACGGTGACGTCCCCGCACCGGAGGCTCCGGTTCCCCCCCCCGTCCGCAGCCACCCCCACGCCGGGGAGACCCCCGGTCCGGCCTCTCCCCGGTGGTCGGCCAGTGACGCCGTGGCCGGGGCCGACTGGCAGGCCAAGGTGGCCGACCTGGTCGAGAACATCGTCGAGGGGGTCCACGACAAGGTCGTCCAGCCCGTCATCGTGGTGGCCCGGGCCCTGGTCTACGGGCTGGTGGCCGGCGTGATGGGCCTCGTCCTGTGCGTCCTCCTCGCCATCGCCGCCGTCCGGCTCCTCACCGTCTACATCCCGGGGAACCGCGTCTGGGTCTCCGACGCCATCGTGGGGGGAATCTTCACCGCTGTGGGCGTGTTCCTCTGGTCCCGCCGTGGCGCGGCGACCAAGGAGGTCTGAGATGCCGGAGGAACGGGATGTCGTCATCCTGGGATCGGGGCCGGCCGGGCTGACCGCCGCCGTCTACTCGGCCCGGGCCAACATGGCCCCCCTCGTCATCGAGGGGGAGCCCTCCTCCACCAGCGACCAGCCCGGCGGCCAGCTCATGCTGACGACCGAGATCGAGAACTACCCAGGCTTCGTCGAGGGGATCATGGGCCCCGAGCTCATGGGACGGTTCCGGGACCAGGCGGCCCGGTTCGGGGCCGAGTACCTGACCAGGAAGGTCACGGCCGTCGACCTCTCCGAGCGGCCCTTCAAGGTCTGGGTCGACGACCCCGCCACCTCGGAGCCGGTGGTCCTGGCCCGGTCCCTCATCATCGCCACCGGCGCCCGGTCCCTCATGCTGGGGATCCCCGGTGAGGACCGACTCCTGGGCCACGGGGTCTCCACCTGCGCCACCTGCGACGGGTTCTTCTTCCGGGACCAGGAGATCATGGTGGTGGGCGGGGGGGACTCGGCCCTGGAGGAAGCCAACTTCCTGACCCGGTTCGGTCGGCGGGTGACCCTGGTCCACCGCCGCAAGGAGCTCCGGGCCTCGAAGATCATGCAGGACCGGGCCTTCGCCAACGAGAAGATCGAATTCCGGTGGGACTCGGCCCTGACCGAGATCCACGGGGACACCAAGGTGTCCTCCGTCACCCTCCGCAACGTCCTGACCGGGGCCGAGGAGACCGTCGAGGTGGCCGGGGTCTTCGTGGCCGTCGGCCACGAGCCCAACACCACCGTCTTCGCCGGCCAGCTCGAGATGGAGGAGCACGGGTACATCCGGACCTTCGAGGGGACCCGGTCGAGCGTCGAGGGGGTCTTCGTCTGCGGGGACGTCCAGGACCACGTCTACCGCCAGGCCATCACGGCGGCGGGTTCGGGCTGCATGGCCGCCATCGACTCGGAGCGCTGGCTCGAGGCCCAGGGCAGTTGACGGGCCCGGCGGTCGGCGCGGGGCGGAATGCGGGAGCCCGCCGCGGGGTTCTCCAGATGTTCGGATCACCAGGGGCCGCGGGGCGGCCCCACCCAGGAGGACAGGATGAGCGACCAGATCACGACCCTCACCGACGGGACGTTTGACGAGCATGTCAAAGCTTCCGATCTCCCCGTCCTGGTGGACTTCTGGGCCGAGTGGTGCGGTCCGTGCAAGATGATCGTCCCGATCCTGGAGGAGATCGCCTCCGAGCAGGAGGGGAAGCTCCTGGTGGCCAAGGTGAACATCGACGAGAACCTGGACATCACCCGGAGGTTCGAGGTGATGAGCATCCCGACCCTCATGCTCTTCAAGGACGGGGAGGCCCAGGCCCGGATCGTGGGAGCTCGGGGAAAAGCCCAGCTCCTCCAGGAGATCGCCGAGTTCATCTAGACCTCGAGGCCGCCCTCCCCCTCGTCGGAGGGGACCGGGGTGAGGCTGTCGTCGACCTCCAGGGGAGGCTCGACGTGGAGGGGTTCACCGTCGACCCCGACGAGCTCGGTCGGTTCGGACCGGGGACCCGGGCCGCGGTGGAGGCCTTCCAGCACCGCCGTGGGCTCCGGGTGGACGGGATCTGCGGCCCCCAGACCTGGAGTGTCCTGGTCGAGGCCGGCTACCGGCTCGGCCGGGACCGGCTCCTCTACCTCCGGTCCCCGATGTTCCGGGGGGACGACGTCGCCGACCTCCAGCAGCGGCTCTCGGCCCTGGGGTTCGACAGCGGCCGGGTCGACGGGATCTTCGGCCAGGCCACCGCCGTGGCCCTGGCCGACTTCCAACGGAACATGGGCCTCGCCGTCGACGGGATCCTGGGGGCCTCGACCCTCCGGGAGCTCAGGCGGGTGGCCCCCCGGCACTCCGGCCCGGAGCTCGTGAGCGCCGTCCGGGACCGGGAACGGCTCCGGGTCGCCCCCCGGACCCTGGACGGCCGGAGGATCGCCATCGGGGAGGAGGGTGGGCTCGACGTCCTGGTGGGAGCGGTCCGGAAGCGTCTGGCCGGGGCCGGAGCCCGGGTCATCACCCTCCTGAGCCCCACGGGATCCCTCCAGGCCGCGGCGGCCAACAGTGCCGAGGTCGAGGTCTACGTGGGGCTCCGGCTCGATCCCGACCGGGTCAGCTGCTCGGCGGCTTACTACGCCGGCTACAGCTACGAGTCGGCCGGGGGCCGGAGGCTGGCCGAGCTGGTCCATCCCCGGGCCGCCGCCGCCCTGGGAGTCCCCTCGGAGGGGATCCGGGGCATGTCCCTCCCCATCCTCCGGGAGACCCGGATGCCATCGGTCGTCTGTGAGATCGGTCCTGCCGCCACCGTCGTCCGGGAGACCTCCAGGCTGGCCGACGCCATCGTCGACGCCTTCTCCGCCTGGGTCTCCTCTCCCCCCGACTAGGCCACAATCCACAAGCTCATGCACAGGTTGTGGAAGAGGCTTTACGTACGATCGACGGTTAGATCCTCACTATGAGTGAGATTTCGGCCCCATTTCCCGGTTATCCACAACTTTGACCACGGATTGTGGAATGACAGGTGTGAAAGCTCACGTGAGGGTTGGGGGGACCCCTCCGATCATGGCCTTGTAGATCCGCTCGAGATCCTCGAGGGTGGCGAAGTCGATCATGACCCGGCCCCGCTTCGCCCCCATGTCCACCTTGACCCGGGTGTTCAGATGGGCCGACAGGAGCTCCTCCAATTCGAGGACACCGGGTGCCGGGAGCCGGGGCCTGGAGCCCCCCGGGTCACCCGCCCCGCCCGGTGGCGGGGGAAGGACCAGGATCGAGCCCCCTGGTCCCGGGGACTCCGTTGCCGGGTCGGGCCGGGGCTCGACCCCCTCCTCCGACGAGAGATGGGCATGCCGGCGAACCGCCTCCTCGAGGGCCCTGACGGTGAGTCCCTCGGTCACCGCCCGCTGGACCAGCTCCTCCTGGAAGTTCCGGTCGGGGGTCCCGAGGAGGGCACGGGCGTGGCCCGCCGTGATGGCGCCGTCGGCCAGGGCCCGTTGGACACCGGCCGGGGCCTGGAGGAGGCGAAGGGTGTTGGTGACCGCCGTCCGGCTCTTGCCGACCCGACCTGCCACCTGCTCATGGGTGTAGTTGAACTCGTCCACGAGCTGCTGGTAGGCGGCGGCTTCCTCCAGCGGGTTCAGATCCTCCCGGTGAAGGTTCTCCACCAGCGCCTGCTCGAGACTGTGGAGGTCGGTGGACATCTGGACGATGACGGGGATGGTCTGGAGGCCGGCCCTCCGGGCCGCCCGCCAGCGGCGCTCGCCGGCGATGAGCTCGTACTCGTCGGGGGTGAGCTCCCGGACCAGGATCGGCTGGAGGACCCCGAGCTCCCGGATGGAGGCGGCCAGGGAGGCCATGGCCTCCTCCTCGAAGTGGGTCCGGGGCTGGAGGGGGTTGGGCCGGACGCTCGAAACGGGCACCTCCCGGAGGGCCGTCCCCCGGTCGCCGACGACCTCGGCCGGGATCAACGAGCTGAGCCCCTTCCCCAATCCGCTACGCCGCGCCACCGCTGACCTCCTTGGCTAGCTCCCGGTAGGCAATGGCCCCCCGCGAGGTCGGATCGAAGACGGTGATGGGCTGCCCGAAGGAGGGGGCTTCCGAGATCCGGACCGTCCTGGGGATGATGTTCCGGCAGACCATGTTCCCGAAGTGCTCCCTGACCTCGGTGGCGACCTGGTCGGCCAGCTTCGTCCGGGCGTCGTACATCGTCAGGACGATCGTGCTCACATCGAGCCCGTCGTTCAGGTTGGCCTGGACCAGGTGGACGTTCCGGAGGAGCTGCCCGAGTCCCTCCAGGGCGTAGTACTCGCACTGGATGGGGACCAGGACCTCCCGGGCCGCGGCCAGTCCGTTGATGGTGATGAGCCCCAGGGAGGGAGGACAGTCGATCAGGACGTAGTCGAAGTCGTCGATCACCGATTCGATGGCCCGTCGGAGCTTCAGCTCCCGGCTGAAGGCCGGGACGAGTTCGATCTCGGCCCCGGCCAGGTCAATGGTGGCCGGGGCCACGAAGAGGTTCTTCATGCTCGTCGGCTCGATGCAGTCCTCGAGGGGGATGTCCCGCATGATGACGTCGTACATCGAGTGCTCGAACGTGTGGGCGTCGATCCCGAGACCCGTGGTGGCATTCCCCTGGGGGTCCAGATCGATGACAAGGACCCGATAGTCCAGCTCGGCCAGTCCGGCTCCCAGGTTGACGGCCGTCGTGGTCTTCCCCACTCCCCCCTTCTGGTTGGCCACGGCGATGATCCTGGGAATCGGCCTGGGAACATAGCCCTTCGGTCCCTCGACCTCGGGAGCGACTGTCGTGGCCAGATCCTCGGTCTCCGCCTTGCCCTTCTTCTTGGCCATCTCCTGCTCTTCCTCCGCCTCTTCCACATCCACCTCATCACCGGCCGGGCCGGGTTGGGAGATCGTCTGGTCCTGGACCGGGGTCGGCTGACTCCCGGTGATCGTGGGGTCAACCGCCAGGACATCGGAAGGAGCCTCCGAAGGATCCGACGACTCTTCCTCTCCTGGCGGGGAGACATCCCGGGGCGGCTCCGGGTCCTGGTCGTCCCCGGCGGACCGGCCCCGCAATCGGACTCTCATGGGCAGGGTCCTGGGGGTATCGGAGTCACGGCACCCCATCCTTCCCATCTCTGAACCTCCGGTCAAGCCTATGAGGTCCCCGGAAGCCAATCTCCACCAAAAAGGGCGGGTGTTCCACGTGAATCCTGACGGTGAAACACGGATGGGCGTCCCCTGGGGGCGTTTGGCAGGGGACCTTCTCCTGTTTCACGTGGTACCTTACGGTGAAACACGGACGGGATCAGAGGAGGGCCGGTGGCGACAGAATTCGATGTCGGAGTCCTCGTGGGAATCCTGGTGGGCGAGGGGCATTTCGGGGGGGACGGCCGCCAACCTCAGGTGACACTGCGGATGCACAGCCGCCACCGGGCCCTCTTCGACTGGATCATGGCGACCTTCCCGGGCGGGAAGCTCTACGGCCCCTATCACCACGGGGGCAGGGACTACCTCCAGTGGATGGCCAGGGGGGACTTCCTCCGGACCGAGCTCCTTCCCCTCCTCGAGGGACACCTCCTCCCGGCGCTTGACGGCCACACCTACGGTCGGTTCCTCGAGATGCGGGAGCGCTATGCCCGGAAGCTCGGAGTTCCAGGATCCGGAGCGGACCCCGGGGAGCCCGATCCGCCGGCGTCGGGCTGGTAGAGGGGGCGCTTCCCCGGAATCCCCGTTCGACGGGGAAAACGGTCGGGGCAGGGGACGACCTGACGGAGAACGGCGAAGCCGAACCCGTCCCAGTAGCGCTCGAGCGGGGCCAACCCGAGATCGGCCAACGGGGCCCGGGGCCAACGGGCGGAGGGACCGGACTCCCTGAGGATCCCGTCCCGGGGCTCACTGGGAGGCTCGGAGACGAGGAGAAGCCCATCGGGCCGGAGAAAGGGGGCCGCCGCTTCGGCCGTCACCGGGGGAGTGGCGAACGAGCGGGCCACGACCAGGGCGAAGGTGCCCCGCAGGTCCGGATTCCGTCCGGCCTCTTCCGAGCGGGCCCGGACCACCCGGGCCCGACCGGTCCACCCGCATCGATCCACCGCCTCCTCCAGGAAGGCGGTCCGGCGCTCCTGGGCGTCGAGCAGGACGAATTCGACGTCGCCCCAGTGATGGGCCAGGACGAGGCCGGGCAGACCGCCACCCGAGCCCAGATCGAGAACCGGCCCCGGGGGAGGTCCCCCGGGGCCGCAGGTCTCGTAGGCTCGGGCGAACCCGAGGGCATGGCCGATCTGGTCCTCCAGGGGGCCGGCCCCCAGGAATCCCAGCTCCCGGGATCGCTCCAGGGTGTCCTGGAGGACCGGGGGAACGGCGGGGGCTGAACTCAGCCCTGGTCCTCCTGGGACTCGGTCGACTCCTCGATCTCGTCGTCGTCCTCGTCCTCTTGGACCTCCGCCACCGGCGTAGGACGACCTGTGGCCGAGATGACGATGTAACGACGGGGATCCTCGCCCTCGGACCTGGTCGAGATCCCGTCGATCTCGTTCACGCTGTCGTGGACGATCTTCCGGTCCGCGGCGGACATGGGCTCGAGGGCCCGGTCCTGGCCGCTGGCCAGGACCTCGTCGGCGATCTGCCCGGTGAACCGCTTCAGGGCCTCCGCCCGGCGGGCCCGGTAGCCGGCCACGTCGACCATGATCCGCTCGCTCTGGCCTCCGGTCCTGCGCTGGACGAAGGTCCGGGTCAGTTCCTGGATGGCGGCCAGGGTCGCCCCGCCCGGTCCGACCAGGAGTCCCAGCTCCTCCCCCTCGACGGCGACCTCGGCCGTCTCGGCGTCGACCACCCTCGTCGAGACGGTGGCGTCGATGCCCATCTCCCGCACGAGACCGTGGACGAACTCCCGGGCCGCCTCGCCCTGCTCCTCCAGTGTCAGCACTTCACCCACGACTTCCTCCTTCGTGCCCGCCGTCTGACGGGACTCCTGCCTGCCTGTTGACCTGGGCCCCACTTCGGAGCGCTGACTGTTGTCCTGGGAGGAGCCTCCCGATGAGCCCGACCCTCCCCCACCACGCGAGCGCTTCCGGCGCCGGGCCTGACCCTGCCCGCTGCCGGGACGGTCCTCACCGGAACCCTCGTCACCCGATCCACCACCGTCCACGAGGGCGACGGCTCCGGAGGATCCGTCACGGGATCCCCCACCGCCACCTCCGGACCGGGCCCCCTCCCGACGTTGGCCCTGGCCCTGGCCCTGGCCCTGACTCTGGCCCTGGGCCGAGCCGGGCCGCCGGGTCCGGGTCCGCTTGGGCCGGGGCTGGGTGGGTTGGACCCGGGCCCTGACCCGGGCCTCGCCCCTCATCCGACCGAAGAGCCCGGGCTTCGGCTCGCTCACCACCACGATCTCGGCATCGCTCTCGTCGATGCCCAGTTGGTCGAGGGCAGCCTCCTTGGCGTCCTCGAGGGTCTTTCCAGTTGTCTCAACCCAATCCATCGTTCATCGAGCCTTTCTCGGCTTCTTGGCCCGGGATCGCGGCTGGGCCGGCTTGGCGGCCGGATCGGCCCCTTCACCCTTCCCAGCATCGTTCGTCGGAGTCTTCTGGTTCCTGGCGCCGGGAGCAGGCTTGCTCCCGTTGCCGTTGGAGCTCCCGGTTCCCGACGGTGGTTTCGCACCTGACGACGGCGACTTCCCGCCTGCTGGGGGCTTGGGGCCGGGGAGAGGGGGAGGGGATCCCTTGACCGGGGGATCGGTGTCGTTCACGCCGGGCAGTCCAGGCAGTCCGGGATCGAGGAGCCGCTGGCGGAGCTCCTGCTGCTCGAGGGCCCGCTTCTGGGCATCCGCCATCCGGTCCATCAGGGACCGGCGGGGGGCCACCCCGGCCACCCCGGCCGCCGCCGCCAGGGCCCTCCGGGGCGGCTTGTCCAGAATGCCGGACCGGAATACCCACTCCTGGATGCCGATGCGGCAGAGGGCGGAAACGATGAAATAGATGTTCACGCCAGCCGCGATGTTGATGTAAATGATCCCGAAGATAATCGGCATGTACTTCTGCATCATCTGCATCTGCGGGTTGGCCTGTGCGGCGGCCGGATTCCGGCGCGTCATGGCCCGCATCTGGAAGAACTGGAGCCCGATGGCAGCCAGGATCAGCGCCGCTATCGGCAGGTGTCCGTACCAATGGGCCTGGTGGGAGGTGAGCTTCTGAGCCAGGTCAATGCCCAGGGACTTCATGTGACCGGGGGAGGCGATCAGACTCTTGTAGAGCTTCGAGCCGTGGCTGATGTACCGGGGGGCGGCCGAGACGACATGGTCCTTGCTCGTGACCGTATTGGTGAGTCCCTTGATCACCCCATAGAGGACGAGGAAGAACGGGGTCTGGATGATGACGGGGAGGCACCCACCGGCCGGGTTGATGTGGTGCTCCCGGTAGAGCTTCATCATCTCTTCGTTGAGGGCGACCCGGTCGTTCTTGTACTTGGTCTGGATCTTCTTCAGTTCGGGCTGGAGCCGCTGGGTGGCCACCATCGACTTGGTGCTCTTAACCGTGAGCGGCGCCGTGATGGCCATCACGACCAGGGTCAGGAGGATGATGGCGAAGGCGTAATTGGGGACCAGGGAGTAGAAGAAGGCGATCAGCCAGGCCATCGCCGTGTAGAAGGGGGCGAAGATCTGACCGATGGTGCTCCCGAGGATCGGGATGACAGTCACGACGTCTCCTCTCTCACTCGGGTACCGGGTCGACGCCGTGCCCGGCCCAGGGGTGGCATCGACCGATCCGACGGAGGCTCAGGAGACCGCCCCGGGCCAGGCCGTGGCGGGTGATCGCCTCGGCGGCGTAGTCGGAGCAGGTCGGGAGGTAGCGGCAGGGGGAGGGCCGACCGACCCGGGCCTGCTGGTAGAGCCGGATCAGGGCCAGGACCGCCCTCGACAGCGGGGCCCGGTGCCGCGGTGAGGTCACCGGGGCGAGCACGCTCACCGGCTGTTCCCCCCTGCGGACCTCATTGCTTCTGCCACTGTCGTTCTCAGCTCCTCGAAGGAGAGTTCACAGGCCGCGGGGCCCGCTGACACCAGATAGGAGCCCATCTCGAGGCTCCCGGCGATCTCGGCCACCACCGCCCGGAGGCGGCGACGGAGCCGGTTCCGGACGACCGCACCACCGACCCGCTTCCCGACCGCATAGGCAACCCGGGGACCGGGGGACCGGTCCGACGCCACGAACGTGACGCTGATCGGACCTTTCCGGGCCCGCTGCCTGGACCGTCGGAGAGCCTCGAAGGTGGTCCGGTCGTCGATCCTCCAGACCACGGGCCCCCGGCCGCCCTAGGCGGACAGGCGGTGCCGCCCGCGCAGCCGCCGGCCCCGTACGATGGCGCGGCCGGCCCGGGTCGACATCCGGTGCCGGAAGCCGTGGTTCTTCGCCCGTTTGCGGGTATTGGGCTGGAAGGTTCGCTTCAACTTCCTCTCGTTCCTCTTGGTGAGGCCGGTCAGGGAGACTGATGACCGGCCGGGGGGGATGCACCCGTGGCGCGACAGCCAGGTGCCAGGTCCGCAATGCTAGGCGCGGTCGGGGCGATCGGACCAGGCGGGCCTGTCCGCGGCCGGCGACCGGGTCCCGGCACGCCTGGCCAGGGCACTAGCAGCCCCGGTCCCGCCGGTGTACCGTTCGGAGCACCGGGCGGCTCACACCCTCGGTGGTGTCGTCGGTCGGGAGCGTCCCCTTCTCGGAGCCACCCGAGCACCACCACCGACCGAGTGCCTCGGCGCGGCAGGGCTTGGGCAATCCACACCTGTGGACTGCCCTGTGGACAGATTTGGCTAGGTGAGGGCGGAGGCCCAGGTGAACGACACAATCGACCTGTGGAAGCGCTGTGGTGATGCGCTCCGGGAACAGGTCGCGGATGCCACGTGGCGGACCTGGCTGGCGGGGATCATCCCCCTCAGCTTCCATGACGATCTCCTCCTGCTCGGCGTCCCGAGCACCCTCGTCCGGGACCGGGTCGAGACCCGGTTCCTCGGGTTGATCGCGGCGGTGGCTTCCGACGCCACCGGCCGGGACGTGGTCGTCCGCCTCGAGGTGGTTCCCGTCACGGCCCAACCCGATGAGTCCAGCCTCTTCGCCACGGTGGAGGTACAGGAGACCAGGTCCGAGCCGACGGTCGCCGGTCCCCGCCCGGTCGGGCCCAAGGGGCGGGCCGGCGAGAACGACCTGGGCGGGCTCGACCAGCGCTACATCTTCGAGTCCTTCGTCATCGGCTCCTCCAACCGCTTCGCCCACGCCGCCGCCCAGGCCGTGGCCGAGATGCCGGCCCGCTCCTACAACCCCCTCTTCATCCACGGCGGGGCGGGCCTGGGCAAGACCCACCTCCTCCACGCCATCGGGAACTACGTCCTCCAGAACTTCGCCGGCCGGCACATCCGGTACGTCTCGACCGAGACCTTCATGAACGAGTTCGTCGACGCCATCCGGAACAACACCACCACGGCATTCAAGCGGCGGTACCGGGAATGTGACGTCCTCCTCATCGACGACGTCCAGTTCATGGAAGGCAAGGAATCCCTCCAGGAGGAGTTCTTCCACACCTTCAACCACCTCTACGGGGCCTCCAAGCAGATCGTCCTGACCTCGGACCGCTCCCCCAAGTCCATCGCCACCCTCGAGGACCGGCTCCGGAGCCGCTTCCTCTCGGGGCTCATCACCGACGTCCAGCCCCCGGAGCTCGAGACGAGGCTGGCCATCCTCCAGAAGAAGGCAGAGCGGGAGCTGGTCCCCGTTCCCGACGACGTCCTCGAATTCATCGCCACCCACGTGAAGGACAACATCCGGGAGCTCGAGGGGGCCCTCATCAGGGTCACCGCCTATGGCAGCCTCAACGGCCAACCCCTGAACCGCGACCTGGCCGAGCGGGTCCTCTCCGACATCGTCTCCGCCGGCCACCCCCGGCAGATCACCCCCAAGATGATCCTCGACGCCACCGCCTCCACCTTCGGCTTCACCGTCGAGGATCTCTGCAGCGCCAGCCGTCGACGCCCCCTCGTCATCGCCCGCCAGATCGGGATGTACGTCTTCCGGGAGGTGACGGACTTCTCCTATCCGGCCATCGCCCGGGAGTTCGGCGGCCGGGACCACACCACCGTCATGCACGCCGTCGAGAAGATCTCCGCCCTCATGAAGGAACGGCGCCAGATCTACGACCAGGTCACCGAGCTCATCCTCCGGATCAGGAGTGCCTGACCCTGTGGGAAACTCCCCTGAGGGGTGTGGAGGGGAAGGCGTCCTCGGGGGACGACCACACCTCACCCGTCCCAGACCGCTTCCCCCTGTGGGAAACGGGGACAACCCCGTGGATGACCACAGGCTGCCCCACCTGCCCGGATACCCTGTCATCCACAATCCACAGCCCTTACTACTTCCACTGTCAGAATTGAATTACCTAAAGGGAAAGGAACCTGTGTGAAGTTCCGTTGCGAACGAGACACGCTCGTCGACGCCCTGACCACCGCCAGCCGGGCTGTCAGCAGCCGTGGCTCGGCCAGTGCAGCCCTGAGCGGAGTCCGGGTCGAGGCCGAGGGAAACCGGCTGACCGTGGTGGGGACGGATCTGGATCTGACGGTCCGGGTCGAGATTGAGGCCATCGGCCTGGACGACGGTGCCTGCGTGGCCCCGGCCCGTCTGGCCGCCGACATCGTCCGTTCCCTCGAACCCGGTGCCGTGACGTTCGACAGCGGCGACGACGAGCTCGAGATCTCCGCGGCCCGGTCCCGGTTCGTGGTCAGGACCTACGCGGTCGAGGACTTCCCGGTCCTTCCCGAACCCCGGCCCGACCAGGTGGCCATTCCCGCCGCCAGCCTGGCCGAGGCACTCCGCCAGGTCGTCCGGGCTGCCTCCAACGACGATGCCCGGCCCCTGCTCACCGGCGTCCTCGTGGCCGGCGAGGGTGACGGAATCCGGCTCGTCGCCACCGACTCCTACCGCCTGGCCCTGCGGGATCTGGCCGGGAAGAGCCCCCTGCCCGAGGGTACCGAGCAGATCCTGGTCCCGGCCCGGGCCCTGACCGAGCTCCAACGGCTCCTGCCCGGGGCCAAGGACGACAGCGACGCCACCGTGGGGTTCTCCGTCGGGGATCTCGACGCCACCTTCGCCGCCGCCGGCGTCCATCTCACCACCCGGCTTCTCGACGGGAAGTTCCCCGACTACCGCCAGCTGATCCCACCCGGCTACCCGAACCAGCTCCGGGTGGGCAAGGAAGCCCTCCTCGACGCCCTCCGCCGGGTCCGGCTCCTGGTCAGGGACAACACCACCCCCGTCCGGCTCTCCATGCGTCCTGGTGGGGTCGAGTTGACCGTGGTCTCCCAGGAGGTCGGCCATGCCAGCGAGGACGTCGACGCCGACTACGAGGGGGAGGAGCTGACGGTGGCCTTCAACCCCAGCTACCTCATCGACGGAGTGGAGGCGGTCCTCGGTGACGAGGTCGTCCTCGAGACGGTCGACGCAACCAAGCCGTCCACCGTTCGAGCTCCCGACCACGACGACTACCGCTACCTGCTCATGCCGGTCCGGGTCTCCTGAGCCCGGCCGGCCTCGAGCATCGGTGGCTGTCACCGCCCTCTGGCTGACCGACTTCCGATGCTTCACCGAGGCCGTCTTCGAACCTGACCCCGCCGGACTGACCGTGCTGCGGGGGCCGAACGGGTCGGGGAAGACCTCGATCCTCGAAGCTGTCGGCTGGCTCGTGACGATGCGATCCTTCCGGGGGGCGCCCCGGGAGGCCCTGGTCCGGACCGGGGCGGATCGGGCCATCCTCCGGGCCGAGGTCGACGCGGCGGGCCGACGGGTCCAGCTCGAGGCCGAGATCCCCCTGACGGGGCCGGTCCGGGCCCAGCTCAACCGGCAGGTCGTCCGCCGTCGGGCCGACCTGGCCGAGGCCGTCCGGATGACGGTCTTCTCCCCCGACGACCTCCAGCTGGTCCAGGGGGGTCCCTCGGCTCGGCGGGACTTCCTCGACGAGGCCCTGGTCAACCGCCATCCCCGCAACGAGGCGCTGGTGACCGACCTCGACCGGGTCCTCCGGCAGCGGACCGCCCTCCTCCGCCAGGCCGGGGGACGTCTGACCCCCGAGGTGGAGGCCACCCTCGACGTCTGGGACAGCCGACTGGTCCGGACCGGGGAGCAGCTGGCCGAGGCCCGGGAGGAGCTCGTCACCAGCCTGGCCCCCCTGGTCAACGAGGCCTACGAGCGGCTGGCCGGTGTCTCCGAGCCGGTCGGACTCGGCTACCGGCGATCCTGGGAGGGCGATCTGGCCGGGGCTGTCGTCAGGGCCCGACCCGACGACCTCCGCCGCCAGGTCACCGGGGTGGGGCCGCACCGCGACGAGCTCGAGATCACGATCGGACCCCGCCCCAGCCGGACCCACGCCTCCCAGGGTGAGCAGCGCTCGCTGGCCCTCGGCCTCCGGCTCGCCGCCCACGGGCTCGCATGCCAAGCCGCCCCCGAGCCTCCCGTCCTCCTCCTCGACGATGTCTTCTCCGAGCTCGACCCGGCCCGGTCCGAGGCCCTCGTCGAGCTCCTCCCTCCGGGCCAGGTCCTGCTGACCACCGCCACCGCCCCCCCTCCGGCCGTCTCCCCCGACCGCGTCGTCGAGGTGGCGTCCGGCCGGCTCCTGGGCACCGGGGGCCGGCCGTGACCACGGGAGGGCCGGTCCGGCCCGGCGGTCGCTCCCGGCGGGGACGCCGGAGCGACGGGCCCGTCCCCCTGGCCGAGTCCCTGGGGGCGCTGTCCGACCGGCTCGGCGTCGGTCAGGTCGATGTCGTCACCGTCGTCTTCTCCCGCTGGGAGGAGCTCGTCGGACCGGCCGTGGCCAGCCACGTCCAGCCCCAGCGGATCGACGGGGCCACCCTGGTCGTGATCGCCGACCACCCGGCCTGGGCCACCCAGCTCCGTCATCTCGCCCCCGAGATCCTGGCCCGGGTGGCCGAGGTCTGTGCCCCCGCGCCCGGCCCCGAACGCCTTGAGATCCGAGTCCGCCGCTGAGGTCCCCGGAGCCCCCGGAAGGCACTTGGGCATCACTGCCCCCTGGTATAATGGGACCATCGACACCATCTGCCACCCCGCTTCGTCGCGGCACCGGTCGGAATGGTGTTCTCCCTGGTCAAAGGCATCAGAAAGGGCGCGCACGTGGCGCTGGACGTAGAGCCGGTCCCGGTCGGCAAGATGGACGACTCCTCGTACGACGCCGAGGACATCACGGTTCTCAAGGGACTCGAGCACGTCCGGCTCCGGCCGGGCATGTACATCGGGTCCAAAGGTTCCAACGGTCTCCACCACCTGGTCTGGGAGGTGGTCGACAACGCCGTCGACGAGGCCATGGCTGGCTTCTGCACCCGGATCGACGTGACCCTTCTGACCGATGGAAGCTGCCTCGTCTCGGACAACGGCCGGGGCATTCCCGTGAAGCCCACCGCTGAGTTCCCAGACATCTCGGCGGCCGAACTGGTCCTGACCGAGCTCAATTCCGGCGGGAAGTTCGGGGGGAACGGGTACAAGGTCTCCGGCGGGCTCCACGGTGTGGGCGTCTCGGTGGTGAACGCCCTCTCCATCCGGTTGATCCTCGAGATCGACCGGGAGGGGAAGCACCACGAGGTCGAGTTCCGCAACGGCGGGGAGCGCGTCGCCCCCCTGAAGGCCAAGGGCCCGGCCCCGAACGACCGGTCGACCGGCCAGCCCCGGACCGGGACCACCGTCACCTTCTGGCCCGATGCCTCCATCTTCGAGGAGACCACCGAGTTCCGGGCCCAGACCATCCTGGAGCGACTCCAGATCATGGCCTTCCTGAACAAGGGCCTCGAACTCCGCTTCACCGACGAGCGCGAGGGCCGGGACCACCAGCAGACCCGCTACCAGTACAACGGCGGGATCATCGACTACGTCAAGCACCTCAATGCCACCAAGGAGTCCCTGTTCCGCAAGGTCGGATCGTTCTCCCAGGTCGAGGAGACACAGGAGGTGGAGATCGCTCTGCAGTGGAACACCGGATTCCACGAGTCCATCTACTCCTTCGCAAACGGCATCTCCACCGTCGAGGGCGGCATGCACGAGGAGGGCTTCAAAAAGGCCCTCACCAACGTCTTCAACCGCTACGCCCGGGCCAAGGGCACGCTCAAGGAGAAGGACGACAACCTCCTTGGTGAGGACATCCGGGAAGGTCTGACCGCCATCATCTCGGTCCGCCTCCGTGATCCCCAGTTCGAGGGCCAGACCAAGGCCAAGCTCGGGAACGTCTCGGTCCGATCGATGGTCGAGAAGGCCACCAACGAGAAGCTGGCCGAGTGGCTCGAGGAGAACCCCAAGGAGGCCAGCCAGATCCTCCAGAAGTCGACGGTGGCGGCGAAGGCCCGGATGGCGGCCCGGGCGGCCCGGGACCTCACCAGACGGAAGTCCGCCCTGGGTGGGGCGGGTCTGCCCGGCAAGCTGGTCGACTGCTCGTCACGGGACCCCCGGGAGAGCGAGATCTTCATCGTGGAGGGGAACTCGGCCGGTGGCTCGGCCAAGGACGCCCGCCAGCCCCGCACCCAGGCCATCCTGCCCATCCGGGGCAAGATCCTGAACGTCGAGCGGGCCCGGATCGACAAGATGTTGAAGAACGTCGAGATCCAGGCCCTCATCGCCGCCATCGGAGCCGGCCTGGCCGACGAGTTCGACATCGAGAAGATCCGCTACCACAAGGTGATCATCCTGGCCGACGCCGATGTGGACGGGTCCCACATCCGGACCCTGTTGCTCACGTTCTTCTTCCGGCAGATGAAGCCGCTGGTCGAGGGTGGTTTCGTCTATGTGGCCCAGCCCCCGCTCTACTCGACCCTGGTGGGCAAGGAGAAGGTCTACCTGAAGGACGACGTGGCCAAGGATGCCTTCCTGGCCGAGCACCCCAACCACAAGGCCGACTTCAACCGGCTGAAGGGACTGGGGGAGATGGACTTCTCCGAGCTGCGCGACACCACCATGGACCCGGCCAAGCGGTCCTTGCTGCAGATCGAGGTCGAGCAGGCCGCCCTGGCCGACGAGGTCTGCTCCGTGCTCATGGGCGACGACGTCGAGCAGCGCCGCCACTTCATTCAGACGAACGCCAAGGACGTGCGCTTCCTCGACATCTGAGGACGACGCAGGAGGGGCGCCCCCGGCGCCCCAGGTGAGACGGAGGGAAGCAGGACATGGCCACACCAGGTGGCGGTACCGGAGGCGACGGCGGGGACGGGGGGACCGACACCGCGACTCCGGCCCCGACAGGTGGGGGAATCGAGCCCATCGAGATCCAGGAGGAGATGGAGCGCTCGTTCCTCGAGTACTCCATGTCGGTCATCGTGTCCCGGGCCCTGCCTGACGTCCGGGACGGCCTGAAGCCGGTCCACCGGCGGATCCTCTACTCGATGTACGAGCAGAACCTCCGGCCCGACCGACCCCACGCCAAGTGTGCCAAGGCCGTGGGCGAGGTCATGGGGAACTTCCACCCCCACGGCGACTCCGCCATCTACGACGCCCTGGCCCGGATGGCCCAGGACTTCAGCCTCCGCCACATGCTCATCGACGGCCACGGCAACTTCGGCGGGCGGGGACCCGACGAGGGTGCCGCCGCCATGCGGTACACGGAGTGCCGGCTCGCTCCCATCGCCATGGAGCTCCTGGCCGGCATCGATGAGGACACCATCGACTTCGTCCCCAACTACGACGGGTCCACCGAGGAGCCCACCGTCCTGCCGGCCCGGTTCCCGAACCTCCTCGTCAACGGGTCGCAGGGGATCGCCGTCGGGATGGCCACCAACATCCCCCCCCACAACCTGGGGGAGGTGATCGACGCCGCGTTGCACCTGCTCGAGCACCCCGAGGCCACCCCCGACGAGCTGATGCAGTTCGTGAAGGGCCCCGACTTCCCGACCGGGGCCCTCATCCTGGGCCGCCAGGGCATCCTCGACGCCTTCCGGACCGGGAAGGGCTCCATCAAGATGCGGGCCGTTGCCGAGATCGACGAGGTCAAGGGGATCGGCCGGATCATCGTGACCGACATCCCCTACCAGACCTCGATCGAGGGCATCGAGCAGAAGATCGGCGAGCTGGCCAACGCCGGGGTCCTCGAGGGGATCTCCGACGCCCAGAACGACTCGGCCGGGAAGAAGCCCAAGCTCGTCATCACCCTCAAGCGGGACGCCAATGCCAACGTGGTGTTGAACAACCTGTTCAAGCACACCCCCATGCAGACCAACTTCGCCGTGAACTTCGTGGCCCTGGTCGACGGCGTCCCCCGCACCCTCAACCTGGCCCAGGCCCTCGGCCACTACATCGACCATCAGATCGAGGTGGTCACCCGCCGGTCCGAGTTCAGGCTCCGCAAGCACCGGGCCCGGGCCCACATCGTCGAAGGCCTCTTGAAGGCCATCGACATGCTCGACGCCGTCATCGCGGCGATCCGCGCCTCCGAGGACCGGCCCGCGGCCAGGACCGCCCTGATGACCGCCCCCTTCGAATTCTCGGAGGAGCAGGCCGAGCACATCCTCGACATGACCCTGGGCCGGCTCACCCGGCTGGGCCGGACCAACCTCGAGGAGGAGATGGCGGAGCTCCTCCGGATCATCGCCGAGCTCGAGTCCATCCTGGCCGACCCGATCCGGCTCCGCGGCGTCATCGCCGACGAGATGGGGGAGATCCGCCGGAAGTACGCGGACGACCGCCGGACCCAGATCACCCACGATCCGGGCGAGCTCGGCGTGGAGGACCTGATCGACGACGAGGAACTCGTCGTCACCATGACCAGGGCCGGCTACATCAAGTCGGTCTCGGCCGCCGCCTTCCGGACCCAGGGCCGGGGTGGGCGAGGGGTGCAGGGGGCCAAGCTGAAGGAGGAGGACCTCGTCGACGACGTTGTCCACACCACCTCCCACGCATTCCTCCTCCTCTTCTCCAACCGGGGCAAGGTCTACCGGCTCCGGGCCCACGAGATCCCCATGAAGGAGCGGACGGCCAAGGGGACGGCGGTGGTCAACCTCCTCCCCCTGAACCCGGACGAGAAGATCCAGGCCATCGTGGCCACCCGGGACTTCGACTCCGGCGGCTACCTCCTCTTCGCCACCAAGCAGGGCCAGGTCAAGAAGACGGCTTTCACCGAGTACGACAAGTCCCGCCGGGAGGGCTTCATCGCCATCGCGCTCCGAGACGGCGACGAGCTGGTCCGGGTGGTGGCCACCTCCGGTGACGACGACCTCCTCATGATCTCCCTGAACGGGAGCGGGATCCGGTTCTCGGAGAACGACGTCCGGGCCATGGGCCGGGACGCCGCCGGGGTCCGAGGCATGCGGATGCGCCCCGCCGACGAGGTCGTTTCCTGCGACGTGATCCGGCCCGACGCCGACATCATCATCATCACCGATGCCGGCTACGGGAAGCGGACCAAGACCGACCACTTCACCGCTCAGGGTCGCGGCGGACAGGGGGTCCGGGCCATCAAGCTCACGGCCCGCAAGGGCCGGGTCATCGGGGCCTTCATGGCCTCCCTCGAGGACGAGATCCTCCTGGTCTCGACCGGCGGGGTCGTCATCCGCTCGGCCGTCCGGGACATCGCCGCCCAGGGTCGCGATGCCACCGGGGTCCGGGTCATGATGCTCGACGAGGGCCACAGCGTGGCGGCCGCGGCGGCCATGGCCGCTGAGGACGAGAGCGACTGACGCTCCTGGCCCCTGCGACCCAGCCACCCCCTCAGGGTCGGGGCGGAACCGGTCTCCCCGGGGCGGGACCTGGTCGAGGTCCCGGGGGCGGAGGGCCCCGGACCGGGACGGCACTCGGCGACAGCGGGGTCGGGACGTCTGCAGCGGCCAGGGCCGGGGCCGCCGCCGATGGCGGTGGCGACGGCGCCGTGGGAGCGGTGGTGGTCGGCGTCGGCAAAGGTGTCGTGGTGGTTGGCGTCGGCACCGTCGGGCTCGTGGTCGTCGGCGTGGCAGGAACGACGACAGTTTCCCGGTGGGTCCCTGAGGCCAGGCCGGCCTGGCCACCGGTGTCCTTGGGCAGGAAGCCCCACAGCCCGCCGACGGAGGCCATGGTGAGGAGCACCACGGCCACGTCGATGCGTCGCCGGCGGGGGCGCGGCCAGGCTGGATCGGTGTCCGGTGTCATGCGCCGTTTCCCGCCGCCGACCGGGCGGCCAGGACCCGGAAGGGGTAGAGGGTCTGAGCGGTCCAGGTCGAGAAGATCAGGGCCGGGTTGGCGCTGCGTTCCATGGGGAAGGCCGGGTCCAGGATCCCAGTGGCTGGGTAGCTCTCGTCGTCGGGGTGGTGAGTGCCGAAGAGGTAGTCCCACCAGGAGAACAGCGTGCCGAAGTTCGTGTCGTAGTGCTGGGGCTCGATGGAGTGGTGGACCCGGTGGGCCTGCGGTGAGATGAAGACGTAGCGCAACAGGCCCAGGTTGGTCCGGATGTTGGTGTGGATGAAGGCCGAGACGTAGACGGTGGAGAGGGCCAGGGTGGCCGCCAGTGAGCTGTCCAGACCCAGGGCCCGGGCGGGCAGGAAGGCGATGGTGGCGGACACGAGGGTCTCCACCACGTGTTGCCGGTTGTCGGAGAGCACGTTCATTCGGCGCTGGGAATGGTGGACGGCGTGGAACTGCCACAGGGTCGGGATCCGGTGGTGCATCCAGTGGCTGACCAAGCCCAGGAAGTCACCGACCACCAGAGCAAGGACGGCGACCCGCCAGGCTCCCAGGGTCGGGACCATGTTCAGGTTCCACGATCCGAGGACCGCGGAGACCCCTGCCCCCAGGGCGGCCAGGTAGGCGCTGACCACGGTGACCGTCAACACCGGCGAGAGCAGGAACCAGGCCAGGTCCTGGGCCAGGCCGGGGTGGATCATCCGCTCCTGGCGCCGGGCCGGATAGCGCCACTGCAGGACCCAGAGCACGAGGATGAAGACGCCGAACCCGGGCATGAGGACGGACTCCCGCCACTGCGTCCAGACTGCTTCCACGAGCCGGAACGAGACCGAGAGATGTCCGATCCGCGACAGGGCTCCGATGGTCACGATGGAGAGCGCCGACGCCATCCCGGCCAGGCCCAGCAGCGCCGGGAGCGGGGACCGGGCCCGACCAGTCGACTCCAGGACCATCGTCGTCGACCCCATACGATCGGACACCCCAACCTCCCCTCGGGTTCTCTCGAGGTCATTCGAACACCCCAAGGTCAGAACAAGGTGAGAAAAGGTCGGACAACTTCGAGGTCAGTGGGGGGCGACGGCGAGGACGATCACGGCCTGAAGGACGCCGATGCCCGCACCGATCACGGCACCAACGGCGATGAGGGTCTTCTCGTCCTCCTCGAAGATCCCCCGCAGGATCGTCTCGAACTCGGTCTTGGTCATGGCCGCCAGCCGGTCCTCGATGGTCTTGCCGATCTCGAGCCGACGCTCCAGGTAGGCCACGGCCGTCGGGTAGTCGTCAAGGTCCGGGACGACCGCCTCGACGGTGATCCCGAGTCCGTCCATGACCGTCTTCACCACCCGGGCGCGGAGCTCCGGCGTCGGCTCGACCCCGAACATTGGGCCCAGCATCCCCAGTTGGGCGCCCAGCCTCCCTTCGAGCACCTCGCCGACTGATCGGGACAGGTCGGCGTGGACCGGAGAGTGGACGATCTGCTCGGCGATGGCGTGGGGCGTTAGGACCTCCGCGGCCATCATGGCGCCGTAGTCACGGGCGATCTCCACCTGGCGGGCTGGAAAGAGGCCCTGGTACCGGAACAGCCCGAAGTACCGCCTGGGCTCGAGGGGCCGGAAGATCATCTGGATGCCCATGTAGTTGTTGACGGCTCCGTCGATGGAACCGATCAGGGGGAGAAGCCACCACCGCTCGAAGATGAGGTAGACGGCGGCCTCGACGATCCCCACGAAGAACCCCACGACCGCCCCGTAGCGGATGACGGTCCGGAGCTCCCGTGAGGCCAGGGACCGGACGATCCGGGCCAGCCGGTCGGCGTTCTCCCCCGAGAGCATCTCGATGACCATGGGTCGCATGTCGAAGTCGTCTCGAAGCCTCGGCAGCGTCTCCTCGCCGATCTCGACCAGGGCGGCCCGGGCCTCGGTGGCGATCATGGTGGTAATCATTCCCCGGGCCTCCGGGGCGGCCTCCTCCCACAACCCGGGGCGGACGGCCTCGAGGACCTTGGGGGCCAGCTCGTCGATCACCTCGGCCAGCCGGTCGGTCATGGCGTCGACGAGTCCTTCGACATCCACCCGTCCCACGATCTCCCCCACCGGCATGACCTCGGCCAGCATGTCGGCAACTCCGGCCGCGAACTTGGGGGAGCGCCGCTGGACCACCCCCTGCCAGCCGACCGGGCCGATCCCGATGAACCGGGCCGGCTTGAAGATGAGCTGCACCGAGACCCACTTGGTCGTGTAACCGATGACCGCCCCCAGGATCGGCAGGATGACCAGGACGGCGGCGACCTTCATCGGGGAGAGCTTGGCCCAGCTCGCCACCAGTCGCCACCGGTCCGATGCCCGGTCGACCCGTTCAGGTACGAGTTGTAAGGACGGGGGTCCCGACGGCGTACACTCGGGGCCGCCACACACCGAACCGGAGACACCGTTTCCCGATCGTGCACCACGGGCCCTTCCCATCCAGGTGATCACGCGAGATGGACCGACCTCCCGGTGGGGACTGTTTCCAAGTAGGGGCTATAGCTCAGTTGGTTAGAGCGCAGCACTGATAATGCTGAGGTCGCAAGTTCGATTCTTGCTAGCCCCACCAGTTTTCCCAGGTCAGTGGCCATGTGGTCCTGACCGCAGATGACCGTTCGTGACCCCGAATGGCCCCGATTCACCGTTCGGTGGGTCACGTTCGGGTCACGCCGCCAGGATGCCTGGCGGGGTGATGAGTTCATCTGTGTCGCCACGACCTCCAGCTTGCTGCCGGTCGTCTCCTCCTGGCTCGGTCCAGGGTGGGGTAGGCCCCAACGGGCATCCCGGGTGAACCTCCAACTCGGGCCGTTGCAGATCGAGACAGATCATCTTGGACCGCCGATCGCGCCGCCCCAGGTCTCCTATCGTCATGACCGGTTCACGTGTACCGCCTCCCACCATGGCGGCCGATCGGTCCGCTGACGCGGCGGTACCATCGGTCAGATGACAGTCGGGCCTGTCAACTGGGGTTCGTACTCGGGGGAGAACCTCGAGACGGTGATGGCCGTCCTCATGCTGCAAGAGCGACCAAACGCATGGCGGCGGGCAGCCTCCCAGGGCGATGGCGGCGTCGACCTCGTGGAACCGGTTTCGGATGGCTACGAGGTGAGCCAGATCAAGAAGTTCACCGACCGGCTCAGCAGCAGCCAGAAGGCGAAGATCAAGAAGGCACTCGAGACGGCGGTCAGGGATCCCCGGCTCGACAAGCCCATCAGGTGCTGGAACCTTGTCGTGCCCCTTGATCCCACAAGCGAGGACGAGGGTTGGTTCCGAGAGCTCACGTCCTCCGCACCGTTCCCGTGCCGTTGGCTGGGCAAGGCGTTCTGGGATTCCGAAGCTTCGAAGTACCCCTACGTGATCGATTACTTCTTCCGAGACGGCAAGGAGCAACTCCTCGCTCGGGTTAAGACATTGCATGAACTCCTCACGAATCCTGAGACACCTCCGCGACCAGGAGATGTTGTCGCCGCCCTTGACAGCCTTCACGCCGAGCTCAACTCCTCGGATCCCCACTACTGCTACGACTTCTCGGTCAATATGTCACCGCCGCCGCCCAGACCACGTCCAGGGCTCGTCATGTCCCAGACAATTGGTGTCGACGGAGCCCGGTTCGTCACCGTCGACGTCATTGCGCGGTACTCGCAGGCCACAGAAGACCGGCCTGTGGATGGCTCGATTGGGATCGTCATCTTAGATCCCGCTAGTGGCGTCGACTTGACCGAGGAATTCCGTGCCTTTCATGATTTCGGTCGTCGACTTGAGATTCCCGACGGTGCACTTCGGTCCTTCGAGGTTGACGCGCCCGGCGGCCTCGGTGGTCGGTTCGAAGGGGGGCAGGCCGCCTTCGGCCCCCGAAGCGTTCCACTTGCGTTCCCGCACCGATTCGAACTCGAATTGGTTGATCCAGAGGGAAGCCTCGTTGAGGCCGTAACGGTGAATGTGGTGGATGTGACCGCCGGGGAGCTCGGGCTTGAATTCACTGGCACCGAGTCTTCTGGCGCCTTCGAATTCGGATGTCGGATCAACCGACCATCCGACCCGTCCACCGGAAGGACTTCGGCTGAGTGGGGATTGCAACAGCGGCCCTTGTCTGGATTGCCAGCTGCCAGTGCGCTTCCCGCCATCAGATTCATGTCTCAAGGATGTGCTCCCAATCGCCTGCGCGTGCGTCTATTGAACGGACCAGTCCAGGTATTCGCCGGCGAAAAAGATCTTGACGATGATGAACACATCATGGACGAGCCATCCCTCCGGTTCGCCGAGCTTCTGGCAGAGTTCCAGACGCATACGCCGGTGCTTATCTTGCTACCCGAGCAGTTCACTCGGGAAGAGTTGCTGGACGCAGAAGCGGCTGCACGATTGTTGCGAGGGGAGAGCATTCGGACAGGACCTGCAAGGGTCGAGTTCGTCGTCCGAACAGAACAACTCACCCTGATCGAAGATTCGGTGAAAGCCGGTCAGCCCATCGGGCTGAGGGCCCCCCTTTCGGTGCTAACCGGCCAAGCGCGCATCCCGCTTGGTATGGTCAACATGGAGTTAGTTGATCCACGGGTCGAGAGCATCCAAGAGGGCGGAGAAGCCAGCACCGTCGTATTCACGGCCACCTGGGCTGAGGAATCGCTGATCGCCCCGGCGGGATAGGCCCGCTGTCAGAGCGCGGAATCGCCCTTGTGCTTCCGCTCGATGCCCTTGCCGTCGGCGGTGGGCCCCCAAGTTGTGTCGTGAGGGCCGCAGGCGAAGCCAAGGGGGAGCCTGGGAGAGCCCCCAACCGTCTCGACGAGGTCGATGCCCACGGCGCCTTCGTCACCGAACGCCCCCTCGGCACCGAGCCGTCGGGCCTCCTGAGCCACTTCTTGAGCGGTGTCGAAATGGCCTCGATTCTCGTCGAACCACCGCTGCGCTGTTTCTCTAACCCCAGGAGCCTGTCGGATGACGATCACAGCACTCACATAGGGGTGGTCGTTGGTCAGTTTCCCATTGCGACCGAGAAGGATTCGCCCGGCGTCGTCATCGAACGCAAAGGACGGGTCGCCGTACATCGCCGAGATCACCATATCTACACCAAAGGGCACGGGGCGGTTCAGTGGATTTGCCAGGGCGATCACGAGAGGCATGCAGGTGACCGCTAGCGGCTTCAGCTGCGCTGCAGCGCTCTTGATCCTGCCGCGGACTGGACGGAGCGCCATGTCCATAGTCCGACTGAAGACCTTGCCGGGCTCGGCGTTCGCAAACCCGCCCCAGCTCCTGATGCTCTCGACTTCGATGGCGACGGTCTGATCAGCGAATACGACTCGGAAGTCGGGGCAGGTGAGGACCCCCCAGTCGTCCGGCTCGAAGTGGTACTGGTATCCACGCTCGGACAACCATTTCGCCATGAGCGTCTCAGCTCGGTCCATCGGCTTCCGACTGCCCTTCATCGTTCTGACCTGTTGGAGTGCAGCGCTGGGTGGCTCCCCGGGGGGAGAACTGCCCGCGAGCACCAGCCCCAACGGCCTGGCTGACGAGTGCAAAGCTGGACGTGATGAGCGGTGACCCCCTCAGGTGCGATGTCCTTGAGCGGCTCCGCCCATCGAGCCGCGTTAGGCGGTGAGTCATTCACTGCCTTGAGAATAGTGACAGCCGAGCGCCGTGAGTCACGCTTCCGTATCGCCTGCCGCTGGTTCNNGATTCGGCGAAGGTGGACCCGAACAGCTGCTGGAGGAGCATGGCCGCTTCTTGGTCGGCACTGCTGGATGTTCGGGCGTAGATCTCCATGGTCGTCTTCACGGTTCCGTGCCCGATCCGCGTGGCCATGACCCGTGGATGCACGCCGACGTCGACGAGCGACGATGTCGCGGCATGACGCAATCCGTGGAATGTGAGGCCGTCGAGGCCGGCTCGCGTTGCTGCCGGCCGGAGGATCCGCTCACCGAACCGCCGCCGAAGGATCCCACCACGGGGACCGACGAAGACGAGCGCATCGGGATCGCCGAGCACATCCGAGCGATAGGTGGCGAGATGTTCGGCGATCCTGTCCAGCAGGAAGGGGGGAACGGCCATGGTCCGTAGCCGGGCCGGACGCTTTCCCTCGGGGACGACGGACAGATGGCCGGCGAGCTCTTCGACGGTTTGCGCGACGGTGATCGTCCGGCGTTCCTGGTCGACGTCCCGGATGCGGAGTGCGACGGCCTCCTCCCACGCCAAGCCCAGAACGCCGGCCGTTAGGACCAGGGTCCGGTAGTGCCCGGGCAGTTCGTCGACCAGGCGGCGGACGTCGTCGGGGCTGAGGGTCCGACGTTCAGTCCGGACGATCCTCGGCAGCGCCACTTTGCGGGCCGGCGATCGGCCGATCATGTCCGCGTTGACAGCGGCATTGAGCGTGGCTCGCAGCGCAGCGAAGTCACGGGTCACCGTGGCCGCCGAAGCGTGGCGGCCCCGTTCGTCCACGGCCTTCTGGACGTGTGTGGGGGTGAGTGAGCCGAGGGAGATGGCGCCGAGGGCCGGCCGAAAGACCTCGATGCCCTGCCGGTCCCGGGCCACGGTGGCCGGCCGCTTGCCTGGCCTGTCCAACCAGGAATCTGCCCACTCACCGACACTGATCCTCCCGGCTCTCGGATCGAGGTATTGACCGCGGATCAGGTCCGACTGAATCGTGGCGAGAAAGGCGTTGGCGTCGGCCTTGATCAGATAGGTCTTCGGCGCAGTGACTCGCCGGCCGCTGCCGTCCTGGTACCGAACGCGCCAACGCCCAGAAGGGAGTCGGTCGACGGCTCCGAACGGTCGCTTCTGGGCGTTCACGAGGCCACCTCCCACCGCGGCGGCTCGACCCGGTTGCGTTCGAGGTACGCCTCGATGTCGGCCTCGGCGAGCACGATGCAACGGCCAGCTCGGCTGAACGGGATGCGCCGCTCCTGTACGAGCCGGCGAAGGAGTCGGAACGAGAAGATCGGATAGGCATCGGCAGCCTGCTGCAGAGTGAAGTAGGGGCCCCGGACCGGCATGGTGCCGGTGCCCGGGACTCCCTCCAGTCGGCTGGACCGTCCGGAAGCGCGTCTGCCGGTTGCGGCAGCGTTCGTCGTCATTGGGCCGGCCAGCTTGCGGGGCTGGGACGCCAATCTCCGCTGTCAGCCGTCGATGTGCCTCTCGCCATGGTGAACTCCTTCCGAGATGGGCACCGTTTCGGGGCCTCATGAGAGAAGGGCGTGGCCGGTCCAAGCTATTGACGGTCCTCTGCCAGGGCGTTGCTGATCGCCGAACCGTCGAGACGAGCGAGCCGCCTACGCGACTCGACGTCGGCGGCAACGAAGGTGTCCCAGGCGTCGGTGTCGTCGGGATGGAGCCGGCTGGGAGGATTCTGATGAACTGCGCCGCAGGAGCGTTCCGCTGTCCACGTTCGGAGCAGAGCCGTGATGTCGCGGAGGGCCCGGAACCAGTCGAGGGGGGCGGTGGCTGGGGCGGTGTTGGAGAAGCTGGACCGTTCGTGGTCGCGGAGTGCCACGAGGGCTTCGACGTGCTCGTTGTGCCGCCACCAGCAGTTGGGGATGACGTGGTGGTCCAGGTGGGAGAACCTCTCCTGGAGTTCCTTGACCCAGCTCCGCAGGTCCACCCATTCGACGGCGCCGGCGTCGGCAGAGATGTCCGGCCAGTACGTGACGGTCGGGATCTCCTCCTCGACCGGCTCATCGTCGTAGGAGCCGAAGAGCTGGCGCAGCGAGTCGACCGGGGGTCGTTGTGGCTCGGCGTCGTCAGGTTCTGTCGTCATGGCGTGGAATCGGTCGGGGCGGTGGCGAAGTGTGGGTCGTCGACGGTGGCGGTGCCGGTGGCGGTCTCGAACCGCCTCCGAGCTGCGGCGAGCTCGTCGCCGTCGGTCCGGGCGGTCCAGGGCTGGAGGCCGAGCATGATCGGCCGTGCGGCCCGGAGGAGGAGCAGGCCGTGGCCGAGGGGGAGCCGGCGAATTTCAGATGGGTCGAGGATCGGTCGGCAGCGGGTGGACGACGACATCGATCTGTTGGCCGGGGAGCCGTGTTGGGTCTGTGACCATTCCAGGACGTCCCGTTCGCCCATCAGCCGGGAGATGTCCGCGAGATCGTCAGCGTTGGCGGAGCCACCGAGGACCATCTTCACGATGGCCGAGTCCCAAATCGCTCCGGCGGCTTCCCGGCCCCACCGGTCCCGGGCCTGGGCCAGGGACTGGAGCACGGCCAGGGTCGTGATTCCCGACCCGCCGCCCTCGCTCATCAGGGCCGGCAGGGAAGGCAGGGGGTAGTTGGCCGCCTCGTCGAGGATCAGGGCCAGGGGCGGGTCGAGCCGTTGGCCGGCAGAGCGGGCGGCGAGGCGGCGGGCGGCGTCAACGACGTCCTCGATAAGGGCGGCCACGAACGTAGCCGTCGCCGAGGCACCGGTGGCGGTGCCCAACAAGTAGAGCGTGCCCCGCTGGGTGAGGAACGAGACCGGATCGAACTCGTAGCCGGGCTCGGGTGTCACGGCGGCCAGGACGGCCGGGTCGGCGAGCGGGGCGAAGGTATTCGCCACCATGGCCCAGACCGAGTCCCGGGTGCGCTGGTCGGAGGCGATGATGGCGTCCAGGGCCCGTTCCCAGCCGGGGGTGGCGGCCGGGTGCGACGTGAGGATGGCGACGGCCTCCTTCGCTCCGGCGGCGGCGTGGCTCCACCGGTAGAGGTCCGCAGGGGGTCGCTGGTCGAGGGCGGCGGCGTGGAGCATGCACCGGGTGGCCGACAGGGCCTGTTGCCGCCAGAAGTTGGCGTTCTCCACCCCGCTGGCGCCGGCGTCGGAGACGAGAGCCTGGGCCCGGACCATCGCTGTCTGGGGATCCTCACAGCCCCGGACCAGCGACCACCGGAGAGCCGGCAGGCCGGACCGGTAAGGGGCGAGGCCCTGGGGATCGAACACGGCGGTCGGGCCCAACCGGCTCCGAGCCTCGATGGTGACAGCCAAGTTGTCCGGCCGGGTCGAGGTGGTCACCACCGGCCCGGGGGCATCGAGAATCATGGGGATGACCACTCCGGTGCCCTTGCCGGACCGGGGAGGGCCGAGGAGCAGCATCGAGTCCTCCACCGACGCCCAGCAGGCGACACCCCGGCTCACCCCGAGCCGGAATCCGACGTCGCAGGGACGGGGCCGGTCGAGCGACGGCCGCAGCGTCGACGCCCGGGCCAGAACCGTCCTCCTGCCGGCGGCACGCCGGACCTCACCTCTCGTCGCCAGGCCCTTCGCTCGCAGCAGCCCGGCGGGCCCTCTCGACGAGGACTCGAACCGCCAGATCCGCCAGGCTCCCCAGGCGGCGATGGCTCCGCAGGCCAGGACGGCAGCGGTGCACGGCCAGTAGAGGGCCGTCGGGCCGACCGGCGAGTGCCAGGCGGCGCTTGGGTCGCTGAGATGGGAGAGCGCGGCGACACCGCCGAGCAGCCGGCCCGGCGGGATCCGATGACCTGAGAGCCACGCCGAGAGCGCCCCGCCTGCCCAGAGCAACCCGGCGACGGTCAGCGACGCGGCGATGCCGGCGAGAGTCAGGTCGGTTCCGGTGCGTGGGTGGATCTCCATCACCGTGCTCCGACGACGGATTCGGCCTGGTCGAGGCGCAGTACGTACCGAGGGCAGCGCGTCCCGACGGGATGCCCTCGGACATCCCCGCAGAACACGCAGGTGCCTCGCCGGCCGCCGTCTGCGCGGCCGCACCAGCCGACCTCGCCGAACTCGTCGGTCGGGAACACGACCGATGCCGGGCGTCCGCACGTGCAGAGCTCGTCCGGCTCCGCCCGGCGCTTCTCGGCGGTCATGGCCCCACCACCGCCACCGCCGGCTCCTCGGCGGCGCTGAACCCGCCGGTGAGCTCCGCTCGCCGGGCCCGGGCCGCTTCCAGGGCCTGGTCGGCGCCGGGAACCTTCCCGCCCGAGCTGTGCTCCGCCGGACTCACCTCGATGATCGTCTTCGCCGCCTGGGCGACCCGTCGCTGGGTCGCCAGGACGGCGGCGTTCGGGTCCTCTCCAGCCCAGCCTGCGACGTAGGGGAAGGTGTACTCGTCGGTCGGCATCCCATGGGCCGAGGCGACCACGTAGGCGACCGACTCCGCCTCGACCTCCTGGAGCGAGCGGGGGACCAGTTGGCCAGCAGGATCCTCGTGGAGGAGGCAATGAGCCGCCTCGTGAATCAGCGTCTTCACCATCGCCGCGTCGTCCATGTCGGCCCTTACGACCACGCTCCGGGTCGCCCAGGTGGTCTGGCCGTTCGCCCCCTGGATCGCCCTGGCATCGGGCACCGTGTCCACCGTGAAGCCACGGGACTCGATCAGCCGCAGGACCGCCACGCCCAACCCGGGAGGAGCCTCACCCTCGAGGAGTTTCGGCCGGGTCGGCTCGGGAACGGGCTCCCCCGAGGTCTGGCCGACCTCGAAGCAGTACTCGACCTTGAACCCGAAGAGCTGCCGCCGCCGCTCCTCGATCTCGCCCGACCGGGCGCCGTCCTCGGTGCCGAGCGGGCGGACCTGGCCCTGGCCGTCGACCGCCACGCGGCGATGGCCAGTCATCGGAGCGAGGATGGCGTATCCGTGCTGACCCTTGTCGACGGAACGACCCAGGGCCTTCCAGGTGTTGAACCCGGCTACGTAGGTCGGCTCAGGAGTCGGCACCGCCCCCGCCGCGAACGCCAGGGCATGGGCGACCTGGATCAACATGCAGTTCCCAGGTGAGTACGCGTGAAGCCGGGCCTGGAAGTCGAGGAACCGCTTCCAGTCCTCTCCCGAGCGCAGCGCCGCCACCTGCTCAGCCAGGACCTCCTGAGCGGCTGCGACCTTGGCCGCCACCCGATCCGCCCAGTCCTCCTTCGACGCCCTTCCTGTCGAGCCCACATCGCCTCCCTTCGAGAGGCGACCGACGGCACGCCTCTACAAGGAGGTCTTCGGGCGTCCATGCTATGAGGCAAAGGATGTCGAACCTACGGGGCTCGTCTGTCGCCCGGGAGCAACTTTCATGGTTTCCCACTACGCAGGGCACTCGCGGCCGTCCAGGACCGGGAGGCTTGTAGGCTCAGGTCAGAACAGACACGGAGAGGATACGAACGTGGAAGGCGACCGTCGACACCCTGACGTCATCGAGAAGCGTGGAGGCCAACAGCGAGCAGAGAACGCGAGACAGCCCCAGGGGCAGTCGGAACCGCCTCCCGCTCCTCCACCACCGGCCCCTGCGTCGCCGGCTCCGTAGCATCAGCTCCAGCACCGACGCATGCCGACAACACTGGTCGGTCTGCTCCTCTTCATCGTGGTGCTGGCCCCGGGCTTCTGCTTCGTTTCAGCTTGGGATACCCGATTCCCAGAGAGGCAGCGCTCGGTCTTTCGAGAGACGATCACCGTCGCCTTTGCAAGCTTGACCCTCGACGTGTTGGTCCTCGGGCTATTTGCGATCGTCCGAGCGCTCTGGCCGAGCTCGACCCCCGACGTGGGCGAACTCATCCGCCAAGCTCACGCCTACCTCGTGGGAGCATCGTTCCCGCACGGCGGCTACTACCGGAACGGAGTGCTCCAAACCCAAGGCAGCTTCTTGCTCCCAAGTCACTACGTTGAAGTATTCATTTGGGCAATCGCACTTCTCGGCGTCGCTTGCTTTGGCGCCTGGACAGCCGGGAACTTCCTCCCTTGGACGTTTCCGTTCGAGTCGTCGTGGTCACTCGCCTTCGCTGGAGCACGCCCCGAGAACACTGAGGTCTACGTCGGGTGCGAACTCAATGATGGGGGATACATCGCCGGATATCTTCTGAGTTTCAGCTCGGAAATTGAGGAGACGGAGGACCGCGACCTCACCCTGTCAGGGGAGATCAAGTACCGGCCTGCCGGAGCACTCGAGGCCGAGGATCAGAAGGTGGGCTCGGTCGTTGTAAGCGCCCGAGACATCAAGTTCCTTACTGTGAGCTACATCAACCTCCCGGCGTCCTCACTCAAGCTGGAATCACCACTAAAACGCGGATTACTCAGACTGCCCAGGTGGATCTGCACCAAGATCCCGAAGGAACCGGCTGAAGTCCAAGACGACGGGTAAGAGGACACAGTCCGGCACTCAACCTGCAAGACCGACGGCTCGGTGAGCAGTCAGACGACGATGGATCGGGTTGGCGAGCAGCGCCTCGGGGGCCGGCCGCCCATGGGTGGTCCGGTCCGCCGCGGGTTGACAGGGTGTGGAAACACCGCTAATGTTATTAGTGTGATTCCCACACCCCGACAGGTGCTCCCGATCCTCCTCCCCGCCGCTGGGCCGATCCGCAACTCCCTCCGCAAGGGCGTGGCCTACGCGGACGAACTCCAGCCGGAGTCGGACACTCGCGATCCTTGGTTCTGGTCCCATTCAGCCCGGTACTCGACCCTCAGACATCTGGCCGCCGCAAACTCTCGGGTGGGAGTTGAGGGTTGGGAGGTTCGCTCGGGTGTGCCCAACTGCGGCATCCATATCCGCCTTGGGGACCTTCACTTGGCTCGCGTCGTGAGGTCACTGTCTGGAACCACCCCACCGCCCGGAAGGAACCTGGCTCGCCAGCGGGCCTGGAGAGGGGTGGGAGATCCGGGTCCACAACAGGGCCAGTTGAACCTCGATACTGACGAAGGCCTCCCCCCCCTCCAACTAATCGTGGATTGGTCCGACGAAAGCGGAGAACCGGTGATCCATGTTGGACTCCCCTCCGCCCCCTGGGACTACCGGAAGGCGCCGCGACTTCACTGGCGGGTGCAACTGCCAGACGAAGAAGTTGACCTTGAATCCCTTGCCTTCCCTGGCGACGTTGGTGGGCTCGGGGGTGGGATGGTACTGGAACTGGACAGGGCCGAACTCGCCCCATGATCAGCGAACGTGTCCGGCATGCACGGATCTACCACGGCTGGTCCCAGGACAGGCTTGCGACACTCATTGGGAAGACCCAAGGCGCCATCTCCCACATCGAAAAAGGTGAGCCGGTCGCGCCGGATACCCTGGCGGCGATCGCCCAGCAGACTCAATTCGCACCCTGGTTCTTCGAACGGGGGAATCTTCCCGATCTGCCCCAAGGGAGCCTCAGGTTCCGGAAGCGCGCCTCGGCCCGAGTAAGGGACGACGACCGCATCCGGGCCCACGTCCGGCAGACCGTAGAAGTTCTCAATGACATGCGGGAGCGGACACCGAAGCTCCGCCTTCCTGTACGCGTCGAGCCGGTGGCCTCTGGAGACTTGGTGGACGTTGACTTCGTCGAGGCCCTTGCCCTCGGGTGCAGGGAGTGGCTCGGGGTTGGGAGGTTAGATCCGATCCCGAACCTCACGCGAGCCGTCGAGAGGGCCGGGGTGGCCGTGATCGGATCGAGCCAGGAAATCGAGAAGCATGAGGGGGCGAGCTACTGGCCCGACTACCCCAACGGACGCCCGATCATTTGCCTCAGTCGAAACAAGCCGGGGGATCGAAACCGACTAAGCCTCGCTCACGAACTTGGCCACCTCGTGCTGCATCAGAACCGGACTATTGACACGGCGGAGAGTGAGGCCGAGGCATTCAGATTTGCTGGAGCGCTTCTTCTCCCCCAGCAGGTGGCCTACGACGAGATCGAGCGCCCCGTCACCCTGCGGGAGTTGGCAATCGTGAAGTCGAAGTACGGAATCTCGATCCGGGCATTGATCCGCCGCTGCCTGGACCTCGGACTCATTAGCGCAGAACGTCGAATTTCTCTTGAAAAGCAGGTCTCGGCGCGTGGCTGGCACAAGGAGGAGCCAGTCTATGTGCCAGTCGAGCAACCGCAACTGGTCCGGGAGATTGTCCTGGCGGCCACAGGCATCGACAATCCTGCCCGACTTCACCAGGTACTGGGACTGCCCCCAATTGCAATCCGAGACATGGTCGCCTGATCCTGCCCGGAGTGCGTCGGATCCAGTTCTGTAAATCGAGGTAGAAGACTAGCGCTCTACTCGGGGCATCGCTTCTGCTGCCATGATTCCCATTGGGAGCGGGTGAAGCAAGCACCGCAGAGTTCACAATCAAAATCTCCAGTCTGGGCCCCCAGGAAGTACTCCTTGGTCAGTGCCGCCCGGTCGCAGATGGCTTCACAGACCCGCTTCCCTGCCGCCTGTCGTGATTCTCGCAGCTTCTGACCTGGATCGGCGTGTAGGGCGGCGAGGGTTTCGGTTGTAGGTCTTGGTGGGGCGTGTTGGGGGGGTTGAGGTAGGGGTGGGGCTGTCGCCGGGTGTGGGGGCGTGGCGGTCCAGGCCGGGGGTAGCGCTGGTGTGTTGCCGGCGGCGGTTCGGGTGGGCGGCCGGGTGGTGCCGGGGTGGCTATGGGCTGGCGTCGGCGAGGAGTTGGTCGAGGGTGCGCCAGGCGTCGCCGAAGGGGCCGTGGTGGTCTTCGGGGGAGCAGTGGACTTCGATCCGGCCGGCGTGGGTGGTGATCCGGGCCGCGACGCAGATGAGGTCGCGGCGGAGGCGTTTGCCGTGGACTCGGCCCCGGCGTCGTTTCCGGCGGGAGAGTGGGTCGGGGGCGGTGTCGTGGCCGGTGAGGGCTTGGAGCCAGGAGGAGATGTTGACGGCGAGGAGCGCGGCCCACATCCACATGGTGTTGACGTCCTGGTAGCCCGACGGCATGTGCCGCAGGGCCAGGCCCAGCTTCGAGTCTTTGATGGTCTCTTCGATCAGGGCCCGTTTCCGGAACCAGGCTTCGATCTCGACGGGGGAGCCGGGCAAGTTGGTGATGATGAACGAGTAGGCCCAGGCGTGGGCGCCGACGCCGGCTTCGAGCAATGCGAGCTGGTTCGGGTCGATGGTCCGACGCCGTCGGCTTCTGGAGTCGGCGGACAGGTCGTCGGCGGTGACCATGACCCGTCGGCAGATGGTCCGCGCCCCGGGCGGCCAGGTGCCTGGGAGGTAGTCGCATTCGGCGACCTCGGCGTTCATCCCTCGGGCCTTTTCCCAGCAACCGACTGGGAGTTTCCGTTCCGAACGCCACACCGGGCCGGTCCGTTTCACGGCGATGGCGTAGTCCGCTCCGACCCCGAGAGCGGCGACGGCGATCTTGTGGTCGAAGAACGCGGAGTCGCCCCGGACGATCGGCCGGCCCAACCCGTCGGGCAGAGCAGCGACAGCCCGGGTCAACAGGCCGGCGGCTTGGGTTCGGGGATCGGTCCGTCCCGACCCGAAGTCCGCGGCGAGAACCCAGCCCGTGTCGGCCCACACCGCGGGATGAGGCCGATAGACCTTCTGGCCCTGGTAGTTGAAGTCGGCGCCTTCTTTCTCCCGGCCGTAGACCTCGACGTCGGTCGGGTCGAGATCGATCGTCGGCCGGATCGAGGCCAGGCGTTCCCGCCGGTCGGCGGGCAGCCGGGCGAACACCTCCCGGACCAGCACGGCGTTGGCCGTCTCGACGTGGGAAGCGACCGCGGCGGTGAACCGCCGGCCCAGACCGATCGCTGTCGTGGGCGCCGGGATGCCTGACACGGCCCGCAGTCCGACGCCGGCCTCATCGGCGCGTTGATGGTCCAGGTCGCAGAAGAAGTCGCCGCCCGACAGCATCGTCTCCGCCAACGACAGCATCAGACCGCCGAGCGTCAATCCCCGGCGCCGGACCTTGAACCGAGGGCTGTCATGGTCGATTGCCGCCGAGATCCCGACCAGCTCATCGAGCTTCGCCACCAGCCGCAGCCCACCTCGAGGAGTGATCCGACCGTCCGGCGCGCCAAGCACCACCCGCCGCTTCGCCTTCGCTATCCTCGCCACCAGACAGGTGCCTTTCGTTTCGGGATTTTGGGCTGTCGCAAGCACCATTTTCCCAGGGGAAAGGCACCCTGTCGCGTATCGAACTCCTGTTCGCGTCCCTTACGCGCCGATCAAGGTCTGAGCGTCGTCCATCTGCATCGGCTCATGGTCGCCCCGCCACGTGAGTGTGTCAACCCGCACGTCCCCGAATAGTCAACATCCTCGAGTCTGTATCGAACAACGCCAACTCGTCGGGGGTGCACAGATGCCTTACGACGAAGGCCCTTTCGTTGACTCGCCAGAGACCCTCGCCGCGGGCGAGCTCGGGGAGCTGGGCGACCTCGACGGAGGTGAGGCCGAGGACCTTGCCGGCGGCCTGGGCCTCGTCGAACGGCTCGTTGTAGAGGATCCGCGTGGCGGTGTCCCCGAGGAGTCCCTGGGCCAGTCCACGGGACTGTGATCCGGCTTCGCCTACGGCGTCGAGGTCGGAGAGGCGGTGGACGACCATCAGGTTGGCGAGCCCCCAGGCTCGGGACAGCTTCCACTGGGCCTGCATCCGGGCCAGGAGGGCCGGCTGGGCGAGGAGCCGCCAGGCTTCGTCGTAGACCACGAGCCGCTGGCCACCATCGATGTCAGCCAGGGCCGCTTCCATCCACGTCGAGGCGCAGGTCATGACCATCCCGATGAGGGTGTCCGAGCCTGTGATGGCCGACAGGTCGAGGGACAGCATCGGCAGGGAGGGGTCGAAGCGGACGGTCGAGGGGCCGTCGAACAGGCCGGCGAGATCGCCTCGTACGAGGCGGGTGAGAGCGTGGCCGGCTTCCCGGCCGTCGGCTCGGAGCTGGTCGACGCTGGAGCCGGCGGTGGCCTGCTGCGGATCGAGCATGGCGTCGACCACCATCGGCAGGACCGGGTCGTCGTTGTTGGCCTGGGCGTCGGCCAGGGCGGTGTCGAGAGCAGTCCGCTCGGTGGCTTGGAGCGGCCGGCCCAGCGTCGATTCGGCAAGGGCAGCGACGAGGCCCATGCGCCGGGCGACGACCTGGGCCCGCCAGGACGCCTCGCCGACGGTTGAGGGCCGGGGCCCCTCGTCGAGGGGGTTGAGGCGGGCCGGGCTTCCGACCCCGAGCTCGACGGCCTGGCCGCCGACGGCCCGGGTCACGACCGTCCACTCCCCTTTCGGGTCCCCCGGGACGTAGACGCGGCGCCCGAAGGCGACGCAGCGGACGGCGAGCGACTTGGCCAGGGTGGACTTCCCCCGGCCGATCTGGCCGGCGAGGAAGACGTTCGGGTTAGTGAGCGCCCCCTGACGGTAGAGCTCCCAGGGGTCGAAGCAGAACGCGGAGCCGGACCAGGCGTCCTGGCCGATCAGGATCCCCGCCGCCCCCAGACCCTCTTCGGCGAGGAACGGGTAGGCGCCGGCGAGGACCTCGGAGGTGGCTCGGTGGGGTGCCATGGTGAGCCGGCGGTAGGAGCGGCCGGCCGCCGGGCCGGGCTCGCCTCCTGCCGGGAGGTACGGGCGATCGCGCTGCTCCTGACGCAACGCCTCGAGCTCGGCCCGACGTTCGGCCATGAGCTGGCGGCGGTGCTCGACCTCGACCCGCCGGGCGGCCCGGACGTGGCGTCGGGCCTTCCTGGCCGGGGACCATCCGGCCACTCCGTAGACGCGGGAGTCGGGGTCGACGGGCAGACGGGGAGGAGCGTCGGCGGCCTCCTTGGCTCGCCTGGCCATCAGAACGGGCTCCGGGCGAAGGGCAGGGCGGCCGTCACGAAGCCCTGGAGCTGGTGGCCGTAGAGGGGGCGGACCTCGCAGGTCGACTGGGCAGCGGCCCGGGTGATCGCCGCCGTGGCGGCCTCGAGGTCGGGCACGCTGTCGGCGGTCACGGTCACGAACCCGGTGAACTCGATGTCGGTGTGCCCGGAGATCACCGAGCGCTCCCGGGCCAGGAGGTCCTCGTACTCCTGGCTGTCGGAGAGGTCGGCGAGCTGGCCGACCCGGGCCTTCTGGGCCGAGTCGGCGACAGCCTCGGTCTTGTCCCGGCGGATCTGTCGGAGCGCCGTGTCGGTCGCCAACGGCCGGGCAAGGATCGACAGCGTCCGGCGCACCCCTGGGGCGAAGATCAGCGGGTGGAGGAAGTCCGGAGGCACGGCGATCCGGGGCCATTCGGAGATCCACAGCACCATGGAGTACGCCGAGTCGTGACGGAGCCGGTCCCAGGTCTCCGAGACGGCCACCGGCCCGGCGTGGGCCAGGTTCGCAGCCGGGTCGGTCCGGGGGTCGATGTGGACGGCCGGATCGAACGCACCACGGACCATGGCGGCCAGGTCGGCCTCGCCGAGCCAGCCGCCCGAGCGGAGCCCGGCCTGGCGCAGCGCATCGGTAAGGCTGGCCATGTCGCCCCGGAGAACCTCGGCCGCCCCCGCCACCCCCCGGCCTGCGGCCTTGATCGCCCGACCGGCGGCCCGCATGTCGAGGGCCAGGCTGATGGTGGTTCGATGGGTCGACGAGTCGAGACGGACCTGGTCGAGCAGCGTCCGGTACTGGACGTCGGCGAACCCGCCGTCGTGGGTGCCGTGGCTCTCGAACCATTCGACCTGGCCCCGGGCCGGGTCGGGGATCGTCGCCTCCAGCACCTGGATGGCGGCGCAGCTCCCCGACTGGGCCAGCTGGGCCAGGACCCGGCCCCAGTGGCTCACCCGCTGGGCCCGGTCGGAGTCGTCCAGCAGGACGAACGCCGGGTGGCTGACCGACACGACGGCGGCCAGGGTGCTGCGGTGCGGATCGTGGATCATGGCCGCCCCGGTCGCCTCATCGACGTGGAGACGCATCGACGCCGCGTCACCGGGTAGGGCCAGCGTTCCGGCCGGGCGGGGCTTGGTGGGCCGGGCCCGGAACTCGCCCTGGCCGGCCGCCTTCCGGGCGCCGTAGTGGCCGGCGGTACCGGCCCACTCGACCGCCGGCCGGCCGGCGACGCGGACGAACGCCGAGGCCGCCAGCGGCGCCCACAGCAGCCCGGCCACCGAGAACGCCATCGGCCCTCCCGTGAACAGGGCACCGACAGCCACGGCGGCTGCCGCGGCCATTACCGCCACCCGGGGGGCGGTGAAGCCGAGGAGCAGACCTCGGGTGGAGCGCCGGGCGAACCGGACGCTCAGAGGCGCAGAAGGGGTGCTCACGAGGTGCTCCTAGATCGAAGGGTTGGGTGCCGCCGTCGTGCCCGTGGGCCGGGACGGCGTCTGGCTCGACGTGGGTGTGGACGTTGCCGGCGGGGTGTCTCCCCCGGGCGGCGAGGCTGGAGTGGCCGGGCCCGACGAACTCCCGGCCGCCGGCGAGCTCCCCGTTCCAGAAGAGGGTCCGGGTCCGGAGGCTGGTCCGGCGGCGGTGGTCGGGCCGGAGCTCCCAGAGATGGATGACTTGCCCGCTCCGGCCATGGCGGTGGCCAGTCCCGGTGTCGACGAGGCTCCAGCGGCGGCGCCGGCCCCACCGGCAGCCGTCGTTCCGCCAGCCGCCGCACCGCCGGCGGGTCCGCCGACGGCCGCGGTCGCCAAGGGGGCGGCCTTCTGGGCCATCCGCCCACCGGCAGCGACGCCCCCGGCGGCGGTGGACCCCATGCTGTGGAGCTGGTGGGCGTGGTCGCCGGTGAAGTGGACCATCTTCAGCGCCAGCCACGGCGCGAACCCGGCCATGCACAGCACCAGGATCCCAGAGACGACTTGGGTGATCTGCTGGGTCTCCCCCGTTCCGGCCTGGCCGGCGCCTTCGACGAGGATGCCGTAGCCGGCAACGAAGATCAGGACCAGGATCAGCTTCGAGACGATGAGGGCAACGGTCATCTCGATCCACTTCCGGGTCCACGACACCGTGATGTCGGCCAGAGAGCCGGCGAACGCCAGCGGGGCGAACACGGCGGTGACGACGAGGAGGACCTTGCGGATAACGAGCGAGGCGTAGACGATCACGACGGCGACGAGGCAGGCCAGCGAGAGCAGCAGGAGCCCGGCCGGGCCGCCGACCGTGATGGTGATGGCGGTGCCGCCCAGGACGAGCTTGCCGAGCCCAGCGACGTCGGTTCCGGTGGTGACCTGGGCGATTCCCTGGCAGAGCTGGTCGGTGGCGCCGAGGAGGACGTTGACGACGGCGATGGCCACCCCGCCACCGATGAAGGCCACGACGAGCCCTTTGAAGGCCCGGCCGATCCCGCCGGCTTCGCGTCGGAGCACGCTCTGGATGATCTGCAGGACGAACAGGCCGACCGCCACCACGCCAGCGATGGCGGCGACGATCCCGAGCTCCAGGTTGAAGCCGGCTCCGCCGAGGTTGACGGCGGTCGCCGCGTTGATCTGGGTCCACAGCCAGCTCACGGCGTGGTCCGCAGCGCTTCCGAAGGACTGGGCGATCGACTGGAAGGCGTCGCCGGCCACCGACTTGGCCACGCCGCCGGCGCAGGAGCTGTAGCTGGTCGGGTCGTACCAGTTGCAGGTGGTGGTTGGCATCTACGTCTCCGTCCAGCTGGCGACGAGGGCGGTGCCGTAGCCCTGGTGGTAGAGCCCGGAGCCGAGCTGGACCACCATGGATATCCGGTGGCTGGTGGTGGCGGTTCCCGACGTCACCTTCAGGACGGCGGTGACGTCCTCGACGGCGGCGTAGAGGTCGCGGGGCTGCCAGCCGGCGTCGACCATCTGCTGCCAGTGGGCGTCGGGGGTGACCTGGACGGTGCTGACCGTCCAGCGAACCCCGGCCGCCGAGTCCGCCTGCCACTGGGCGGCCGACGGGATCGGGGAGGTCTCCCCGGGGGTGGTGGCCGGATCGAGCAGCGTGGCGTTCAGCATCCGGTTCTGGACACCGGCCGGGATCCCGGGGAGGAGGTCGGCGCCCGACTGAGCGACGAGCCAGGGGCCGAGGGTGCCGAGGGTCTGGTGGGAGAAGTCGATGTCGAGCAGCCCGGAGACGAACTCCCGGGTCCAGCCGTCGGGGGTGTCGTTCGGCGTCAGCGCCGGCCAGCCTCCCGCCACGGCGGGAGCAGGCAGGGCGATCGCCTCGACCCGACCCATGCTCGCCTCGTTGGCGGCCGAGGCGAAACCCTGGGTGAAGCCCTGATCGTCCTGCTGCTGGACGGGGGTGTCGGCGGGAATGGCGGTGGTCGGTGCCACCGGCTGCAAGCCGCCGGAAGGAGCGGCCGCAGTCGCCGGTATCACCGCCGAGGTCGAGGTCACTGCATTGGGTCGGGAGGCGGCGTGCCCGGGGCCTGAGACCACGGCGGCGACCCCTCCGACGATCACCAGGATTCCGAGCAGCCCCGCGACGGCGGTGAGCAGGCGACGTCTCCTCACAAGCTGCCTCCGGCGCCGGCGAAGAAGTTGATCAGCGTGACGGCGCCTCCGATGAGGAGGGCGGCGGTGAAGGCCACCAGGACCCCGGTCTTGCCCCGGCCGGCCAGGACGGGGTTGACCGAGTGGTTGCCGACGGCCCAGACGATGGCGGAGATCGCCAGCCCGGCCAGGGCGGCGATCAGCCCGATCGTGAGCAGCGCACCGACGATGTTCTGCAGCTCTGAGATCCCCGGGAGGCCCGTGGTGTTGGGGGTCACGCTCACATTGGCCAGCAGTCTCATGGTGTTCTCTCCTGTGGTGGGGTGGTTGCTGTTACTCGCCCGGGGCTGGGTCGCGCAGTCCGACCAGGCCGCCGGAGACGAAGGTGTCCCAGGTCTGGACGGCGATCCCGTCCTGGGGGTCGATGGCGGAGACGACAAGGTTGTCGCCGAGGTACAGGCCGACGTGGCCTGCGACCCCGGGGGCGGGCTGGTCGGATCCGGGGGTGAGGATCATGTCGCCGGGGACGAGCTGAGCCTCGGTGACCGCCGTCCCTTCGTTCTGCTGGTCGCCGGTGTAGTGCAGGAGGGGGATGTGGGCGCTGGCCCAGGCCGCCATGGTCAACCCCGAGCAGTCGAAGGCATCTGGGCCGGCGGCACCCCACACGTAGGGCTTGCCGAGCTGGGCCAGCGCGAACTGGACGGCCTTGGCGTGGTCGGGGGCGGTGCCGGCGGGGAGGGCGTAGTCGGCCGGGAGCCCGTGGGCGGATGGCGGCCCCACGATGCTGCCGACACCCTGGCCGCAGCCGCCGGGTGCGCCGGCGTTGCCGAGCACCTCGAGGGCCACGATGCCGGCCTGGTTCCAGTTGGCCTGGTAGTTGGAACCATCGGCGGTGCCCGAGTGCTGGACCGCCTGAGCGGCGAGCCCCGGCGCCATCTTCTGCCAGCCAGGTACGGCCAGCAGCTGGCGAACAAAGGTGTCGGTGGCATACGTCGGGTCCATCAGCTGGGCGGCGGTGCCCCACCCCTGGCTGGGTCGCTGCTGGAACAGGCCGAGCGAGTCCAGGTCCCCGTGATCGAGATTGTGGAGCTGGCTCTCGGTGATGGCCGTCATGAGGGCAATCTGGACGGCCTGGAGATTCTCGTCGGACGCAGCCATGGCGGCAGCGACGACAGCGTCGGCGTTGGCGGACTGGTCGGCGGCCAAGGTCGAGATCGACCCGGTGACCGGACAGGTCTGGGAGGCGAGCTCGGACACGGTCAGCAGCGACGCCGATGTCGAGTCCTGCCCGACCGCGCCCACCACGGTGAGCCCGAGAACCAGCAAGATGGCGACGGCCGGCACGGCAACGACCGCAAGGAGTCGTGCCGGGATCATGCCGCCTGCCCCGCCGGGTATGGTCGCTTCGCCGCCACCGGGCCAGGTCTTAGCATGGCCACACCAACTGTTTGTGACTGCAAGAACATGTTCTCGGCAGGCACCTCGGAGAGCGGCGGGACGGTTGCGCTAGAGCACCATTCATGGCCTCGAACCGCGGAGCGGGGGACGATGGTCACGCTGCGGGCCGCCGTTGGCGGAGACGGCTCCGCTCGTCCTCGGTGAGCCCGCCCCAGACTCCGAGCTCCTCGGGGTGGGCGACCGCCCAGCTCCGGCACGGTTCTCGCACCGGGCAGCCGGCGCAGATGGCCCTTGCCTCGGCAAGCTTCGCCTCGTGGTCAGCCCGGTGGGTGTCGGGGAAGAACAATTCATGCCCAGCGCCGCGACACGCGGCCTGCTTCTGCCAGGAGTGGTCGTCGTGTCCCATCACCCTGAGGCTGCGGGCGGTCCAGGCTATGAGCCTCGGGGGTCTACCCCCCGAATCCCCCCGGCTGCCGCCCTCCGCTTCGCTCCGGTTGCCCTCGGTGCCGGCCGTGGATCCTCGAGCTGGCCGACGGGCTACGAGGCGATCGTCGACGGCTCGCACGAAGCGGACCCTGGCGGCGATGCGATCAACGCCTCAATCTGTGTCCGCCACCACCGGACGACCTGCTGGGGGGGCCTGGCCTGACCGTCGGAGGCGATCCAGGCGGCCGTCCAGTACGTGAGCCCCCGGCACCAGGCCACCTGGGCCGAACGGCCCCGGCCGGGACGAGGCCCGGCCACCAGGCTGAGGAGTTCGGGGTCCGAGACGGCGGCGGCCAGCCGGGCGTTGGATTTGAGGTCCTGGGCCGTGGTGATCCCCGGCAGGACTGAGTCGCCGGTCCGGTCCGGCTGGGCGGACGGGTGGCTGGCCCACCATTCGCCGGCCTGCACGACGGCGTCCTCGCAGCGCCTGGCAAGGTGGGGCCCCGGCTGGAACCCGGCCTGGCGAAGGAGGTCCGAGACGGCGACCGACACCGACGGGTTCTCGACAGTCGGGGGGTCTGCCTCGACGGCGGGAAGACGGTCCGGGCACTCGACGAGGTTCCAGCGGCGCCACAGGTCGACGTGGACCGGCCGGGCGGCGTCGACGGTTACGGCGATCTGCCGAGCGGCGACGTCGAGATCGGGCCTCGACTCCTCGGGGAACCCGAGCAGGCGGCCAGCGGCCGTGAGCACGGCCGCTGCGGCAGGGATCGGATCCGCCGGGCGCCGCCGGCCGGCCCATTCCACCAAGCGGCGCCACGTTGGGTCGGCGAAGACGGCGTCGCGCTGCCGGCCGGCCTCCCTGGAGGCCGCCGGGGCTCGGAGGCCGAGGTCGGGGTAGTGGAGCATCCTGCTCCACCGGCTGTAGGACCAGCCCGGCAGCGGCGACGGGGCTGTCTCGAGGAGGGCGGCCAGGATTTCCCGCAGGTCGTCTACGGGCCGCCGGAGCCTTCGGGTTGCTTCCATGGAGCCATGGGGCAACCGATCAGCGTGGGGAAACGAGTGCGTTGAGCGGCGCTTCCGGGCGCCGGTACACCCCGGCGTTATGCTCCGCCCGATGAGGGCGGATCCTCTGCTGATGGCGGTGCAGTGCGGGCTCGGGAGCGCCGAGCGGGCCCGGGACGCGCTCAACGCGCAGATCGTCCAGATCGAGGATGACCTGGGCATCCCCCCGGCGGAGTCGGCGTCCATCTCGTCGGACACCTGGCGCAGATGGGTGCATCGGACCCAAGTTCCCCAGCGGGGGATCGCCATCCGGGCCCTGTGCGAGCTGGCCGGGCGACCCCTCACCGACATGTGGTGGGTCCGCCAAGACGACGAGGACGGCATCGGTATGGTCGAGGAGATGAACCGCCGCGAGTTCCTTTCAGGCGCCGGCTCGCTGGCCCTCGGCGTCGGGATCGCCGGCGTCCTGGCCGAGATCGGCCCGCCCCCTGCCCCGAACGTCGACACCTACCGCCTCGAGGTCGAGCGGGCCTGGCGGCGCTACGTCGACTCCGACCCGCAGCGCTCCGCCTACGAGGCCGGCGACCTGGTCGAACTGGGACGGGTCCTGATGAACCGATCCCGGGGCGCCGACCGGGAGCAGCTGGCAGGGCTCACCGCGCTGGCGGCCCTGCTCACCGGCCGGATCGCCTTCTTTGACCTCGGCCGGGCGTCGGCCGCCGCGGGCGCCTGGCAGATCGCCCAGGGCTTCCTGGCCGAGTCCAGCGACTACCCGCTCAAGGCCGCCGTCCACGGCCATCAGGCCTTCGTGCCCGGCTGGCAGGGCCGGTGGTCGGACGCCGAGAAGGAACTCGGGATGGCGGCCAGCTACGCCCGGCGGGGCGGGAGCCCCGACCTCCGCTCCTGGCTACATGCCGTGGCCGCCGAGAACCTCGGACGCTCCGGCCGGAGCCGGGAGGGCCTGGCCGAGATCGAAAAGAGCCGGCGGGTGCTCTCCGACGGCGGGGCCTACCCCGATCCGTGGTGGCTCGACTATTTCGACGGCTCCCGCCTCGACGGCTTCGACGCGGCCGCCTCCCTGCTGGCCGGCGGGGCCGTGCTCCGGACCCCGGAGTCGACACCCACAGCACGGCGCCACGCCCGCGATCGGGTCGAACGGGCCCTGCTCCTGCTGCCCACTGTCGACGGCTCAGGGCCGTGGGGTCCGCAGGATGCCGTGACGGCCCTCGACCGGGCCTGCGGCCACGCCCTCCTCGAGGACGACGACCGGGCGCTCGAACTGGCCCGGGTCGCCTGCCAGGTACTCGCCCGCCGGCCCTACGCCGCCGCCAGGGGCCGGCTCGACCAACTGGCCGACATCCTCCCGGCCAACCGGATCGTCGAGCTCAACGGGATCGAACGGGAGTTCGCCGCCGCTTGAGCCTGGGGTCGAATCAACTCGGCGGACTCTCGCCTCGACTCAGCTGAGCCCATAGAAGGCCAGGATGGCGTCTGGAGTGGTCCCAAGCGCTAGATCGTTGTTCGCGTCAGCGAACGGCTCTCCGTGCTTGATCTCGAACCATGCCAGCACGTCGCCGAGGACCCTGCCCGCATCTGCCGCGCCCCCCCGGTGAAGGCAGGTGTGGCAGCAAGGACAAAGGGGCACCATATTGGTGACGCGGTCGAGGTTGATGGCGGTCCACGCCTGTTGAGCCATCGGGATGATGTGGTGGATCTCGACGTACGGGTGTTCGTCACGGGCCAGAAAGGCCGAGCACGAGGTCCCGCTCACAGCGCAGCGGTAGTAGTTGTTGACGCGGACGAAGTCGGCTAACTGCAGGGAGCGCTGGAAGGGCACAGCTGCGGAGGACGATGGCGGGGCCAATCTTGGTTGTCGGTTGTTCAGCTCGTCGACCTCGCCTGCTTTCAGCCGTGGCCCTGTGGGGAGCAGGGGTTGGGAGTTGTCGTACCCGCCGGGGTAGAGGATCGCTCGATGGCTCCGGACGACGAGCATGTAGTCATCGAGAACGTGGTTGCTCACCAGGTTGTTGACCCACTGATCTGCTCGGGACTTGCTTGTGCTGGGGTTCAGCCCGGACTGCCCGGAGTCGGAGATGTCAATGCCGAACTGGCTCAGGAGCAGGCCGGCGACCTCGTTCTTGACGTCCCTGGCCAGAACACCCTCAGGGTGCCGGTTGACCACCTCGATGTAGAAGGGAACGAAGTAAGCCTGCTTGTGCCGCAGGAGTTTTCGCAGCTCCAGGTCGTCCGGTGGCACGGTCACGACGCTAACCCCGTTGGCGTGGACGGCGGTGGTCTTTAGATATTCTCGACGAGAGACCTTGGGCTAGCCGACGTCAGGCGGTTACCTGCGTATGGAGATGTGATGGCGTCAACCTCGTCCTTGGGGCCGGCGACCACCACGAGCTCGAGGTTGCGGAGCCGAGAGACTTGACCGACCTTCTCGCCTGACGGATTGAAAATGCCGATCTGGGCTCCCACGTAGCGCTTTGAGTCAAATGCCAATGTGCGCACGTGTCCGTGGCTTGAACACCATTCCGAGAGCTCATCGAGTGTGGCCCAACTCTCATCGTTGTAGGAGAGGATCACCACTCTTGCCCGCACGCTCTCGACGACTGCTCGAAGGGCCAGCGGCATCTGGCGCTTCCGATTGAAGACTGACTTGGTCGCCGGGTCGCGCGTGTCGATTCGCTTGCAGGCGATCCCGTAGTGTTCGGGAGCATCCCAGGCCACCAGGGTTTCCCAGATGTGGTAGTTCCCGGTGTAACTGTGCTGGTTATACGGCGGGTCAAGGTAGGCCACGTCGAACTCGCCAAGTGCCCCGGCCAACTCAGTGGCGTCGCCACGGACTGCCCGGCCCGTTCCTACGTAGAGCTCGGGCTCTCGGAGCTCGAGCGAGTTGTACGACCTCGGCGCCCACTCCTTCACGTAGGCCATCTGGAGTCCAGTTGTGGAGTCCACTCGATCAGCCGCGTAGATCAGGGCGGTGAGGAGGAGCGCGTACAGTTCGGAACCCTTGAACTCGGCTTCGAGCCTGTTCCGGATGGCGTCCACTCTTGCTCCGTTGAACGGTTGGAAGAACCGTGACTGCACACAGAACGTCTCGGTGAAGTAGCCGGGTTCACCCGGGATCTGGTTGAGGTAGGAGAGTGCCTCTCGGAGGTCGTCCTTGTTGACGGTGCTGGCGTCCGCCTCGATGTGACACTGGGAGAAGATCTCGGAGTACCGGGCAGTGTCGACGGCGGTGACGTGGGCGCCTCGCCGCTTGAACTCCTGAGCTACTCGAGTAGTGCCGGTGAACAGGTCTAGGGCTGTGCTGGCGCCGCTGGCCGTCAGCATGTCGCCGAGTACGGGGACGAGTCTCCGCTTGGAGCCGATGTACTTGATCACTGACTGGCCTCGGTAACTCTCATGCGCCTGGACGCTACTGGGGAGTTGTTCTGGGGAACGTGACCCCTGGCCCGGCCGGCGGTATGGCCCGACCTGGATCGCTCCGTCAACGCCCCAGCCCCGCACAGTCCGAAGCATCAATCACCCGGTCGGGAAACGCCGCCATGATCAGCGGTCGACCCTCAGGGGACCTGACGGGTTGCGGTTGCGTGAGCCGGCAGCTGAGCCGAGTTCGCTTTAGCGACCAAAGCCGGAAGCTGGTCAAGGTCGTCGAGTATCCACCGGCACCGAGCTTCGGCTTTGGCGTCCCCAACGATCCAGGCCCACGGCCCGCGGCGCACCAGCGCCGTGAGCATCCCGCCGTCCTGGGCCGGCTTGATGTCGTTGTCGAGGCGGTCGCCGACGTAGAGCACCTCGTCGGCCGGAAGTTGCGCCTCGGCGACGATGCGCGTGAAGAACTCCGGTGCCGGCTTCTCGACGCCCCAGCCTTCCGAGGTGCCGAGCCAGTCGAAGGGCAGCTCGAGGTCTCGGAGGATCTGCTCGGCCCGGGCCGTCTGGTTGCCGGCCACGCCAACCTGGACACCAGCGGCCTGGAGCGCCTCGAGACAGGACCGGGCGTCAGGATAGAGAGCGTCCTCGCCAAACCATTCGGGTTTCCCAGCGGCGGCCCGGGCCTGCCGCTCGACGGTGAGGTCGAAGCCGGGACGGAACACCTGAAACGTCTCCCGGTAGTCACGGCCCGCAGCGATGGTGGCGCCGAACACGGCGCTGAAGGTGTGGCGAGGTACCCCGAGCCAGTCGGCCCAGGTGCCGTACTCGTTGCTCTCGTCGACCAGGGTCTCCCCCACGTCGAACACGACCGCACGAATCATGCCAGTAACCGTAGCGGCCCCCTGTGTCACTACCGCCTTCGACGAGCCTTGAACGGTTAGGGTCAGGAATTCGCCCAGGCCGCCAACGCCTGCTCCCAGGGGGACTCCGATGGCCCAGAAGATTCACGTCGAGTTGATATGCGACGCGTGCGAAGGCGAACAGCCGGCGCAGCGCACGATGACGTTCGGGTTCGACAGCAACGAGGGCACCCGGTCCGACTACCAGATCGAACTGTGCGCCACCCATCTGGCGGGGTTTGTGGAGGCCCTCGTCCCGTGGATCGCCAAGAGCCGGAAGGCGCCCGTCGCACAGCTGAAGCGGTCGACCCGGTCGAGGCCGACGGCCAGCACCCCTGCCCCGGCGAGCAAGTCGACACCTTCCCGGCCTGCCACTGGACGGCGGCCGGCTCGGCGCGACCCGGAGCAGCTCGAAGGCATCCGGATCTGGGCTCGTGCCCACGGGTTCGACGTCGGTGAACGGGGACGGATCCCCGCCGAGGTCGAAGCAGCGTACAACCGCCGGGACGGCCTCGCCCTGGTGGGCAACACCCCGTAGCGGCGCCGGCTGGGGCAACGCCACCGGCCCATGTGCTGTCGGCGCGGACGGGGGTAGGGGGGTCTCATCAATCTTCAAGTCTTCTCCCGTCGATGCCCTGGTCATCGGCCCCGCAGGGTTACGGCTGAGCAGGAGCCGTTGGCTCCCGGACAGGAGCCGGTTGCGGGAGCGCAGATGGACCCGGAGCGCGACATGCTCGACGCAGTGGAGGACCACAGGGCAGACGGCCGGCGAGGGCGACGGGCGTCCTCGGGGGCCCGGCGCCGGACGAAATCGGGGCCGGAGATCGACCCCCGGGCGCGCCGGGGCCGCCGGGGTTGCCGGCGGCGGTCAGGCGGAGGTGGGTCGGAGCCGGGCGGCGAGGGTGGGGCCGGCCCGGGCCCGCGGCAGAGTGCCCGGAGGGCCGTCGGCGTGGGTGCAGGGCCCAACCCCGCTGGTGTCGAGTTCGGCCGCAGGGCCCGGCTGTTGGGCCCATCTGCGGACGAGCTCGGCGGGATCGAGGTCGGGTCGGGAGGCGACCAGCTCGGCGCAGGCCGCGTGGATCCGGGCGGCGACGTGGAGGGGTCTGGCGGCGATCAGTGGTGACAGCCCGAGCTGGGCTCCGCTGGGGAGCTCCGGGAGGGTGGCGGCAAGCCACCGGTGCTCGAGGTCGACCGCCTCGAGCCGGTGCTGCTCGTCGGCTTCCTGTTCGGCTCGGGCCTGTCGAGCCTCGGCCTGTCGCCGGCGACGGTCCTCTTCGGCCTGCCGGGCGGCCCGGAGCTCGCCGGTCAGCTGCCGGGTCCGGGCGACGAGGATGGCGATTGGGTCCCGGGCGTCGGTGAGGCTTCCCCGGGCGGCCAGACGTTCCAGGACAGCCAATGCCGGCGTTCCCGTGGCCAGGGCGTCTCCGAGGGCGGTGACAAGGGCGGCCGACGCCGGGCCCGGGAGCTGGTGGTGGGCGAGGAGCCGCTGGGCGAGGTCGGCGGCAGGCCCCGAGCCGTGGCGGGCCTGGCGTTGGGTGAGGCGGCGCTCCGGCCGCTTGGGCGGGACGGTGCCGGTGGCGGTGGCGGTGGGAACGACGAGGGCGGGGCGGGCGAGCAGGGTGAGGGTCATCGGCCCGCCCCGGCGGACCTCGAAGGTGATCAGCCCGGCGTGGTGGAGCTGCTCGAGGGCGGTCGACAGACGGCGCCAGCCGACGCCGACGGCATCGCAGAGCCGGCTCTTGGTCCATCCGTCGGGGAGCTCGGCGGTGCGGTAGTCGCAGTAGAGGAGGAAGAAGACGAGGAGGCTCGTCGCTTCCCAGGACAGCTGGTGATCGTCGGCGACGGCCCCGAGAGAGCCTCGGGACAGGGCGACGAAGCGTTCGTGGGGCCGGTCCCGGTCGTGGAGGAGGCTGGCTGGGTCCGAACGGGGGGTGAGACGAACCCGGCCGGGCCGGAATGGGTGGAGGGTGGCCCGGGCCATCCCGACGTCGGCGAGATTGTCGAGAACCCGCCGCATCCGCCGCCAGGGCATCCGCTGCTCCCCGGCGAAGGCCACCGAACGGAACGGCCCAACCTCATCGGTCCTCCAGTCGGCCCGATCCGCCAGCGTCACAGAAAGGCCGAGGGCGGCCAGGAGGTGGCCGGTGCGCCGGCCGCTGTGAGGGCCGAGGAGGTCGAGGGTGTCGAGACGGATGGGCACGAAGCCCGCCGTCGAGCTCACTGACCGGCCGCTGGCTCCAGTCGGGGCGTGGTGGCGGGGATCACCGGCCGCCGGGACGGGGGGCCGGCCGGGGCAGCCTTGGTCAGCCGGCGGACTTCGGCGGGGTCGAGGCCGAGCAGGGTGGCCGTGAGCTCGGGCCCGACGGCGGTGGCCATCTCGACGACGGCCAGGTCGACTCCGGCCCGGGCGGTGGTCACCAGCTGGTCCTGCTCGGTCATGGCCTCGGCCCGACGGGCCTCGGCCCGCTCCATCTGGGCGACGGCCCGGCGGTGCCCGGCGTCGAGCGTGGCGATCCTGCGCTGGGTCTCCCGGACTGTGCTGCGGACGGCCATCCGGCCTCCTCTCGTCTGAGGCGGCCTCGCTGCACGCCTTCAGGGGGAAGGCGGTGGCGGGTCCAAGCTATGCAGACCGATGCGACCGGGGCGGCGAACAGGTGGCCCGGCTGTGTTCATGCGCAGCTCGAGCTGTCGGAGGTCTGAGCTTCGCCGGCGAGCTCCATGCCGATAGTGCCGAAGCAGCGGAGATATCGGGTTGCTTCGGCCAGCTCAGCCCGGGCGACACGCACCCGCTCGTCGGCGACCACCCGGACTACATCCCGTGCGGCTAGAGAGTCCTCGGCCGCTGGCCGGGACCGGATGGCCCGGGCGACGATGAGCGCATCGGCCGTTGTGTTGATCCGCCTCCGGCCCGTCGCCCCCCGCCAAGACCGCTCATCGAGGCCACCGGTCGCCCTCCGCAGTCGACGGTCGGCCCTGGCCAGGTCCCGCTCCCGATGGGCCAGTGCATCTGCCACGCCAACCTTGGCAACCCGAACCCGGTCAACAGCAGCCTGCAGGCGATCCGCCGCCAGCCGGAGACTCGCGCGTGTCACGCCCCTGGACTACCACTCGCCTGTGACGCCCGACCCAGCCAGGCCCCCGACGACCTTCCCGAATCTCAGCCCTCCCGCCCCGACCATCCCCCGGCCTTCCATTCCCCGACGATCACCACCATCCAACCCTTCCCAGCCACGGCCAACCCCAACGTCCACGGCTGTACTTCACACAATTGGCATCCCAGGTTTAGGCCCCCTGAACTGGGCATTTGCCGACCGAGGCGACCGCCACAGCGATCACCCCACCCCCAATGGCGCTGTGCCCTTCCTCAGCCGACCAAGACCGGCTCTGGTAGTCCGTCCGGATCGATGACGACCTCACGGGCGCTGTCGCTTCCGAGGCCAAAGAAGCTGTCCGACGGTCGGTGGAAGACAGCGCGGATCGCTGTCAGGGGGACGGTGGCTGACCAGATCCTGTACTTCCCGAACTGGTCACCCTTGAGTACGAACCCCTCGGCCATGCGCTGATGCGTGCACCACGACATTCCGCGAACCCGCTCCACAGGCGCCGCCCTGAAAAGGACACACTCCTTGAGGCCCAGGTCGACAGGTCGGCCTTGCACGAAGAAGCCCGTGGCTGCGAACAGCTCTAACCACTCGACGTCGCTGAGCGACCCATGGGGTCCAGCGGGGGGATTGAGAGAGACCCAGAGCTCGGGGATGATCCGGCGCAGGTCCGCGGGCTCCAGCTCTCTTGCTCGCCAGTTGGCGAGTAGCTGCCGAGCGGCATCTCCGTGGTGTCCGTTGCCAGAAAGGATCTGGATGTCGTTCAACCGAGCGCCACGGTCCATGCGGACCAGGTTCGCGCAGGCCGGTATCCCAGGACCACACTCGCGTTCCTCGACACCCCTGATGACGGCCACCTGTACGGCTCACTCATAGCCTGGACCCCCCACTCGCCTCCCGGTAGGGCGGTCGTGCGGACCGCCGTTCGAGAGCGGAGCCACGAGGTGATCTCGATCCGGCGGATCAGCCTGGGGGGAGGGTTCCGCTACCTGATGGAGTCGGTCGCCGTCGGCGACGGCGCCCCGGAGCGGACCAACGGCCTGGCCCGCTATTACGCCGAATCGGGCACCCCTTCAGGTGTCTTCCTCGGCTCGGGACTGGCGGAGCTCGACGGTGGCCGGGGAGTTGAGCGGGGGTCGGAAGTCACTGAGGAGCACCTCCGGAACATGCTGGCGGCTTGCGCCGATCCGGTCACTGGCGTGCCGGTTGGCTCGATGCCGAAGGCGCCGAAAGGGGCGGCGCCGGTGGCCGGTTTCGACCTCACGTTGTCGCCGTCGAAGTCGGTCTCCGTGGCCTGGGCGCTGGCCGACGAGGGCACGAAAGCGGTCATCTACGAGTGCCACCGCCGGGCCGTCGACTTCGTGCTCGCCTACGCCGAGGACCACGTCTTCCGCTCCCGGTCGGGGAAGAACGGGATCGTCGAGGAGGACGTCACCGGGGTGGTGGCGGCGAGCTTCACCCACTGGACCAGCCGGGCCGACGACCCCCAGCTCCACGACCATGTGGTGGTCTGGAACCGAGCCCGGTCCGACTCCGACGGGCGATGGCGGACACTCGACTCCCGGGCCATCTTCAAGGCCACCACCACCCTGTCCGAGCTCCACCAGGGGGTCCTCTCCGACCTGCTCACCGAGGCCCTCGGCGTGGGCTGGGAGCCACGACGCCGGCGCCACTCGACCCGACCCCGCTACGAGATCGCCGGCGTGTCCGAGGCCCTCATGGCCGAGTTCTCACAGCGAGCCGAGCAGATCGCCGGGCACGGAGCCTCGCTCTCCGAGCAGTTCGTGGACGCCCACGGCCGCCAGCCGACCGCCGTCGAGCAGATGCGTCTCCGGCAGCACTCCACCGTGGCCACCCGGCCGGATAAGACCCATCGCAGCCTCGGGGAGCTCACCGACGAGTGGCGGGACCGGGCCGACGGTCATGTCGAGCGCTCCGGCCAGGTGGCCTGGGTCACCGGCCTGTCCGGCCGCAACGACCTTCCCTTGCTGCGCGCCGACGACCTCGACGACGCCATCCTCGGCGACGCTTCCACCGCCGTGGTCGAGGCAGTGGCCGAGCGGCACGCCACCTACGGACGCCAGAACCTCCTCGCCGAGACCCACCGGGTCCTTCACGGGGTCCGGTTCGCTTCCCCGTCCGATCGGGTGACGGTCGCCGAGCGGATCTGCGACCTGGCCGTCGACTCCTCGCTGCTGCTGACGCCGCCCTCGCCGCATCACGTCCCGCTCCGCTACCGACGTCCGGACGGCTCATCCCGGCTTCATCCCGAGAGTCGGATGCGGTGCACCACCGAGGCTCTCCTGGAGGCCGAAGCCAGGCTATTGGCCGCTGGTCGGGCGACGGATGGGCCGTCGGCCGGGGTGGACCGGGTCGTCGAGGTGGCCGAGGCCGACCTTCCCGGTCACGCCTTCGGGTTGAGCGGCGACCAGGCGCTCGCCGTCGAGAAGATCGCCACATCCGGCCGCCGGCTCGACGTGCTGGTCGGCCCGGCCGGCACCGGGAAGTCGACGACGATGGCCGGCCTCCGGGCGGCCTGGGAGGCCGAGCACGGTACCGGGTCGGTGATCGGGCTTGCCCCCTCGGCCGCTGCCGCCGAGGTCCTGGCCGACGAGCTCGGCATCGACACCGAGAACACGGCCAAGTGGCTCACCGAGTGGCGGCGGCTCCCCGAGCTGGTCGCCCGGCGCACCACACTGGCGAAGAACCTCGCCCGCCACCCCCACCCGAGCTCGGCCAACGCCCAGAAGCTGCGGGAGCGTCTCTCAGAGACCGACCAGTCGATCGCCGAACGGCGGCTCCGATCCGGTCAACTCGTCATCGTGGACGAGGCCTCGTTGGCCGGAACCTTCGCTCTCGATGAGCTGGTCTGCGCGGCCGGGGACGCGGGGGCGAAGGTGCTCCTTGTCGGAGATGGAGCCCAACTGTCGGCTGTCGAGGCCGGCGGGGCGTTCTCTTTACTCGTCTCCGACCGTGGAGACCTTGTCCCCGAGCTGACCGACGTCCGGAGGTTCGAGGCCTCATGGGAGAAGGCCGCCAGCGTCGAGCTCCGGCTCGGCCACGAGTCCGCCATCGACGCCTACTCGGCCCAGGGCCGCATCGTCGACGGCCACCGCGACGAGCTGCTCGACGCGCTCTACGCCGGGTGGAAGGAGGACCGGGACGCCGGCCGGACAACCTTGATGATCGCCGGTGACTCCACCACGGTCGCCGAGCTGAACCGCCGGGCCCGAGCCGATCGGGTGACCGATGGCACCGTCGTCGAGGACGGGCTCGAGCTCCTCGGCGGCCAGCAGGGCGGGGTCGGCGACGAGGTAATCACCCGCCAGAACAACCGTCTCCTGGTCACGGGGAGGCGGTGGGTGAAAAACGGGGATCACTGGCTAGTGACCGCCACCAACGAGGACGGCTCGATGGCCGTGCGCCGGCTGCGGGGTTCCGGCGAGGTGGTCCTCCCCGCCGGCTACGTCGCCCACCACGTCGAGCTGGCCTATGCCACCACTGCCCACCGGGCCCAGGGGACAACCGTGGACACCGCCCACGCCCTCGTCTCACCGACCACTACCCGAGAGGTCCTCTACGTGGCTGCCACCCGGGGTCGGACCTCGAATCGGCTCTATGTGGACACCCGATACGACCCCGATCCGGCCACCTCCCACGACCAGCTGGCGGAGCTTCCGACGGCCCGAGAGGTCCTCGGTCGGGTCCTCGCCAACGAAGGAGCGGAACTCTCGGCGCACGAGTTCCGGCGACGGGCCTGGGACCACGCCGAGGACTTCGCCACGCTTGTCGCCGAGTACCAGACCCTGGCCAAGGTGGCCCTGGCCGACCGCTTCGACAAGATGCTGGAGCGCTCAGGGCTCAGCCCGGACGAGCTCGAGGCGGTCCGTGCCAGCGAGGCGCACGGCCCGTTGCTGGCCGCCATCGTGGCCGCCGAAGCCCGTGGCTTCGACATCGAAGCCGGTCTCCTCGGCATCGTCAGGAGCGACTCGCTGGCCGGAGCCGAAGACCTCGCCGCCGTCCTCCACGGCCGGGTGGACCGTTGGATGGAGCAGGTCGGAGCCAGGCGAAGCTCCAGCGTGAACTGGATTGTTGGGCTCGTCCCTCGGGCCCAGGGGGTGATCGACGCGGACCTCATGCGTGCCCTCGACCAGCGCGCCCAGGCGATGGAGCGGAGGGCCCAGCAGCTGGCTGAGCAGGCCCTCCGTCGGAACGATGCCTGGATCGTTCACCTCAGAACTCCGCCCGTCGAACCGGCGACCCAGAGGCGCTGGATGACAGCCGTCTCCACCGTCGCCGCCTACCGGCACCGCTGGAACATCAACGGCGATCGTCCCCTCGGTCGCGACTGGGCTCCTGAGACCATCGAAGGTGCCGATCACCGCAGGCGTGCTTACGCCGCTCTCAACCGAGCATTGGTGATCGCGACCCAGACCCAAGCCGAGCTCGATGGTCGTGACCATTCACGCATCATGTCAATCGGGGACGTCGACTTCTGAACCTTCAGCGCCCGGTGCGGACTACGCAGGCTCAGTCGGAAGGTCGGCCCGTAGCTGGTTGTACGTCTCGCGCATCATCTCGCGTTCGAGCAAGGCGGCGAGCTCGGGCTTCGAGAGCAGCAGCTCGTAGAGCCGGCGGTTGCGTTCCTCCTGGTCGAGGACCGCACCCTTGAACACCGGCCCGAACTCGAGCGCGTAGTTCTCCTCGGTGTTCGCCTCGGCAAACGTCCTCAAGTCCTCGCGGTCCAGGAGGGCCATCTTGATCTTCTCGACTTCGAGGCGATCGCGTTCGTCGAGATCGGCACCAAAGCGCTCGTTGATCTCTTCAAGAACCGCAGAGAGGCTGTCCAGGAGAGCCTCCTGGACGCCGCCGGCGTGCCCTTCGCCGGGGAAAGGCTTCCCAGGTTCGACCTCGCCTTCGCTGAGCTCGACGTCAGTGGGGCCCATGTCGACGAGGCGAAGGTGGGTGAGCACGATGTCCTTGCCGAGATCGAGGCCGCCGTCGACCTGGTTGGGCAGGCAGGCTTTGAGGGCCTTGACATACACGTAGAGCCGTTCGAGGTCTGGATCGGTGAAGGGCATCACCTGGGACAGGAACGAGTAGGCGCGGATGAAGCGGTCCAGGGCGTCGCGGAACTCGGCCTGGATCTCTTCGTCGAGTTCCTTGAACCTGTCGACGGCCGGGTCGACGTTGGCATAGATCGCTTTCAGGCTGCGCTTCTCAGGGTCGATCCCGAAGAAGGCGTCGCTGGCAGCTGTGATCTCGGCGGTGTCAAGGATCCCGACATCTCTGATCCGGGCCTGGAGATCGTAGAGGACGTTGGAGTCGGTCGGCTCGACGATCACAGCCTCGTAGTAGCGCTGGAACGCTTCGGCGATGTCGTCGGCCCGGTTGCGGAAGTCCAGGACAAAGGTGGAGTCCTTGCCTGCTACGGTCCGATTCAGCCGGGAGAGGGTCTGGACGGCGTTCAGGCCGCTGAGCGGCTTGTCGACGAACATTGTGTGCAGGTACGGCTCGTCGAAGCCGGTCTGGAACTTCTCGGCAACGATCAGCACCTGGTAGTCACCGGGCTTGAAAGGCGGCTCCCCCTTGAACCGCTTGGCGGTCTGGGAGTCGGGGAACCCGTTTAACGAGCCTTCTGTGACGTCGCCGAGGATCTCCTCGTTCACGGTGCCGGAGAACGCGACCAGGGCGCGGACGTCGGTGATGTGGTTGTCAGCGATGTGATCGTCGATGGCCCGCTTGTACTTCACCGCCGCCCACCGGGAGTCCGTGACAACCATCGCCTTGGCGTGCCCGCCGATCGCCTTGGCCGTGTGGGCCCGGAAGTGCTCGACGATGATCGCCGCCTTCTGTTTGATCAGCGCCGGGTTCTTCGCTACGTAGCGACGGACCGCCGACGCCGCCTTCCGGACGTCGACCTCGCCTTCGCCGGCCGCAGCCGTCGTCGCTCTGAGGCGGTAGTAGGTGTCGTAGGTCGCGTAATTCTGGAGCACGTCGAGGATGAACTTCTCCTCGATGGCCTGGCGCATCGTGTAGAGATGAAAAGGCTGGTTGTGGCCGTCGGCGTTCGGGGTGCCGAACAGCTCGACGGTGCGGTTCTTCGGGGTGGCGGTGAAGGCGAAGAAGCTGAGGTTCGGCTGGCGGCCTCGGGCGGCGACGATGGCTGCCAGAGCCGCTTCGGCGTCCATCTCCCCGCCGTCGCTGTCTCCGTCCCCGTCGCCGTCCCCATTGCCCTCGGTCCCACCACCGTTGCCTGCCTTGGCTCCGCCAGCTCCAAGCGCCTGCTTGAGCGCGGTGGCAGCGTCGCCGGTCTGAGACGAGTGGGCTTCGTCGACGACGACCGCGTAGTTGTGCTTCGCCAAGTTGGCTTCGGCGATCTTGGCGATCACATACGGGAAGGTCTCCAACGTGACGGTGATGATTTGCGCCTTGCCGGTGAGCGCATCGGCGAGCTCGGAGGACTTCGATCCGGCCTTGCCTTCGACGGAGACGATCGTGCCCTTCACGTTCTCGAACTGCTGCACGGTTGCCCTGAGCTGCTCGTCGAGCACGCGCCGGTCCGTGACCACGATGACCTTGTCGAAGATCTTCGAGTCGGTGGCGTCATGTAGTAAGGACAGCCTGTGGGCCAGCCACCCGATCGAGTTCGACTTTCCCGAACCGGCGGAATGCTGGATCAGGTATGACTGGCCGGGGCCTTTGGTCAGGGCGTCGGCGGCGAGCTTGGTTACACCGTCCCATTGATGGAACCGGGGGAATACGACGCGTCGAGGCTTGCCCTTCCCTTCGTCAAAGGCTTCGACGAACCGGCCCAGGATGTCCAGCCAGGCGTCGTACGACCAGACCTGCTCCCATAGATACGACGTTGCGTACCCGCCCGGATCCGGAGGGTTGCCCTTCCCGCACGAAAGCTTCCCCGGGGCGCTGCCCTGGTTGAACGGAAGGAACTCCGTTGCGTCCTTCGCCAGCCGGGTTGTCATGTAGACGAGGTGAGGGTCGACCGCGAAGTGGACCAGGGCCCGCGGGCCGAGCAGCACATCACGAGGGTCGCGCTGGTCGGACTTGTACTGGGCGATCGCATGGTCGACGGTCTGGCCGTTCAACGGGTTTTTCAGCTCTGCCGTCGCGATCGGGATCCCGTTGACGAACAGGCACAGGTCGAGGGAGTTGTTGTTCGTCGCCGAGTAGTGCAGCTGGCGGGTGACCGTCAGACGGTTCTTCCCGTAAAGCTCGACCAGGGTCGGATTCTTCTTCGACGCCGGCTTGAAGTAGGCCAGCGTGAAGGTGATCCCCTGGTCGTCGACGCCTCTTCGCAGCACGTCGATCGTGCCGCGTTGTTCGAGTCCAGAGACGACCCGTGCGATGAACTTCTGCTGAGTCTTGTCGGGGTCACCACCGTGGCGGCCGACTAGCTCGTTCCACTTGGTTCCCTGGGTGGCGCCGATGAAGGCGAACAGTTCGGCGGTGTCGAGACCGGCCTTCGAGTCGTAGTTCGAGTCGACCCCGGCCGTGTAACCCCCATTGCTGGTCAACGACGAGACGATCTCGGACTCGAACTGCTGTTCCTTCACGTGCGCCGGCATCAGGCGACCCTCCCGGCAGCAGCAAGACCACCTGTCACGGCGGCACTGATGAGCGCTTGGCGGCGCTCCCGCAGAAGACTGATCTGAGACCCCATTTCCAGCCGAGCTTCGTCGAGGGTCCTGATCTTCGCCCTGAGAGTCTGGACGATTTCGACCTGTTCGGCCGGCGGCGGCAGAGGAATCACGATGCTCTTGATCTCGGGCATGTAGATGGTTCGATGCGTGGAACCCATCGCGAGGCGACCCAGAAGATCGGTCCGCATGGCTCGCAGGCAGAACAGGAGGTAGTCGGGAATCAGCCGGGGGCCGCAGGTCCAGGTCGCAAAATCCTGGCTCGTCGCCATGTCCACGCCCATGATGGCCGAGAAGCCAGCGGAAGCTGTCCTGCACAACACCACAGTCCCAGCAGGGTGCACGACAGCTGCAGATTCCGCCACACCATGAGCGCTGATCTTCTCCCGGGTGTCCGTGAGAACCTCAACCTCGTCGGAACGGATCTGCCATACCTCTCCAGTAGTGACCCAGGGAATCGTGCAGTCTTCCCAGAGTTCAGGTCGGCCGCGGGCGGGTGTGTGGCCGCTTCCGAGATTAGCGACAGCGGTGAGCCTCACGGTGTGCCAAGAGGCCGGAACGGAGTCCACCCAAGGCACACCCTTCCTTCGAGGACCCGAAAGGGACCCACCGGTTACCGCGTCGAAGACCGCGGCACTGCGCCGTTCCCAGAGGAGTCCAACAACTTGCTCCTGCTCCGCTATCAAGTTGCCGATCCGACCGGTCTCGGCTTCGAGGCATTCCACGATCTGCCGCTGATCAGCGCTGGTCGGGACAGCGATAGACATTGTCCGCAAAGCTTCCCTGCCGAGTTCCGTCTGGTTGGTGGATCCCACGGCAAGACAGGCGTTGGCGTACTCGTAGAAAGCGTCCGTTGAGAGCAGGTACCAGAGGTACCTGGGTTCAAGTCGCTCGCTGACGGCCCGGATGATGGTTACATGTCCGTCCGCCACCAACACCGGCCCGTCGAGCGCAGCCTTTTCCACAAGGCCGGCTCTGCCCAGAGTCCCTCGCCCAGTGGAATTCACACAGACATCTC
>PLZB01000074.1 GCA_003151955.1 Acidimicrobiaceae bacterium
GCCCCCGCCCACCCCGCCGGCGACGGCCCCGAGGTGGTGGCCGGCCTGGTCGGTGCCGGCGTCCTGGCCGCCGGGGCGGTGGCGGCCGGGGCCCTGGCCCTCCGCCGGCGCCGACCCGACTAAGGAGACCTCCGGGCGTGGAAGAGGAACTCCTCCGCCCCCCGACCGCCGGTGACAGGCGAGGGCATCGTCTCCGTCACCGACCATCCCGCCGCCTCGGCCCCGGCCACGGCGACGGCCAGGGCCCGGGCCAGCTCCCCCTCCCCGGTCGGCGGGGCGGCCAGGTGGAGCTCGTACATGGGCTTCACCAGGGCCACCAGCTCGGCATCGGGGGCGAGGAGGCCCGGGTCGAACTGGGGGAGGCCCTCGGCCAGGGCCAGGAAGGAGAGGTCGACGGTGAGGAGCCCGAGGATGTCGGGGACGAGACCCGGGCCGAGGTCGGCCAGGTTCGTCGACTCCAGGGTGACCACCCGGGGGTCCTGGCGGAGCGACCCCAGGAGCTGGCCGTGGCCGACGTCGACGGCGTAGACCCGGGCCGCCCCGGCGGCGAGGAGGGCCGAGGTGAACCCCCCGGTGGAGGCCCCGACATCGAGGGCGACCCGCCCGGTCACGTCGACCCCGAAGCGGTCCAGGGCCGCCTCCAGCTTGACCCGGCCCCGGAGGACCTTCTCCCGCCTGATCACCACCGACGCCCCGGGAAGGACGGCCGAGTTGGGATTGGTGACCACGCTCCCGTCGACGAGGACCCACCCCCCGGCGATGAGCCCCCCGGGATCCTCCTCATCCGGCTGGCGGTCCGCCACCACCGACACGAGCGTCCGCCGGCGACCCCTCACGGGGACCCGATCCGGCCCGAGAATCCGAGGACCTCGAACTCCCGCCGGGACGACCCCAGCCGGCTCGTCCACGACGTCCGGAGGGCGGCGATCGCCTCCGGGTCGAGGTATCCGGACTCCTCCACCGTCCAGCCGGCGGCGGCGTAGGCCTCCCCCAGTGTCCCTTCGAGACTGGCGGGGCCGGGCTCGGGGAGGCCGACCACCTCGGGGACCTCGGGATGCCAGGGGTGGAGGTTGACGGTGACGAGGAACCGGGCCCCCGGGGCGCAGGCCCGGGCCAGGGCGGCGAGAACGGCGGGATCGGGCCGGACGACGGCCTCGAGGAGGCTCCCCCAGGGCATCAGGATGTGGAGCTCGGAGATCCCAGTCAGGAGGGCCGGGAACCGCTCCACCGAGGCCCAGAGGTAGACCAGATTGGGAAGTCCCCCCCGGGCCGACGCCGCCGCCGCCTTCCTGGCCCGCTCCCGGAGCCGGTCCGGGTTGGCGTCGAGCCCGACCACCAGCGCGTCCGGCTGCTCCCGGGCCAACTCCCAGGCGTGCTTCCCGTCCCCCGTGCCGATGTCGACGATCAGTGCCGAGTAACCTCCGCGGAAGGCGGCGAACTCCCCGGGGGACACCTCGAGGACGGTCTTCCCGAGGACCCGCCGCACCGGGGCCAGCCCCCCTTCATCGCTCGGCATCTGCCCCGAATCTATCGGGGAGGAAGGACCTGGGACCTGTGGAGGTCGCCTTCACCTGCAGCGGCCACCCGAACATCCGGGCCACCCACGCCAAGACCCTCGAGCTGACCCGGGACCCCGACGTCACCCAGCGGGGGACCTGCATCGTCGGGACCGCCTCCACCCACGACCCCGCCGACCTCCGCCGCCTCCGGGGCCGGGTCACCGTCGACCTCGCCGTCGGCGACCACGTCCAGCGCTTCGAGGCCCTCCTCTCCCCCTTCTTCCTCGACGACGACTCCCTCGTCTTCCGCCGGGGCCCCATCCTCCGCCAGCGGACCTTCGCCGGCGAGGCCACCGCCGCCGCCGCCGATCTCGACCGGGACCTCGTCCACCTCCTGGGGGCGCCCGGAGCCGAGCTCCGGGTCACCCTCACCTCCGACGACCGTCCCGGCCCCGGGGTCCTCTGGGTCCTCGCCACCCCCATCGGCAACGACGCCGACCTCTCCCCCCGGGCCCGCTCCGTCCTCGCCGCCGCCGACCTCGTCCTGGCCGAGGACACCCGCCGCTTCCGCCTCCTGGCCGCCACCGCCGGCCTCCCCGCCCCCCGGGTCGAGAGCTATCACCTGGCCAACGAGGCCGCCGCCACCGCCGGCCACCTCGAGGCCCTCCTCGCCGGGGCCCGCCTCGCCCTCGTCTCCGACGCCGGGACCCCCCTCTGCTCCGACCCCGGCTACCTCCTCGTCCGGGCCGCCGTCGAGGCCGGCCTGGCCGTCGTCCCCGTCCCCGGGCCCTCCGCCATGCTCACCGCCCTCGTCGCCTCCGGCCTCCCCGCCACCCGGGTCCTCTTCGAGGGCTACCTCCCCCGGACCCGGACCCAGCGCCGCCGCCACCTGGCCGACCTCGCCCCCCTCGACGCCACCCTCGTCCTCCTCGAGTCCCCCAACCGGATCCTCGAGATGCTCGACGACGTCGCCCTCGAGCTCCCCCACCGCACCGTCTCCGTGGGCCGGGAGATGACGAAGGTCCACGAGGAGTTCCTCACCGGCCCCCCCACCGACGTCCGCGACCGCCTGGCCGCCGCCGGGAAGGTCCTCGGGGAGACCACCGTCGTCGTCGGCCCCCCGGACGGGGCCGGGACCGCTCCGGCCGGCGCCGCCGACATCGAGGCCCTCGTCCGCTCCCTCCTCGCCGACGCCGTCCCCACCCCCGCCATCGTCCGAGCCGTCGAGGCCGCCACCCCACTCTCCCGCAACGAGGCCTACCGGCTCGTCCTCGCACTTCGTGACGGCGCGAAGGACGAAGGGCCGGCTGACGACGGACCGTGAACATCTCCGCCCTGTCGGCGGTAGTCAAGGTTGATGCCCCCCCGCCCCACCGCCACCGCCACCGCCACCGCCAGCGGCACCCACTACTGATGCCCCTCCGGGTGCATGATTCCCCCATGGTCCCCCGGGCCGAGCTGGCCGACGAGGAAGGGCTCCGGACCGCCTTCCTCGCCTACGGCGGCGAGCTCTTCGGCTTCGCCCGCCGGTCCCTCGGCGATCCCGGCCTGGCCGAGGAGGCCGTCCAGGAGACCTTCGTCCGGGCCTGGCGGTCCCGCCGCCACTTCGACCCCGGCCTGGGACCGCTCCGGGCCTGGCTCTTCGCCATCGAGCGCCGGGTGGTGATCGACCTGGCCCGCCGCCGGGCGGCCCGACCGACCGACATCCTCGACACCGAGGTGGCCGCCGCCGGCGACGAGATCGAGCAGGCCATGGCCGGCTGGCTGGTGGAGGAGGCCATCCGACGCCTCCGGCCCGAGCACCGCCAGGTTCTCGTCGAGACCTACTACGGGAACCTCTCGGGTCGGGACCTGGCCGTCCGCCTCGGCATCCCCGAGGGGACCGTCCGCAGCCGCCTCTTCTACGCCCTCCGCTCGCTCCGCCTCACCCTCGAGGAGATGGGATGGGACCGATGACCTTCGCCTGCGACCACGCCCAGGGCCTCCTCGCCCTCGATGCCCTCGGCCGGCTCGACCCCGCCGACCGGCCCGGTCTCGACGTCCACCTCGACGGCTGCCCGGCCTGCCGGGCCGACGCCCTCGAGCTCACCGGGGCCGCCGCCGCCCTGACCCTGGCCGACCCCACCCACCTCGCCGACGACGACCCCGGTCCCGCCGGTCCCGCCGGCCTCGCCACCACCGTCCTCACCGCCCTGGGCCGTGAGACCCGGCGCCACCGCCGCCAGCGCCGGCTGGCCACCGCCGGGGCCGGGCTCCTGGCCGTGGCCGCCGCCTCCGTCGCCCTCGTCCTCACCCTCGGCGCCACCGACCCCGGGGGGGCCCGGACCCTCACCCTGACCGGCACCCCCGGCGTCCAGGCCTCGGCCCGGCTCCTTCCCGAGTCCTGGGGGACCCGGATCGACCTCGACGAGCGGGGCCAGGGCCCCGGGCAGGTCCTCACCGTCTCCATGCGCTCCGAGTACGGGGTCCGCTGGCTGGCCGGTACCTACCGGACCTCGGGGACCGGCGAGCTCCAGGTCACCCTGGCCTGCGCCCTCCCCGCCGAGGAGATCACCGGCCTCACCGTGACCGACAGCGCCGGCCACGACGTCCTCCAGAGCTGAGCCGAGAATTCGTCTGGCCGTCTCCTTCCCGTGGCCCTCCGTTCAACTTGCCTCCCTACCATCAGCCTGGAGTCCATCGGCCCTGGCCGAATGCCTCCGGGAGGTACTGACATGGCACCCGATCGATCCGAGACGTCCCCTGGCCCCACCACCCGGTGGCCCCGGGTGTTCGTCCTCCGGGAGCACACCGGGACGGGTGGGACGGACCTTGCCGACGACCTGGCCGAGGAGTACGCCTGGTTCGAAGAGGACCCCGCCGAGCCGGGGCCCGATCCGTCAGGCACGGTCCGGCCCGTGGCCCGCCTCGTCCCCTCGGCTGCCGCCCTCCGCCGGGCCCGGACCGCCCATCCTTCCGGCCACTGGGCCCGCACCTGACCTGAGCCCCTCCCCGGCACGAGCCCCCGGAGGCCCGTGCCCTGTGAAGTCTTTCGTTCAACCAACGACTCCAACCTGCCGATGCTCCATCGGGAGGGGGGAGCGCAGTGTCCGGCCGCAGTCCACGAGCACCGACGGATCACCGGGGGAAGGCGCCCCGGAGCGCCGGGCCGGGACCCCGACGGACCATCGTCACCTCACTGGCCGTGCTCCTCACCACCCTCGGACCCTGGCCGGTCGCTGCCGCCGCCCGGGCCACCCCCGGCCACGTCCTCTCGGCCCAGGGCGCCCAGGCCCCGGCCGTCCCCACCCTCCGGGCCAGCGGCCGCCACCTGACCCTGGGCGGCAGGACCGTCCAGCTCACCGGCGTCAACGCCTACGAGCTGGCCACCGACTGGGGCACGAACGCCGGGTGCGGGGGGATGCTCACCGACGCCCAGCTGACCGGGTTCTTCGCCTCCCTCCCCCCGAACTCCCTCGTCCGCTTCTGGGCCTACCAGGGGTCGATGGCCGTCGACGTCGACACCCACCAACTCGACTGGCGTCCCCTCGACCGGGTCTTCGCCGCCGCAGCCGCCGCCCACGAGCGGCTGATCGTCTCCGTGGCCGGCCAGGGCGGGACCTGCGACGGCCGGCACTGGCAGGACGTCTCCTGGTACGAGGGTGGCTACACCCAGGTCTTCAACAGCCCCTCGAACACCGACGGCACCGGCCTCGACCCCCTCTCATACTGGGCCTACCTCCAGGACCTGGTGGCCCGCTACCGGAGCTCCCCGGCCCTGGGCATGTGGGAGCCCGTCTCCGAGGCCGAGGCGTCGTCGTGTCCCGCGGTGGACGAGCCGGTGGACTGCTCGGGCCACCAGACCTGCCCCAGCGAGACGACCGCGGCCGTCGCCCTCCGGAGCTTCTTCGACCTGGTCGGGGCCAGGATCCACCAGATCGACCCGGCCCACCTGGTCGAGAGCGGCCTCCTGGGCGGAGGCCAGTGCGGCACCCAGGGGGCCGACTACCAGTACGTCCAGGCCAGCCCCGGAGTGGACGTCCTCTCCTACCACGACTACGGCGACCCGGCCGTTGCACTGGGCGGGGACCCCTGGAATGGACTGGCCGTCCGCTTCGCCCAGGCCGCCACCCTCGACAAGCCCATCATCGGCGGTGAGGTCGGGATCACCGCCGGCCCGGCCCCGGGCTGCACCAGCAGCGCCGGTCGGGCCGCCGACCTCGGGGCCAAGATGCAGGCCCAGCTGGCCGCCGGCAGTAGCGCCCTGCTCCCCTGGGACTGGGTCCCGAGCACCACCGGGCGCTGCTCCTTCGACATCGCCCCGGGCGACGCCGTCCTGACCATGATGGCGGCCTATCCCCTGGAGCGCTGAGGGAGTCCGGCCGCTCCGCCGGGTCAGCCCTGATGGGCGTACCAGCCGTTGCCCTTGACCGATTCCCCCTCGGAGTTCCCGGGCTCGGCGTAGCCGGGCTCGGCGGCCTCGTCCCAGGGAGAGACGTCCCCCGCTGTCGGCAGGGCCTGGGCCGCCCCCGCCCCCAGGGCCCCCCCGGCGGGGTTGTAGCTACCCCGGAGGTAGACGAGCTCTTCGATCAGCTCCCGGTTGATCTCGATGAACCCGGCGATGGTGGAGTCGAGCCTCCCGACCGCCTCGGGCGGGAGCGCGGCCTGCTGCCGGGCCTCCTCCACGATGGCCTCGGCCTCCCGGCGGGCCTCCTCCAGGATCCGGGTCGCCTCGGCTTCGGCCTCGGCGATGGCCTGGCGGGCCCGCTGCTCGGCCTGGCCCAGGGCGGCGTCGGTGAATTCCTGGGCCTGGACGAACAACCGGCCGATCTCGAGCTCCGACGTCCTGACCACGGCGACATGCTCCATCTTGCTGCTGGCCAGGTCGAGTCGCTCCCTGAGCTCCTCGATGGCCCTCGACATCTCCGAGAACTCGGCGGCGACAGCATCCACGGTGCCGTCGTCGTCAGCGGCGGCGTCAGGTGCGGCGGGGTACATGGGTTCATCGATACCAGTCACAGTTGAACTCCTCGTGAACGGACCGCGTCCTCCAGGTGAACTCCGGCTGGCGTCATCAGGCCCCCCCGGTCGGCGCCGGTCCGGGCCCGGGCCTGCCCCTCGACCGACCTGGTGGGCGAACGCCACCAGGAGTTCCCGATCGGCGATCAGCCGGGCGTCGACCCGGTCCAAAACTCCCCCCTGCCCCCGTCGACCTGGGTCACGTCCCGGAGCGTGTCGCCGTGGAACTGGTACGAGCGACCACGGCGAGCCGGGGACGATGGTCTCGGTGCCGACCGGTTGGCTCATCGTCCTCGGTCAGTCAGAGCGTGGGGGGAAGGAACCCGGTCAGCGACTCGAAGAACAGGAAGAGCCCGGCGGCCCAGAGGGGGGGCAGGATCAGCCAGCTCCCGAACCGCCGGTAGTGGGCCGAGAGCTTCCGGTTCGCGAGCCCCAGGAGCAGGATGAGGAGCCCCGTCACCAGAACCAGGGGGAGCCGGGCCAGGTTCCAGCCGCCCCCGCCGGCGTTGGCCACCCGCTGTCGTTGGACTACCCGGGTCGACGGGGCGGCTACGGGGGCGGGGGCGGTCCCGACCGGGACCGGCACCTGCAGGAGGGCCACCACCACCAGGCGCTGGGCCGCCGAGAACTCCGGCGTGCAGGTGGTGAGGGTGATCCGGTTGTCCCCGAAGTCGTTGAGGACGCCCACGTCCGATGGGGAGGTGGCGCTGGGGTCCCGGGCCACGACGTAGGTCAGGACCTCGCCGGACGCCGTCGTCAGCCTGATGCTGTCCCCTTTGCCCAGCTGGCCCAGCTTGTTGAAGGGCGCCCCGTAGGTGGTCCGGTGGCCGGCGATGGCGACGTTGCCCTGCTGGCCCGGAGCGGCGGTCCCCGTGTAATGACCCGGGCCCTTGTCGAGGTCGCCGGCGGTGGTCCCCTCGACGACGTACTGGTCCAGGGCGATCTTGGGGATCTGGAGGTGGGCGACGGGGGAGCCCTCGGCCGGGACGGGGACGAGGGTGGTGCTCGGGACGAGGGTGGTGCTCGGGATGAGGGCCGCTCCGCTGTCCGCCGGCGGCGCCGGGACCGGATGGCTCGGGATGGCGGCCCGGAACTGCCGGGCCAGCGTGGCCTGGACGTGGTGCTGCCCGATACCGGTCCCCCACAGCTGCCAGGCCGCGAAGAGGATGAGGACGGCCCCGAGGTTCCGGACCCAGGTGGACAGGACGATGAGCTGCTCCCGCCGGCGGGCGTCCAACCCGGCTGTGCCGGCGTCGGCAGTCGGCTCCGGGACCGGGACCGGGTCGAGGACCTGGAGGAGGAGCGCCCCCCCTCCTTCCCCGACGGCCCGGAGATCGAAGACGACCGGTGGGACCTCGCGAACCAGGGCGGCCGGACCGGCCGGATCTGCCGAGACAACCGGACCGGGAAGGCGCGTGGCCTGGACCGGGAGGAGGACGGCAGGCGCCGCCAGCTCGATCACTTCGGTCGGCTCCGCCGCGGCCGGGGCGACCGCCTCGACCGGCCCGGCGTCCGTCCGGGGACCCCGGAGCAGCTCCGCCCGGGCCGGTCCCGCCGGTAGGCCCGGTTCGGACGCGTCGCCGCCGATGCCGCTTGCCACCTGGTCGGCGGCGAGCACCACCCGCCCCACGGCCCGCTCCAGTGAGCCGGCCCCCCCTGCGGAAGCCCAGATGGCGGGCCAATCGACCACCGGGTCCGGGGAGCCGGGGTCGAGCTCCCGCCTGGTGGTGACAGCCCGTTCCACGAGGGACTCGACGAATTGCCGGCAGAGCTCCACCCCGGGGAGCGGACCGACCCCCGGGGCCCCGACCACATCGTGAGGGGACGGCTCGGATGTCACGAGGGCCACGGCGGTCGGAGCCCGGTCAGCTGACGCCGGCCGACGGGCCGGGGTGGGCGGCGTGCTGGGCGGCCCGATGCGACTGGAGGGCGATTGTCTCCCGGGCGAAGGCCACCAGGAAGTCCCGGTTCTCGACCAGCTGGGCCTCGGCGGGATCCTTCCCGTCGAGGGACCCGGCCAGGTCCCTGATGTCGGCGTTCCCGGCCGTGGCCGGGACCACGACACCGGTGCCCGTGTCCTTGATGAAGAGCACCTCCCGCTCGTAGAGGACCTTCCCGGCCCACTTCACTGGCGTGATCCAGTAGACGATGGTCCAGCTGCCGACGCCCGGGCCGGTGTAGGAGAGGGACTGGCCGGTGATCCCGGCCCCCACGTCGACCTGGGCCACGTCCTTCAGGTTGTAGCCGTGGAACTCGTAGCAGGCCTCCACGCCATAGGCCGAGAAGGCCTGCAGGTCCGGGGTCACGATGACATCGCCCACGACCGACGCCGTCGGCGCCCGGAGGTCGCCGGCCGGGACCGGGGTCGGCTTGTAGCTGTACCGGTTCCACACCGAGGTGTCCCCGAAGAGTGGCTTGGCCTGGTCGAGCTCCCGGTTGAACACGGGCACCCAGCCGGGCGGACCGACGGGGGCGGTGATGAACGGGGTGAGCCGGGGAACCCCGGACGTGTCGGCCACCAGGTTGAAGGCCTTCAAGCCGAGGTTGCTGAACCCGAGGACCACGGCCGAGGCGACCACCACGGCCACCGCGGCGTAGAGCTTCGGCACTGCCAGGGCCCCCCGGGGGCGGGGGGAGGGCGCCCGAGCCGGCGCCGCCGGAGCGACCCCCGCCGCCGGTCCCTGGACCGGCCCGCCGGCGGCTCCCCTGAACTCGATGTGTAGCCCGACCGGCTTGATGGCCAGCACCATGACCAGGACACCCACCCCGAAGAGGACCAGGCCGACGAAGGGGTGGAGGACGTCGAGGGCGACGTGCTCCCCCCAGGTCTTCCCGCTCCAGAAGATCAACAGGATCCGGGCCAGGTTGAGGGCCCACACGACGGCCATGCCGCCTACCAGCCAGGCCAGCTTCCGCACCAGCGGGCCCTTCACGATGGCGGCGAAGGCGGAGCCGATGAGCAGGAAGCCGACCACGCTGTTCACCCCGGAGCAGGCCGACACGACGCTCAGGGGGAACTGGTGGCCGGCGTGGGTGATGACGAACAGGGTGTTGTCGGCCGAGGTCACGGTCTTCGCCACCGGGACGAGCTTGACCATCTCCTTGACGGCGGCCAGCGTCACCGCCGTGAAGCCGTTCAGCACCTTCAGGAGGACGGTCTGGTAGGGGTAGGGCCAGGCCAGGAAGAGGTAGCCGACGGCCAGCTTCTGGCGCCAGAGGACCCGGACCCCGAAGATGATGGCGACGGCGCCGGCCACGAAGACCGGCAGGGTGAACAGGTCGAAGCGCATCACCCAGTACATGGCCGACCACCGCGCCGGCAGGAGGAGGTTGGCCCCCACGGCGGCCAGCACCAGCGGGAGGCCGACGATGTAGTCGACCTGGCGGTCGTGGATGGCCGGCTCCGGTCGCCGGGGGTGGCGGCGGACGGCGGCCAGGGCCAGGGCGATGGCGGGGACCAGGCTGGCGTAGGCCAACGGCGTCTCGAGGCCGGCACTCTGGAACAGGGTGGTCAGCGAGTAGTTGTAGGCCAGCACCGTGACCAGGATGAGGGTGGCCATCTGGGCCCTGGTGCGCGTCCCCGGCGGGGCCTGCCGCCACCGCTCGGCGACATTGCGCCCCAGGCCCAGCAGGGCCGGGCCGGCGGTTCGGGGCCGGAGGGCCTCGAAGGCGGTGACGGTCATGCTCGGCTTCCTCCCGGGCGGCCGGGATGCGGGGGGTGGCCGGTCATCCGAATCGCCCGTGGACGTAGTCGGCCGTCCTGGGGTCCCTCGGGTCGTCGAAGACCTGCGTGGTCGGGCCGGCTTCGACGATGTGGCCCGGCATGCCCTCCCCGTCGAGGAGGAACAGGGCACAGTTGTGGGAGACCCGCTGGGCCTGCTGCATGTTGTGGGTGACGATGACGATCGTCACGTCGTGGCAGAGCTTCCGGATGGTCTCCTCGATGACACCGGTGGAGATGGGGTCGAGGGCCGAGCAGGGCTCGTCCATGAGCAGGACCCGGGGCCGGACGGCCAGGGATCGGGCGATGCACAATCGCTGCTGCTGGCCACCCGAGAGCGACACCCCGGACTCGTTGAGCCGGTTCCGGGTCTCCCGCCACAGGCCGGCCCGCTCCAGGCACTCCTGCACCAGGTCGTCGGCGTTCTGGACCCTGGTGCCCGACAGCCGGAGACCGGCCAGCACGTTCTGGGCGATCGTCATGGAGGGGAAGGGGTTGGGCCGCTGGAAGACCATCCCCACCCGGAGCCGGGTCTCGGTCACCCGGAGCTGGGGACCGTAGACGTCGACGCCGTCGAGGGCCACCGATCCGGACAGGGCGGCGGTGGGGATCAGCTCGTGCATCCGGTTCAGGATCCGGAGGAAGGTCGACTTCCCGCATCCCGACGGCCCGATCAGGGCGGTGACCTTCCCCGGCTCCATGGTGAGCGAGATCCGCTCCAACACCTTGTTCGACCCGAACCAGGCGCTCACGTCGGTGGCCTCCAGCCGAGCCGGGGTGTTGCCGGCCGGGGCCATCCCGGGCCCGGGAGGTCCCGCCCCGTGGTTGGCCGCCGATCCGAACTGGTCGGTGGGGGCCCCGAGCTGGTTGACGGTGGTCATGGGAGCGTCCTGACGCCGAGGTGGATTCTGAAGACGATGCCGAGCAGCCCGCACCACACGGCCAGGGCCAGCGCCGTCTTCCAGCGCGGCGAGCCCCGGCGCCGGGAGACCAGGGCCGACGCCCCGGCCAGGAGGGCGGCCTCGGGGAAGACGAGAGCGGTGGCGGCAAACAGGATGGCCCATTCGAACGCGGCCCGACCGGGGCTCTCGAACCCCTGGCCGCCGAACCTCGACGGCTGTCCGGTCTGGATCCTCACGTCGTCACCGCCCGGCGGCGGAGCCGGCGCCGGATCCATCCGGCCGAGACCACCAGGCCGAACCCGGTGATGCCGATGGGCCAGGGGGCGCCACCGGTGTAGGCCAGCGACGGGGTGGTGGAGGGATCCGAGCCGTTGCTGGCGACGACGGGAGCAGCTGTCGTCGAGGTGGTGGTGGTCGGTGTGGTCGTGGTGGTGGTCGACGTCGAAGTGGTTGTCGTCGTGGTGGTGGCCTCGGCCGCGACCTGGTCGGCGATGGCCAGTCCGGACTTGACCAGGGCGGTCTCGGCCGCAGTGGAGCCCGTGGCCGGAAGGATCGGAGCGGCCCCCAGACCCACGACGTCGGCCTGCCCCTTGGTGCTGAGCGCGAACCGGATGAAGCTGGCCAGGGCCGTGGCCTTGGCCGGGGCCAGCCCCGACGTGGGCACGACCAGGTAGCTCACCTGCATGAGGTAGCTGTTGTAGGAGGCGGCATCGGCGGAAGTGGCCTTGAAGGTGACCAGGTTGGTGGCGGGGTCGACGGTGGCATCGGCCAGGGCGGCCGAGGCGGCGGCCACGGTGGGCGGGACGAACTTCCCGGCTGCGTTCTCTATGGCCACGGTGGGGATGTTCCGGGGTGCTCCGAGCCAGGAGACCGGCAGGGGAGCTACGTCACCGAGCCCCCAGTCGAGGAAGGGCAGGGGGACGGGGGGCTGCCTCGAGGTATCCAGGGGGACGAGGTCGTTGGCCATGACCTGGTCCCCGCCGCTGACCCCCTGCTGCGTGGGCCAGGTCTCGGCCGGGGCCGTCGAGACCACGTGCCAGAAGGTGAGGAAGGTGTCCCAGTTGGCCTTGGCGGCGGGGTCGGCCTCGAACGCCGCCATCAGGGCCTCGGTGGATGCCGAGGGGTCGATGAGGTTGAGGGCCTTGATGTTCCGGCTGTCGGTGGCAACCGTGGTCAGCGGGCCTCCCGCCGCGATGGTGTTCAGGGAGGTGGAGTCCCAGAAGCTGATGTCGCCGCCGGCGAAGCCGTTGCCCTGGGTGAAGATGCCGGCCAGTTGGGCCACGGTGAGCTGGAGGTTGTCGGGGCAGAGCTTCCCCGCCGAGCACTCGATGATGGGGGCGACGGTAACCGGGCTGGCCGCGAAGGGGACGTAGGCGAACGAGCGGCCGTTGCTCTTCCCGGTCGTGACCTCGTCGGCGGTCAGGGGGAACTCTGAGACGGCGAAGTCGGCGTCCCCGGTGGTGACGTCCTGGCGGCCGATGTCGACGTTGGCGTTGAAGTACTGGGCGTCGAGGGGGGCGATCCCGGCGTTGTCGTCGATCAGGAGCTGGTTGACGATGGGCTCGGCGAACGAGCCGCCCTCCCCGAGGAGCCGCCCCGACGGCGTGGTGGCCCCGGCCGGCCCGGCGGCGGTGCCCGTCCACGCCAGCAGCGCCACCAGGAGGGCGCCGGAGGAGGCTCCGACCCGGCGCCGCAGCCGATTCCGGCTCACGACCCGCTCCCCGGGACCGGCCGTCCCCGGATCAACCGCCGTCGGGTCAGCCATCCGCCCACGACGGCCATGGCGCCCAAGGCGACGACGGGGACCGGGTTCAGCCCCGTGTAGGCCAGCCCGGCGTCGGCTCCGGCCAGGGAGACGCCGGGGTCGACCGCCGAGGCCAGTCCATTGCCGGAAGTCGAGCCGCCGGTGCCGGTGAGGGTGGCGGTGCCGTTCGGGCTGGTGGCGGCCTCGTTCGGCACCGTCCCCTGGTTGTGCGGGGTCACCCCGGACGGGGTCGTCGTGGTGGTGGGGTTGGTCACCCCGCAGGTCGGCGTGGTCTGGCCGACCTGGACTTCGGAGGGTGTCAGGTCGCCGCAGGCATAGGCGGTCTGTTCGGCCGCCGTCGGCGCCACCGCCCCCGGGACCTGGGTCTTGACGGCGTTCACGCCGAAGTTCTCCAGGGACAGTCCGAGCGAGGCGTAGCCGATCTCGGGGGCCTTCTGCTGGCCCAGGGTCAGGGCGTAGTCGACGAACTGGCTCAAGACGTTCCCCTTGGCCGAGCTCCACCCCGTTGTGGCCGTGACGAGGTAGCTGTAGGTGGAGGGGTTGTAGACGTGGGGGCCGAGACCGTCGAAGTTGAGGACGTGGGTGCCGTTGGCCAGTTGGCTGGCGTAGGCCAGAGCCGAGGCCACGTCCACCGGCGTGGGCTGGGCATACTGGCCGCTGGCGTTCTTCACCGACGCCGTCCCCTCGGACCCACCCCTGAACCCCCGCTGGAGGGCATAGGCCGTCTCGACGGCGGTGATGTAGCCGTCGTCGTTGGGGTTGGCCACCGTGTCGGCGGCCTGGGCCGAGCCGCTGACGGGGATGGCCGTCGGGAACAGGGGCCAGTCGGACCGGGCCTGGGTGGCCGACAGGTCGGGAACCTGGTTGGGCAGGTGCTGGATGGTGGGCGAGTTCACGAACGCCGCCCACAGCGCTCCCTGCTCGTGGATGCAGTACTCCTGGAACACGAAGTTGGTGCCGGCCAGGTCGGCCCGGGTCACGGCGTGGACCTGGACGTGCGGCAGGGCCACCCCCGGGTTGTCGGCCTTGACGATGGGGTCGTCCCAGTAGGCCACCGCCCCGGTCATCACCGCACAGGCCGAGTAGCTCGACAACTGGAGGGTGCCCGACAGGCCGTTGATGTGGTACATGAAGGCCAGGCCGCCGGCCGTCACCGGCACGTAGATGAAGCGGAATGTCGGCGACGTGGTGTCGTAGGGGAACGGCTGGAACGGGATGTCGGTGACGGCGAAGTCGATGGTCTGGGCCGCGAATTTGGACCGGCCGCTCCCCGAGGACGACGAGATGTAGTTCACGTTCAGGTTGTAGGGGGACTTGGCCACGTCGACGCCCCACTGCTGGACCTCGGGCCCGGCGAAGGACGACCCCTCAGCGTTCAGCCCGGCCGACGACCGGGGGGCCTGGGCCGGCGCCGGCGCCGACGCCGGGCGGTGGGAGACCTTGCCGGCGGCCCCGGCCGGTCCGGCACCCCACAGGGTGGACCCGACCGCGAGGAGCGACACCACACCGACCCACCGCCCGGTGGTGAAGCGGTGGCGAGCTGAGGGGCGGGGGCCCGGTGCTCCGGGGTTGGTCATCGGGAATGGCTCCTTTGTGGCGTCGGGCGGGTGTCGAGGGGACGTCGCCGGGTTGGCGTGCCGGCGAGGCATGGCACCGTGGTCGGAAGCGTCACGGATCCACCTGCCTCCGGCCAACGAATGCGAAACGGCGGGAGCGCGACCCGCTCCTCCGACCCGACCCGACGACCCGGGCCAGGACGAAGAGGGTCAGGACCAGCAGAACGAGGACGAGGGCCCCGCCCCACCCCTCCCGGACCCCGTTCACCGACGGACTGAAGATCAGCTGGTAGATCTGGATGGGCAGGTCGGACTGCTGGCCGTGGAAGGGGTCCCAGTTCATCTTGGAGGCACCCCCGGCCGTGAACAGCACCGGGGCCGTCTCCCCCACGGCCCGGGCGATGCCGAGGATCACGGCCGTGACCAGACCGGCCCGGGCCGTCGGCAGGACGACCCGGAGGATCATCCGCCACTGGGGCGACCCCAGGGCCAGGGCGGCCTCCCGGAGCGACCCGGGGACGATCCGGAGGACCTCCTCGGCGCTCCGGGTCACGATGGGCAGCATCATGATGGTGAGGGCCAGGCTGGCGGCGAAGCCGGACGGCCCGTTCGTGTGCCTCGGGTACACCCACAGCAGGTAGATGAAGAGGCCGGCGATGATCGACGGCGTCCCCGTCATGGAGTCGACCACGGTGCGGACCACAAGCGAGAACCAACCCCGGATCTCGTTCAGGTAGGTGGCCGTGAACACGGCGATCGGCACCGAGAAGAGCGTGGCCAGGCCGACCTGCTCGAGAGTTCCGACGATGGCGGCCGACATGCCGGCGGCGGTGACCGGCTCGGCCGGGCCGGCCTTCGACATGTCGCCGGTGAGGAAGTGGGGGAAGTGGGAGGCCAGGACGGGCAACCCTTTGACGAGGACGTAGATGATGATGGCGGCCAGGGGGACGAAAGCGATCCCCGCCCCCAGCCAGACGTAGAGGGTGGCCAGGCGGTCCTTGGCGTGCAGGATCCCGTGGAGCCGCCATTCCACGACGCCGTAGAGGACCACGAACCCGATCAGCGAGCACAGGCCGAGCCCGAAGGGGGCGGAGAGCCCGGCGACGGTGAAGACCAACCAGACCGCGGCCACCGACGCCAGGAGCGACCCCACGAGTTCCAGGGCGGCGCCGCTGTCGACGACCGGCCGGCCGTGGGGCCGGTCGATGCGGGTGGCGGGATCGGGAGCGGCACTCTGGGCCGCGGTGTCGACGACGGAGCTCACGGCGCCTTCTTCCCGGCTCGGCCCACGATGACCCGGGCCACCAGGTTCACGCCGAGGGTGGTGGCGAACAGGGTCAGGCCGGCCAGGATCAGGGCGCTCCGGGTGATGGGTGGGGACGTCTCGAAGAAGTCGGCGATCAGCTTCGCCACCGATCCGAGGCCGGCCGGGCCCAGGATCGAGAGGGTGAGGACATGGGCGCTCGAGAGGATGATGACGACGGCCATGGTCTCCCCCAGGGCCCGACCCAGGCCGAGCAGGGCCCCACCCACGATGCCGTTGCGGGAGAAGGGAAGGACGACGTCGGTGACCATCCCCCACTTGGTGCCCCCGAGGGCCAGGGCCGCCTCGCACGTCTCCCGGGGGACCTGGGACATGACCTCCCGGGTGATGGAGGTGATGATGGGGATGATCATGACGGCAACCACGACGCCGCACAGGAAGATGGAGTTGCCGTAGGTGCCGGCCTGAGGCGACCGCAGGAGCGGGATGAACCCGGCGTGGTCCCCGAGCCACTTGGTGGGCCCGTTGATGTAGGTGCTGAGGGCCACCAGGCCCCAGAAGCCGTAGACGATGCTGGGAACGGTGGCCAGCAGGTCGACGATGCCGACCAGGGTCTTCCGGAGCTGCCGGGGGGCGTACTCGTTGATCATGAGGGCCGTGGCCACCGAGACGGGCAAGGCCAGGACCAGGGCCAGCACCGCGATCATGACCGACCCGCCCAGGTCCCCGAGGATGCCGAAGCTCCCCGGCGGGGCCCAGTGGTCGCTGGCGATGAACCGCAACCCGCTCTGGTGGAGGGCCGCCCAGCTGTTGGTGACCAGGTACAGGATGATCGCCACCAGCACGCCCAGCACCGACATCCCGCTGAGCATCAGCACGGCCCGGAAGACCCGGTCGGGGCCGGTGAGGCCCGGCTTCAGCGGGAGGGGGACGTCCCCGTCCGGTGTCCCGGCCGGGGCGTCCCGGTCGAGCAGTGTCGTCACCGGGCGCCGACGCCCATCAGCCGGCGGCCGATCGAGCCGGCGATCACCAGGAGGAGCCCGAACAGCACCAGCCAGGGCAGCAGGGGCGGAGGGCCGGTGAAGGCCAGGCTGCTCCCCGGCGACGAGTTCCCCCCGCTACCGGGGGAGGTGGCGGCGGCCTCGGTGGTGGAGGGGTCGGCCAGGGTGGTCGTGGTGTCCCCGGAGACGGTGGTGGAGGTCGTCCCCGGTGTCGTGGTGGTGGTCGAGCGGGGCGACGTCGTGGTGGTCGTGGTCGACGTGGCAGTGGTGGTGGTCGTCGTCACCTGGGAGAAGGCCACGTGGGCCACCTGGGTCACGACGACGGAGTCGATAGTGTCGGTGGCGGTGTAGGCGACAGTCTCGACGGTCGAGTCGGTGACGCTGAACCGGGCCACCCCGGAGGCGTTGGTGGTGCCCGACAGCGTGGCCACGAAGGAGTGGCCGGTGCCCTGGCCCAGGTTGACCGCCTTCCCGGCCACCGGGGCCAAGGCCTGGTCGAGGAGGGTGACGGTGACCGTGGCGGGGGTCAGTCCGTCGGCCGCCACGGTGCCCGGGGCGGCGACGACCGTCGAGCGTGCCGCCGAGGCCGACACCGTGGCCGGGGGCGTCACCGTGAACGGGGCCGAGAAGACGTGGATGGAGGCGGCCAGGTGGTTGTAGTCCTGGCCGATGTAGAGGACGCAGGGATCGACCAGGTCGCATTTGGGCACGCCAGACGACTTCTCCAGGAGGGTGGTGCTGGGCAGCGAGTAGAGGGCGTAGGCCGATTCGTCGAAGCTGCCGTCGGCGTTGATCTGGAGGCCGTCCTGGTTGATGGTCAGACCGTCGCAGTTGCCCGCCGCCGTGGTGGGCACGTTGGCGACCAGCCCACCGGGGTCGGCGCACTCGATGATCTGGACGGTCTGGTTCGGGGTGAAGGTGGAGTTGGCCGGGACCGAGATGTCGACGCTCTGCTGGTCGGGATAGGGCGTGCCCGGCGCACACGCCGTCGGCAGGCAGGTGATCGTCACCGAGCCGGTGGTGGCGGGGTTCGAAGCCCCGGCCCGTCCGGGGACGACCAGGAGGAGGGCTGCGCCGACCAGTAGCAGGAGCCCGAGCAGCTGGCACCCCCGCCAGACCCTGTTCCCCCTGACCACACGATGCGCCACGTCGCCTCTTTCGCTGTCGGTCGCCCCACCGGGTGGGGCGGAATCTCGTGACTGCCTCTTGACGCTCCGCTGCCCGGGGGGCCGGCGATCGCTCGCCAGACCCCCCGGGCCGGAGGTGGTGCTCACGGTGTGCAGCGGAGCTGCATCCCGTCGTACGTGTTCAGCTCAGCTGTTCGGGAAAGCCACGTCGGCCAGCGGGATCAGGCCGTTGGGGCTGTTGCCGCTCAGGTCACCGCCGCCGGAGTCGTCGGCGATGCGCTGGAACCCGAAGGTGGTGTTGATCAGACCCGAGATCTCGGTGTCGTAGTTCAGGCCCGTGCTGTTGTCGGTCCCCTTCTGGAACACGTTGTTGTCGTCCAGGATCCAGTTCACGAACCCGGCCGTGGAGCCCTTGAGCGTGCCCGTCCGGTAGATGTTGTAGAGCGTCCGGCGAGTGGGGTAGGTGGGAACTCCGGGGTTGAGCCCGTTCTCCTTCACCTTGGTGGCGGCGTAGGTGTCGGTGCCGACGACGGCGTTGTGGGCGTAGACGTTGCTGTTGTAGACGCCGTTCGACATGTAGCTCAGCGACGTGGCCAGCTCGGTGGCCTGCTCGGGGAGCTGCCCCGGGTAGTTGCCGTTGAGGTAGATGCTCAGCTGGGACATGTTGTTCTCGAGGAGCTGGTTGCCGCCGTCACCGTTGCCGTTGCCGTTGCCGGGGCACGAGACCTGACCGGACTGGGCCCAGGTGATGAACGTGAACTCCGTCCCCGAACCGGTGTTGATGCCCCACAGGTTGACCGGCACGCCCACGGCCGCTCCGTTGCCGACGGTCTTGGCGTTCCCACCGTTGCCGACCCCGGTCGCGCTCAGGTTGGTGAGCTGGCCCCAGTCGGTGATCCGAGTGGAGTCCGTGGCGCACCACAGCCGGTAGGCGATGCTAGCGGCACCGCCGGTGCCGGTCACGTTGGTGAAGGCGGTGCCGGAGTAGGTGCCGGCCACGTTGTCACCGGGGAGCCAACCCTTGGCCACCGGGCCGATCTCCCCGGTCGAGGGACCGGCCACCTGGGAGGCGGCGTAGAAGGGAGCGGCGGTGTTGGTGATGGCCCCGTAGGTCCCGGGGTTCACGTTCGGGAACGACATGGCGGGGACGTAGTCGATGGCGAAGCCCGTCTGGACCTCGTCGGAGCAGTATCCGCCGTTGGGCTTCGAGGACCGGGCGAAGTCGACCGGGAGCGGCGTCGGCTCGGTGGTCCCACCCACGGTGGGGGTCATCGAGCAGAGCTGCTTCTGGCCGTCACCGGAGCCCAGCTTGTCGAGGCCGGTGGAGACCTCGGTCTTGCTGTAGTTGTCGGTGGTGTCGGTGGTGGCGACGTTGTTCGAGGTGTTGCAGTGGGCGAACGTGGCGTCGAGGTTGCAACCGTAGAGGCCGGCCTGGTTGTAGAGGTCGCCGATCTGCTGCATCAGGAAGAACGTGGTGTCGGAGCCGGCGGAGCGGACGGTGGTGATGTTCCCGTTGTTGAAGTTCGGGCCCACGTTGTAGGTGGGGGGCGGCGGCGCAGGGGCCGTGTACGCCGACGCCGTGCCGGCGAACGACATGGTGGCCGCCAAGCTGGCCACTCCGATGGTGGCTGCTCCCCCCAGGCGGTTCCGCAGCTTCTTGATCATCATGGTTCTGGTGTCTCCTTGGGTTGGAGGATCTCTGACTGACGCTTCGGTGCTCGGGTGCTGCGGATCTCGCCGATTCGCTGCGGGCCCCGGTCCACCGGCCGGGTCGAGCCGGACGGTGGACCGGGGTGAGGCAGATGGAGGTTCAGGCGGTCACGCCGGTGGAGCGGCGGCGGCGCAGGAAGAGGAACCCGCCCACCACGCCGGCGGCCACCAGGGGCAGGCCGATCATGAGGGGGGCCTCCGGGGTGCCGTCACCGGGACTGGTCACGCCCTGGGCCGCGGTGCCCACGCTGAACGGGGCCGACCACACGTGGTTGGACGCCGGGATGCTGTTGTAGTTGTCCCCGATGTAGAGGGCACAGGGGTTGGCCAGGTCGCACTTGGGCAGCCCGTTGTGGTTCTCCAGGAGGCTGGCGCTGGGGAGCTCGTAGACCGTGTACCCGCCGCCCGAGGACACCGACTCGCTGAAGCTGCCGTCGGCGTTGGTCTGGAGCCCGTCCTGGTTGATCGTCAGCCCGTCGCAGTGGCCGGCCGCGGTCGACGGGAGGTTGGCCACGAGTCCGCCCGGGTCGGCGCACTCGAGGATCTGGATGGTGTCGCCGCTCAGGAAGGTGGTGTTGGGCGGGGCCGAGATGTTGATGATCTGCTGGTCCTGGTAGGGACCGGGAACGCAGGTCCCGGTGCTGCAGGTGATGGAGACGCTGGAGGTGGTCAGAGGCCCCGAGGCTCCCGCCGAACCGGAGAGGGGGAGCACCAGCAGGGCGCCGGCGCCGACGACTGCGGTGCCCGAGGCCAGGGCAACTCGGGTGATGCGTCGCACGAACATGAAGGTGGGTCCTTTCGTCGGGATGGGGCAGAGAGGGGTTGATCTGCTTGGAACGCGGTCCTGTTTTCTGGTCCCGCCGCTGACGTTCTCGCACTTCGCGGAGGCCCCTGACAAGCCGAAACGGCGGGTGTGCCAAGAGATCACCTGGGGTTCGCCGACCCGTCGCAATCACGTCACACACCGCATACCCAGTCACTGGGAGTGGGATTGCTATTTCACGGCGCGTGACGGTGTCGGGTTGGCCGATCCCGTGGTCGGCAACCCGACCCAACGAGCCCGGGCTTGACTTCCCGACCGGTCTTCCCACACGCTTCGCTCCATGCCCGACACCCAGGTCCTCGACGCCCCGGTGGCGCGCCCGGGCCCCGGTGAGCTCGGGATCCGGGAGCGACGGTCGTGGCGGATCTGGCAGGTCGCCCTGGCCACCCTCACCTTTCTCGGTGTCGGTGTCGTGCTCGGGATCCTCACCGGCGTCGGCTCCTCGGGGTCCGGCGCCTCCCAGGCCTCCTACACGCCTCCTCCTGCCGCCGGTACCCCGGCGGCGGCGACCCCGACGACGGCTCCTCCCGCCGCCGCTCCGACCACGACGGTCCCGGCCTCGGGGTCGT
>PLZB01000012.1 GCA_003151955.1 Acidimicrobiaceae bacterium
CAAGCTGACGCACCGCGATATGGGACCCCGCTCGCGCTACCTCGGCCCGTTGGTTCCTTCCGAGCCCCAGCTTTGGCAGGATCCCCTCCCCGAGGTCGATCATCAACTGATCGGGGAAGAGGACATCGCTGCCCTCAAGGGCACGATCCTCGCATCAGGACTGTCCATCTCCAAGCTGGTCTCCACGGCATGGGCGTCGGCGGCAACCTTCCGCGGCTCCGACAAGCGCGGCGGGGCGAACGGGGCTCGGATCCGCCTCGCGCCCCAGAAGGACTGGGAGGTCAACAAGCCGGCAGAACTGGCCAGCGTGCTGCAGACCCTGGAAGTGATCCGGCAGGACTTCAACAGCTCACAGTCTGGCGGCAAGAAGGTCTCGCTGGCCGACCTGATCGTCCTAGGGGGGTGCGCTGCCGTCGAGCAAGCGACGAAGAACGCCGGGCACGACCTATTGGTTCCCTTCGCGCCGGGCCGCACGGACGCCTTGCAGGAGCAGACCGACGTGGAGACGTTCGCCGTGCTCGAACCGGCCGCAGACGGGTTCCGCAACTACCTCCGAGCCGGGCAGAAGGTGCCGGCGGAGCACCTGCTGGTGGAGCGGGCCAACCTGTTGACGTTGACCGCTCCCGAGATGACGGTGCTCATCGGCGGCATGCGTGCCCTGAACGCCAACTTCCAGCCGTCTGGAAACGGCGTCCTCACCGACCGGTCCGAGACGTTGACCAACGACTTCTTCGTGAACCTGCTCGACATGAGCACGTGGTGGAAGGCATCCGCCTCATCTGAGGGCGTCTACGAGGGTCACGATCGCGCCACGGACGAGGTCAAGTGGACCGCCAGCGCCGCCGACCTCGTCTTCGGTTCGAACTCCCAGCTCCGAGCCATCTCGGAGGTCTACGCGTGCGCCGACTCGAGGGAGATATTCGTGCGTGACTTCGTGGCTGCGTGGGACAAGGTCATGAACCTCGATCGCTTCGACGTCGCCTGAACCGCCGTTTCCGGTCATGACCGGTTCACGTCGAACCGGACACCAAACCCCGCCGCTCTGGGAGCCGGTGTTGAGGGCGGAGCCTGCCAACATTCTGCCAACCGACTTTGAGGTGCTGGGGACCGCTGGAGCTGCACCGGTTGGCTTTGGAGCGGTGAAATCCCTGCTGAGCGTCCGTCAGCGGGGATCTGGTCACTTTCTCAAGGTGGCGACACGGGTTCGAATCCCGTTGGGACTGCCAGAAAAGCCCAGGTGAGAGCCACATTCTCTCTCTCGAATTCACATGCAGACTTGATGAATGAACACGCGAGCAGCCACGTCCACAGTGTGCATTGGGGAGGTTCGACGCTCCCTGCCAGCCTCCGCAGTTGTCCGCTGACGGCGGCCACCAGTTCCTCCTGGTTCGTGAAACGGTGAGTGGGGCCGGTGCGAAGACCCGAGGGTTGGACCGGCTGTAGGCGTAGCCGTCAGACGAACCGTCCGCGCTCGACAACCGCCGCGACGGTTTCGGGGTCAGCGATGGGGACGTCACCGAGTTCCTCCATCCGCGCGATGTAGGCACGCTGGGCGGTGATCGACTCCGGTGTGCTGATCCCGGCGATGAACTCCGCTGCTTCGAAGCGAAGCCCGTCAGTCAGCGGCAATGACCCACCGGTGTGCACCGATCGCTTGACCGCTCCGATGGCCAGCTTCGGACGGCGCCCCAGGTACGCGGCGCGGCGGAACGACTCCTCCAGAAGATCCTCGGATGCGATGATCCGATCGACGAGGCCGATGGCGAGTGCCTTCGTCGGGGTCAAGGGACCCCCGTCCAGGCAGATCGCCAGCGTCCCGCTCGGACCGAGCAGACGGGTCAGCCGCTGCGTGCCACCTCCACCTGGCGAGAAGCCGAGGAAGATCTCCGGCTGCCCGATGCCATAGGGTCGGTCCGTCCGCCATGAAGCGCACGTCACATGCCAAGGCGAGCTCGCAGCCACCACCGCCGGTGTCCCCGTTGAGGGCCGCGATCCACACCGCCGAGCACGACTCGATCGACAGCAGCATCTGCTGCATCCGCTCCATGGCCACCAGGCGCGGACGTCGAAGTGGGCCAGGAACCGTGTCGGATGCCCCCCGGTGAGCACCACTCCTCCCACGGTCCGGTCAGTGTCTGCCTGCCGGGAGAGGGCGTGCAGCTTCGCGACCATGGCGTCGTCCATCAGCGCCATCGGCGGGTTGACGAGGGTGGCGATCAGGACGTTGTCCTGGCGCTCGACGGTGACGGTTCCGGTCATGACTGTTGCCACCCGAACGCGCGCCGTTCGCCCCGCGCCGACGTGCGTTGTGCCGGGCGCAATGAGCGATCCTTCACGTTCAGGGTTGGAAGGGGTCGAAGGCTTTCGCCAGCCGGGGGTGGAACCGGAGCGGGACGGGTCTGGTCGTGGCGGCCAGGATCTTGTTCGCGATTCCGGGGACGCAGATGGGGTTGCCGGCCATCACTGCTTTCCAGCCGGCACGTGCGACGGTTTCGGGTTTGCTCCAGAGGAACGCCGGGATGTCCTGGGCGGCTTCTCGGGTGCCCATGACATCGTGGAACTCGGTGTGGGTGAATCCGGGGCATAGGGCCGTGACGTGGATGCCGTGGGGTTTGAGTTCCATGTCGAGGGACTGCGACAGGTCGAACCCGTAGCGTTTGATGGCGGTGTAGAGCAGACCGGGGGCCGGCGGCAGGAGCGCCGCGATCGAGGAGACGTTGATGATTCGTCCCCAACGGCGCTGCCGCATCCCGGGGATCACGCTGCTGGCGAGCTCGGTGATGGCGGTGACCATGATCTGGATCTCGGCCCCCAGGTCACTCCACGATGTGTCGGCGAACGTCGTGTTCCGCGAGAGCCCGGCGTTGTTGATGAGAACGTCGATCGTAAGGTCGTTGGCGGCGACGAAGTCGACGATCTTGCCGGGAGCATCAGGATCGGCGAGGTCGACGGCGAAGATTTCGCTTCGAATGCCGTGGGTGCGACTGAGGTCGTCTGCCAGGTCGCGCAGGCGGGTCTCGCGGCGGGCGACGAGGAGCAGGTCACAGCCTTCGGATGCCGCGTGGCGGGCGAAGGCGGCGCCGATGCCGGCGGAAGCGCCGGTGATCAGGACGGTTCGGGTGGTGGTCATGGTCGTGTCCTTCACGCCATGGTCTCGTTCGGGCCCGCGCCGACCCCGACCGCTTGTTGGACGGCCCGCGGCCGCGTCGCCGTGACGGGCGGCGGTCCGGGTTCCCGCCGGCGCAGGACGTGGGCGTTCAGGTCGAGGTGGCGGGTGGCCTGGCGGTAGGTCCAGGTGAAGCCGGGCCACAGCGCGCTGTTGTTGCCGTGGGCGTCCTGGTAGTAGCTGGCGCACCCTGACGCCCAGGCCGTGTTGCGAAACTTGTCGCGCAGGTCGGCGTTGAACGCGTTGTGGGCCTCGTCGGTGACCTCGAAGGAGACGGCATCGCGTTCGTCGAGCACCCGCAGCGCATCGAGCAGGTAGTTGATCTGCGATTCCATCATGAACACGATTGACGAGTGCCCGAGGCCGGTGTTCGGTCCGACCATCACGAAGAGGTTCGGGTACCCGGGGATGGTGGTGCCCAGATAGGCGCGTGGACCGGTTTCGGCCCACACCTCGCTGAGGCGACGCCCGTCCCGGCCGCGTAGCAACGACGCCACCGGGTGGTCGGTGACGTGGAACCCGGTCCCCCAGATGATCGTGTCCACCTCGCGTTCGACACCATCGACGGTGACGATCGAGTGCTCTCTGATCTCGCGGATACCAGAAGTGACGACGTCGACGTTCGGCCGCACGACGGCGGGGTAGAAATCGTTGGAGAGCAGCACCCGCTTGCAGCCCATGTCGTAGCGGGGTGTCAGATCGGCCCGGAGCGCCGGGTCGGTGACGTACCGGGCCAGATTCGCCTTGGAGATCTGTTCGCCGACCCACATGATCGGACGCGTCCGGAAGGCCAACACCATCAGCTCGCGAGACGAGTAGACCCCGGCTCGTGCGGCCCTCTTGGCGCCGGGAACGATCCGGTAGAGCAGTCGTTCGGCGCGGCCGTAGCGCCGACCCGGATGCGGCATGATCCACGGGGCGCTGCGCTGGTAGAGGTCGAGGTGCGCGACCTGCGGTTGGATCTGTGGGACGAACTGGATGGACGATGCCCCGGTGCCGATCACCGCCACTCGTCTGCCGGTGAGAGGGTGGTCATGGTCCCAGCGGGCCGAGTGGAACGTCGTGCCGGCAAAGCGCTCGACACCGGGGAGTGCGGGTACCGACGGTTCGCTCATTGGGCCGGTGGCAACGACCAGGACATCGGCGGTGAACGGCCCGGCGCTCGTGGCGAGCTCGTAGCGGGCTTCGGCATCGACCCAGCGGGCCTCCTCGAGCACATGACCCCAGCGGATGTGCGCCATGATCCCCTCGGTTTCCGCGCAGTGACGGATGTAGTCCTGGATCTCGGACTGTGGCGGGTACGACGCGCTCCACCGTGTATCGGGCACAGCCGACAACGAATACAGACTGGCCGGCACGTCACACCGGCAACCCGGATAGGTGTTTTCCCGCCACGTTCCCCCCACGTCGGTCGATCGCTCCAGCACGACCAAGTCGACGCCGCGCCGCTTGAGCTCGATGGCTGCGCCGATGCCGGCGAACCCGGCACCGACGATCACCACCCGATGGTGCTCCGCCGTGGACGCTTCGGTGTCCGGTGGCGCCCCAGCGGAATTGGTAGTTGACATGTCGTCCTCTCCAGCGAGACGAACGAGTCCGGAAGGACCCCGTTCCCCGGTGACCCCTAGTCAGTGACACTAAGTCAGTGGCCATGAGTAACTTACCCGCCGTCAGTGGCGTCGTCTAGCCTGAAGTGATGGCCCAGCAACCGCGCATGAATTCGGCCGCACCGAGCCCACGCGCCGGGACGGCGACCTACCGCCATGGTCGTGTCCCACGCGATGTCCGCACCCAGCAGGTGTACGACCTGGCCATCGAGATGTTCACCGAGCGCGGCTACCGCAACACCGCGATGGAGGATCTGGCCCGCCGGGCCGGTGTCTCCAAGGCCCTCGTCTACGGCCTTGTCGGTACTAAGGATCAGCTCTTCGAGGCCTGCGTCGAACGCTCCCTGGCCGAACTGGCGACCGCGATCAACGACGCCGTTGAAGGGGCCCAGGGACTCGAACCGTCACTACGGGCCGGCAGTCTCGCCTTCTTCCAATTCGTCGCCCGACACCACCAGGCATGGGTTTCGCTGCTCTCGGGCGAAGATGCCCCCCTGACGGCCAAGATGGCGGAGATCCACCGGCGCCAAGGTGCGCTCGTGACGGACCTCATCGCCGCCTCCTTGACGCCGACCGAACGAGCCGCCATCGGGCCCAAACGGATCGCCGCGCTCGGCTATACCGTCAACGCCGCCATCGACGCACTCGCCATGTGGTCCCTTGACCATCCCGATATCCCACCCGAGGAGCTCACCGACTGGACCGCCGAGCTCTTCGTTCCCGGACTCGAGCGCCTGCTGAACCGCACTCCGTAAGCCCCGACCCCCCGGTTCGGACCCCGATGACCCGCAAGAAACGGCAGGTGGCTGGTGGCAGCCGACGGCGGCGTCTTCGCCTACGGCGACGCCGGCTTCTTCGGCTCCGCCGCCACCATGGCCCTGTCTGCACCGGTGGTGGGCATGGCCGCCACCAGCGACGGTCTGGGCTACTGGCTGGTCGGGTCGGACGGATCAATCCTCCCCTTCGGAGACGCGATCCCCCACGGTTCGCTCCCCTCCCTCCACGTCACACCGGCCCGGCCGGTGGTGGGAATGGCCGCCACCCCGGACGGCGGGGGCTGGCTGGTGGGGGCCGACGGCGGCGTCTATGCCTTCGGTGATGCCAGATTCGCCGGGTCGATGGGGGGTACCGCCCTCAACCGGCCAGTCGTGGGGATGGCCGACGGCGCCGGCTACTGGCCTGGCCGCCGCCGACGGCGGGGTCTTCGCTTACGGCGACGCTCCATTCCTGGGTTCGGCCGAGGCACCCATCTGGCCGCGCCGGTGGTGGGCATCGACGCCGGCAGCTGACCCGGCTGCCCCCGTCCTGTTCGACTGACGCGCCCACTTTCCACGGGTAGCGGTTCCCGGCGTGGACTTGGCGCATGCAGCTAACTGATCGATCGGAGAGCGGTCGAAGCCTGACGCTGTGCGTCTGACCAGGGAATTCTCCCCTTGGAGGGTGAACATCGACCCGCTACGGTCGGTATCCACGAGTTGCCGGCGGGCCGCGTGGCCCGTGGACGGAACACTCCACATGACGGGGGAATTGCGATGCTCAGGAAGAAGTTGGCGCGACGGACCGCAGCAGCCGTGACGGGGGCGGGGTTGTTCTTCGGCGTGATGACCGGGGTCGCTCCGGCCGGGGCGACTGTCTCCACCACGGTCACGGCCCCGTTCCCGCTCTGCTCGGCTAACGAGCCTGCACCGGTTCTGGTCGATTCAGTCAAGGGGGCGGCCTTCGAAGGTCTGGCTGTCGACGCCCGGGGCCGTCTCTACGCCACCGATCTCTCCACCGGGAACGTCTACCGGTTTGACCACCCCGGCGCGCCGGCCACCGTGCTGACCACGGTCCCGACTGGCAACGGCGCCGGTGCCCTGGCCTTCGCCCCCAACGGCGGCCTCCTGATCGGCTACGCCAGCGTCCCCACCCAACTCCTGGGCGACCTCCTCCGCAGCGGGCACATCGAGGAGATGAACCTCACCACCGGGGTCGTGACCCAGGTCGCATCGGGGCTGTCCGCCGCCGACGGGCTGGCCGTCGCCGCCGACGGCACCATCTACGCCACCAACGACTTCGGCAACCTGGTCGGCCGGGTCAGCCCGACCGGCCAGGTCGACCCCGCCTGGGCCAACCTGCCCAGCGCCAACGGTGCTGTCCTGAGCTCCGACGGTCGCTATCTCTATGAGAGCCGGACCTTCGTCAACCCGGGAGTCAGCCGGATCCCGACGGCCGACCCCGCCCACCCCCAGAGCCTGATCGACCTCACTGGGTCCGCCGCCTTCGACGCCTTGGACGGCCTCACCCTGGACTCCCGGGATCGTCCCGTCATTCCGACCGACATCAGCGGAGAGATCCTCCGTGTCGACGGACCTGGACAGATCTGTCACCTCTCGAACGCCCCGACCGTCTCGAGCGTCGTCATCTACGGCCACGGCTCCTCCGGCTTCTCCGCCGGGCGGCTGTTCCGGGCCGGTTTCGACGGTCAGATCTACGAGATCCCTGCCGCCTTCGACCCTGGCGGTCGCTGACCACCAGCACCACCTTCCACCTCGACCTTGGTTGTATAGTCGCGGGCCTCGGCGCTGATGCGGCGGGCGCTCGGACACCGGGCGGGCAGCGGGGGAGGGGCCATTGGGGGCAATGGAAGGCATGCTCGTCTCCGGGCAGAGCCGACGGCGTCCGGGATCCCCCCAGGGCCCGGTAGGACCTGAGGCATGACAACGGCGGAAGCAGCCGAGATCGACAACTCAGGATCCCCGCCGGCGGTGGCGGGGAACCGTCGGCCGGCCCTCCAGTGGGCGGGGGCGGCGGTGGCCGTCGTCGTCGGCTACCTCCTGCTGAAGACCTTCCTCCCGGCCAAGCTTCCTCTCGGGGTGGTGGCCGAGGGGGTGGTCCTGGGCGGGCTGGCCTCGTTCTCGGCCATGGGCCTCGTGCTCGTCTACCGGGCCGTCCGGGCCGTCAACTTCGCCCAGGCGGCCATGGGGGGACTCGCCGCCGCCGTGGCCGAGACCCTTTTCACGGCCCACTGGTCCTACTGGGTGGCCACGGCGGTGGGGCTGGCCGTGGCCCTGGCCATCGGCCTCGTCATCGAGCTGACGGTCATCCGCCGGCTCCGGCGGGCCCCCCGGCTGATCGTGATGGTCGCCACCATCGGCGTGGCCCAGGTCCTGGAGGCGGCGGCCATCGGCATCGGCCACTTCGCCCTGACCCCCCAGACGACGGTCACCTACAGCGTGCCCGTCCATCTCACCGTCAACATCGACCCCTTCGTCTTCGGGAGCGACTCCGTCCTGGCCGTCCTCTGCCTGCCCGTCGTGCTCGGCGGCCTCTACTTCCTCTTCCAGCGGACCAACACCGGGATCGCCATCCGGGCCGTGGCCGACTCACCGGAGCGGAGTCGCCTCCTTGGGTTGCCGGTCGGCCGGATCAGTGCCCTGACCTGGATCATCGCCGGCGGACTGTCCGGCCTGGCCGCCATGCTGGGCGCGCCCATGACGGGGTACTCCCCGGGTCTCGTCAGCGGGCCGGAGACCCTCCTGCCGGCCCTGGCCGCCGCCGTCCTGGCCCGGATGAGCTCCCTGCCCCGGGCCGCGTTCTGGGCCGTGGCCCTGTCGGTGCTCCAGCAGGCCATGCTCTGGTCCTTCCATCAGCAGCCCTACGCCGACGTGGGGATGTTCGTGGTCATCCTGGCCGCCCTCTCCCTCCAGCGCCGCCGGCGGGACCGCTCCGACGACTGGGACCTCGGCGACTTCGTGGCCATGCGGGAGATCCGGGACGTCCCGGCCCGGCTCCGCCGCCTGCCCTCGGTCCGGTGGCTGGGGTGGACCACCGCCGTCGTCCTGGCCCTCGCAGCCGGTTTCGCCCCGGTCGTCGTCCATCCCGCCCAGGTGATCCTCCTGGCCTTCGTGGTCGTCTTCGTCATCGCGGCACTTTCCCTCGTCACCCTCACAGGCTGGGCCGGCCAGATCAGCCTGGGCCAGTTCGGCATCGTCGGGGTGGGTGCGGCCGTCACCGGCTCCCTCCTCGTCCACCACCGGGCCGGCCTCTTCGCCTGCATCTTCGCCTCCGGGATCATCGGAGCCGTGGTGGCCCTCGTCATGGGCCTCCCCGCCCTCCGCATCCCCGGGCCCTACCTCCCCGTCGTCACCCTGGCCTTCGCCGTCGCCGTCTCCTCGTTCCTGCTGTCGTCCCAGTACGTCCCCTGGCTCGATCCGCCCTCGGTCCCCCGGGGTGTCCTCTGGCACCACATCCACCTCGCCAATCCCACCGTCTTCTACGAGGTCTGTCTGATCGTCATGGCGGTGGTGCTCTACCTGACCCGGAACCTGCGGAAGTCGAGGGTGGCCCGGGTGGTGATGGCCGTCAGGGACAATGCCCAGGGGGCAGAGTCCTTCGGCATCAACGCGGCCCGGACCAAGCTCCTGGCCTTCGTCCTCTCCGGTGCGGTGGCGGGGGCGGCGGGCTCCCTCTACGTCCAGGCCTCCCAGGGCATCGGCTACTCCGGGTTCGACCCGGGGACCTCCCTCCTCATCTTCTCGATGGTGGTCATCGGCGGGCTGGGGTCCACGAGCGGTGCCGTGATCGGGGCGGTGCTGGTCGAGCTGGCCAGCCATTTCCTCCCCAGCGGCCTGGCGCTGCTCGTGACCGGGGTCGGGGTCCTCGTCATCGTCCTCGTGATTCCCGAGGGCCTCGGGGGTCTGGTCTTCGCCGTCCGCGACGCCGTCGTCCGCTCCCTGGCCGGGCGCAGCGAGAACCGGGCCACCCGGAACGGGCTCGCCACAACCGGGCGAGGGAGCGGCAACCGTCGGGTCTCCACCCTCGACATGACCGGGGGCGCGGCCGGACCCCTGACCCAGAACGCGGCCATGCGGCTGAGCGCCCTCGAGCAGCTGGAGTCGCTCCCCGACCGGTCGATGGGCGGACCCGCCCCGACCCACACCGGCCACGGCGAGGGGAAGGAGTCCGTGCTGGTCCTGGAGCGGGTGTCGGTGACCATCGGCCACACCACGGTGCTCTCCGGCATCGATCTCGAGGTGGCCGAAGGCGACATCGTGGCCGTCCTGGGCAGCAACGGTGGGGGGAAGTCGACCCTCCTCCGCGTCATCGCCGGCCTGACCGCTCCGGAGACCGGATCGATCCGGTTCGCCGGCGAGGACATCACGTCCTGGTCCCCCTCGCGCCGGGTCCGTCACGGCATCGGGGCCGTGCTCGGCGGCCGGGCCGCCTTCCCCAGCCTCACCGTGGCCGAGAACCTCAGGCTGTCGGGATGGGTCGACGAGCGCGAGGGAGCCGACCGGGGCGTCACCGAGGCCGATCTGGCCCGCATCGCCGAGCTCTTCCCGCCCCTGGCCCAGCGGATGGCCGTCCGGGCCGGCGTGCTCTCGGGCGGCGAGCAGCAGATGCTCACCCTGGCCCAGGCCCTCCTCTGCCGCCCCCGGCTCCTCCTCATCGACGAGCTCACCCTGGGTCTGAGCCCAGGCGTCGTGGACCAGCTCCTCCAGGCGGTCAGGGCCATCGCCGCCTCCGGGGTCACCGTGGTCCTGGTCGAGCAGAGCATCAACGTGGCCGCATCGGTCTCGAACTGGGCCATCTTCATGGAGCGGGGCCGGATCCGGTTCTCCGGGGTCACGCCCGAGCTCTCGGCCCAGCCCGACACGGTCCGGGAGGTCCTGAACCGGGCCGCCGACCTGGCCCAGGAGCGGCTCGCCCCCTCACAGCCAGGAGCCTCACTGACCGACCAGGCCGGCCTCAAGATCGTGGACGTGGCCCGCCTGCTCGCCGGGGACACGGGGTCGGGACCCGACGACCAGTCCTCCGGCTCCGACCAGGGCCAGGCCGGCACCGGCTCCGCCCTCCGGGTGTCGGGTGTCTCCAAGTCCTACGTCGGGGTCTCCGCCCTGAGCGACGTCACCATCGACGTGGCCCAGGGGGAGATCGTCGGGATCATCGGCGCCAACGGCTCCGGGAAGACGACCCTCCTCGATCTCTGCTCCGGCTACACGGCCCCCGATCTCGGAGCCGTCCTCCTCGGGGGGGTTGACGTCACCGGCATGGGGCCGGACCGACGGACCGTGAACGGCCTGGGTCGGGTCTTCCAGAACGGTCGGCTGTTCCCCAACCTGACGGTAGCGGAGACCCTGGCCGTGGCCCTCGAGCAGCACGTGCCGCTCCGAGACCCCTTCGCCGTGGCCTTCAACCTCTCGGCCGTCTCCGAGGCGGAACAGGCCGTCACCCGGAAGGTGGCCGACATCCTGGGGGACTTCGGGCTCAGCTCCGTGGCCGACACCTTCGTCGGCGAGCTCTCCTCGGGGACCCGCCGGATCGTCGAGCTGACGTGCGCGGTGGCCCACGAGCCCAAGGTGCTCCTCCTCGACGAGCCCACCGCCGCCCTCTCGCAGCGAGAGACCGATACCTTCGTGGAGCTGCTCCAGGGGCTCCGGGCCGAGACGGGTGCCGCCTTCGTCATCGTCGAGCACGATGTCTCGCTCGTGTCCAAGGTGGCGGACCGGGTGGTCTGCCTCTCCCTGGGCTCGGTGGTGGCCGACGGGCCGACCTACGAGGTGCTCCGCAGCCCGGCCGTTCTCCAGGCCTACCTGGGCTTCGACGGGACCGGCGTCTCGGCGGGGGCCGACGATCCGGGCGGGGAGATCCTCCCGACGGGCGGGGGACCGACCTGATGTGGGACGCCAGCCCGCCCCGGGCCATCTCCGTCATCCGCCGCTACGGGACGTTCGTCGTCGCCTTCCTCGTCATCTGCGCCTTCGACGTCCTCGACCCCTCGATCAGCGCCCCCGTGGCGTTGCCCGCCGTCCACGGCCGGGTCGGCCCCCTGCCCGTATTCCAGAGCGCGGGCGTGACCGTCGGGGGGGTGCCCTGTGGACCCGGCATCCGCCAGGTCCCCTGGTCGGCCTACGCCCCCTACTGCACCCCGGCCTGGCACGGGAGCAACGGGGGTGCCACCGCCCCGGGCGTGACCGGGAAGACCATCACCATCACCTACCGCCAGGCCAGCTCGGCCGAGACGGCCGGCTTCTACCTCCTCGTCCCCCAGGCCGTCTTCGGCACCAACAGCCAGGCCGAGGCGATGCTCCAGGCTTACGTGGCCGAGTTCAACAAGACCTTCGAGCTCTACGGCCGGCAGGTGGTGCTCCAGCCCTTCTCCGGCAGCGGGGACTTCATCTCCGAGGTCAACGGCCAGAACGTCCCCCAGACCCAGGCCGATGCGGCCGCGGCCCATTCCCTGGGTGCCTTCGCCGACCTCTCCCTCGTCGGGGCGACGCCCCAGTACGACCTGGCCCTGGCCCAGCAGCACATCCTCTCGTTCACGCCCTTCTCGGTGTCGTCCACGGAGCTGGCGGCCAACGCCCCCTACGAGTACTCGATCGTGGCCGACTGCACCAAGGTGGCCGCGGCCGACGCCGAGATCGTGGGCCGCAGCCTCTCCCGGACCCCGGTCTCCTTCGCCGCCGACCCCAAGCTCGACGGCCGGGCCCGCAAGTTCGGGGTCATCCTCCAGGAGAGCCCGGACGCAGTCACCTGCGGCCAGGAGCTCAAGGCCGACCTGGCCGCCCAGGGGGTGACGCTGGCCCAGTCCGTCGAGCTCTCGTTCGACCCCTCCACCGTCCTCCAGCAGATCGGCAACGCCGTGGGCCAGCTCAAGGCGGCCGGTGTCACCTCGGTGCTGTGTGCCGCCTGCGACTTCGTGTCCCCCATCCTGGTCACCCGCCAGGCCCAGACCGAGAACTACGGCCCGGAGTGGATCACGACGGACTACAACGACGCCTTCGCCCGACTCCCCACCCAGTCGGAGTGGGAACACGCCATCGCCACCGGCACGCCGTCGCTGGCCCCCGACCGGACCGAGGCCTACCAGGTCTTCAAGATGGCCGATCCCCAGGGACAGGTCATCTCCAGCTTCCAGTTCATCTACTCCTCCCTCCTGATGCTCTTCCGGGCCCTCCAGCAGGCCGGGCCGGACCTGACGGCGCAGAGCTTCCAAACCGGCTTCCGGTCCCTGCCTCCCTCCCTGCCCACCTTGAACGGGAGCCCCGCCATGTTCGGGTCCTGGCAGCTGAGCGGCACCTCCTACGACCCCCAGGCCGATTTCGAGCTCCTCTGGTGGAGCCCCACCACCCCCAGCCTCCTCGACGGTCAGCCCGGATCCTGGCAGCCCTGCAACAGCGGATCCCACTACAGCTTCTCCCCTGATGGGGCCGAGGTGCCGGTGGGGGCGGCCCTCCAGTGCGGTCCTCCCCCCTGACCCGCCGGTCCCTCAGCGAGCCGACTCGGCCTCCTCGGCCAGCATCAGCCACTGCTCCTCGGCTTCCTCCAGCCGGGCATGGGCCCCGGCCAGTTCGGTCCCGACCCGGGCCAGCTCGGACCGGTCGACGGTCCGTGTGAGCTCCTCGCCGAGCTCCTCGGCCTGCTTCCGGAGCCGGACCATGACCCTCTCGAGGTCCCGGAGCCGACCACCGAGGTTGGCGGTCCGGGCCGGCCGGGCCGGCGCGGCCCGGGTCCTGGTCGCGACGGCGGTGGTCGACGGGGCCGCAGCGACCCTGGAGTCTCCCTCGACCCGGGCGATCCAGGCCCCCACTCCGCCCCTCACCGGCGCCACCGTCCCACCCTCGATGGCCAGCAGCCGGCTGGTCGTCCGCTCCAGGAACGTCCGGTCGTGGCTCACCACCACCAGGGCCCCCGGCCAGTCCTCGAGGAACTCCTCGACGATCCTGAGGGTGTCGAGGTCGAGGTCGTTGGTGGGCTCGTCGAGGAACAGGACGTTGGGCCGGCCGGCCAGGACCAGCAGGAGCTGGAGGCGGCGCCGCTCGCCCCCGGAGAGGGTGCCGACCCGGGCGTAGGGGAGCTCCCCGGTGAACCAGAACCGCTTCATGAGGGCCACGTCCTGGAGGTTCCCCGGAGACCGGGTCGGGCCGGCCACCAGCTCCTGGACCCGGGCCCCGGGGTCCAACTCGGCCCCCTGCTGGTCGTAGTAGCCCGTCACCACCGTGGAGCCGACCTCGATCCGGCCGGTGTCGGGCCGCCGCCGGCCGGCGAGCAGGTCGAGCAGGGTCGACTTCCCGCTCCCGTTGGCACCGACGATGCCGAGCCGGTCCCGGGGGGACAGGGCCAGGTCCACGCTGGACAGCACCGCCGGACCGTCGGCGTCGAAGCTGAAGCCGACCTCCAGGCACTCGATGACCTTGTCCCCGAGCCGGGGCGTCCCCAGGGCCATCTCGAGCTCGGTCGACCTGGCCTGGGCCTCCGGGCGGGCCTCGATGAGACGGACCGCGGCGTCGATCCGGGCCTGGGGCTTGCTGGTCCGGGCCGGGGGTCCCCGCCGGAGCCAGGCCAGTTCCCGCCGAGCCAGGTTTCGCCGGGTGGCCTCGGCCGACGCCGCCGACTCCTCCCGGCCGGCCCGGGCCTCGAGGTAGGAGGCGTAGCCGCCCTCGTGGACGTGGCTGTGGCCCCGGTCGAGCTCGAGCATCCGGGTGGTGACCCGGTCGAGGAGGTGGCGGTCGTGGCTGACCAGGACCAGACCCCCCCGGAAGTCGAGGAGCCGGCGCTCGAGCCAGGCCACGGCCCCGATGTCGAGATGGTTGGTGGGCTCGTCCAGGACGAGGAGATCCGAGGGGTGGGCCAGGACGGCGGCGAGCGCGCCCCGCTTGACCTGCCCCCCGGAGAGCTCGGCCACCAGGGTGTCCCGGGCCGGGCCGAGCCCGAGCCTCTCGAGAGCCGCCTCGGCCTCCCAGCCCCCTCCCACGGCGGCCCCCAGCGTCCCAACGGTGAGTCGGGGGTCCTGGTCCAGGAAGCCGACCCGTGTCCCCCGCCCCCGGCGCGCCTGCCCCGTCGAGGGCTCGTCCACCCCGGCCAGGAGCCTGAGGAGGGTCGACTTCCCGGTCCCGTTGATCCCGACCACACCGATCCGGTCGCCGGGGACCACCGTCAGGGAGAGGTCGTCGAACAGGACCCGGTCAGCCGTCCGCGCCGAGACCTGGGCGAGATCGACGAGAACGGCCACGGCCCCGCCATCGTATCGGTCGGGGCCACCCCCGCCGGCGGCGGGAATCGGTGTGCCGGACCGGGACCATCGGGCGGCAATTGCTGACGAGAGCGTCAGGTTAGTGACTCTGGGTCACTCTCCGTGATAGTGATGACTCTGGAGTAACCGCCACTAATTCACGCCGGGGAGTTGTCCAAACACGCCACGTAGCCATTTGACCAGGGATTCTACAGATCTCGGCCGAGCGTTGACTTCCCGTTTGCGGTCTGCATACATTCACCTCGGGTGATGACGTGCGTGTCAGTCAACACGCAGAGTTGCGGGTGTTGTGACGACTCTGGGGTGGTGCTGAACCTGCACAGCGTGGTGTGGGGCCGCGTCGATCGCTCGGGGGCCCGGTGAGCCGAACGGGTCCGGGAGCGTGCAGTTGAGAGCGGGAGACAAGTTGCCGAGGCGAGGGCCCGAGGGCCGGCGCCAGTCGGAAAGGGGGGCAGGGCAGACCAATCGAGCGTTGAACAACTGCGTCTATGACGCAGCATCCGGATGACTCCCGGCATGGCCGACCGTTCCCTGCAGGGGCCGGCCCCCAGGGTGAACGACCCAGCCGGGTCCCCTGGTCCGGGACACCACCACCACCGTGCCTCCGACCGGAGACACCGAGAAGGAGTTCCTCCATGAAGATTCGTTCCACGACCAGGAAGCTCGGGAAGATCAGCGGCTCGCTGGCCCTGGCCTCCGCAGGCTTCGTCGGTGTCGTCGGCACCGCTGTCCTCGGCGTGGCCACGCCGGCGTCTGCCGCCAGCGAGACCCTGAACTACAGCTGCGCCATCCCGATCCTCGGGGCCCAGAACCTGCCGGTCACCATCACGGCGACGGCCCCGGCCACGGCCACGACGGGCAGCACCATCACCGTCAACGGGACCGCCTCGATCGCCCTGCCCGCCAGCCTGATCGGCGCAGCCGGTGCCCTCGGTGCCACGGCCTTCCAGATCACGGCCGCCTCCTCGGTGGTCAACGCCACCGGACCGGTGACGCCGACCTCGGCGACGGTCAGCGCCACGGGGATCCCCTTCAGCGAGACCATCGCCCAATTGCAGGCCGGTCCGATCACCGTGACCCTGGCCCCAGCCACCTTCACGGCCGGTGGCAGCGCCGGCACCGTCAACTTCATGCCCGGGAACTTCTCCAGCACGGCGGTCATCACCGGAGGCAGCCTCGGCGGGCAGAGTGAGGCCATTCCCTGCACGGTTCCCGCCACCGGGGTCACCCCCGTGGCCAGCACCGTGGTCTCGGCCCCGTCGCTCACCTCCCAGGCCATCACCTTCACCTCGACCGCTCCGCCGGCGACGGTGGGCGGCTCCTACACGGTGGCCGCCACCGGCGGGGCCTCGGGGAACCCGGTGACGTTCACCGTCGACGCCGGCTCGACGGCCGGGGCATGCACCATCTCCGGTGCCAACGTCTCCTTCACCGGGGTCGGGACCTGCACGATCGACGCCAACCAGGCCGGCAACGCCAGCTTCACGGCGGCCCCCCAGGTCCAGCAGAAGATCACGGTGGCCCCCACCGTCCAGGGACCGGTCGGTGCCGTGGGCGCCCTGGCCCTGGCCGCCCTGGCCGGGTCGACGCTCTTCCTGGTCCAGCGTCGCCGCCACCGCAGCCTCACGGCCGGCCCCTAGCGGGAGTTTCCTGGCTAGCTCGTTGAGGGCCGGTCGGGGGCTCTGACGGGATCTTTTGAAAGAAGCCTGTGACCAGCGCGTTTGTGCTGGTCGGGTGCTCGCGTTGGGCCGTCCCAGGGTGTATTACCTAGATATGG
>PLZB01000048.1 GCA_003151955.1 Acidimicrobiaceae bacterium
CCCCGACCCCGGGGGGGACGGCGACGAGGGGGTCACCGGCCGGGCCGCCGCCCGGGCCTCGTCCACCCCGGCCCGCCCGGCCGCCCCCCGCCCCGCCCCGCCCCGGTCGTCCCCGGTCCGGGCCCAGGGTGGACCCCCCCGGAAGAGCCGGCTGCCCAAGATGGCCGAGGACCGCTTCCGGCAGGACCGGAACCGCTGAGGGCGGGATCAGACCACGTGCCCACCGACACCGACCAGCACCGGGACCCCCTCCCCTCCGACCCCCTTCCGGCCCCCTCCTCCCGCCGGGCCGGGGCCCATGCCCGACCCACCCGCTGGGGCCGGCGCCGGCAGCAGGTCCAGCGGCGGAAGGCCGCCATCGCGGCCCGGCCCAGCTGGGTCGGCCGACATCCCCGGCTGGTCGTCCTCCTGGCGCTCCTCGTCCTCCTGACCCCGGTCTGGTGGTCCCTCGGCACCGCCCTGACCAACTCCGGGAACGGCCCCCTCGGCTCCCGGTTCACCGAATGGGTCCGGGACCACGGGGGGGCCAGTCTGGTGACCGAGGTCGAGAACGTCTGGTACAGCTGGCACCAGCCCGCCAAGGGGGGGAAGCCCCCGAAGGGGGCCATCCCCCCGCCGCCGGTGTCCACCACCTCGACGGTTCCGCCTCCGGTGGTCGTCCCCCATCTCGCCGCCCCCGCCCCCATCCCCCCCTTCGCCAACCCCCCCGTCGCCGGCGAGGGCCTCTGGCACCCCGTGGGCCGGACCGTCCACGGGATGCCCGCCGTCTACGAGGCCTACATGCGTCCCGACCCCGTCCACACGAGCGTCGTCGTCGGGGTGGCCTGGATGGACACCACCCTCCTCCAGGCCACCCAGTACTCGGGGAGCTACATCCCCGGCGGGACCGACTGGAAGAACACCGCCCCCGTCACCCCGACCGCGGCCCAGAGCCTGGTGGTGGGCTTCAACTCGGGGTTCCGGATGAAAGACGCCCTCGGGGGCTACTACGCCGAGGGGAAGACCGTCGTCCCCCTCGTCGACGGGGCCGCCACCTTCGTCGTCTACGCCAACGGGACCGCCACCGTCGGCCAGTGGGGCCGGGACCTGAGCCTCACCCCCGACGTCGTCTCGGCCCGCCAGAACCTCCATCTCCTCGTCGACGGCGGGAAGCCCGTTTCCGGCCTCAGCTCGTCCGACGCCTCCCTCTGGGGGGCCACCCTGGGGGGAGCGGCCTACGTCTGGCGCTCCGGCTTCGGGGTCACCGCCGACGGGGCCCTCGTCTACGTGGGGGGACCGAACCTCAACATCACCACCCTCGCCGACGTCCTGGCCCGGGCCGGGGCCGTCCGGGCCATGGAGGGGGACATCAACACCACCTGGGTGAACCTCTCCGTCTACTCCCCCTCCGACCCCCTCGGGGCGGCCACCGCCGCCAACGGGGCCACCCTCCAACCTGACATGTCCGGAGGCCCCGGCCGCTGGTTCACCGGCTGGACCCGGGACTTCGTCACCCTGTCGGCCCGCCCCGACAGCTGAACCCGCCGCTCAAGCCGGCCGGCGGGCCAGGACCTCGGTGTGGGGAACCTCGAAGGACCCGTCCGGCTGGACCGCCCACCGCCGCCAGGCCCCGGCCAGGGCGGCGAGCTCCGCCCCGTCGGAGAGGCCGTAGTCGAGGGCCTGCCGGCCGAAGCCGGAGAGCTCGACCCGCTCGGCCCAGAGCTCCCCCCACCAGGCCCGGCTCTCCTGGTCGTCGAAGGTCCAGCTCGAGTCGGAGACGACGATGTCGACGAAGCCGGCGGCCCCGACCCAGCCGGCCAGGTACCGGCCGGCGTCGGCCTCGGCCCCGTTGCGGGCCGTGACCTCGTGGTAAAGGGCCAGCCAGCGGTCGAGGAGGGGGTCGGCCGGCGTCCAGCCGAAGGCCCCGTAGTCGCTGTCCCGGACCGCCAGGATCCCCCCCGGCCGCAGCACCCGGTGCATCTCCCCGAGGGCCCCCACCGGCTCGGTGAGGTGCTGGAGGACCTGATGGGCATGGACGACATCGAAGGAGGCCTCCCCGAACGGGAGACGGTAGACATCGCCGGGGAGGAACTCGAGGTTCTCGCCCTCCTGCCCGGCCCGGGCCTGGGCCAGGACCTCGGGGGCCCGGTCCAGCCCGACGACCCGGCCCGGGGCCAGTCGGCCGGCCAGGTCGGCCGTGATCGTCCCCGGGCCGCAGCCGACGTCGAGGAGGTCGAGGCCGGGCCGCAGGGACCCGAGAAGGTAGCCGGCCGAGTTCTCCGCCGTCCGCCACCGGTGGCTCCGGAGGACCGACTCGTGGTGGCCGTGGGTGTAGGTCTCCTCCATCCCCCCATGCTCCCACCGGCTGTCCCCCGGGCCCTCCCCAGGGAGAATCCAGCTCGGTGCCCTATCCTTCGGCGGAGCCCATGACCCTCGACCTCGCCCCTCCACGTCCCCGGTCCGCCCCTGACGGGCCGGCCCACCCCGGCCGGCTTCCCCGGAGGTTCGTCCACATCCGAGCCCTCGACGGGCTCCGGGGAGTGGCCTTCCTCGTCGTCCTGGCCTACCACCTCCTCCCCAGCCGGATCCCCTCCGGGGGTCGGGTCGGGGTGGACCTCTTCTTCGCCCTGAGCGGCTTCCTCATCACCGTCCTCCTCCGCTCCGAGCGGGAGAAGGAAGGGCGGGTGGCCCTGGGCCGGTTCCTCCGGCGGCGGGCCACCCGGCTCTTCCCCGCCCTCCTCGCCTTCCTGGCCGCCTACCTCCTCCTCACCGCCCTCTTCGGCCGGGACACCTGGTTCGGGGGGGTCCCCGGCATCCTGGGGCCCGCCCATCCGGTCACCATGGCCCAGAGCGCCCACGCCGCCGCCGGCTCCCTCTCCTACACGCTGAACCTGGCCATCATCTACAACTGGACCTGGGGGATCGGGGCTCCCGTGGGCCACCTCTGGTCCCTGGCCGTCGAGGGTCAGTTCTACCTGGTCTGGGGGCCCCTCCTCGGGCTCCTCCTCCTCCGGCGCCACCGCCTCGCCCTCCCCGCCACCCTCCTCCTGGCCGCCGCCTCGGTGGCCGCCACCGCCGTCCTCTGGCGGGGGGGGACGGGGGCCGGCTGGGTCTACTTCCTGAGCTGGACCCGGGCCCAGGCCCTCCTCTTCGGGGCCCTGGCCGGCCTCCTCTGGCGGCCCGGCCTCCTCTCAGGGCGCCGCTGGGGCCCTCTGGCCCCGGTCCTCGCCGCCCTGGCCGCCGTCTTCCTCCTCGCCGCCGTCTGGGTCCGCCCCGACCACTTCAGCTCCCCGGCCGCCACGGCCGCCATCGCCGGGGTGGGGACGGCCGGGGCCTTCCTCGTCCTCTTCGTCGCTTCCCGGCCCGAGGGCCGGGTGGGCCGGTTCCTCGAGGCCGGTTGGATCGGCTACGTCGGTCGCCGCTCCTACGCCCTCTACCTCTGGCACTTCGTCTTCCTGGCCTGGTTCCGGAACACCGGTCCCCTGGGCCTGGCCCTGGCCGTCGGCCTCGCCTTCGCCACGGCCGAGCTCTCCTGGCGGCTCGTCGAGCAGCCCGCCCTCCGACTCGGCCGGAGCCGGGCCGGCCGAGTCGACCCGGTCAGCCCGGGAGACGCCGCCAGAGCGCTCCCGGCAGGAGCCGGAGGACCGCGAAGACCAGCTTGAGGGGAGCCGGCGACCAGACGACGGCCGTCCCCCGCTCCAGGCCCTTCACGATGTCCACGGCCACGGCCTCGGCCGTGGTCGCCATCGGACCCGGGGCCATCCCCTCGGTCATCCGGGTGGCGACCCAGCCGGGACGGACGACGACGAGCGAGGCCCCCGAGCCCCGGAGGGACTCGGCCAGCCCCAGGGAGAAGCCGTCGAGGCCGGCCTTGGAGGCCCCGTAGACGAAGTTGGCCCGCCGGACCCGGACGCCGGCCACCGAGGAGAGGACCACCAGCCGGCCCTGGCCCTGGTCCCGGAGGACCTTCGAGAAGGCGATGAGGGCGGCCGCCGGTCCGGTGGTGTTGGTGGTGAGGACCCGGGCCGTGGCCTCGGGATCGAGCTCGTCGGCGGCCTGGTCCCCGAGGATCCCGGCCGCCACCAGGACCAGGTCGATCTGGCCGAGCCGCTCGGCGCAGTCGGCGGCGAAGGCCCCGTGGCCGGCCACCCCGGTGACGTCGAAGGGGAGCGTCTCGACCGACTCCGCCCCCAGGGCCTCGAGCTCCTTGGCCACGGCGGCCAGTCCCTCGGGGTCCCGCCCGGCCAGGATCACCCGCCGGAGACGTCGGGCCACGAGGGACCGGAGGAGGGCCCGTCCGATCTCGGAGCTCCCCCCCAGGACCACGGCCGTCTGGGGCATCCCGGTGGCGTCGTTCATCGTTGCGTTCCTCCTGCTGGTGGGTGGTCGACCAGGCCGAGCCGCCGGGCCAGATCGGAGACGAGGACCCCGTCGGGGTCGAGGACGGCCCGGACCTTCAGGAACTCCTCGAGCCGGGGGTACATGACGGGGAGGAGCTCGGGCCGGAGCCGGGAGTCCTTGGCCAGGTAGACCCGGCCTCCCGCTCCGGCCACCAGCTCGTCGAGGCCGTCGAGAAGGCCTCCCAGGCCGGCCGGGCCGATGGGGAGGTCGAGGGCCAGGGTCCAGCCCGATACAGGGAAGGAGAGGGGTCCGGGGTCGGCCGGCCCGAACCGCTTGAGGACGGCCAGGAAGGAGGCCACCCGGGCCGCGCTGAGCCGCTCCAGGACCGTCCGGACGGTGGTCTCGGCCCCGAAGGGGACGACGAACTGGTACTGGAGGAACCCCCGGGGGCCGTAGAGCCGGTTCCAGCCCCCCAACCCGTCGAGGGGGTGGAAGAAGCCCCCGATCGACTCCGGGTGGCCCACCCTCCGCCGGGGGGCCTTCCGGAACCAGGTCTCGTTGAAGGCGGCGATGCTCAAGGGGTTCAGGAGCCCCGACGGGGGGGTGATCGGGACCTGGAGCCGGACCTCCGGGTCGAAGGCAAGGGGGTCCGACCGGAGGCCGGGGGGGAGCTCCTCCAGGGGGGCGTGGTCCCCCCGGGTCAGCACCGACCGGCCCAGGTGTCGGCCCCGGGCCATGCAGTCGATCCAGGCCACCGAGTACCGGTAGTCCTCGTCCCGGGCCTCCATCCGGGCCATGCAGTCCTCGAGGTCGAGGGCCCGCTCCGTGTCGACGAGCATCGTCGAGCTCTCGACCGGGAGCAGTCTGACGGTGGCCTCGGTGACGATCCCCGTGAGTCCCATCCCCCCGGCCGTGGCCCAGAAGACCTCGGGGTCCTCCTCCGGGGTGACCTCCCGGGCCCCCTCCGGGGTGACCAGGGTCATCGAGCTGACATGGGAGCAGAAGGACCCCTCCCGGTGGTGGTTCTTCCCGTGGATGTCGGCGGCGATCGCCCCCCCCACCGTCACGAACCGGGTCCCTGGGGTCACCGGGACGAACCATCCCCGGGGGAGGAGGCTCCGCATCAGGGTGTCGAGGCTGACCCCCGCCCCGACCCGGACCCAGCCCGCCTCGAGGTCGGCCCCCAGGATCCGGTCCATCCCCGTCCCGTCGAGGACCGTCCCCCCGGCGCACTGGGCCGCGTCCCCGTAGGAGCGGCCCAGGCCCCGGGCCAGCACCGGCCGTCCCGCCTTCCGGGCCCCGGCCAGGAGGGCGGTCACCTCGGCGGTACTCGAGACCCGGGTCACCTCGGCCGCAGTCGGGGCCGTCCGGCCCCACCCCGTCAGGGTCCGCCGGACCGGTCCGGGCGGGCTCACAGGTAGATGCCGGCCGCGAAGAGGGCGACCCAGAGGAGTCCCAGGACCTGGAGGGTCCGGTCCCCCGTGGCCAGGTCCTCCGGGGCGGCCCCGTGGCCCGTCTCGAACCGGAGCTCGAGGTGGAGGACGGCCAGGACGAAGGGGATGATCGAGAGCTCGAACCAGATCGGGTGATGGCCGCGGCCCAGCGCCCCCGAGACCCGGTCGGTGATCCCGAGGGCCCACTGGCAGTAGGCCGTGATGAGGACGGCGGCGGCGATGAGCCGGATCGACCGGAGGAACGAGGGGGGGTAGGCCCCCAGGGTCTTCCGGTGCTCGGCCCGGTCCTCCCCCAGGCTGCTGTGCTCCGCCGACCGCTTTCCGGTCACCACGAGGAGGGACCCGAAGGAGGCCACGATGATGAACCAGTTCGTGAGCGGGACCTGGGTGGCCACCCCCCCGGCGATGGCCCGGAGGATGAACCCCGATGAGACGCAGGCCAGGTCGACGATGGGGACGTGCTTGAGCCGGAGCGAGTAGGCCGTGACGATGGCGGCGTAGACGGCCACCACCACCGTCAGCTGGGTCCCGGCCAGGAGCCAGGCCAGGCCCACGGCCAGGGCCACCAGGCCGGCTCCCACCCCGACGGCCAGCCCTGGAGGGACGACCCCCGAGGCGACGGCCCGGTGCCGCTTCACCGGGTGGAGCCGGTCGGCGGCGGCGTCCAGGGTGTCGTTGATGAAATACGTCCCCGAGGCGGCCAGGCAGAAGATCCCGAAGGCTCCCAGGGCCACCAGGCCCTGGTGGCGGTGGAGGAGGACCCCGGCCGCCCCCGGAGCGGCGAAGACGAGGACGTTCTTCAGCCACTGCTTCGGCCGGGCCACCCTGACGAGGCCCCGCCAGACGCTGGTCGAGGGAGAGCCGCCGGCAGACCGGGGAGGGTCGGGCTGGCCTTCCAGTTGGGCTGTCACGGAGCGCACCATGGTGGGAGGGTCGATCACCGCCTGGGAACGGGAAGACGGCCGGATTCTGGCGTCTGGAGGCTACCACGCCACCTTCTCCCCCCTCTGGTCGCTCCCCCTCATCTGGCGCGTCGTCAAGTCGACCTGCCTACACTCAGGAGCCGATGAAACGTCCCTACCGCGTGGTGGTGGCAAAACCTGGCCTCGACGGGCATGACCGCGGGGTCAAGGTGATCGCCCGCGCCCTTCGCGACGCCGGCTTCGAAGCCATCTACACCGGCCTCCACCAGACCCCCGAGCAGATCGTCCAGGCTGTCGTCCAGGAGGACGCCGACGCCCTCGGGCTCTCCCTCCTCTCCGGGGCCCATCTCACCCTCGTCCCCCGGATCATCGACGGACTGCGGGCCGAGGGCCTCGGGGACGTCCTCGTCATCGTCGGGGGGATCATCCCCGAGGGGGACATCCCCACCCTGAAGGAGCTCGGGGTGGCCGAGGTCTTCACCCCCGGTGCCCCCCTCCCCACCATCGTCAACTGGCTGGCCGAGACCCTCGACGACCTCGAGGCAGGGGAGGCGGCCGCAGGCGGTTGACCCCGGGCCCGGGACCAGTCCCCGGGCCGGCGTCGTATCCAAGCGTGACAGGACGCCGCACCACCCTCCGCCGGGGGACGGCGCGGCGCCACGAACTGAGAGAGCAAGAGAGGAATCTGGTGGATCTCTACGAGTACCAGGGCAAGCACTACTTCGCCCGGTTCGGCATCCCGACCTCACCGGGCGGGATCGCCGAGACCGTCGACGAGGCACTGACCCAGGCCGCCGACGCCGGCTACCCCGTCGTCGTGAAGGCCCAGGTCAAGGTGGGTGGACGGGGGAAGGCCGGCGGGATCAAGCTGGCCAACGACCCCGACGAGGTCCGGGAGCACGCCGGCGCCATCCTCGGGATGGACATCAAGGGCCACCGGGTCGACCGGGTCTGGATCGAGCACGCCTCGGACATCGCCCACGAGTACTACGCCTCCTTCACCCTCGACCGCTCGGCCAAGAAGCACCTCTGCATGGTCTCGGCCAAGGGCGGTGTCGACATCGAGGAGGTGGCCGAGACCGACCCCGGGGCCATCGCCAGGATCCATATCGACCCTGTCGACGGGATCTCCCTGGACCAGACCACCGCCCTCGTGGCCGAGGCCGGCCTCCACCCCGAGGCCCAGGCCCAGGCGGCCGAGCTCCTCGTCCGCCTCTACGCCTGCTACGTCGAAGGCGACTGCGACCTGGCCGAGATCAACCCCCTCATCCTCACCACCGAGGGGGCCGTCCACGCCCTCGACGCCAAGGTCACCCTCGACGACAACGCCGCCTTCCGCCACCCCGAGTGGGCCGAGTTCGAGGGGACCGAGGAGGTCGACGAGCGGGAGGTCCTGGCCAAGGAGAAGGGCCTCAACTACATCGGCCTCTCCGGCTCCGTCGGGATCATCGCCAACGGGGCCGGCCTGGCCATGTCCACCCTCGACGTCGTCACCCGGGCCGGAGGCTCTGCCGCCAACTTCCTCGACATCGGCGGGGGCGCCAACGCCGACGTCATGGCCGCCGCCCTCGAGGTCATCAACTCCGACGAGGCCGTCCGCTCCATCTTCGTGAACATCTTCGGGGGGATCACCCGCTGCGAGGAGGTCGCCAACGGCATCGTCGAGGCCATGAGTCGGGTCGACCTCAAGTCGCCCATCGTCCTCCGCCTCGACGGGACCAACGCCGAGGAGGGCCGGTCCATCCTCGCCGCCCACCACTCCGACCGGCTCATCGTCGAGGAGACCATGCTCGCCGCGGCCAAGACCGCCGTCGAGCTCGCAGGAGGAGTCAAGTGAGCATCTTCGTCGACGAGAACACCAAGGTCATCGTCCAGGGCCTCACCGGCGGCCAGGGCCGCTTCCACGGCCTCCGGAACCGGGACTACGGCACCAAGATCGTCGGGGGCGTCAACCCGGCCAAGGCCGGGACCGACGTCGAGGGCATCCCCGTCTACGGATCTATGGCCGAGGCCGTCAAGGCCACCGGGGCCGACGCCTCCTTCGTCGTCGTCCCCCCCAAGGGGGCCGGGGACGCCATCCTCGAGGCCGCCGCCGCCGGGATCAGCTTCATCGTCTGCATCACCGAGGGGATCCCCGCCCAGGACGAGGCCTTCTTCTTCAACACCCTCCTCCGGGACTTCCCCGGGACCCGCCTCCTCGGCCCCAACTGTCCCGGGATCATCTCCCCCGGGAAGTGCAACATCGGGATCACCTCCGGCGACATCGCCCTCCCCGGGGGCCCCGTCGGGATCGTCTCCCGCTCCGGCACCCTCACCTACCAGGCCCTCCACGAGCTCTCCCAGCAGGGCGTCGGCCAGACCACCTGCGTCGGCATCGGCGGCGACCCCGTCCCCGGCACCAGCTTCATCGACTGCCTGGCCGAGTTCGAGGCCGACCCCGAGACCAAGGCCGTCATGATGATCGGCGAGATCGGGGGATCGGCCGAGGAGGAGGCCGCCGACTACATCAAGGCCTCCATGTCGAAGCCCGTCGTCACCTACGTCGCCGGCGTCACCGCCCCCCCCGGCCGGAAGATGGGCCACGCCGGCGCCATCATCTCCGGCTCCCAGGGCACCGCCCAGGCCAAGATGGCCGCCCTCTCCGCCGCCGGGGCCATCGTCTGCCAGAACCCCACCGAGGCCGGCGAGAAGATGGTCGAGGTCGTCAAGGGGCTCTGAGCCTGTCAACCAACCGGGCCCCCCGGCCGTCGTCAGGAGTGTGGCGCAGACGGCGGGGGTCCCGAGGGTCCCAAGGGTTGTCCGGATCATCCTCGGTGTGGCGGGGGCCCTCGTCGTCGTGGCCGGCCTGGCCGCCGTCATCGTCCCCACCTTCCTCGGGGTGACGAGCAGCTCCAGGCCACGGGAGGCCCAGTCGAACCTGACCAACGCCCTGACCGATGTGGCCGCCAGCCCCGGGGCCGCCGGGGCGTCCTACGCCGGGCTCACCGTCCTCCAGCTTGCTCGGTCATATCCCGAACTGGCCTGGGTCGACGATGGCACTGCCCAACCGCCCCCGCTCTCCGCCGGATACCCCACTCGCGTCGGTGTCGATCTCTGCGCCGACGGGCCGGCCTGCCAGGCGGTGGTCCTGGCCACGTTCTTCGTCGACCTCTGCTGGGAGGGGGTCATCACCCGGACCCGGGCCGCCGCCCTGGCTGTCGGTGTCCCCCGGGCCATGGACGGCAGGGACGGGGGCACCTTCTACGGGAACACCCGGGGGACCGGCCCCTGCCTGGCCGGGACTTCGGGGCACGTGCATCGGCCCGAATCGGGGTGGGCCACGAACTACGGCGCCCTCCCCCAGACCTGAACGGCACGTTTCCGCGGAAACGTCCCCCCGATGTCAACCAACCCGGCCCCGGGGCCGTCGTAAGGGACAATGGGGACGGTGGGGGGCGACCAGGCTGACCAGGAGTTCGACCAGCTCTTCCTGGCCAACTTCTCCCGGGTCCGGGAGATCTCGGCCCGGATCGTCGGGGACCGGGCCGTGGCCGAGGAGATCGCCGCCGAGGCCTTCGCCCGGGCCTACGCCCGCTGGTCGAAGGTCCGCCGCTACGACAACCCCGTCGCCTGGGTCGTCCGGACCGCCTCGAACGCCTCGATCGACGTCCTCCGCCGCCGGAGGGCCGACCTCCCCGAGGTTCCCGTGGACCAGGAGACGGCCACCCGGCTGGTCGAGATCCGGGCCTCCCTCGTTCCCGCCCTCCGGAGCCTGCCCCGGCGCCAGCGCCAGGTTGTCGTCCTCCGCTACGTCGCCGACCTCACCGACGACCAGGTGGCCGAGGTCCTCGGGGTCTCGGCCGGCACCGTCAAGGTCCACCTCCACCGGGCCCTCCCGGCCCTCCGCCGCCGGCTCGAAGACGGCCCAGACCTGGAGGAGGCCGGATGAACGCCCCCGACGACATCGATCCCCAGGACCTCCAGGCCATCCTCGGCCGGGTCCGCCGCCGGGGGAGCGAGCTCAGGGCCCGGCGACGCCGCCTGATCCAGATCCCCGCCGTCGGCCTCGTCGGCTGCGCCGCCATCGCCGTCGTCGCCACCGTGGTCACCCCCACCTTCCTCGGGGTCACCAGCTCGGCCAACGACCGGGCCGCCCAGTCGAACCTCACCAACGCCCTCACCGAGGCGGCGAGCCAGTACCAGAACAACGGTCAGAGCTACTCGACGGCCATCGTCCCCATCCTCAGGGCATCGGCCCCCGAGTTCACTTGGGTCGTCGGCGGGCCCTCCACCCTGGTCGGGGTCTCCCCCAACGTCGTCGGGATCGACCCCTGTGCCGACGGCCCCTCCTGCCAGGCCGTTCTCCTGACCTCCTACAGCAAGGGGACCGACACCTGCTGGTACGCCGTCGAGGCCTCCTCGGACCAGGCCGCCGCCGCCCTCGGCCTCCCCTCGGGGGGGACCTTCTACGGCCTGCGGCGGCAACCCCAGAACTGCTCGACCGGGACCCCAGGCCACCCGGCCCTGCCCCAGTTCGGCTGGCACTCCAGCTACTCTGCGGCTGGGTCGGGTGCGTAGCGCAGGCCGGCTCCTGGGCTTCCTGGTCGTGGGAGTGGTGTTCGGTGGCTGTGGTCGGCTCGGTCTCGGGCCGGCCGGGACGAATGACGACCGAATGCCCTCGGCCATGGTGGACCTGACCAACGGCCTGACCGAGGCGGCGGCCCAGTACTCGGCCAACAGCAACAGCTACGAGGCCGTCAACGCCGGGCTCCTCAACACGGTGGCCCCGGAATTCTCCTGGTCGGCGGGAGGTCCCACCGTCGGAGCCCCGACCAACGCCATCTCGGTGGACTCCTGTGCCGACGGCCCGGACTGCCAGGCCGTCGTCCTGGCCTCCTACCTCTCGGGGACGCACCAGTGCTGGTACGCCGCCATGGCCAGCTCGGTCCAGGCCGCGGTCGCCCTCGGGCTTCCTGGGCAGGGCACGTTCTACGGCCTCCGGCGGTTTCCCCAGACCTGCTCGGCCGGGACCCCCGGCCAACCGACCCAGCCACCGTCGGGCTGGTGGACCACCTACTCCTCAGCCTCAGTGGCAGGCTCTGGTGGGTAGCCGGACCGTCGGCAGGAGGTGGCTCCTGGCCGGCGGGGCTCTCGTCGGGCTGCTGGGCGCCGCATGCGGGACGATCCCCGGCGTGCACAGCCAGACGGGAATGGCGGCCCAGTCGGACCTGACCAACGGCCTGAACGTGGTTGCGGCCCAGTACGCGGCCAACAACTTCTCCTACGAGGCCGTCAACGCCGAGCTCCTCGTCACCGTGGCCCCGGAATTCTCCTGGACAGCCGACGGCCCGACGGTCGGAGCCGGCTTCAACGCCATCTCCGTGGACTCCTGTGCCGACGGGCGCGCCTGCCAAGCCATCCTCCTGGCTTCCTACAACCGGCTGGGGGACCATTGTTGGTACGGCGCAACGGCGAACTCCGGCCAAGCCGCCTCCGCCCTCGGGCTCCCCGGCGAAGGGACCTACTACGGCCTCCGGCGCCGTCCCCAGACCTGCTCGGCCGGGACCGAAGGCCACCCGACGGTTCCTCCGTCGGGCTGGCAGACCACCTTCTCCCTGGCAGAGTCCAGTGGGTGACCAGGCCAGCGGGAGCGATTTCGCGGAATCGTCCTCCTGGAGGTTGTCCCGAATGGACCTGGTGGCGTTCGGCCTACTCGCCGCCGTTCTGATCCTGGTCGGGGTTCCAACAATTGCCGGCCACCTGCCCCAAGGCGGGGCGAGCGGGCGGGGCGGGTTCCCGGGGATGGGCTGGAACCTCACCAACGCTCAGACCGAGATTGCCTCCCTCTACCAGGCGAACGGACACAGCTATTCGGCGGTCACGCCGCTCCTTCTTGCGAGCTCGGCTCCCGAGTTCGACTGGCTCCCCGGAGGCGCCACAGTCGGCGCTCCGGCGCCGGCAGTCTCGATCGACGTCTGCGCCGACGGCCCCGCTTGCCAGGCGGTCGTCCTTGCCACCGATAGCCGGGGAATGCATACCTGTTGGTACGGGGTCACCATCGACTCGTCACGGGCCGCCCGCGCCTTCGGCCTCCGAGGAGCGGGGACCTTCTACGGGTCCCGCCGCAACCCCCAGGCCTGTTCGGCGGGGACCCCGGGACATCCGGCCCGGCCCGCATCGGGCTGGCAGGCGACCCTTTCGGCGGCGGCCCCCCATGGCTGAGGTGTCCGGTCGGCGTCGGGCCGTGACTGTCCTGATCCTGGCCGCTGCGACCATTGCCGTCTTCTTCTTCGCCCAGCCCGATTGGCTCATCTCAACGAGCTCCTCCAACGACCGGGCCGCCCAGTCGAACCTCACCAACGCCTTCACCGAGGCCGACCACCAATTCGAACTGGCCGGCGGGACCTACCTCCCCGTCGGTCCCGCCCTCCTCAGCCGGTCGGCCCCCGAATTCGACTGGATCACCGACGGTCCCACCGCCGGCCGGGGCGTGCCGCAGAACGCGGTGGCCGTCGACAGCTGCGCCGCCGGGCCCGCTTGCCAGGTCATAGTCCTGGCCGCCTACAGCCGGGGGACCCACACCTGCTGGTATGCAGTGGAATCCCACCTGGACATGGCCACGGCCTCTGCCATCGGGTTTCCCGGCGACGGGACCTTCTACGGGTCGAGGAGGGATCCCCAGACCTGCTCGACCGGAACCCCGGGCCACCCCACCCGGCCCCCCTCGGGTTGGCAAACCTCCTACGTCTCGGCTGGGCCCGGTGGCTGACCGGACGATTCCGCGGAAACGTGCCGCCCGGGTCAGGGACTGGACCATCGTCGTCCTTGTCGTCGTGGCCGTGGTCCTCGCCGCCGGCGTTCTGGCCGGAGCGGGTCGGGTCCAACCGGGAGGGGCCAACGACCGTGCCGCCCAGTCCAACCTGACCAACGCCCTGACCGAGGTGGCCTCCGACCTCCCGACCCACGGTCCCACCTACGCCTTCGCCACCCCGGGCTTCCTGGACCGGACCGCCCCCGAGTTCGACTGGATCGCCGACGGTCCCACCCTCGGGGCCCGCTTCCAGGCCGTCGGGATCGACCGCTGTGCCGACGGGACGACCTGCCGGTCCTTCGTCCTCGCCGCCTTCAACCGGACCACCCGGGTCTGCTGGTACGCCGTCACGGCCGACACCGCGGCGGCAGCAGCCGCCCTCGGCCTCCCCGGCCCGGGGACGTTCTACGGCTCCAGGCCTCATCCCCAGACCTGCTCCGCCGGAACCCCGGGCCACCCCACCCGACCCCCTTCGGGCTGGCAGGTCAGCTATTCGGCCGCTTCACCCTCGGGGTGAGCCCCCGGGGAGCGATTCCGCGGCAGCGCCCACCCAGCTCGGGTGGGAGAATGTCCAGGTGAGCGGGGGCGAGGGATCGGGGTCGGTGCGTCGGGTGCTCCTCGGCCTCTTGCTGTTCGTCGTTCTCGGGAGCTGCGGCCTCCGGCTCGTGGTGCCCTTCTCCTTCCGGGGAGGGGGGTACAACTCATACCAGGGCGGGAACTTCGGCTACTCCGCCGTCCAGTACGGATCCGGGGACCCCTCCGCCTTCGACACCGCCCTCGGGGCCCTCACCATCGGGGAGTACCCCACCCCCGACTTCCGGGCCATCACCCCGGCCGGCCTCCACCGGATGGCTCCGAGCCTCGACTGGACCACCGGCCCCGTCGCCGACCTCCCCGAGTCCGCCAACGCCGTCAGCGTCGACATCTGCGCCGACGGCCCGACCTGCGGGGCCATCGAGGTGGCCGCCTACGACCCCCACACCCTCCAGTGCTGGTACGGCCTCCTCACCACCTCCGGAACCAAGTCCTACGGTGTCCGGCCCCGGACCTCCACCTGCCGGTCCGGGAGCTCCGGCCGGGGATCCCAGCCCGACCGGGGCTGGTGGTCCAGCCTGGACTTCGCCGACCACGCCGCCTCCGAGGTGGGGACCTACAACCCGATGAGCCCCTTCTACACCGCAGTGGTCGGCCAGGTGGTGGTCCGCCAGGGGTTCGAAGGTGTCACCCCCGCGACGGTGGACCGGGTGGTGGCCGGCCAGGTTCACGAGTCCCAGGGGAACGTCCACGTCGTGGCCGGGCCCGCTCCCGACGTGGGAACCGTCTCCCTGGACGACTGCGCCGACGGCCCGACCTGCGCCGCCATCGAGCTGGCCGCCTGGCACATCGACTTCGACACCGGACGCCGCTCCTGCTCGATCATCGCCGACGCCGTTACCCCGGCCGCCGCCACCGCCCTCGGGCTCCCTGCCACCGGCATCTACTCATCGGTGACCCCCGATGCCCCGAGCTGTGGGGCCGGGACTCCCGGGGCTCCCACCACCGGCTCCTCGGGGTGGATCCTCGGGGCCGACCCCCTCCTCCAGGCCTGAAGGACCCCCACCGGCCCGCTGGTAGCCTGCGGTCCGTGCGCGTCGGGGTCCTCGTCTCGGGTACGGGAACGATCCTCCAGGCCCTCCTCGACGAGAAGCTCCCCATCGTCCTCGTCCTGGCCGACCGGCCCTGCCGGGGCCTCGAGATCGCCGCCGAGGCCGGCGTCACCCCTGTCCTTCTCGACCGGCAGGACTTCGGGGGATTCGGCTCGGGATTCGACCGGGTCGGCTACAGCCGGGCCGTCACCGCAGCCCTCCTCGACGCCGGGATCGACCTCGTCGTCATGGCCGGCTTCGGGACCGTCCTGGCCGAGTCCGTCCACGAGGCCTACCCCATGCGGATCCTGAACACCCACCCCGCCCTCCTCCCCGCCTTCCCCGGTTGGCACGCCGTCGAGGAGGCCCTCGCCGCCGGGGTCGACGTCACCGGCTGCACCGTCCACTACGCCACCCTCGAGATGGACGCCGGGCCCGTCATCGCCCAGGAAGCCGTCCCCGTCCGCCCCGGCGACGACGCCGGGAGCCTCCACGAGCGGATCAAGGAAGTCGAGCGCCGGATCTACCCCGAGACCATCCAGAGGGTCCTGGCCGAGCTGGAACCACGACAAGAGAAGGAGGCAGGGTGAGGGCACTCCTCTCCGTCTACGACAAGACCGGCATCGTCGAGCTGGCCCAGGGACTCCACGACCTGGGTTGGGAGCTCGTCTCCTCCGGGGGGACGGCCCGAGCCCTGGCCGCCGCCGGGCTCCCCGTCCTGACCGTCGAGGAGGTGACCGGCTCCGCCGAGATGCTCGGCCACCGGGTCGTCACCCTCCACCCCAAGATCCACGGCGGGATCCTCGCCGACCTCGACCTCCCCGACCACCGGGCCGACCTCGAGACCCACGGGATCACCCCCGTCGACCTCGTCGTCGTCAACCTCTACCCCTTCTCCTCCGACCCCTCCATCGAGCTCATCGACATCGGGGGCCCGACGATGGTCCGGGCCGCGGCCAAGAACCACGCCCACGTCGGGATCCTCGTCGACCCCGCCGACTACGGACCCGCCCTCGAGGAGCTCCGGGCCGCCGGAGCCCTCTCCCCCGAGACCCGCCGACGGCTGGCCCGGGCCGCCTTCGCCCACACCGCCGCCTACGACGCCGCCATCGTCGACTGGTTCGACGGCGACGACCTCCTCCCCCCCACCATCCACCTGGCCCTCGAGCGGGTCGACCCCGAGCTCCGCTACGGGGAGAACCCCCACCAGCGGGGCGCCCGCTACCGGAGGATGGGGGAGGGGAGCTGGTGGGACGACGTCCTCCAGCACTCCGGCCTCCCCCTCTCCTACCTCAACCTCTACGACGCCGACGCCGCCTGGGCCCTCGTCCACGACCTCGGGGAAGGTCCGGCCGTCGCCATCATCAAGCACGCCAACCCCTGCGGGGTGGCCCTGGCCGGGACCCTGGCCGAGGCCTACCAGCTGGCGTACGACTGCGACCCCCGCTCCGCCTTCGGGGGGATCGTCGCCCTCAACCGCCCCGTCGACGCCGACACCGCCCAGGAGATGGTGGCCGCCGCCCAGGCCGACCTCGTCATCGCCCCCGGCTACGACGAGGGGGTCCTCGACGCCCTCCGGGCCAGGCGCAAGAACACCCGCCTCCTCGAGGCCCCCGCCCCGACGGCGGAGCGGCGGCAGCTCCGCCAGATCGGCGGGGGCTTCCTCGTCCAGGACGCCCATCGCTTCGACGCCGAGCGGGCCGACTGGCGGGTCGTCACCAAGGCCGTCCCCACCGAGGAGGAATGGGTCGACGCCGAGCTGGCCTGGCGCCTGACCGGCCACGTGAAGTCCAACGCCATCGTCCTCGTGAAGGGTGGCCAGGCCGTCGGGATCGGTGCCGGCCAGCAGAACCGGGTCGAGGCCGGGGAGATCGCGGCCAAGAAGGCCGCCGGCCGGGCCGCCGGGGGGGCCTGCGCCAGCGACGCCTTCTACCCATTTCCCGACGGGGTCGAGGCCGCCGCCGACGCCGGCGTCGCTGTCGTCGTCCAACCCGGGGGTTCCGTCCGGGACGAGGAGGTCATCGCCGCCGCCGACGCCCGGGGCCTGGCCATGGTCCTCACCGGCGAACGGCACTTCCTCCATTGAGTCCCGCCCGCCTCCTCGACGGGGAGCTCCTCGCCGCCCGGATCCGCTCCGAGCTGACCGACCGGGTCGAGCAGCTCCGGTCCAACGGCGTCCGGGTCGGCCTCGGCACGATCCTCGTCGGGGACGACCCCTCCTCGGCCCGCTATGTCGCCATGAAGCACGACGACTGCGCCGCCGTCGGGATCGCCACCATCGACGCCCACCCTCCGGCCACCGTCAGCCAGGAGGACCTCCTCGAGGTCATCGCCGCCTACAACGCCGACCCCGCCGTCCACGCCATCCTCCTCCAGCTCCCCCTCCCGGCCGGCCTCGACGAGGAGGCCGCCCTCCTCGCCATCGACCCGGCCAAGGACGCCGACGGCCTCCATCCCGTGAATCTCGGGAAGCTCGTCATGGGAACCCCCGGCCCCCTCCCCTGCACCCCGGCCGGGATCGTCGAGCTCCTCGCCGCCAACGACGTCCCCGTCGAGGGCCGCCACGTCGTGATCGTCGGGCGGGGCCTCACCATCGGCCGGCCCCTCGCCCTCCTCCTGGCCCTGAAGCGTCCCGGCTGCAACGCGGCCGTGACCGTCGTCCACACCGGGGTCGAGGACCTCGCCTCCTATGTCCGGACCGCCGACGTCGTCGTCGCCGCGGCCGGGACGGCCGGGCTCGTCAAGGCCGACTGGATCAAGCCCGGGGCCGCCGTCGTCGGTGCCGGGACCTCGTTCGAGGGCCGGAAGCTCCTCTCCGACCTCGACGGGGACGTCGCCGAAGTGGCCGGTTGGATCACCCCCAGGATCGGCGGGGTCGGCCCGATGACCCGGGCCCTCCTCCTCCGCAACACCGTCCGGGCCGCCGAGATCGCCTCCTGAGGGCCGTCCGAGCCTGGCCGACCCGACGGGCTACGTTCTGGGCCGCGGGCCGCACCGGCCCCGCACTCGGAAGGTCGGGACGGGATGAAGCTCCAGCTGATCTACGCCATCGCCGGAGGAGTGGTCGGACTCTTCGAGATCATCGCCCTGGGGTGCCTCTTCCACAAGGCCGGCCACCACTTCCTCCTCGCCATCGTCCCCATCTACAACTACATCGTCTACTTGAAGGTCGCCGGCCGGCCGTGGTGGTGGCTGCTCCTCCTGATCATCCCCGTCGTCAACATCGTCTTCGTCATCATCGTGTGCCACGACATCGCCAAAACCTTCGGGAGGGGGATCGGCTGCACCCTGGGCCTGATCTTCCTCGGCTTCATTTGGATCCCTGTCCTCGGTTTCGGATCGGCCCGGTACGTCGGCCGTCCGGCCGCCTGAGCCGATCATCCCGGCAAAGTGGCCCGCTGGGTACTACCGTGCTCAGCAGAATCTCATGTGATGACGACAGGGAGGCCTGGTACCCATGATCGGTCTTTTCTTCTTGTTCTTCTGGTTGGTCTATCTCGCGGTGATCGTGGCGTTCGTCGCCGGGGCGTGGAAGACCTTCGAGAAGGCCGGCAAGCCGGGATGGGCAGCCATCATCCCCATCTACAACGCCATGACCATGGCCGAGATCGTCGGCCGTGACCAGGTCTTCGGCATCCTGACCATCATCCCCTTCGTCGGGCTCTACTTCGCTGTGGTTCTCTGCCTGGACATGGCGAAGTCCTTCGGCAAGGAAGTGGGATTCGGGGTCGCCATGATCTTCGGCGTGGGCTGGGCCATGCTCGGCTTCGGAGACGCCACCTACCGGGGCCCCTCGGTGGCCCCCGGCACCCCGATGTTCCCCGGACAGGTCACCGGCCCGGCTCCCCAGCCCGGCTACGGCCAGGCCCCCCAGCCCGGCTACGGCCAGCCTGCACCCGGCGTCCCCCAGCAGGCCCCCCCGCCCCAGCCCGGGGGCTACCCCCAGCCGCCTTCCCCTCAGCAGTAGGGCCAACACGGGGGGCTACGCTTTCGGGACCATGGTCCTGATCGCCGAGCTCCTGGCCAAGGGGCCCACCTTCTCCTTCGAGTTCTTCCCCCCGAAGACCGACGCCGAGCAGGCCACCCTGGTGGCCACCCTCCGGGACCTCGAGCCCCTGGCCCCCTCCTTCGTCTCGGTCACCTACCGGGGTGGGGCCGCCTCCCGGCAGCGGACCCACGACCTGGTGGCCGGCCTCCTCCGGACGACGGCCCTCACCCCCATGGCCCACCTCATCTGTGTGGCCCACAGCCGGCTCGAGCTAGCCGAGATCCTCGTCCAGTACCGGAAGGCCGGCGTCGAGAACCTGATGGCCCTGGGGGGGGATCCCCCCGTGGACCCGGGGGCCGGACCGGGCGAGCTCAGCCACGCCGAGGAGCTCGTCGAGCTGGCCCGGGCCATCGGGGGGTTCTCGATCGGGGTGGCCGCCCACCCGGCCGGCCACCCGTCCAGCCCCGACCTCGAACGTGACCGTGACTACCTCGCGGCCAAGCTCCGGTTGGCCGACTTCGCCGCCACCCAGTTCTTCTTCGAGGCCGGCCAGTACCGGAGCCTCGTCGCCGACCTCGCCGCCCGGGGGGTGGAGAAGCCCGTCCTCCCCGGGATCATCCCGGTGACCTCCCTGAAGTCCATTCCCCGGATGGCGGGGATGGGGTCGGCCGTCCCGGGCTGGATGGTGGCCCGGCTGGAGGCGGCATCGGCGGCCGGGGGTGACGAGGCTGTCCATCGGACCGGGATCGAGCTGGCCATGGAACTCTGCCAGGAGCTCCTCGACGGAGGAGCTCCCGGGCTCCACTTCTATACGATGAACCGGTCCAGCGCGACCAGGGAGATCTACGAGGCGCTGGGCCTCTCCGCCGGTCGTTAGCGCTTTTCCCCCTCCGGGGAGCCGACAGTAGGCTCCGCCAATGGCCGAACCCATCACCCTCGGACCCGACGGGGTCCTCTCCGTCCCCGACGAGCCGATCATCCCCTACATCGAGGGGGACGGGACCGGGGTCGACATCTGGCCGGCAGCCCGGCTCGTCTTCGACGCCGCGGCCGCCAAGCACGGGAAGCGGATCGAATGGCAGGAGGTCCTGGCCGGCCAGAAGGCCTTCGACGAGACCGGGGACTGGCTCCCCGAGGCCACCGTGGAGGCCTTCCGGGACCTCCTCATCGGGATCAAGGGCCCTCTGACCACCCCCATCGGCGGGGGGATCCGCTCCCTCAATGTGGCTCTCCGGCAGCTCCTCGACCTCTACGTCTGCCTCCGGCCCGTCCGCTGGTTCACGGGGGTCCCCTCCCCGGTCAAGCACCCCGAGAAGGTCGACATGGTCATCTTCCGGGAGAACACCGAGGACGTCTACGCCGGCCTCGAGGTCCAGGCCGACAGCCCTGAGGCCGGCCGGCTGGCCGCCTTCCTCTCCGACGAGTTCGGTTGGGAGATCAAGCCCCATTCCGGGATCGGGATCAAGCCCGCCTCGGAGTCGGGCTCGAAGCGGCTCATCCGGGCCGCCATCGAGTACGCCCTGAAGCACGACCGGCCCAGCGTCACCATGGTCCACAAGGGGAACATCCAGAAGTTCACCGAAGGGGCCTTCATGAACTGGGGCTACGACCTCGTCCGGGAGGAGTTCTCCGACGTGGCCGTGGGCTGGGACGATTGCGACGGGAAGCCCGGGGGGAAGCTCCTCGTGAAGGACGCCATCGCCGACATCACCCTCCAGCAGGTCCTGACCAGGCCCGAGGACTTCGACGTCATCGCCACCATGAACCTGAACGGGGACTACCTCTCCGACGCCCTCGCCGCCCAGGTCGGGGGGATCGGGATCGCCCCCGGCGGGAACATCAACTACGTCACCGGCCACGGGATCTTCGAGGCCACCCACGGGACGGCCCCGAAGTACGCCGGCCAGGACAAGGTCAACCCCGGATCCGTCATCCTCTCCGGGGTGATGATGTTCGAGCACCTCGGTTGGACCGGGGTCGCCTCCGACATCGTCCGGGCCCTCGAGGCCACCATCGCCGAGAAGATCGTCACCTACGACTTCGCCCGCCAGATGGAGGGGGCCACCGAGGTGAAGTGTTCGGAGTTCGCCGCCGCCATGGTCGAGCGGCTCTAAGGGAAGGGATTATCCTCGCCGCCATGTCCAAGCCCCCCGTCCACGTCACCGTCACCGGCGCCGCCGGCCAGATCGGCTACTCCCTCCTCTTCCGGATCGCCTCCGGCCAGCTCCTCGGACCGGAACAGCCCGTCGTCCTCCGGCTCCTCGAGATCGAGCCGGCCATGGGGACCCTCGAGGGGGTCGTCATGGAGCTCGAGGACTGTGCCTTCCCCCTCCTGGCCGCCATCGAGCCGACCTCGGAGATGAAAACAGCCTTCGACGGGACGAACTGGGCCCTCCTGGTGGGGTCGATCCCCCGGAAGGCCGGGATGGAGCGCAACGACCTCCTCACCATCAACGGGGGGATCTTCGGCCCCCAGGGTGAGGCCATCGCCGTCCACGCCGCCTCCGACGTCCGGGTCCTCGTGGTGGGGAACCCCTGCAACACCAACTGCCTGATCGCCCGGGCCCACGCCCCCGAGGTCCCCGACGACCGCTGGTTCGCCATGACCCGGCTCGACCAGAACCGGGCTGCCAGCCAGCTGGCCACGAAGGCCGGGGTCCCCGTGGCCGACGTGGCCCGGGTGGCCATCTGGGGCAACCACTCCTCGACCCAGTACCCCGACTTCGAGAACGCCACCGTCTCGGGCCGGGCCGCCACCGAGGTCATCGCCGACCGGGACTGGCTGGAGGGCGACTTCATCGCCACTGTCCAGCAGCGGGGGGCCAAGATCATCGAGGCCCGGGGGGCCTCCTCGGCCGCCTCGGCCGCCAACGCCGTCGTCGACTCGGTGGCGAGCGTCGTGAACGCCACCGCCGAGGGGGACTGCGCCTCGCTGGCCGTCGTCTCCCACGGGGAGTACGGGACCCCCGAGGGTCTGGTCTTCGGGTTCCCGGTCCGCTCCGACGGGACCTCCTGGGAGATCATCGAGGGCCTCGAGCACTCCGGCTTCGCCCAAGAGCGGATCCGGCTGACGACCGAGGAGCTCGAGTCCGAGCGGGCCGCCGTGGCCCACCTTCTGGGCTGAGGCCGAGAGCCCGCCCAGGGCCCAGGTCAGACCTGGGCGGGGGAGGGGATGTCGACCCCGATCCGCTCCAGGAAGCGGAGCTTCATGGCGAGAGCGGTCCGCCAGGCTTCGAGGTCAGCCTCGAAGTGGGCCCGGTCGCCCTCTTCGTAGGCATGCTCCAACTCGTCGAAGGCGGCATCCTCGGCATCGAGGAGCTCCCGGTAGCGACGTAGGGCCTGATCGTCCAGCACTCCCGGCACGGTCATGGGTTCACTTCCCCTTCCCGACACCCGACGGGCGGGCGTCGCCTGTCCCCCGACCTTAGCCCCGCCCCCCGAGCTCGGCACAGGGCCGAAGGACCTTCGGCCCTGGTGCCCGGAGCCCCGAGGGGGGAAATTGGATGGTGCAGGCAAGGAGGTCCTCCCATGGAACAGCCGGGTAACACACTGCGGTGGGGAAAGCGTCTGTCACGGTCCATGGTGGCTGTCGTCCTCTTGGCCGGCCTGGCCCTGGCCCTGGTCCCGTCGGGCGCGGCCCGGGCCACCCCACCCCCCCCGTCCGGCTACTGGCTCCTCGGGGGTGACGGCGGCGTCTTCTCCTTCGGAGCCCCCTTCTACGGCTCCGCCGCCGCCGCCCCCACCCTCTGCCCGGCGAACCCCCCGGGCCGCTCGATGCCGAACGGCTCCTGCTGGGCCCTGGCGGCGACTCCCGACGCTGGGGGCTACTGGATCCTGAACGCCTACAGCGGCGTCATCACCCCCTACGGGGATGCCGGCTCCTACGGCCAGCCGGCGGGGAGCGCCCCCTACACGGGGAGCACCGAGTTCTGGCCCAACGCCATCGGGATCGCCTCCACCACCGACGGCAAGGGCTACTGGGTCCTCGAGGTCGGTGGGAGCGGCCTCGGGTCAGTCCAGGCCTTCGGTGACGCCGGCTTCCACGGCGACGAGATGACCCCGGTGCCCCCCGGCGGCCACGTCGGGAGCCCGGTGGCCCTGGTGGCCACCCCCAGCGGGCTGGGCTACTGGATCGTCGACTCCGACGGTGGGGTCTTCGCCTTCGGCGACGCCACCTTCGCCGGGTCGATGGGCGGCCGGCACCTGGCCGCCCCCGTCGTCGGGATGGCTCGGACGGTGGACGGCCTCGGCTACTGGCTCGTCGGCTCTGACGGTGGGGTCTTTGCCTTCGGGGACGCCGCCTTCGGGGGCTCGATGGCCGGCACCACCCTGGCGGGGCCGGTCGTCGGCATGACCGCCAACCAGGCCGGCCCCGGCTACTGGCTGGCCGGTTCCGACGGCGGCGTCTTCGCCCTCGGGGGAGCCCCGTTCCTCGGCTCGATGGCGGGCCATTCCCTGAGCCGGCCCGTGTTCGCCATCACCGCCCGACCGGTCATCTTCGTCTGATCCGAGGAGACCGGTTATGGAGCGGCCGGGGAGTGACCCACCCCGGCCGTAGAGTCGAACACATGTTCGATTCCCTCTCCCCCAACGAGTTCCCGACCGAGTCCCTCGAGGCCGAGATCTGCGAACTCGCCGCCCACCTCTCCGCGGCCAGCTGCCGGTGGCACCAGCTCCTGGCCGAGCTGGACCGCCGGGAGGAGTACGTCGAGCACGGCTGCCGGTCGGCGGCGGACTGGCTCTCACGATTCTGCGGAATCGGGATGATGGCGGCCCGGGAGCACGTCCGGGTGGCCAAGCGGCTGCTGGAACTGCCCGCCATGACCCGGGCCTTCGCGGCGGGCGAGCTGAGCTTCTGCAAGGTCCGAGCCCTGACCAGGGTGGCCTCGGCGACGACGGAGGAGGAGCTCGTTCTCCTGGCCCGGGAGGCCACCGGGGCACAGCTCGAGACCATCATCCGGGCCTACCGGGGGGTTCTCGAGGCGGACGAGGTCGAACCGGCGGCCACCCGCCACCACCGTCGCCGGGTACGGACGAGCTGGGACGACGACGGGTCCCTGGCCGTGTCGGCCAGGCTCGATGCCGAGGAGGGGGCCCGGCTCGTGGCTGCCCTCGACTTCGTCGTCGACCCGGAGGAGGAGGGGGAGGGTGCCCGGGTCGGGGCCCTCATGAGGATCGTCGATGCCGGGCTGGCCGCCCTCAGGGCCGGGGAGGAGCCATCTCCGGGGACGGCGGTCGTCCCCACGGTCGTCGTCCACGTCGAGGCCGAGGTCCTGGCCGGGATGGTCGAGGGTCAGGGATCCGTCGAGGACGGTCCGAGGCTTCCTCTGGAGACGGTTCGGCGGTTCGGCTGTGACGGTCTGGTGGGGCTGGCCCTCGACCGGGAGGGGGTCACCCTGGACGAGGGTCGCCGGAGGCGGACTCCGGGGGCCCGGCAGCGGCGGTACATCCTGGGCCGTGACCGCCACTGCCGGTTCCCCGGCTGCGGCCGTCGGGGCCACCTCGACATCCACCACTGCGTCCACTGGATCAACGGGGGGAGGACCGACCGGGCCAACCTCATCACCGTCTGCGGTTACCACCACCGGGTCGTCCACGAGGGGGGATTCCGGGTCGACGGGGACGGGAAGGGGCGGTTCGCCTTCTACGACCCCCGGGGCCGCCATCTCGAGGATCGTTGTGCCGAGGCTCCGGCCGACGCCACCCCGGGGACCCTGGTAGGCCGGAACCGGTGCCGCCTCATCGACGTTTCCGCGGAAACGCCGGGAGCCCGGTCGGGAGGGGAACGGTACGACCTCGGGTTGACGATCGACGCCCTCCTCTGCCTGGACATGGAGAGGTGGTTCGGAGACATGCGGGAGTAGTCTCTCCGGGGCGGTGGCCGGAAAGGTGGGGCCCGATGGGGGAGGGACCGGTCCGGAGCGTGGTGGTGGTCGAGGACCGGGCCTCATTCGGGCCGTCGCTCGTCCGGGAGCTGACCCGGCGGAACGTGGCCTGCCAGTGGGTCACCCACGGCGACGCCCTGGCCCGGCGGCCGGCGGCCTGGACCGGGGTCGATCTGGTCCTCCTCGACGCCTTCGACCTCGGCGCCCAGCAATCCGACCGGACCCGGTCGCGGTTGGCGTCGCTCGACGTGCTGGCCGGTCTACCGGTCGAGCCCACCGTGGTCGTCTACTCCACCGCCATGCGCCGACCTGAGGCCAACATCCCTCTCCGGGGACCGGGGCGGGCCGCCGCCTTCTACGAGGTCTTCGACCTCCCGGACCAGCTCGACGGCATCCTCCTGGGCCAGTACGGGGGTCAGGTGCCGTCTCCCACGGCTTCGGACTTCGTCGCCCTCGATCCCCGCCTCCCGCCTGGCGCCGATGTGGCCGCAGCCCACCAGCAGATCCAGCGTCATCCCCGGTCCTGGCGGCAGATCTGGGACGACCGGGCCCCCTTCGACAAGGCGGCCCAGGTCTGGATCAACCGGAACATCCTCCCCGTCCTGGGCTCCCCTCCGGGCGGGGGCTACGCCATGGCGGTGAACGTCATCCGCCGGGTGGCCGGACTCCCGTTCCGGTTGGCCTGATGGGGGAGCGGCTCGTCGGGCTCCTGGGGACGAGAGGTCCCGTGGACGCCGCCCTGAAGCTCGGAGGTCACGGTGCCCTGGCCCTGCTGGCGGCCCGGGACCGGCAGCGATGGTGGGGAGCCCGGGCCGTCATCTCCCTGTCCGCCGACGTCCTCATGGTCCGGCGCATGCACGACGGCCGCTACCGGCCCGGTCCCCTCCGGACCGCCTGGGAGGCGGTCGACGCGGCCATGTGGGCCAACCTCACCGGCGAGGGTCCCGCCACCCCCGGCCTCCTCCTGATGGTCGACTCGGCCTCGTCGGCAACCTGGGCGGGAGCCACCCTGGGGGCCGGCGTCGAGGCGCTCCCGGTCTACGACGCCCAGGCTCCCTTCCCCCCTGACGATCTGACCTCGGGTCTTCGGGCCGCCGCCGCCGTGCTGGTTCCGATCGTCGTCCCCTTCGTGGCCACCTGGGCGTCGCGTCGGGCCGGCGGGCGGAGGACGAGCCCGTCGCTGCTGGTCTGGGGATCGAGCAGCGCGCTGTGCGGATTCGCCTTCTTCCGGAACCGGGACCGCCTCCAGCGCCGTTCCCGTCGAGTCTGGGCCCAACGGGCCGCCGCCATGGTGGACCGGGAGCGGGTCGGCGCCCAGTTCCGGACCCTGGCGGCCTCGTCGCCAGGCCACGACTTCAAGAAGACCCTGTTCGCCCTGGGCCTCGAAGGCTCTCCCGCCGCCCTCGATGCGGCCCGCAGCCAGGGGGCACGACCGGGCGAGTCGCTCGACAGCCTGCCCGGGATGCTCCTGGGGGAAGCCTCCCACCGGGTCCGGATCGAACCGCCCGGGCAGGCTTTCCGGCTCCTGGACCCCGAGCAGGTCGCCGCGCTCCAGGGCTTCCTGGTGACGGCCTCGGAGAACGCCGTCGACGGCATGGACCAGGTCCTCGAGGTCCGGGAGCTCGACAGCTTCACCACCGAGATCCGCTATCTCGGAGCCCGGCACCTCCTCCGTGACGACCCGCCTCCCCTCGTCGCCGACCTCAACCCCACCGCCGGGAGCTTCCTCTGGGGGACCCTCCTCAAGGCGCTCGGCCTCCTGCCGGCCACCCGTGAGCTCCACCCCGCCGTCGTCGCTCCCCTCCTCGCCGTCGACCTCGTCGGTCTGGTCCGCTTCTGGCACCGGCCCGTCGACCGCACCAGCCAGGCCTTTGCCCTCCGGCTCGCTGTGGGCGGGTGCCTGGTGGCGGTGGCGGCGGCGGCCACGCCGCTGGCCCCGCTCCGCAACGCCGAGGGGACGGACGTCTACCCCTCCCTGGCCGCCCTGCGTGACCTGCTCCTGGTGGTGCTCCCCAACTGGGACGACCTCAGCCCCCGGGACAGGGCCGTCATCCCCCTCGGCCTGGGGGCGGCCCTGCTGGCCATCGCCGTCCGGCGCCGCCACACCGGCGTCGACTGGTTGACCGTGGCTGCCGGGCTCTCCACCCCGGCCACGGCCCTGGCCATGTTCCGGTCCTCGAGCCTGGTCGAGGAGGAGGCGGCTCTGCTCGAACGCCAGCTCTTCGACCGCTTCGCCGCGACGTTGGCCGAGGCCCGGCGCCACGGGGAAGCCGACGAGCTGGCCGCCTACGCGGCCCAGCTCGAGGTGGCCAGGGCCGCCCTCCGGGACCTTCCCGACCTCGACCCCGGCTTCCGCCGGGAGGTCGAGGCCGACTGCGCCCACCTGGCCGGCTGGCTCCAGACCAGGGTCTGATCCTCCCGCCCGGGTGGGCTCCGGGCGAATTGTTCCCGTACACGGGTGATCGGGAACACCGGCTTTCTCAATTGGCCGGCCCGGGGGACACTCCGATCGAGGAGGCGTCGGGCTGATCACGGTCCGGGTGCCCCGCCCCAGAACGTCGAAAGGCAGGACCATGGACCGCACGGCCCGTTCCCCCCGCTCGTCCCGACCCCCCCGAGTCGGCCGGCGCCGTCCCTGGCTGCCCGTCGGGCAGGTGGCCGTGAGCATGACGATGGTCGTCGGGTTGGTGGCAGGGCTGGTCGACGGCACTGTTGGCGCCGCCCAGGCCCAGCAGAGTGCCGGAGCCCCCGCCTCCGTCGGCCTCATCAGCTCGTCCGGTGTCCTCGCTCCCATGGCGCCGGCCGAGACCTGGGGTGGGGGCAGCCCGGTCGAGCACTGTCTCGACTGCGACCTCCGTGGCCTGGCCGGCGTGCCCGCCGCCACCGCCCTCCAGGACCCGAACGTCGATCCCCAGAACGGCGATTTCACGCTGGCCGACCCCCTCTTCACCGCCCCGGCCACGGGCGGGGATCTGTCCGTCTCCCTGACCTATGACGCCGAGGCGGCCCAGGCCGCCCAGCAGGCCTCCCCTTCCCACCCAGGCCCGTTCGGGTGGGGATGGGCCGGGTCGACGTTCCCGTCGATCCAGATCGCCGCCACCACGGTCACCGTCCATGCCGGGAACGGGTCGGCCGTCACCTTCACCCAGACCCTGACCGGCACCTGCCCCGGAGGGGACAGCCCCTCGTCCCAGCGCTCTACGGTCCCGGGGAGCGCGACGGCCTATTGTGCCCCGGCCCGGGTCGACGCCCAGCTCGGCTTCTTCGCCACCACCGGGACCTATCAGGTCGCCGACCAGGGCGGGACGCAGGTGGAGACCTACGACTCCCTGGGCCGGATCATCGCCAGCGGCACCCTGGGGAACACGAACGACGTCGTCTACAGCTACAACGTCGCCGCCGGCACCAACGGATGCCCATCGGGCCAGCCCAACTCCTGCACGATCGCCCGCGAGACGACCGCCGCCGTCCAGACCGTCTTCGTCCTGAGCGCCGCCGGGCAGGTCCAGTCCGTGATCGACCCGACCAACGGCCACGGCAGCGGCCGGGCCTACCAGCTCGGCTACGACGCCCTCAACGAGCTCCACACCCTCACCGACCCCTCCGGAGCCGTCGAGACCTTCACCTATGTGGGCCCGAACCACGAGCTGGCCACGGTCACGAACGCCGACAACGCCACCCGCTGGATCACCGCCAACAGCAGCGGCATGGTCACCGACGTCACCGACTGGGCCACCAGCAGCGCCGCCGCCCACCACACCCTCTACGGCTACCAGAACGTGAACTGTGGGACCGGGTCCTGCCTGGCCATCGGCCAGGGCCAGCGGACCACCGTGACCCACCCCGACGGCGAGGTCGACGTCGCCACCTACACGAGCGGCCTCCTCGTGTCCGACTCCTACGGGAGCTCCGACCCCACGAGCCCCCTCTTCCAGGCCAACGCCTACAACTACAGCTTCCCGACCGCCCTGGCCCGGACCGCTCCCACCACGTTGTCACTGGTCCACGTCGGGCCCACCGTCGGCACCCTGACCACCACCGTCACCGTCGACCCGGTCGGAAACGTCCTCTCCCTCCTCGACGCAGCCGGAAGGCTCACCACCAACCTCTGGAACGACACCGGTGCCAACACCCTCGACGAGCTCTGCTGGTCGGCCGGCCCCGGCGTGGCCGTTCCCCCGGTCCCGACCTGCGGGATGCCGCCGGTCGGGGCATCGGCCTCCACCTATGACGCCTGGGGCGACGTCCAGACCCGACGCGACCCGCTCGGGAACACCACCACCACCGCCTACCGGAACCCGGGGATGCCCTGCTGGCAGGCCGACCCCGTCGTGGCCAACGTCCCCTCCCAGCCCACCTGTGCCAACCCTCCCGTCGGCGCCACCCTCACCGCCTACAACCTCCAGGGTCTCGCCGTCCAGGCCACCGTCGGCTACGAGTCCCCGGCGGCCCAGACGACGTCGAGCACCTACGACGCTGACGGGGGGATCCTCACCTCGACCGACGGCAACGGCAACACCACCCGCTACAGCTACGACGCCGTCGGCAGGCTCACCTCCACCACGCTCCCGAACGGATCGGTGACCCAGTACACCCTCGACGCCGTCGGGAACGTCCTGGCCGAAACCGACCAGGCCGGTACCACCACGACCACCTACGACGCCGACAACCGGATGTGCTGGAGGTCGAGGGGCACGGTCCGCGCCGCGGGGACCTGCACCTCACCGGCTCCGGCCGGATCGGTCTCCATCCCGGGCTACCTGGCGGGCACCACCGCCCCTCTCCAGGCCGTCGACGCCAACGGGAACGTGACCCTCTACACCTACGGCGACGTCGCCTACCCGACCCAGCCGACCAGGGAACAGGATCCCGCCGGCACCGCCGTCACGTTCACGACCTACGACGACCTGGGCCGGACGTGCGTGACCGGCCCGGTCCCGGCCTCGACCTGCGCCCCGACCGCCGGTGACACCTTCTCCCTGTTCGACAAGCTCGGGAACCCGGTCCAGAGCACCAACCCGGACCTGAACACCACCTTCACCACCTACGGCAACCCCGTGGTGGCTTCGTCGCCGACATCGGTCACCGACCCCCTGGGCCATCTGACCAGTTACGGCTACGACGCCGACGGCCGGCCGATCTGGTCGCAGGACCCAGCTGGGAACGTCCAGTCGACCGGCTACGACGCCGACAGCCGGCCCTGCTGGACGGCGGTCTCCACCGCTCCGCTGGCCACCCCGTGCACAGCCCCGCCCCAGGGGTCCGGTGACACCTCCACCGGCTACGACACGGCCGGCGTGGCCATCAGCGTCACCGACAACGTCGGCCCAGGCTCGGTCACGTCGGTCACGACCCACGACGCCGACAACAACACCCTCTCGGTGTCCGACGAGAACGGCCGGACGGTCGGCTACCAGTACAACGCCGCCAACCAGGTCATCTGCGTCGCCTACCCCGTCGTGGCCGGGTCGAGCTGCAGGAACCCGGCCGGGCCGGCCAACACAACGGTGACGAACGGCTACGACCCCGCCGGCCGGCAGACCTCGACGACGGACTGGAAGGGCAACGTCGTCGGTTACGGATACAGCACCGACGGGAAGAGCCTTCTCACCTCGACCACCTACCCGACGGCCGGCACCCCGACCGTCCTCACCGACGGCTACGACAACGCCGGCAACCTGACCGCGGCCAACTACAGCGGAAAGGTGAACAACGGCCAGGGCAACAGCTGGACCTACAACACCGACGACATGGTGAAGTCGACCAGCCAGATCAGCGGGTTCCAGTCCACCGACACCTACGCCACCCGGAACTGGGTCCAGAGCGCCGCCAACCCCACTAACGCCCAGGGCGGGGCGACCACCGACACCTACGGCTACAACCCCGACGGGTCCGTCAGGACCGATACCCCCGCCGCCAGGAGCCCGATCAACTTCACCTACAACACCGGCTCGGAGCTGACCGCCACCTCCAACCCCACCACCGGGGTCACCTCCACCTACGCCTCCAACGCCGATGGCCAGCGCTGCTGGCAGGCTTCCGCCGTCGTGGCCACCCCTAGCTGCACGGCAGCGCCAGCCGGCTCGACCAGCTACCGGTTCAACGGCTCCGGACTGCTCTGCTGGTCCGGGCCGACCGTCAACGCCACGGCGGCCTGCTCGGCACCACCCGCGGGCGTCACCAGCTACGGCTACTCGGCCGACGGGCTCCGGAAATCGGAGACGTCTCCGACGTCGGCCCAGCTCTTCACCTGGGACACCGTCTCGGGGGGGAGCATCCCCCGGATCATCGAAGACGGGGCCGCCTCCGCCCCCAACGCCTACATCTACGGACCGGGTGGCACCGCCCCGGCCGAGCAGATCGTGGCCGGGACCGTCGACTTCCTGGCCCAGATCCCCTCCGGCGTCCAGACGGTCTTCACCCAGGCCGGCGCCGTTCTCGACGAGACCGGCTACTCCACCTACGGCCCTCCCACCCAGAGCGCCACACCGGCCAGTCCCTTCGGCTACGACGGCGCCTACACCGACGCCACCGGTCTCCTCTACCTCGTCAACCGGTACTACGACCCCGCCACCGACCAGTTCATCTCCGTGGACCCCCTCGTCGCCACCACCGGCCAGCCCTACGCCTTCGTCGACGGCAACCCGCTGAACGAGACCGATCCTCTCGGGCTGTGCGGGTGGAGGTGCCACCTGCAACGTGCCGCCGCCGTGATCACCCATGTCGTCCAGCAGGTTGCGCCGGTCGTGCAGCACATCGCCACCCAGGCTGCCGCCGTCCTCGTCGTCGTCGTTCCCCTCATCGCCGATGTCGTGACACCCATCCTCGCCGCCGCCGCCACGGCCGCCTGCACGCCGATCGGACTGGGCCCGGTTTGTGGTGCCGCCATCAGCTTCGTCGTGGGCGCCGGGGTCGGAGCGTATGTGTACGGTCTCACCCCGGGAACACACACCGCCAGGGGTTACCTTCATGCGGCCGTTCAGGGGGGCTGGAATTCGCTCGTCGGCTGGGGGTTGGGGCCGATCGTCGACGAAGTCTCACCGTTCGACCCCGTCTTCAACGGAGCGCTCTCCTATGGCCTCTCCCCAGGGCCCCATACCGCGTCGGGTTATCTGATCGCCGGAGCCGAAGGTGGCATCGGTTCGTGGATCGACGCCAGGAGGGCGGTGCGAGGGATGAAGCGCGCCAGGGCGGCGATTAACCCGCCTGCCCCCCTCTCGATGTCCTCCTGCTCCGGCTTCTGCTGACCTTCGTACGACACAGTTGTAAGACGACGCCGGTCGCCGGTCGCCGGCCGGACGGCCCCCAACGTCAGGACGTGGTCGTTTCGGCCTGGAGGCCCCGGAGCAACGGCTGGGCCGCAGCCAGGGCGGCCTGGCCGGCGGCGAGGACGGAGAGGTCCCCCCGGACCCGGATCCGGCCGGCCGTGAGGGCCTCGACGGGGGAGAGGAGGCCGGTGGCCAGGGCCACGGCGTCCTCCCAGGCCAGACGGACGGTGACGTCGGCCTCGGGCTCGGTCCAGTCGGCGGCGAGGGCCATGGAGACGGCCCCGGCCGTCACCCGGAGGACCGTGGTCCGCTCCCCCTCGGGCCCTCCGGTGACGATCTGGGCCATTGAGAAGGAGCCCCCCTGGGTGGCGAGCCCGTCGGCGGGACCAGGCGGTGGGAGCTCCAGGTCGGCCAGGGCGTCGTTGAAGGCGGCCACCCAGTCGGGGCTCAAGAACCGGGGCACCGAGGCGGTCAGTCCTCGCGGGTAGGGGCGGCCAGGGCGGGGGCGTCGGCGGCCGCCTCGGCCGCGGTCCGCTTCGTCCGCCTGAGGATCTTCCGGCCCAGCCAGGCCACGGGGTCGTAGGAGGCGTCGACGACCCGTTCCTTCAGGGGGATGATGGCGTTGTCGGTGATCTT
>PLZB01000097.1 GCA_003151955.1 Acidimicrobiaceae bacterium
GAACTAACGCGCGGGACCACTAGCCTCCTCGAAGTGTCCGCCAAGCCCCGATCCAGCCTTCCCAAGACGCTTTCTCAGGCCTCGGCCCTGAAGCTGCTTGAGGCCAACGGCTGGGTCCGAACGCTGGGGGGGAAGCACGTCGTCAAGATGGAAAAGCCTGGGGAACGACCCACCACGCTCCCCATGCACAAGGGTGGGGACTACTCGCCCAACCTGAGAGCCGCTATCCTCAAACAAGCGGGGCTGCCTGTGGATAACCAGGGCAGTCAAGCCGATGAGCAACTGTGACGATGGAGGTGACAGATATGGCCGAAGGCACACTCACCGTCAGGTTCCACGAAGAGGATGGGTCATTCTGGGCCGAGATCAACGAACTCCCCGGGTGCTTCGCCTCAGGAGAGTCGATGGAGGAACTCCAGGAGGCTCTGAGCGAGGCGGTCTCCTTCTACCTGTCGACCCCGGAACGGCACGTCAGGGTGCTCCTCAACTTCTGGCACCGAGACGCAGCCGCCTACCCAGTTGACGACGACGACGAGAAGTACGACGAGAAGCGAAACGTCCTGATCTGCTCCTGACCGGCCACAACGAGGTGTAGCTTCTTCTTCTTCTTCTTCTTCTTCTTCTTCTTCCTCCTCCTCCTCCTCCTCCTCGTCTGCTGCGGCCCGCATTACCGAGCACGGCGTCCACCGACGCGCTTGTCTCGTCCTCCGAGTCTGGTCACAGGTGAGAGTTCACTTCCCATCGCGTGTTCACACGGCTGCTGAAAACGAGGGGACCGATGGGGTGAACGTCGGCACGTAGAGGCCCAGCTCGTGAATGGCTGAGATCAGGCAGCACAGGTCGTCCTGCCGTTGAGCGGTCTGCAGATCCCCACCGTGCCGGTGACCGTCACCCGGTTCGCCTCGAGGGCCCGGTAGGGACCGTCGATGCCGAGGGCGTCGGCGTCGGCGTCGACGTCGGCGTCGCCATCTCCGTACCTACGGGCTCGAATAGTCCACGGCCTTGGAGAGGGCGCGGCACAGAGCAGTCATGGTGGCCGGCTGGGCCCGACCGACTCTCCGGTGGAGGTGGTCCCGGGGAAGAAGCTGCACCGTGTCGAGATTGGCGACCGACGGACGTCGGACCCCGTCGTCGACCCCGACCGGAACCTCGGTGGAGATCCCCCTGATCGCCGATGTGACCGGTGCGACGATCACCGCGTTGAGGATGCTTCCCATGGGATCCCTGGTCATGACGATGACGGGACGGAGCTTGTCGACGTTCGCAAGCCAGACCTCGCCCCTTCGAGGGTTCGGCCTCACGGTGACTCCTCGGGATACAGCGCGTCCCAGTCCGTGTCGTCGGCGAGTTGACTGTTGTCGGCGAGGAGGGCCAGGTCGATCTCGGCCTGCGTCGGTGGCACCCGCCGGTATGCCGCGATGTCACCCCGTAGCTGTTCGGCGCGGATGAGATGGTCCAATGCCAGGTCAATGACCTCGGACGTGGAGTGGGCACCGACCATGGCTCGTGCGGTGGCCGCCTTTGAACGGTCGAGGGTGATGGTCGCCTTCTCTCGTGCCATACTCTGCATACTACTATTTGGGGGTATATGAAGTAAGGCATGAGGGTCGGTCGATGACGGGTGGCCCGCTTCGGGGGGCCTATGCCGGACCCGGCTCGCCCGGCGCGCCCACTTCGAGGGCCCCGGCAGACCCGAGGGCGAGGCAGAAGGTGGGCGTCGGGCAGTCGAGGACGGTCGGGTCGAGGTTGGTGGCCGGCAGGGTGACCGACCAGTGCCCACCGCCGTCGGTGGTGGTGAGGATCTCGCTGGAGTCGGGCGGGCCGTTCTGGCTGGCGGTGTAGCCACAACCCTTCGTGTCGCAGGCCCAGTTCAGGACGTGCTTCTGCTGGACGATCACGGCACAGTCGGAGGCGGTCGGGCAACTCAGGGAGCCGGCCGAGGCCATGATGTGGGGGGTCGAGCGCCTCAGGGCCGGACGGGGGATCCACTGGGGTCCACCGTCCCGGCTGACCGCCACGGCGATCGCGCTCGTGAAGTCGTTCGGGCCGGAGGTCACTGCGCACCAGGCGACGGCCGGGCAGGCCAAGAGGGCACCGAAGGACCGGCTGAGGGCGGGTCCGAAGGACGTTGTCCGCCAGCGGGCCCCACCGTCCGTGGTGACCTGGAATGCCGTCGAACCGTTCGTCGAACTGCCCGTGGCCACGCACCGTTCGACCGAAGGACAGGCCAGGGCGGTCGGAACGAAGCCCCACGGGCGACAGACGCCCCGGCGCGGACACTGCGACCGAGGGGTGAGGACCCAGGGCGCCGACGCCGTCCAGTGGGCGCCGCCGTCGGTGGTCCGGAGGAGGGCCGGGCTGCTGCCCTGAGGGCCGCTGAGGGCCACGGTGCAGACCGCCGTTCCCGGGGTACAACTGACCGCCCTGGCCCCGGCCCCGACCGGGAGGGGGAATCGCTCCCAGGTGGCAGCTCCATCCACCGAGATGAGCCCCACCCCACCGACGGCCACGCAGAGCCGGACTGAGGCGCAGGAGACAGCCCTGACCGACTCAAGCGTGGCCAGGGGAGGGTTGGCAGCCGTCACCGTCATGCTCTCCGGCTTCCCCCCGGGCTGGGGCGTGGCGCAGATCAGGTCCCGTCCCGTGACGACGCAGTGGGCAGCCGATCCGGGCGGTGCCGGAACGGCGGTGAACGTCGACGACGGTGGCGCCAGGGGAGCCGGTTGGGGCCAGCAGCTCCGGTCGGCGGCACAGAGGGTAGCCCCCCCGCTGAGGAGCTCCCCCCCCGGAGGCGTCGTGGCGATCATCCCGTCGATTACGGCGACGCACCAGCCCGGCTCGGGGCAGGAGACCGATGTCGGGACGAAGCCCCCCCCGAGGTTCAGCGTCGACCAGTCCAGGGCCCAGGCCTCTCCGACGACCGGGAGCGCTGTCGTCGGGGTCCTCCCGTTCTGGAGGTGTCCGGTGGTGAAGAGCCCGACGGCCACCAAGATGACCACGATGGCGATGAGGCCAGCTGACGAGGTGAGGATTCCAGGGCCCCGGCGAACGGGGCCGATCCGGTCGCTGCGGCGGGGGCCGCTTCCCCGGTCGGCCCGGGCGATCGCTTCGGCCGCCCCAACGGGGCTCCCAGCCCGGCCGAGGAGCCGGCCGAGCTGGACAGCGATCTCGTCGTCAGTCACGGCTCAGATCCCCCGAGATCCCGGCGGAGCTTCGCCAGTCCCCGGCCGAGGTGCTGTTGGACCGTCGAGTGCCGGACCCCGAGGAGATCGGCCACCTCGGTCTGGGTCCATCCCGCACCGAGGACCAGGAGGACGGTGACCCGCTGCTTCTCCGGGAGGGAGGCCACGGCCGCCTCCAGCTTCGGCTCGACCCAGGGGTCCTCGGCGGTGGGACGGTCGATGACGAACCGGCTTCGGCGCCCCCGGGAACGGCTCTGTCCGACCCGGTAGAGGTAGCCGACCGGATTCCCCATGGTCGTGAGCCGGTCCCGGTGCTCCCAGGCCCAGGCCAGGGCCTCGGCCGTGGCCTCCCGTCCCCGATCGGACCCGTAGGCGGCCGTTAGGGCGCGCCGGAGCCTCGGCTCGACCTCCCCGACGAACCGGACGAACACCTCTTCCTCCACCCCGCTCCTTCGTCCCGGACTCCACCCTCACACACCTTGAGAGCTCCCAGAACGCCCCGATCACGACAGCCCGGTACCGTCGAGACCGTGGAACTCGGCGAGGTGGGCGTCTGGTGGAGCGGGAGCCGACGGTCCCCGGACGGGGGTCCCGACGTCGCCGCCGAGCTCGAATCCCTCGGCTACAGGACCTTCTGGATGTCCGGTGGCTTCGGCCCGGGTCTGGCCGACCGGTTCGGGAAGGTCCTCAAGGCCACCCGGGAGATGGTGGTGGCGAGCGGGATCGTCTCGATCTGGCCCAACGACCCTGCCACCCTGGCCGGAGAGGTCGCCGCCCTCCAGCGGGACCATCCCGGGCGGTTCCTCCTCGGCCTCGGTGTCAGCCACGCACCGGTGGTGGAAGCCTCCGGGACCAGCTACCGCCACCCCTACAGCCGGATGGTCGACTTCCTCGACGACCTCGACCGGGCCACCCCGACCGTCCCCCCCGCCGACCGGGTCCTGGCCGCCCTCGGGCCCCGGATGCTCCGCCTCGCCGCCGACCGCTCGGCCGGGGCCCACCCCTACTTCGTCCCCGTCCGGCACGTGGCCGAGGCCCGGGCCGTCCTCGGCCCCGGCCGGCTCCTCGCCGTCGAGCTCGCTGTCGTCCTCGAGACCGATCCCGACCGGGCCCGGACCCTGGCCCGGGACTACACCACCGGCTACCTCTCCCTCCCGAACTACGCCGGGAACCTCCTCCGGCTGGGCTCCACCGAGGAGGACCTCGCCGGCGGGGGGAGCGACCGCCTCGTCGACTCCCTCATCGCCTGGGGGGACGAGGAGGCTGTTCTCGACCGGGTTCGGGCCTTCCGGGAGGCCGGGGCCGACCACGTCTGCCTCCAGGTTTTGGGGGAGGCCGGCCTGGGGACCTTCCCCCTCGGGGACTACCGCCGGATCGCCGCCGCCCTCACGGGCTGACCCGGTCGGGAATGGGGTCGGCCCCGTCCCGGTTGGACCGGACGTGAGGGAGGGGAACCTGCCGAGACGGACCGCCATGGTGACCCACCTCGGCCGGGCCTACCTGGGCGCCGCCGCCGCCCTGCTCCTCGGGGGGATCCCCCTGGCCTTCCTCGGCCTCCGGCCCCCCGGCTCCCTTTTGGCCGGCGGGCTCCTCCTCGGCGCCGCCGGGCTCCTCGCCTCCACCGGTGCCGACCGTCTCGCCCTCGGGGTCGAGCTCACCCCCACCACGATCGTCGTCCTCCGGCGGGGGAACCGGATCGAGGTCGACCTCGGGGATCTCACTGGGGCGGCCCTGGCCGACGGGGGGACCTTCTCGGCTTCGGGGAGGGTCCCCGTCCCCGCCGGGATCGGGGCCGGGGCCTTCGCCGTCGCCCTCGTCGTCTACGCCGGGAGCCGGATCGTCGCCATCCGGACCATCTTCCCCGGGACGGGGGCCCTCTCCCTGACGGTCGTGATCCTCGTCGTGGGAGGCCTCGCCCTCCTGGCCGGACTCCTCGCCGCGGGGATTCGCCCACCCCTCTCCGTGCTCGTCCTCACCCGCCGGGTCGGCCCCCCCGTGTTCGTCCCGGCTGTCGCCAGCCGCCGGCGCCGCCCCGAGGGGACCGAAGCCTGGATCGTGGCCGACGCCCTGGGGGAGCTCCTCGGCAGCGGAGGGCTCAGACGAATGTGACCTTCTTCTTCGAGAAGGCGGCGATGGCCTCCTTCACGACCTTCTGCTTCTTCGAGGAGATCCCCTCCACCTGGATCGATCCCTTGGTGAAGGTCCCCCCCTTGTTGACCCAGAGCTGACCCTCCTCCAGGTCGTCCTGCCGCTTGAGGTAGTCCCCGGGCCGGCGGGGGTGGCCTCCGCCGATGATGCAGAGCGCGCCCCCGACGGCGAGGGAGATGGTCCCCTTGTCCGAGACGGCCTTCACGTTCTCCCCGTTCTTGGTGGTGACCGTCTCGAGCGCGCTGCCCTCGGGGGCCCAGTCCAGGTCCTCGTCGAGGCCGGGCCCACGCTTGGAGGCCATGTCCAGGGCGGGAAGGTCGGGGGTGGCCACCGTGAAGCTGGTGCAGGCCACCCAGAAGAGCTCGTTCCCCTGGAGCTGGCCCAGGATCCCCTGGCAGTCGTGCTTCCAGCGGTTGTCGGGGACGGCTTCCCCCTCGCCGGTGTCCTTGAACTGCTTGTCCTGGACGAGGAGGGCCGGGGTGGGACAGCGGTCGGCGTCCCCGGTGCAGAGGAAGGTCTTCCCCGAGTCGATGAAGACGACGTCGGCCCCGTCCCAGTCGGCCGCCTTGGCGCTCTCCCGGTGCTCCTCGGTGCTGTCGGGGAAGAGGGCGAAGTTGTAGGTGACGTAGCCGGCCGGGAGGGGGGAGCCGTCCTTCTTCAGCTGGTCCCACATCTTGAGGGCCACGTCGGTGTAGTCCTTGTTGGGCAGGGTCAGCCGTTGGCCGGCCTCGGAGACGAATTGAAGGGTGGTGTCCCTGGGGACGAGGACCTCAGGGGGGTAGTTCGAGCTCTCGGGGTTGAAGCTCCCGTGGCCCAGGATGACGTAGCGCGACATGGTGGTGGTCTCCTCACAACGGCTCCGTCCAGGAGCGGCGCCGTCACCATTGCCGCCCCGGGCGGGGCCCGTCAAGGAGGTCCAGGTCAGGTCAGGCCCGGTCCCGGAGCCAGGCGGTGGCGGCCGCAGCCGGCAGGGGACGGCTGAACCAGTAGCCCTGGGCGGCACATCCCAGGCTGATGCAGGCGGCCACCGCCTCGGGGGTCTCCACCCCTTCGACCACGGTGGTCATCCCGAGCTCCCGGGACAGGCCGGCGAGGGCCCGGACGATGGCCGAGTCCCGGGGGTCCCGCCCCAGGTCGGTCACGAACTGCCGGTCGATCTTGACCTCGCTGATGGGGAGGTCCTTCAGGTAGGCGAGCGAGGCCGAGCCCGCCCCCATGTCGTCCACGGAGATCAGGAACCCGGTCTCGGCCAGGGCGGCGATGGACCGTTGGGCGGCGGCCCCCACCCCGATGGACTCGGTGATCTCAAAGGTGATCTCCCCCGGGTCGACCTCGGCGGCGGCCTCCTCGGCCAGGGCTCCGCTCGAGGCGTTGACGGCCATGCCGACCCCGAAGCCGGCCTCCTCCCAGACCTTCGTCTGGCGGGTGGCCCGGGCCGTGACCCACACGGTGAGCTCCTCGATCAGCCCGCTCGCTTCGGCCAGGTTCACGATGTCGCAGGCCGGGACGTCCCGCCCGTCGAGTCGCCAGCGGATCAGGGCTTCGAGCTTCAGGACCCGGAGGCTGGCCGGGTCGAGGATGGGCTGGTACCAGACGTCGAGGGCCCCGGCCAGGGGATCCCCGCTGGAGGCCAGGGCCAGGGCCAGCCGCTCTGGTCCCGAGGGGAACCGTTCACGTTCGGGATCCTGGGCCAGTGGGAAGGGGACGACTGGTGTCATGGACCCATGTTCCCGGATCGCTCCCCGGCCCCGGAAGCCCCAACCAGGTCATCTTTTCCTGACACCGTTGTGTCAGTCCGCCCCCCGACGGTCGACCAGGCCGAGCTTGGCCGCCACGGCCACGGCCACGGCTTCGAGCTGGTTGGCCCGTCGGACCTCGGCCGCCAGTCGGGCCTGCTCCGCCTCGGCCGCCTTCCGGTCGGTGATGTCCTGGCAGACCCCGTGGAGGGCCAGGACGGTCCCGGCCCGGTCGGCGACGGCCCGGCCCCGGGCGAAGACCGACCGGATCTCCCCCGTGGGCCGGACGATCCGGTACTCCTGCTCGTAGGCTCCCCCTCCGGCCAGGGCCCGCTGCACCCTGGCCTGGACCCGCTCCCGGTCCTCGGGGTGGACCCGGGCCAGGTACTCGGCGAAGGTGGCCTCGAAGTCCCCCGGATCGGTCCCGTAGATCCGGTAGAGCTCGGGCCAGGGTCACCTCGACCTGGATCCGGACGGGACCCTCCCGGGCGGCCTCCTCCCCTTCGAGGAGGGCCTCGGCCCGATTGGGCCAGATCTCGGCGTCGGTCCGGCCCAGGACGTCCCCGGCATTCCGGTCCGTTCGCTCGAGGAGGGCCCGGTTCACGTAGAGGTAGCGGCCCTCGAGGTCCCGGACGAAGGCGAGGACCTCGGCATGGTCGAGGAAGCTCTCGAGGACCTCCAGCTTCCGGACAGGATCCCCGGATCCCTCCAGCCCGCCCTCGTGAGCCACTCCGCCCCGTCGTCTCCGGTCCGCCTGGGCCATTCTTGTCCAGAGCCGGTCACCCGGTGCCGGGTGGAGGCTCAGGTCCGGGACGGGAGGAGCTCGGCGCCGGAGCGGGCCATTCCCGGGGTCTCCCCGAGGAGCTCCCCGTAGAGGGCGTCCACCGCCCCGGCGGTCACCCCCAGGTCGAACCGGGCCGCCCAGGCCGGGCCGGCCCCTCCGAGCCGCCGGGCCAGGTCCTCGTCCCCGAGGACGGCGATGAGGGCGGTGGCGAGAGCCCCGGGGTCCCCTTCGGGGACGACGAGGGCCGTCTCCCCCTCCAGGACGTACTCCGGGATCCCCCCGTGCCGGGTCGTGACCACGGGCCGGCCCGCCGCCTGGGCCTCGAGGTTCACCATGAGGAGGCTCTCGACGGCGTCGTCCCCGGCCGTCCTCGAGGGGCTCACCACCAGCCGGGCCCGGGTCAGGGCCTCCCGGACGGTCTCCCGGTCGGGGGCGAGGACGACCTCGGCCCCCCCGATCGACCGGGCCAGGGTCTCGAGGGGCCCGTAGCCGAGGATCCGGAGCCGGGCCCCGGGGACGGTGGCCTGGACGGCCGGCCAGGCCGCGGCGAGGACGTCGAGGCCCTTCTTCTCGACGAACCGCCCGACGAAGAGGGCCTCGGGGGGGCCGGCCGGGATCGGGCCGGCTCGGAAGAAGCCGGTCTCGATCCCCGAGGGGAGGACCCTGACGACCTCCTCGGGGAAGCCGGCGGCCACGGCGGCCGGGACGAGGAACCGGCTGGGGACGATCACGGCGGAGGCCAGCCCGGCCGCCTCCCGGTAGGCCCGAGGTCGGCCCTCGAGGTAGCCGGTGACGTCGTGGCCGTGGAGGGAGACCACCAGGGGGAGCCCCCGGCGGCGGACCGTCCCGAGGACCTGGTCGATCCGGTAGCCGTGGTGGACGTGGACGATGCCGACGCGTTCCCGCCGGGCCAGGAGGCTCAGGGCGGCCGTCACGACCGGGGGGCGGACGGCCGGGGGCGTGATCCGCTCGAGGGGGGCGAGCGATCGGACGGGGATGGCGGGGAGGGGGAAACGGTCGGAGTGGAGGAGGGGTTCCCCCGCCACCACCAGACCCCGCCGCCGGAGCGACCGGACGAGGTCGTAGAGGAAGACCTCGGAGGGGGGGAGCCAGTCGGCGGCGAAGTGGAGGACGGCGGGTTCCCTCACCGGGCCGCCTCGAGGAGGGCGCCGGCCATCTTCCGGTAGAGGTCCTCGTGGGCCGGCCCGACGGTCTCCTCCCAGCCCCACCGGATGGCCTCCCGGGCACATCGACGGGGGGTCTCCGGACCGGCGGCCAGGACGATGGCCTCGAGGACGGCCCCGGCCAGGGACTCGGGGTCGGCCCGGGCCACCCGGCCCACGGCCCGGTTCCCGGCGATCTCCGGCATTCCCCCGCTCTCGGTGGCGACGACCGGGGTCCCGCTGGCCAGCGACTCCACCAGGGCCAGCCCGAAGGCCTCGTGCTCGGCGGGGAGGACCGTCACGGTGGCGGCCCGGTACCGGCCCGGGATCTCGCCGGGTCGGCCCGGACCGGGGATGTCCACGGCAGCCCGGACCGAGGGGGTGGCGTCGGCCAGGGCCCAGCCGGGATCCCCCTGCCCGGAGAGCTGGAGCCGGGCCTCGGGGTGGACGGCCAGGACCCTCCCGAACATGGCCACGGCCAGATCGGCCCGCTTCCGGCGGTCCTCGAGGGAGGCCGAGAAGAGGACGACCGGGGGCCCCCGCCGGGGTTCCTCCCGGACCGGGAACTCCTCCAGCCGGACCCCGGGGGGGAGGACCAGGGCGTCGCGCCCCAGGCTCTCCCGGAGCGCATCGGCCGACGTCCCGCTCAGGACGGCCGTCACCGTGGCGGCCCGGACGGCCGCCTGGAAGAGCCGCCGGGGGATCAGGGGGCCCGGGAGCTGCTCCCGATGGGGGTGACCGAGGACGGAGTAGACCGTCGGCCGCCCCGCCAGCCGGCCGGCCAGGGCCCCGCTCGGGGTGAATCCGTGGACGACGTCGGGTCGACTCTCCCGGAGGGGTCGGACAGCCCGGGCCCCGAACGTCTCGACCGCCCCGATCCCGAGACGACCCCCCCGGTGGGCGAGGATGTGGGGCCGGCGCCGGACGGTGACCCCCTCCCCGGTGATCTCGACCCCTCCCGGGCCATGGGTCCCCGTGATGACCTCGACCTCGTGGCCCCGGCCGGAGAGGTACCGGGCCAGGTCGTCGAGATACCGCTCCGCCCCCCGGCGGACCTCCGGCCAGGGGTAGGGGTGGACGAGGGCGATCCGCATCAGAGGAGGACCGTCCGGTGCCGGACCGATCCCCTGGCCATGACCGCCAGCTCGGCCAGGTCCACCGCGAGGGCCCCGGGGAGGGCCCCCGGTCGGGTGGCGGTGACCCGGAGCCGGTGGTGGATCCAGGGTGTGAGGAGGAGGAGGACAGGCCGCCAGCGGAGCCCGAGGAGGAGGCCGGCGGCGGCCAGGAGAGCAGGGGGATGGGTGGGCTTCCAGAAGACCCAGCGGTGGGTGAGCTCCCGTCGGGCCGAGGGGTGGCGGCGCAGGACGAGGGGGAGGTCGACCCACCTCGTCGTCTCCCTGAGGGTCTCCCCGAGCCGGCCCTTCCGGACGTCGTGATGGACGAGGGCCCCGGGGCAGAAGACGGGCTCCACCCCGAGGCCGACGACGGAGAGCCCGAGGTGGGTGTCCTCCCCGCTCGGCCGCCGGAACCCCTCCTCGAAGCCGCCGACGGCCCCGAGGTCGGTCCGCCGGTAGAAGACGTTGCAGGTCTCGAAGAACCTGACCGACTCGACCGCCACCACCCGCCCGACCAGATCGAGCTGTTCGGGGGGCGGAGCCGTCCGGCCCACCACCATCTTGGCCCCCCCGAGGGCGGCCAGCCCTGCCTCCAGCCAACCCGGGACGGGGACGCAGTCGTCGTCGGTGAAGGCCACCACCCGGGCCCCGGTTGACCGCCAGGCCAGGTTCCGGGCCGCGGCGGGGCCGCCCCGGGTGGGAAGCCGGAGGACCCTGAGCCGGAGGGGGCTCCTGGCGGCGAGGTCATCGAGGACATCGCCGGTGGCGTCGGGGGAGCCGTCGTCGACGATGACGACCTCGAAGCGGTCCGGGTCGAGGGTCTGGGCCTCGAGGGCGGCGACCAGTCGGGGGAGGAGCCCGGCCCGGCCGTGGGTGGCCACGCAGACGGCCACCTCGACCGAGCCCAGGGGGGGGTCGAGCTCGGCCGGGGGAGACCCGAGGACAGGGAGGGGGGCGAGACCGAGGTGGGCCAGGGCCAGGGCCTTCCCGGGCCCGCCCCCTCCCGGACCCTCCCGGAGCCGGGCCCCGAGGGCCTGGCGGGCGGCCCCGACGACGGAGAGAGCCCGGTAGGCGGCCACGGCGGCCGGCTTCCGGGTCCCCGAGAGGAAGCGGTAGAGGTTGGCTGTCTCGAGCGCCAGCCGGCCGCTGCCGAACCGGGCCTCCCCCGAGGCATTCCCCACGTGCCGGACGACGGCGGCCGGCTCGAACCGGACCTCCCAGCCGGCCTCCCGGGCCCGCCAGCACCAGTCGAGGTCCTCGACGTACATGAAGAACCGCTCGTCGAGCCCTCCCAGCTCCTCGAGGGCCTCACGCCGGAAGAGGAGGGCCGCCCCGACGGCCCAGTCCACGGCCCGGGGGCGGTCCTGGCCCCAGGCCCCCTCGAGGGCGAGGGCTTCGAGCCGGCGCCGGGGGAGCCAGCTCCGTCCCCCCAGGGCGTCGAGGAGGGCGACGGGAACGGTGGGGAAGGGGTGGGTCGAGTGCTCCTGGGTCCCGTCCGGGCGGAGGAGGAGGGGGGCGACGACGGCGGCCCGGGGGTGGGCCTCGGCCGCGCCCACCAGGGTCCGGACGGCCCCCGGCTCGGGCCAGGCGTCCGAGTTGAGGGCCAGGAACCAGGGAGCCTCCGACCGGGCCAGGATCCGGTTCACGGCCCGGGCGAAGCCGAGGTTCTCGTCCCCGGCCACGACCTCGGCCTCGGGGACCCCGGCGGCCAGGGCCTCGGGGGTGCCGTCGGAGGAGGCGTTGTCGTGGACGAGGACCCGGAGGTCGCAGCCCTGGTCCGAGTCGAGGAGTCTCCGGAGGGCGGAGACGGTGAGCTCGGCGGTGTTGTAGGTGACGACCCCGACGTCGACCCGGGCTCTCATCGGCGGGGAGGGACCGGGAACCATGGGTCCCGTCCGGGGAGGAACCGGCCCAGGCGCCGCTCGGCCCCGGACCGGATCCGGCCGGGGGTGGTCCAGGGGGGCGCCGAGGGGGAGCGGTAGAGGAGGAGGTGGGACCGGCCGTGGTACCGCCGGTAGCGGACCAGGCCGGACCGCTGGGCGTGGGCCAGGATGGCCCCGACGGGGAGGGGCCGGTGGAGGTCGGTGTCCTCCTCGTCCTCCTCGAGGAGGTTGACGGCGACGAGGCCGGCCCGGGACTCGAGCTCGGCCAGGAAGGCGAAGGGATCCTCGACGTGCTCGATGACGTCGAAGGAGTAGGCGCAGTCGAACCCCCCGGGGATCAGGTCCCGGTCGAGGTCGTAGACGGGGGCATCGACGCCACGGCGGGCGAGACGCCACCGGAGGAACTCGGCGGAGGGGTTGGCGAAGTCGGCGAAGGCGACCACGTGGCCCCCGGCCAGGAGCCGGAGCCCGTCGGCCCCGATCCCACAGCCCCAGTCGAGCAGCCGGGCCCCCGGCCCCACCGCGGCCCGGAGCTCGGCCAGGTAGGGGGCCTTCGTCTGGGACATGGCGAAGACGGTGAGGTCGTAGAGGTAGTTCCGGCTCGTCCGGTAGAAGGTCTCCTCGTCGGGGGCCGACTCCCGCTCCCGGTCGACGGCCCCCTCGTGGCCGGCGAGGAGGGCGGGGTCGAAGTCGTCGGCGAGGTAGTCCCGGAGGTCGGCGAGGTCCTCGGCGGCGGCCCAGCCGGCCAGGAAGGGGCCGGAGAGCCGGTGGTGGTACCAGTCGTCGGCCCGGGCCTCGACCCGGCGGCGGAGGAGGCCGGGGAGCCTCCGGGGGAGCCGGTCGGCGAGGCGGGGCCAGGCCGACGAGGGGAGGCCGTGGTCGAGGGCCCCCCGGATCCGGTCCAGGTAGAAGGGCTCGAACCAGGGGTGGCGGGCCGCCATGAGCCGCTCCCCGGACCCGATCCCCTCGAACCGCCGGGCCAGGGCGGCTTCGTCGTAGCGGTGGAGGTGGCCGGTGGTGGCCCCGGGCTCGTAGTGGAGCTGCATCCCCTTCCCGGACAGCCGCCAGCCGCAGTCGAGATCCTCGTAGTAGTAGGAGAAGGCCTCGTCGAAGCCTCCGTTGTCGAGGAAGAAGCTCCGCTTCAGGGAGAGGTTGCAGGAGTAGAACCGCCCGAACCCGGCGTCGCCACCGGGGGGGATCCCGGCGAAGTCGAACTGGGTCCCCGACCGCTCCAGCCAGCGGGCCAGCCGGTCTCCGGCCACCTCGGGATGCCAGTCGACGTGGCCGAGGACGGCGTCCTCCTCGGCCGGGTACCGGTCATGGCCGGCGAGGTGCCGGGCCACGAGGTCAGCGTCGGGGACCATGTCGTCTCCGAGGAAGAGGACGAGGGGGCTCCCCGCCGCCGCCGCCCCGGTGTTCCTTGCCACTCCGGGCCCGGCCCGGTCCTGGACGAGGAACCGGACGCCGGGGAACCGGCCCTTCCCGGGGAGCTCCTGGTCCCGGCCGTCGAGGACGACGAGGATCTCGAAGTCGGAGGTCGACTGGCTGGCCAGACCGGCCAGGGTCCGGGTCAGGATCTCCCCGCGGTCCCGGCTGGGGATGACCACCGTCAGCCCGGTCACGAGGCCCGGCTCTCGGCGGTGGGGCTGAAGAACTCCCGGGGCTCCGCCGGGGTCCCGGCGGCGAGGCAGCCGGGGGGGAGGGGACGGGTGACGAGGGAATGGGCCCCGACCACCGTCCCGGCTCCGATGTCGGCGGCGACGGTGCACTTCGACATGACGACGACCCCGTCCCCGATGGTGAGGGGCCGGTAGTCGTAGCCCTGGTCGAGGACGTGGGCTTCGGGGTCCCGGAAGCGATGGGCCCCGTCCACGAGCATGAGGGACTGGCCGAAGACGCAGCGCCGGCCGACGGTGATCGAGGTCGAGCACTGGAGGAGGGCATGGGAGGTGAAGATCGACCCCGCCCCGATGGTGACCACCCCGTCCCCGGAGATCTCGCAGACGAAGCCCCGGCGGAAGTCGACCCCGGGCCCGACGATCAGGCTCCCCTGGTCGGGGATCTCGAGGTGGAATCCCGGCCCCAACCGGACCGGTCCCTGGAACTCGACCCGGCAGTGGCGATGGGTGGCCTCGACCAGGATCCGGCGGGCCGTGGAGGCGGCCGTTGCCCCGAGCCGGTAGCGGAGGGTCCAGGGGATCTTGGCCGGATTCACCGCCGGACCGGCTCCTCCCGGGCGATCCGGGCCTCGAGGTCGGCGTGGCCGGCCACCGTGTGCCGGCCGGTGACGAAGAAGGAGATCGTCGGGCTCTGGGCCAGGTTGGTCCGGAGGTCCCCCCGGTCGACCCGGAGGACGGCCGTGTAGCTCCCGGTGGGGAGTTGGGCCCGGAAGGAGAGGGTACAGGTCAGCTCGGTCCCTGCCCCGAGGTCCTGGAAGGGCTCGAGGGCGTTCGAGTCGGCGTAGACGGGGGTCCCGTCGGGGGCGAAGAGGGTGATCCCGACGACGACCTCCTCGATGTCGGTGAGGGCCTCGGCCCGGAGTCGGACGGAGACGGGCTCCCCGGCTTCGACATGCCCGGTCGGCTCCCCGTCGGCGCCGAGGAGCTCGGCCGACCGGACGGCGACGACGCCAGGTTCGAACCGGGTCCCCGAGCCGTGGTCCTCGAGGACCTCGGTGGAGGAGCTGAGGATCTCGTGGAAGGCGGCGATGGCCTCGGGGGCCTCTCCGAGGAACCGGGGGATCCCCCGGTCGACGACGAGGACCCGGCCGCACATCCGGCGGACCGCCCCGAGGTGGTGGGAGACCATCACGATGGTGGTGCCCTCCCGGCGGAGCTCGTTCATCTTCTCGAAGCACTTCACCTGGAAGGCCAGGTCCCCCACGGCGAGGACCTCGTCGACGAGGAGGACCTGGGGCTGGGCGTGGACGGCGACGGAGAATCCCAGCCGGACGTACATCCCCGAGGAGTAGAACTTCACCGGGGTGTCGATGAAGCCCTCGATGCCGGCGAAGTCGATCACCGATTCGAGCCGGTCGGTGATCTCCCGGCGGCTCAGGCCGAGGATGGCCCCGTTGACGTAGATGTTCTCCCGGCCGGTGAGCTCCCGGTGGAAGCCGACCCCGACCGAGATGAGGGGGGCCACCCGGCCCCAGACCCGGACCGACCCCTCCGTGGGGGCTGTGATCCCGGCCATCATCGTCATCAGCGTGGACTTCCCGGAGCCGTTCCGGCCGATGATCCCGAAGGACTCTCCCTCGGCCACCTCGAGGTCGACCCCCCGGACGGCCCAGAGCTGCTCCCTCCGGGTCCGGTTCCGGACGCGGAGGGCCGAGGTGAGGATCATGGGGGTGTCCTCGTACTTCGTGAACCGCTTCCCCGCGCCGGCGAGCTCGATGGCGTTGGTCACAGGAGGTCCGCGAAGACTCGTTGGTAGCGGCAGTGGAGCAGGGTGGCCGTGGTCAGGAGGCCGAGGGTCCAGGCCAGGGAGATCAGGACGGGGACGGCCATGGGGCCGACCCCCCCGACGGTGGCGGTCCGGAAGAGGTCGAGGATCCCGGTCATGGGGTTCAGCTCGAGGAGGAGTCGGAGCTTCCCGGAGGCGTCCCCGGCGGGGTAGACGACGGGGGTGACGTAGAACCAGACCATGAGGGCGGCCGAGACGATGTAGCGGACGTCCCGGAAGTAGACGTGGAGGGCGGAGGCCGTCAGGCAGAACCCGGCCGTGAGGGCCAGGAGGAGGATGCTGGCCGGGAGGAGGAGGAGGGCGGCGGGGCCGAGGCCGACGTGGAAGAGGGGGCAGAGGAGGAGGACGATGGCGACGGTGACGAGGTAGCCGTAGAGGTTGGCCGCCAGCTGGGCCAGGGGGAGGACGGCCCGGGGGAAGTAGACCTTGCTGGAGAGGTCGGTGGAGTCGACGACGGCGGTCGAGCCGGCGGAGATCGTCATCGAGAAGTAGGACCAGGGGGCCATCCCGGCCAGGACGAAGACGGCGTAGTGGGGGGCGGCCCGGATGTGGGCCACCTTGGAGAAGACGAGGGCGAGGACGGCGGCCTGGAGGAGGGGGAGGGCCAGGGCCCAGAGGATCCCGAAGGAGGCCCGGCGGTAGCGGACGTGGAACTCCTTCCGGGAGAGGATCAGGAAGAGCTCCCGTGCCTCCCAGAGCTGCCGGGCCAGCCGCCCGGGGCTCGTCGACTCCCCCTGGAGGTCGATGGTGGGGGCCGTGGCGAGCATGGACGGGTAACGGACCGGGGGAGGGAACCTTGCACGGGGGCCGGGTCCGGCCGCCGGTTTCGGACCCGGCGGCGGTTCCCGGGGTGTGCGGGTCCTGGTCCTCTCCAACCTCTACCCTCCCCGGGCCCTCGGGGGCTACGAGCTCTCCTGCCGGGACGTCGTCGATCGCTGGCGGGCCGCCGGCCACGAGGTCCTCGTGCTCTCCGGGGACGCCCCCGTCGGGGAAGGGGCGGCCGGGGACGACCCCTCCCATGTCCGACCGGTCCTCCAGCTCTACTGGGAGGACCACCGGATCCTGAACCCCCCCCTCCGTCAACGGTGGGTCATCGAGCGGTCCAACACCCGGGCCCTCGAGGATGTCCTCGCCGATTTCCGCCCCGAGGTGGCCTCGGTCTGGAACATGGGGGCCATGTCGATGGGGCTCCTCAGCCGGCTCGGCCGCCGGGGGATCCCGGTGGTCTCCGTCATCTGCGACGAGTGGCCCTTCTACGGCCCCCGGGTCGACGCCTGGCTCCGACCCCTGGCCGGTCGACCCCGGCTGGCCAGGGTCATCGGGTCCCTCACCGGTCTCGAGACCCGACCCCCACCCCTCGACGACCTCGGCCCGGCCCTCTTCGTGAGCGACTGGCTCCGGCGGGTCGTCCGGGAGCGGTCATCCTGGGCGTTCCCCGACTCGGCTGTCGTTCCCTCGGGAATCGACCCGGCCGACTTCCCCCTGGTCCAACCGGAGGACCGGGAAGGGTTCAGCTGGCGGCTCCTCTCCGTGGGCCGGATCGACCCCAGGAAGGGGTTCGAGGTCGTCATCCGGGCCCTTCCCCTCCTCCCCCCGGAGGCCACCCTCGAGATCATCGGCGGAGGAGAGGAGGCCCACCGGCTCGAGCTGGCCGGGCAGGCCGCCCGGCTCGGGGTGGCCGACCGGGTCCGGTTCGACGTCGTCCCCCGGTCGGAGCTCTCCGGCCGGTACCGGGCCGCCGACGCCGTGATCTTCCCCTCGGCCTGGGAGGAGCCCTTCGGGCTCGTCCCCCTGGAGGCCATGGCCTCGGGCACCCCCGTCGTGGCCGTCCCGAGCGGGGGCTCGGCCGAGTTCCTCGCCGAGGGGGCCAACTGCCTGACCTTCCCCCCCGGGGACGCCCCCGCCCTGGCCGCCGCCCTGGGGCGGTTGGCCGGGGACGGTGCGCTCCGGTCGGCCCTCAGGGCCGGAGGCCAGGCGACGGCGGCCCGGTTCTCCGTCGACCGGCTGGCCTCCGATCTCCTCGAGCACCACCTCCGGGTGGCGGTCGAGGGGAGCCCGGTGGGCGCCTGAGCCCCGGGCCTACTTCCAGTTGTACCCGACCACGTTCGAGGTCCCGGGAGCCCCGTTCGTGAGGGGGACGGAGGTCGTGTCGGAGTTGGCGGCCTCGACGAAGGTGAGCTCCCCGGCGCAGACGGGACCGCCGGCGGTGAAGCCCGGGATGCTGGCCGGGGTGAAGGTCGAGGCGATCGTCCCCGTCGAGGTGGACATGACCTGGAAGGTGTTGAACTGGGCCTCCTGTCCGCAGAGCTGGGAGGAGGTCGAGTGGTCCCAGACCGACCCGTCGGCGTGGATGTGGAAGGAGTCGATGGCGGTGCCACAGCGGGACACCGTGGCTGATCCGAGGGCCTGGTGGCTGCTGTCGTTCAGGTAGGCGATGACCTTCGGGTTCCAGCTGGCGGCCGAGGCCGATCCGGACCCGATGGCCACCACGGCCAGGCAGGTCGCGGCGACCAGGCTCAGGGCGACCAGCAGCCTGGTCGAGAGCGTCCGGATACGGTCCATGTCGTCAGCCTCGGTTCCCGGGGCCCAGTCGTCCCCGAGGGCTACGGGGATTCCCCTCAACCAACCGGTCCCGGGCGCCGAAGGGAACTGAGGGGTCGCCCACCGGGGTCACCCGTTCCCACCTGGGACGATTAGGTCGGCGAGAGAAAGATGGACGACAATCCGTGGCTATGTCACTGATCTCGGCACCGAGGCTCGAAGGAACGATCACCGTCCGGGAGGGGCGGAAGCTGGGGTTCGCCGAGTTCGGCCCCCTCGGCGGTCGGCCCATCGTCTGGCTCCACGGCACGCCGGGGGCTCGGCGGCAGATCCCCGAGGCGGCCCGGGTGGCCGCCTTCGAGCTCGGGGTCCGGATCATCGGGATCGACCGGCCCGGGGTCGGGCTCTCCACCCCCCACCTCTACGACCGGGTCCTCGACTTCACCGAGGACCTCGCCATCGTCTTCGATGTCCTCGAGCTGGACCGGTTGGCCATGATCGGCCTCTCGGGGGGTGGCCCCTACGCCCTCGCCACCGCCTCGGCCCTCCCTGACCGGGTGGCGGCCGTCGGCATCCTCGGGGGGGTCGTCCCCACCAAGGGGGAGGAGGCCATCCCGGGTGGCCTGGTCGGGAAGCTGAGCCCGCTGGGTCCCTTCATCCCGTTCCTCCGGGTCCCCCTGGCCGCTCTCTTCACGAACATCGTCCGGGTCCTCCGCCCGGTGGGGGGGCCTGTCCTCGACCTCTACGCCAGGTTCTCGCCGGAGGGGGACCGGCTGGTCTTCGGCCGACCCGAGATCAAGGCCATGTTCCTCGACGACCTCATCGGGAACGGCCGGCGGGGCCTCGGGGCCCCCATCAGCGATTTCATCCTCTTCACCCGGCCTTGGGGCTTCTCCCTGGCCGGGATCAGGACCCCGGTGGTCTGGTGGCACGGGGACAGCGACAACATCGTTCCCTTGGCCCACGCCCTGGCCGCCGTCCCCCTCCTCCCCGACGCCGAGCTCCGGGTCCGGCCCGGGGAGAGCCACCTCGGGGGGCTTGGCGCCGCCGAGGAGGTCATCATCACCCTCCTCGAGCTCTGGGACCGGGGCGACCGGGCCCGGAAGCCGGTCCGGAAGCCGGTGGGGGCGGTCCGCTGACCTGAGGCCCGGGGCGCAACCTCCCGTGGGTCCCGGCCGGAGACCCGGCCGGGCGCTGGGAGGCCGGCCGGGTCTCGACAGCCGAGAGGTTCAGGCCCCCTCGGGGGCCTCTGTCGTATCCAGCCAGGCCCGGAGGGCCCATCACCAGCCGGCGTCGGACCGTAGGGACTGGCTCCGGGGCCCGGCCGTCCGGTAGCCGGTCAGCTCGTCGAAGCGGCGGAGGCGGTGCTTGACGGTGTTGGGGTGGACGTGGAGGTGGGCGGCGGCGGCATCCACCCGACCGGACTCCTCGAGAAACGCCAGGGCCGTCGCGGCCAGGAGCCGGTGGAACTGGTCCCCGGCATCGAGCCGGCCCAGGAGCTCCCCGGCCAGCATGGTCGCGAGCGGGGCGGCCGGGTCGAGGGCCACGTCGACGGCGAGGTCGGCGAGCCGGAGGGATCCGGTCCGTCCCAACCGGGCCGCGGCCTCGAGGCCTCTCCGGCAGAGGGTGTGGACGGTCGCCATCTCCCCGGGGGTGACGGGGCCGGAGGTCACGGCCACGATCCCCTCGGGCAGCTCGGCCTCCCCTCCGAGGGGGACGACGGCGCAGAGCCGGCCGTCGACGAGGGTGGCCAGCCCCCCGTCCCCGCCGGCCGCCGAGAGGAGCCCGGGCTCGATCGCCCGGGCCTCCCGGGGGTCGGTCACGTCGGTCACGATGAGGAGGTATCGCCGGCCCGGGTCGAGGCCGGTGTCGGCCAGCCGGTGCTCTCCGACCCCGGAGAGGAGCTCCCGGAGGGCTCCGGCCCTGACCGCCGAGGACGTCCGGGCCAGGGTCCGCTCGGCCTCCCGGTAGGCAGCGATGAATCGGTTCTGGAGCTCGCTGCTGGTCCCGTCGAGGGCGACGAGACCCTCGACGATGGTTTCCGTGGGAACCCCGGCGTCGGCCGCCTCCTCGAAGAGCCTGGTCAGGATCCGGGCCCGGCCGGCCCGGAAGCCTTCGAGCATGGCGGCCAGGGGAACCCCCTGCCAGGCCCGGTCGAGGGCCAGCTCCTCGGCGGCGATGGCGACGGCGGGGGCGGTGGAGGGGTCGACGAAGGTCCCGGTGACGGCGGCGACGAGGGCGGCGATGTGCCGGCTGACCTCCTCCTGGGGGAGGGCGGCCAGCGCCGGCGACCCGGCTCGGGCCGCCTCGGTGATCTCGGCGGTGACCCCCGGATCGTCCCGGACCCGGGCCACCAGCCCGACGAGGATCTCCCGGTCTCCGGGGGCCCCCATGGTCAGGGGCCCCCGGTCGGTGACGAGGACCACGGGATCAACCGGGACTGGGGGAGAGGATGGCGAGGACCGAGGCCGGGACGGCCCCGAGGCGGTTCCGTTGGGGGAAGCTCCCGACGGGGATCCGAGCCACTTCCTGGCCGGTGGTGTAGTTGATGACTGAGAGGCTGTTCCCCCCGCTCAGGGAAACGAAGCACTCGGTCCCGTCGGCGCTGGTGGTGGTCCAGTAGGGGATGCTCTTGGCCGGGTAGTTCACGAAGCTCTGGTCCTTGAGGGTCGCCGTCGAGACGATGGCGGTGTAGTCGTCGATCGTCCCGGCGTCGCAGATCCTCGAGCTGTCCCCGGAGAGGGCGATGCCGTGATGGGCCGAGTTCTGGGGGTACTGGTCCTGGGTGAGGGCCTGGGCCGCCGGGCTGTAGGGCTGGTTGACGGTGGCGAGGACGGTCCCGGTGGTGAGGTCGTACTTCTCGAAGCCGTTCAGGTAGGAGAGGTCCGTCCACATCGTCGTCTCGTCGGCGCTGATCAGGTTGGGCCGGATCCCGTAGGGGAATGACCAGGTCCGGATGATCTTGAAGGTCTTGGCGTCCGCCTCGGTGAGGAGGAAGGGACCCTTGGCCGAGTTGAGGGAGTAGGGGAGGGCGGTGATCCCGATGGAGGAGTTGTAGATGTGGAGGCCGTTGGCGGAGTAGTCGTTCCCGTGGGCGTAGTTCCCGGTGGCGAACGTCCCGGCCTGGGTCCCGTCGGCGGTGTTCAGGATGTAGGCCGTGCTGGCCGTGGTGGCCGAGACGACGAGTTGGGTGCCGTCGGGGGAGAGGGCCATGTGGTCGGCGTGGAGGCTCGGGAGGACGACTCGCCAGAGCTCCTGGCCGGTCAGGAGGTTGAAGGCGGCCACGTCGGCGAGGTTGGCCCGGGAGACGTAGAGGGTGGTGCCGGCGGGGGAGAGGGCCATGTCGTCGACGAACCGGTTCCCCCCCACCGCCGGGTCGACGGTGGCCTCGTCGGCGTTGGCAATGGCGTAGTTCAGCTGCTGGCCGACCGTCATGTTGGCCAGGACAGTCTTGAGGTCGGGGATGATGTTGAACGAGCCAAGGGTCTTGTCGGTGGCCGGGTCGATGAAGCTCACCGTCCCCGAGACGGCGTTCCCGACGAGGACGACCGGCGTCAGGGTGGCACCCCCGCCCCCTCCGCCCCCGCCACCGATGCCGGTCCCGCAGGCGGTCGACGTGAGGACGACAGCTCCCAATGCGACGGCGGCCCACCGCCGGCAGCTGCCCCCACGGTTCATTCCCAGTCCTCGGATCACAGGTCCCCCTCGGCTCCGCCCGGTTCACCCCCCCCGTGGTGTCGGGGGACCGCCGCCCGGTCAGTGTGCGCCCGGCCGGGGGGGAGGGACAGTGTCGGGACGCCAATGTTCCCGGCGGGGATTGTCGGGATGGGACAACGGGGGGCACCGTGCTACGAGACTCCGGTGGCGGGAGGATGTCAACCCGGGGAGCCCTGGGATCTCAGCCCTCCTTGACCCCCTCGGCCCAGAGGTCGGCTGCCCCGAGGCCACGGGTGAGCCGGTGGGCGGCGAGCCGGCCGTAGAGCCGGCGGGGGCCCTCGTCGGGGACGAACTCGTCGTGGATCCATTCCCCCCGGGTCACCCTGGCCCGGCGGAAGCCGGCCTGGAAGAGGGCCCGACGCAGCGAGCCGAGGGTCTGCTCGTTCACGTGCATGGCCCGCTCGAAGTCGTTGCGGGGGTCGGCCGGCCAGCGCTTCCAGCGGCTCGGCCGGGAGAGTCGCTGGAGCCGGTAGGTGACGTCGTAGATGGTCCGGGTGGGGAGGGTGTGGGCGAAGACCCGGCCGCCGCCACGGAGGACCCGGTGGGCCTCGACGAGGGTCCCCTGGAGCTCGTCGGGGGTGAGGTGCTCGACGACGTCGAGGAGGGTGACGAGGTCGACCGACCCGGAGGGGAGGGGGAGCCGGCGGGCGTCGGCGGCGATCACGGTGGCCCGGTCCCGGACCCCGTGCTCGTCGAGGGTGGTCCGGGCCAGGGCTACGGCGGCGGCGGAGTACTCGACGCCGATGGCCCGGGCCGCCCCGGCCTCGATGGCGGCGGCGAGGAGCTCTCCCCGTCCCGTCCCGATGTCGAGGAGGACGTCCCCGGGCCGGAGGCCGGCCCGGGCCAGGGAGCCGGCGTAGCGGGCGTCGGCGGCCTTCCCGCCCGAGGCCACCCAGTCCTCGGAGCCGGCACAGCTCCGGAGGTAGTACTCGGCGTCGTAGACCTCCGGGGAGACCGTCGGGGGGGCGAGCTGCTGGGTTTCATGGTTCATCGGAGCCTCCGAATCGCTCGGTGAGGGCCGTGACCCGGGTGCGGGCCACGGCGAGGGGGGAGTGGGCGGCGAGGACGGCGGCCCGGCCGGTCGCCCCGAGGGCGGCCCGGCGGTCGGGGGAGACGAGGAGCTTGGCCAGGACCCCGGCGAACTCCCCGGGCCCGGCCAGCTCGGCTCCCTGGCCCGGTCCGAGGACGATCCCTTCCACCCCGGCCGGGGTGGTCAGGACGGGGACCCCGTGGGCCAGGGCCTCGAGGACCTTCACCTTGGGGCCGCTCGTGGCCGGGCAGGGGAAGGCGACGAGGGCGGCCCTGTCGAGGAGGTCCCGGCTGGAGGGGATCTCCCCGAGGAGGTCCACCCCGGGGATCGAGCCAACCCGGGCGCGGTCGAGGTGGCGGCCGGCGAGGAGGAGCCGGGCGGCGGGGACGGCGTCTCGGACCTCGGGCCAACAGCGGAGGAGGATTCCCAGGGCGGACAGGTTGGGGGGCCAGGACCAGTCGGCCAGGAGGGCGGCGACGGGCTCGTCCACCACCGGGAGGGGCTCCTCGGGGACGGGGTAGCCGATGGGGATGAACCGGGCCGGCCGGGGGCCGAGGCCCCGGCCGACCCGTTCGGAGTAGGCCAGGACGAGCCCGGCCCGCCGGCCGCCCCGGCGCTCCCCCCGGGCCGTCTGGAGCTGGGCCGGCCGGAGTCGTCCGACGGCTCTGGCGTCGAGGAGGGCCCGGTAGTGGACGGTGAGGACCGACCGGGAGGAGCCGGCCACCGCGGCGAAGGAGGGGACGTCGTCGGCGACGGCGATCGTTCCGTCGGGGGGGGTCCACTCGCCCCCGCCGGTGTCCCAGCGGGGCCGGAGGATCCCCCGGAGGTGGGCCCGAGCTCTCGGTCCGGGATCGACCGGCCTCCATCGGCACCAGTCGGGGAGGGGCCGTCGGGGGGGGTCGGGGTGCCAGCACCAGGCCTCCAGGTCGTGGCCGAGGGTCCGGATCCCCTCGCACCAGGCCCAGGCCGACCGGCCCGCCGAGGTCCCCTCGGGGTCGGGATGGTCGCAGACGGCCACGGCCAGCCTCATCTGGGGACCGCTCCGGCGTGGTCCGGGGACCGGAAGTGGCCGTCGACGAGGGGGAGTCGGGCGGCCCGGGCGAATCCCCGGAGGGAGCCGGCCAGCTTGACCGTCTCGGCCGCCGCCCCGAGCTCGTAGCCGGCGGCCAGCTCTCTTCCCACCCGGCGGACCCCGTCCCCAAAGATCTTGCGGAGCTCCCCAGCCGGTGACCGTGCTCCGCCCCGCCAGCGCTTCACGGCCAGGGCCCCGGAGCCGATCCCGTAGCCGTAGTAGGTCCGGAGCTGACCTCCCCGGTCCCGCCACTGGCGGTGGCCCACCTCGGCGGCCGGCTCGAACCGGCCGGGGATCCGGGCGGCGAGGGCCCGGCCGAAGGCGTCGAGGTCCTCGGCGGCGCGGAGGGGAGCTCCCGGCCCCAGGGTCTCGTCGAAGCCCCCGATGGCCTCGAGGGCGGTCCGGCGCCAGGCCATGTTGGCCCCGTGGCCGACCGAGGTGGGGTCGGTCCGGGGGTCGAAGGTCCGGGCCTCGGCACCGGAGATGACCGAGAGGTGGAGCCCCCCCGGCCTTCCGGGCTCGGGTTCGGGGTGGACGGGACCGGTCAGGAAGCCCAGGTCGGGGTCGGCCTCGAAGGCGGCCGAGATGGCCTCGAGCCAGCCCGGCCCGGGCCGGCAGTCGTCGTCGGTGAAGGCGATGACCGGTGCCGAGGTCGCCCCGGTCCCGGCGTTCCGGGCCCGACAGGTCCCGGGGGCCTCGCAGCGGACCACCCGGGCCCCGGTCCGGGCGGCCAGCTCGGCGGTGGCCCCGGTCCGGGAGGCCGAGTCCACGACCACCAGCTCGTCGTCGTCCCGGAGGCTCCGGTGGACGGCTTCCAGGGCGCCGGCCAACTGGCCGGGCCGGTCCCGGCTGGCGATGACGACGGCCAGCTTCATACCCCGACCGCCTCGAGGACCGGGGGGAGCGGGTCGGGCTCCCCGACAGGCTCGGGCGGTTCGGCCGGCCGGCGGCGGCGGCGGGAAGGGACGAGGAGAGCCAGGGCCAGCCCGACGGAGCCGGCCCAGACGGGGGCGGTGGTGGCCCAGGCCGGCTTCCCCGACTGGGGGGGCCCGGTCGGGCTGATGAGGAGGGGGAGGGGGACGCCGAGGGCGGTCCTGGCCTCGGCGGCGACGGCGGGGCCCGTCGGGCCCCGGACCTCGACGTCGGCCTGGCCGTCCCAGGAGGTGGAGACGATGTCGTCGGCCCGGATGCAGCGGACGGCGGTCCCCGGCCGGATCCGGGAGGGAGCTGTCACCATCTGGCAGAGGCTGGTGACGAGGACCTTCCCGGTGTAGTCGTCGATGTAGCCCCCGCTGTAGGAGACGACCCAGGGTGCGATCGTGTCGACCTGGTAGTCCTGGGAATAGGAGACGGGGGCCCGGGCCAGGGACAGCGCTCCGACGGCGACCCCGAGGACGGGGAGGAGGAGTCGGGCCGACCGGGCCCGGCGGGGTCGGGGGGCCGGCCGGGGGGCGGTCTCGGCCACGGCCACCCCGAGGGCTCCGAGGACCATGAGGGCCCAGGTGGTCTGGCTGGTCACGGTGGCGTCGTAGGAGGCGGCGGCCCCGAGGACCAGGGCGGCGCCGACACCGAGGGCCGCCCCCAGGTTCCTCGTCCCGCTCCCCCGGGGGGCCCGGAGGGCGGGAGCGGCGGCGGCGACGACGGTGAGGATCAGCCCGAGCCAGGCCAGGAGCCCGAGGACCCCGAGGGTCCCGTAGATGAGGGCGTAGGAGTTGTCCAGGCCCGAGAGGGTGAGGTGGACCCCGGCGAACCCGAGCCCGGTGAAGGGCCGGTGGGCCACCAGGGCGAAGACATCGGGGAGCCGGTCGAGTCGGACCGTCACCGAGTTCGTCTTGGCCGCTGTCGCGAAGGGGGAGCCGACCAGGCCGGGGACCATCAGGATCAGGGCCAGGCCGGCCCCGGCGGCGACGGCGACGGCCCGGACGATGCGGCGGTCGGCGGTCGCGGCCGCCAGGAGGACCGCCCCGACGGCCATCCCGATCTCGGCGCTCCTCGAGGCGGTGAGGAGGAGGACTCCCACGAGGGCCAGGGGGAGGAGGACCCGGAGGCGCTCCGGCCGCAGGGGCCGGTCGGGTCGGCCCCGACGGGCGAGTTGTCCCCGGGGACCCCCTCCCGGCCCCGATCCGGTCCGGCCCAGGCCCACCACGATGCCGAGGGGGAGGAGGAGGGCGAGGATCCAGCCGTATTCGAGGGAGAACTGGGCGGCGGCCTGGACCCGGACGGAGCTCCCCCGGAGGGCCAGGGGGAAGGAGCCGGGGGCCCCGTACTGGCGGGGGAGGTGCTCGAAGAGGAAGTGGGACCAGCCTCCGTGGAGGAAGAGCCGCTCGGCCCCGGCGACGACCAGGCTGGCCGTGGCGGCGAGGACGACGAGGTGGACCACCCGGGGGGCCCCGAGGGTCCGGGCCAGGGCCAGGACGGCGACGAAGAGGAGGGCGAGGTCGAGGAGGTCGAGCCAGCCGTGGAGGTCGCTGGCCAGGGAGACCTGAGCAGGGGCGAGGATGACTCCGTCGGTCCAGCCCACGAGGAGGAGGGCTCCGAGGGCGAGGTGGACCGGGGTGACCCGGAAGGCGGCCCAGGTCGGCTCCCCGGGGCGGCCGGCCCGGAGGAGGAGGCGGAGGGTGAAGGCGACGAGGACGAGCCGGTCGATGTAGAGGAGGTGGGGCCCGTGGGGGACGCCGAGGGTCCCCGGGACGAGGAGCCAGCAGCCGAGGAGGGTGCCGCCGGCCAGCTCGAGGGGGGCGGCCAGGACGACGGCGGTGGCGGCCAGGCTGAGGAGGAGGACGCCGAGGGCCGGCACGGGTCGCCGGCCCTCAGGCCCGGAGCCGCCGGCTGCGGACGAGCTGGGTGAGGACGAACCCGACGGCGAACCCTCCGAGGCCCCAGCCGGCGAGCTGGGTGGCGGCCCGACCCTTCGAGGGCCGGCTCGGGACGGCCGGCCCGGTCGGGTCGACGGTCCTGAGGAGGAACTGGTCGGTGGTCGGGATGGCGTAGGCGGCGTTCTCGGACTGGACGTAGCTGGTCAGCTCGGCCGCCGTGGCCGCCGAGAGCTTCTCGGCGTCGGGGGCGTCGGTCCAGGTGGCGGTGACCACGAGGAGGAGGGCGTCGGGGGAGGGGACGGCCGACTCGTGTCCGAGGACCTCCCCCACGGGGATCCCCAGGCGGAGGGCCACGGGTTGGGCGATGGCGTAGGTCCCGGCCAGGCTGGCGTACTTGGCCCTGACCTCGTTGAGCTTCAGGAGGGGTCCTTCGTCCCCGGCCGCGGCCAGGCCGTAGGGATCGTCGAGGATCATGACCGTCTGGCTGGTCCAGGTCACGGGGGTCCCGAGGGTGGAGACCGCTCCGGCCGTGCCCAGGAGGAGTCCGAGGACGGCTCCGAGGGAGAGGGCCAGCCGGGGTGAGCGGGCCAGGATCCCGAGGATCCTTCCCTGCCAGTCCCGGGGGGGACCACCGCCCCCGCTCCCGTCGACCGCCGATCGACCGGATGGGATCTCCATCCGCTTTCCGTCCACCTCCAACAGATCTGACATCGACGCCTCCCGGGTCAATTGGGGCCCTCCCCGGTCCGGGCTCCCACGACAGGGGAGGAACGCCTCCGGCTCTCCGGCCTTGCGGACCCCTCACTCCCGGTGGTCGGAGGCCGCGCGCTGGGAGTCACGAAGGTTGTGGCTGATGAGGCTCCCGGGGAGGCTTCCAGGAACGGATCCTGCCTGGGTTGTTGACTCCGGCCGTCCCAGCGTGTCTACTGACAAGACAGTAAATAAGCGCCTGAAGGGACGGGGAGGCCCGTCGTAGGGGGATGCACCTATCCCCTGTGGGCAATGCCACCTTTGGGAGTGACAAATAACCGGCCGTGGTCGTAGCCTTGCTCAGCGTGGGTGAAGTCGAGGCTCAGGTAAACGGGGTCGGCAGCACGATGTAGTAGCAGTGAGCAGGGGACGGAGGACCGGGGGGCAGTCCGTGCAGGGGACGAGTTGCTGGGGAATGGACCGCCACGCCACGGGGCCGTTCGAACGGGGGAAGAGGGGTAGGCCGTCGTGATGGGTTGGCAGGACCCACGGGATCTGGTCATCGGTGTCTCGCCGTTCGAGCGGCCCGACCCCGCTCTCGTCCTCGCCGTCCTCCGGGCCGGGGGCCTCGGTGTCCTCGACCTCGGGCGGGACCGGGAGGCGGCCCTCGGGGCCCTTTCCGCCGTTGCCGGGAAGGCCCCTTCCTTCTTCGGGGTGCGGCTGGCGGCGGGTTGCCCGGTCACCCCGGCCGACCTCGGTGGGGCCATGGTCGACACCGTGCTCCTGGCCGGGACGGACCGACTGGGGGAGATTCCCGGCTGGGCCTCGGGGGATCGTCGGGTCCTGGCCGAGGTGACATCCCTCCCGGAGGCCCTGGCCGCCGTCGAGGCCGGGGCGAGCGCTCTCGTGGCCCGGGGATCCGAGGGTGGGGGCCGGATCGGCGACGAGACCGCCTTCGTCCTCCTCCAGCGACTCGTCGACCGGCTCGAGGTCCCCATCTGGCTGGCCGGGGGGATCGGCCGGCACACCGCCGCTGCCGCCATCGTCGGGGGGGCCACCGGCGTCCTCCTCGACGTCCAGTTGGCCCTGACCCGGGAGTCGACCCTTCCGGCCGACATCCTGGCCGCCCTCAGGTCGATGGACGGGAGCGAGACGACGGTCCTCGGGGGTCACCGGGTCTACCTCCGTCCCGACCTCGAGTCCGCCCTCCTCCCCGCCGGGAGCGATCCTGGTGCCATCGCGGCCCGGCTCGGGGCCCGGAGCCTCCGGCTGGACCTCCTCCCGGTGGGCCAGGACGGCGCCTTCGCCGGTCCCCTGGCGGCCCGCTGGCCCACGGCCGGGGCCATGGTGGCCGGACTGCGGCGCCAGATCTCCGAGCACCTCGAGGGGGCCCGCCGGACCGACCCTCTCGCCCCGGAGACCTCGCTGGCCCGGGCCCATGGCCTGCGTTACCCGATCGCCCAGGGACCGATGACGCGGGTCTCGGACCGGGCTGCCTTCGCGTCCGAGGTCTCGGCGGCCGGAGGCCTCCCCTTCCTGGCCCTGGCTCTCATGACCGGCCCGGAGACCCGGGCCCTCCTGGAGGAGACGGCCGCGCTCCTCGGGGACCGTCCCTGGGGGGTCGGGATCCTCGGCTTCGTTCCCCCTGAGGTCCGGGCCGCCCAGCTCGAGGTGGTCCACGACGTCCGGCCCCCGGTCGCCCTCATCGCCGGCGGCCGACCCTCCCAGGCCAAGCCCCTCGAGGAGGCGGGGATCGACACCTTCCTCCATGTGCCCTCCCCGGGGCTCCTCGACCGGTTCGTCCGGGAGGGGGCCCGGCGGTTCGTCTTCGAGGGCCGGGAGTGCGGGGGCCACGTCGGGCCCCGGTCGAGCTTCGCCCTCTGGGAGCTCCAGATCGAGACCCTCCTGGCCTCGGGTCTGGCCGGGGAGTGCTCGGTCCTCTTCGCCGGGGGGATCCACGACGGCCGGTCGGCGGCCATGGTGGCGGCCCTGGCCGCCCCCCTGGCCGAGGCGGGGGCCAAGCTCGGGGTCCTCATGGGGACCGCCTACCTCTTCACCGAGGAGGCCGTCTCGGCCGGGGCCATCCTCCCCGGCTTCCAGGCCGAGGCCCTCTCCTGTGAGGAGACGGTGCTGCTCGAGACCTCGCCGGGCCATGCCACCCGGTGCGCCGACACGGACTTCGTCCGGGCCTTCAGCGCCGAGCGGGACCGGCTCCAGTCGGCCGGGGCCGACCCGAAGGCCCTCTGGGCCGAGCTCGAGATCCTGAACCTGGGCCGGCTCCGGATCGCCTCGAAGGGTCTCGTCCGGGACGGGGGGGAGCTCGTCGAGGTCTCGGAGGAGGACCAGCGGAGCCAGGGGATGTTCATGCTCGGCCAGGTGGCTGCCCTCCGGGGCGGGACGACGACGGTTGCCGAGCTCCACGAGGAGGTGAGCGCCGGCTCGTCGGCCGCCCTCCGGGAGCTGGCCCGGACCAGCCAGGGGCTTGCCGCCCAGGTCCGACCGGCCGCGCCGGCGCCGGCCAAGGTCGCCATCGTGGGGATGGCCTGTGTCTATCCGGGGGCCCCCGACGCCGAGCGGTTCTGGGCCAACCTGGTGGCCGGGACGGATGCGGTCACCGAGGTGCCCAAGGAGCGGTGGGACCCGGAGCGCTACTACGACCCGGCTGCCGTCACGAGCGGGGCGGGCCGGCGGACCCCCTCGAAATGGGGGGGGTTCCTCCCCGACATCGCCTTCGATGCCCTCTCGTTCGGGATCCCCCCCCGGTCCCTGGCCGCCATCGAGCCCGTGCAGCTCCTCGCCCTCCAGGTGGCGGCCCAGGCTCTGGCCGATGCCGGCTACGGGTCGGGCTCGGTCCGGGAATTCGACCGGTCCCGGGTCTCGGTCGTCTTCGGAGCCGAGGCCGGGACGGACCTGGCCGGGGCCTACGGCTTCCGGGCCATGTCCCCCCAGTACCTCGGGGGGCTCCCCCAGATCCTCGACGAGATGCTCCCCGAGCTGACGGAGGACTCCTTCCCGGGTCTCCTCACCAACGTCATCGCCGGCCGGATCGCCAACCGGCTCGACCTCGGCGGGGTCAACTACACGGTGGACGCCGCCTGCGCCTCCTCCCTGGCCGCCATCGACGCCGCCGCCAAGGAGCTCACGGCCGGGACGAGCGACATGGTCCTGTGCGGTGGGGCCGACCTCCACAACGGGATCAACGACTACCTCCTCTTCAGCTCCGTCCATGCCCTCTCCCCCCGGGGTCGCTGCGCCAGCTTCGACGCCGAGGCGGACGGGATCGCCCTCGGCGAGGGGGTGGCCTGCGTCGTCCTCAAGCGGCTCGAGGACGCCCAGCGGGACGGGGACCGGGTCTACGCCGTGGTCGAGGCCATCGCCGGGGCCTCGGACGGCCGGAGCCTCGGTCTCACGGCACCCCGGCCCGAGGGCCAGCGGGTGGCCCTCGAGCGGGCCTACGCCCAGGCCCGGATCTCCCCGGCTGATGTCGGCCTGATCGAGGCCCACGGGACCGGGACGACGGTGGGGGACAGGACGGAGCTCGTGGTCCTGACCGAGATGTTCGAGGCCGCCGGGGCCGACCCCGCCGGTTGTGCCCTCGGCTCGGTCAAGTCCCAGATCGGCCACACCAAGTGCGCGGCCGGGCTGGCCGGGATCATCAAGGCGGCCCGGGCCCTCTACTGCGGGGTCCTTCCCCCGACGATCAACCTGGAGAACCCGAACGCCGCCTACGAGGCGGCCACGAGCCCGTTCGCCTTCAACACCGAGGCCCGGCCCTGGGCCTCGGAGCACCGGAAGGCGGGGGTCAGCGCCTTCGGGTTCGGGGGGACCAATTTCCACGCCGTCCTGAGCGCCCCCGACCCGGAGGAGCAGGCTCCTCCGGCCCACGGCCTCGAGCAGTGGCCGGCCGAGCTCTTCTGCTTCCGGGGAGCCGACCGGGAGGGGGCCGTCACCATCCTGGGCCGGCTCGAGCTTCTCCTGGGCTCCCTCCCTCCCTCGGCCGACCTGCTGCGGTCCGCCTCGGTTCCCTCGGGTCTCCTCCGGGATCTTGCCGCCGCCGTCTGGGCCGCCGGGTCCGGCCCGGTCCAGGCCGCCCTGGTGGCCGCCGACCTCGACGACCTCAGGGTGAAGCTCTCCGAGGCCCGGCAGGCCCTCGGGAGCGCCGATCCGTCCTCGGAGGCCGTCCCCGCCCCGCAGAGGGTCGCCCCCGGGGTCTTCACCGCCGGCGCCGCCGGTCCCGGGGGGGACGACCACCGGGCGCCGACCGTGGCGTTCCTCTTCCCGGGGCAGGGGAGCCAGCGGCCGAACATGCTCGCCGATCTCTTCGTGGCCTTCCCCCGGCTCCATCGGCACCTCCGGGACGGGGCCCGCTGGGCCGGGACGATGTTCCCTCCCGCCGCCTTCAGCGCCGAGGAGCGCAGGGCCCAGGCCGACGCCATGACGGACACCAGGGTGGCCCAGCCCACCCTGGGGATCACGGGCCTGGCCATGGCCGAGCTGCTCGGGACCCTCGGCATCCGGCCCGATCTGGCCGGGGGGCACAGCTACGGGGAGCTGGTGGCCCTGGCCGTGGCCGGGGCGCTGGAGGAGGGGGACCTCCTGGAGATGTCGGCCGAGCGGGCCGAGGCCATCCTGTCCGCCACCGGGGACGATCCGGGGTCGATGGCGGCCGTGGCCGGTTCTGCCGGGGACGTCCTCCAGGCCCTCGGTGAGCAGACCGGGGTGGTGCTCGCCAACGACAACTCGCCCAGCCAGGTCGTGATCTCGGGGGCCACCGCCGCCGTCGATCAGGCCCTGGCCCGGCTGGCCGATGCCGGTCTGACGGCCAAGCGACTCCCGGTGGCCTGCGCCTTCCATAGCCCCCTGGTGGCGGGGGCTGGGCCGGCGTTCGCGAAGCGCTTGGCGGAGCGGACCGTCGGGGACCCCAGGATCCCGGTCTGGTCCAACGTCTCGGCCGCCCCGTACCCGGCCGGCCCCCATGCCGTCCGCAGTGCCCTGGCCGACCAGTTGGCCAGCCCCGTCCGGTTCCGGGAGCAGATCGAGTCGATGTACGAGGCGGGTGCCCGGGTCTTCCTCGAGGCGGGCCCCGGTCGGGTCCTCACCGGCCTCGTGACCCGGATCCTCGGGGACCGGCCCCACACCGCCCTGGCCGTCGACCCGGCCGGGAAGGGTGACCTCCGGGGCTTCCTCCTCACATTGGCCGAACTGGCCGCGGCCGGTCTCCCCGTCGACGCCGGCCCCCTCTTCGAGGGGAGGGCCCGGCCGGTCGACCTCGACCTCCCGGTCAAGGCCGGTCCGGCCTGGGTGGTGAACGGCCAGCTGGTCCGGACCATGGACGGATCCGTCCTCCCCGGGGCCCTCCATCCCGCCACCGACCATGCCGCCCGGGGCCCGGTCGCCCTCGTCTCCTCCCCGGCCGCCATGTCCGCTCCCCTGGGGGTCGGGGTCGGGTACACCTCGGCGGGTGCCGGTGCCGTCCTCCCGATGGGGGGAGCGGTCCCGGCCGACGGTCGGGAGGCGCTCGTGGCCGAGTACCTCCGGAGCGTCCGGGAGCTCATCGCCTCGGGCCGGGAGGTCATGCTCTCCTACCTGGGGAACCCCCCGGCGGCCGGTTCCGCCCTGCCCGGCTACCCCGAGCTCCTGGGCCAGATCCCCATGGCCGCCCCGGTCGTCCCTGTCACAGCAGCCGGTCCGGTCGCGGCCCCGGCCCGGGCGGTCCGGTTGTCGGTGGATGGGATCCGGCAGGTGGTGCTGACGGTGGTGGGGGAGCGGACGGGCTACCCGGTGGACATGTTGGAGCCGACCCTGGATCTCGAGGCGGATCTGAGCATCGACTCGATCAAGCGGCTCGAGATCGTGGGGGAGCTGGCCGAGCGGGTCGGGCTCCCGGGGACGGCCGACGGTGCGGTCGACGAGGCGGTGGTCGAGCAGCTGGTGGCGGTGAAGACCCTCGACGGGATCGTGGCCTGGCTCGACGACGCCCTCTCGGCCCTGCCCGCCCAGGCCCCTGCCCCCGGCGCCGCAGGGTCCGGTCCGGCCCCGGCGGTTCGGTTGTCGGTGGAGGGGATCCGGCAGGTGGTGCTGACGGTGGTGGGGGACCGGACGGGCTACCCGGTGGACATGTTGGAGCCGACCCTGGATCTCGAGGCGGATCTGAGCATCGACTCGATCAAGCGGCTCGAGATCGTGGGGGAGCTGGCCGAGCGGGTCGGGCTCCCGGGGACGGCCGACGGTGCGGTCGACGAGGCGGTGGTCGAGCAGCTGGTGGCGGTGAAGACCCTCGACGGGATCGTGGCCTGGCTCGACGACGCCCTCGGGGACCGCCCCGGCAGCCCCGATCCGGGCCCAGTGGCCGCCGCGGCGCCGTTCGTTTCCGGCGATCACCCCGGGGGCCCGGACCGGCCCGAGGGGAGCGGGAACGGGAACGGGAACGGTCACAAGAACGGCAACGGTCACAAGAACGGCAACGGGAACGGCCACCAATATCCCGAGGAGGAGGCGGCCGGTCCGGAGGTCCCGGTCCGGGCCCTGCGGTTCGTGCCCCGGCTCATCGAGCTGGGCCCGGTCGGGGAGGCCGGACCGGGTGTCTTCGCCGGTCGGTCGATCGTCCTGACCGAGGACGGCCGGGGGATCGCCGCCGCCCTGGGAGCCGAGCTGGGTCGGCTGGGGGCCGCCGTCCGGGTGGTGGCCGCCGGGGAGCCGGTGGGGTCGGCCGAGGTGCTGGTCCACCTGGGGGCCCTGGCCCCGGGGTCGGAAGAGGGTGCATTGGGGCTGTTGGAGCGGGCCCAGGAGGCGATCGGGGCGGGGGCCAAGGCTGTCCTGGCCGTCACCGGGGAGGGGGGCCGGTTCGCCATGGACGGGGCCGGGGACCCCGAGGAGCCGTTGCTCCGTTTCGGGGGGATGCGGGGGGTCCTGAAGACGGTGGGCCGGGAGATGCCGGAGGTGGCCGTCCGGCTCGTCGACCTCGAGGGGTCGGTCGGCGCGGGGGAGGCGGGGGGCTTCCTGGTCGGGGAGCTGGGGGAGATCCTCTCGGGGGAGGGGCCGGAGATCGACGAGGTGGGCCGGTTCGCCGGGGGGCGGGTCACGGTGGCCATCACCGAGGCGGAGCTCCCGGAGGGATCGGGCCGGAAGGGTCCGGCCCTCGATTCGGAGTCGGTGGTCCTGGTGACGGGAGGGGCCCGGGGGGTCACGGCCCGTGTCACGGAGGCGCTGGCCCGGGACTACGGCTGTCGGCTGGTGCTGGTGGGTCGGACGGCGGTGCCGGAGGGGGAGGAAGCGGCGGAGACCGCCGCCGCCGGTGACGCCCTGGCTCTGCGGGGTGTCCTGGCCCGGGCCCGGTTCGGGGCGCCGGCGGCCATCGAGGCCGAGGTCCGGCGGATCCTGGCCGGCCGGGAGGTGGTAGCCACGGTGGGCCGGCTCCGGGGGTTGGGGGCGAGGGTCGACTACCGGGCCTGCGACGTCCGGGAGGGGGCCGCCCTGAGCGCCCTCGTCGGGGAGGTCTACGCCGGCTACGGCCGGCTCGACGGGGTCGTCCACGGGGCGGGGATCCTCGAGGACGGGCGGTTCCTGGAGAAGACGGCGGAGTCCTTCCGGCGGGTCTTCGAGACGAAGGTGAACGGGGCGGTGGCCCTGGGGGGGGCCCTCCGGGGGGACGTCGGGTTCGTCGTCCTCTTCGGGAGCGTCTCGGGGATCTTCGGGAACCGGGGCCAGGTCGACTACGCCGCCGCCAACGACAGCCTGGCCGCCCTGGGCCGGCGGCTCGACCGGAGGCTTCCCGGTCGGGTGGTGGTCGTCGACTGGGGTCCCTGGGGCGGGGGGGGGATGGTCTCGCCGCAGCTGGAGCGGGAGTTCCTCCGGCGGGGGGTCGGGCTCCTCGACCCCGAGGACGCCGTCGGACGACTCCTGGCCGAGCTGGGCGAGGAGGGGGGTGCCGCCGGGGATCCCGAGGTGATCGTCATGCGGTCCCGGCCGGAGCAGTTCGGGGTGCCCACGGGGGAGGTGGCACTGGCGGGGATCGTCGGCCCGCCGGGGACCACCGGTGTCGAGGACGGCTGAGCCGGAGGAGGGGGTCGCCATCGTCGGGATGGCGGCCGTCTTCCCGGGGGCCCCCGACCTGGGGAGCTTCTGGGAGAACATCCTGGACGGAGTCGACGCCATCGGGGAGGTCCCCCCCAGCCGGTGGGACCCGGTCTACTTCGACCCGGAATCGGCCGGGGTCGACCGGTTCTACTGCCGGCGGGGGGGATTCGTCGACACCCAGGCGGTGCTCGACCCGGCCGCCCTGGGGGTGGTGCCGGCCACGGTGGAGAGCGCCGAGCCGGATCAGCTCCTGGCCCTGGCCCTGGCGGCCCGGGCCTTGGCCGACGCCGGGGGGGAGGCGCTGCTCGAGCACCGGGAGACGACAGGGGTCATCGTTGGTCGGGGGGGATATCTGACCCCGGGGCTGGCCCGGCTCGACCAGCGGGTCCGGACCTCGGAGCAGCTCGTCACGGCGCTGCGGTCCCTCGTCCCGGGTCTCGGGGAGGAGGAGCTGGCGGAGGTGAAGGCGGCCTTCGTGGAGCGGCTCGGGCCGGAGAGCCCCGGGGGGGCGATCGACCTGGTCCCGAACTTCGCCGCCTCGAGGGTGGCCAACCGGCTCGACCTGGGGGGACCGGCCTATACGGTCGACGCCGCCTGTGCGAGCTCCCTGATGGCGGTGGACCAGGCCGTGGGGGAGCTCCGGTCGGGGCGGTGCGACCTGATGATCGCCGGTGGGGTCCACCTCTGCCAGGACGTCACCTTCTGGAGCGTCTTCACCCAGCTGGGGGCGCTGAGCCGGGCCGGGGAGATCCGGCCCTTCGACCGGCGGGCCGACGGGCTCCTCATCGGGGAGGGCGGGGGGATGGTCGTCCTCCAGCGGGTGGCCGACGCCGAGGGGGCGGGCCGGAGGATCTACGCCGTGATCTCGGGGACGGGGGTCTCGAGCGACGGGAGGTCGGCGAGCCTGATGCGGCCGGCGCCGGCCGGGCAGGGGCGGGCCCTGAGCCGGGCCTGGGCCGCCGCCGGTGGTCCGGAGGGGACGATCGGTCCGGCCTCGGTGGGGCTGGTGGAGGCCCACGGGACGGCCACGCCGGCCGGGGACGGCGCCGAGCTGGAGACGATCCGGGGGTTCTTCGGGGACGGAGGTGGGCGGCTCGTCCTGGGGTCGGTGAAGTCGATGATCGGCCATGCGATGCCGGCGGCGGGGGTGGCGGGGCTGATCAAGGCGGCCCTGGCCGTCCACGAGGGGGTCCTCCCCCCGAGCCTCCACTGTGAGGAGCCCCACCCCCTCCTGGAGGGGAGCCGGCTGGCCGTCCTGGGGGAACCGGAGAGCTGGACGACGGTCTCGGGGCCCCGGGTGGCGGGGGTCAACGCCTTCGGGTTCGGGGGGATCAACGCCCACGTGATCCTCTCCCAGCACGGGGCGGGATCAGGGGAGGGGAGCCGGCGGGGGGCCCGGTCCCGGAGCCGGGTGGAGCCGACGGAGTCGATCCTTCTCCTGGCGGGGTCGGACCTGGCCGAGCTGGACCGGGCCCTGGCCGGGGCCCGACCTCCGGGGACGGGGGGGCCGGTGGTCGTCCCCGAGGGGGGGCCGGCCCGGCTGGCCCTCGTGAACCCCACCGAGGAGCGGATCGCCATGGCCCGGAAGGTGGTGGGCCGGGGGAAGGCCTGGCCGGGCCGGAGGGACCTCTGGGTCAGCCCGGAGGGGGTGGTCCGCCGGGGAGGGAAGGTCGCCTTCGTCTTCCCGGGGGTGGAGCCGACCTTCGAGCCGAGGGTGGAGGACGTGGCCGAGCACTTCGGGCTCGAGCTCCCGGAGCTGGCCGCCGTTGACGCCTCGGGGGAGGACCTCGAAGGTCTCGGTCACTCCCTGGTGGCGGTGGCCCGGCTCCTCAACACGGCGGTGACGGCCCTCGGGATCGAGCCGGACGTGGTGGCGGGGCAGTCCATCGGGGAGTGGTGCGGGATGATCACGACGGGGATGATCCCCCCGGAGGAGGTCGACGGATTCATCGAGTCCCTCCATCCCGGGAGCCTCGTGGTCCCGGGGGTGGCCTTCGTGGCCCTGGGGTGCCCGGTGGACGTGGCCGAGGGGATGCTCGGGGGGCTGGAGCTGGCCGTCTCCCATGACAACTGCCCCCGGCAGACGATCGTCTGCGGGCCGGACAACGAGGTCGAGGTCCTCCTGGAGCGGGCCCGGGGGGCCAAGGTCTTCGGGCAGGTCCTCCCCTTCCGGTCGGGGTTCCACTCCCCGATGTTCGCCGCCTTCCTCGACCCCATCCGGACCGCCCTGGCCCGGCTCCCGCTCCAGCCCCCCTCGGTTCCCCTCTGGTCGGCGACGACCGTCACCCCCTACCCGGCCGCTCCGGAGGAGGTCCGGGCCCTCGGGCTCGCCCATCTGACCCAGCGGGTCCGGTTCCGGGAGCTGACCCTGGCCCTCCACGACGGGGGGGCCCGGCTCTTCGTCCAGGTCGGGGTGGGGGGCCTGGCCGGGATGGTGGAGGACAGCCTGGAGGACCGGGAGGCGGTGGTGGTGGCCTCGAACATCCCGGGCCGGACGGGGATGGCCCAGCTGCTGCGGACGGCGGCGGCCTGCTGGGTCGAAGGGGTCGAAGGGGTCCGGTTCGAGGCCCTGGCCTCGGGGTCGGGCACCGGGCGGGACCGGGCCCTTCCCCTGGGGACGCCCCTGATCCGGCTCCCCCCCCTGGGGGTCTCCCTCCCGACCCGTCCCGGACCGCTGGCCTCGCTGGCCGGGGGAGGGGCGGCCGCGGCCGAGCTCGAGGCCCTCCTCGGTGAGGCCAGCGCCACGGGGACGGCCGTGGCGGCCGCCCTGGCCGCCTCCCCGCCCCGTCCCGCCCCGCTGTCCCCGGGGGTTCCCGCCTCGGCTCCCGTGGTGGCCGAGGTGGCCCGGCCCGGGGAGGAGGCCGCCCAGGAGCGGGTGGCCCGGACGGTCGTCCTCTCGGTCGACCGGATCCCGACGCTGGCCGACCACTGCTTCTACCGGCAGCCCCCGGGGTGGCCGATCGAGGCGGACCGGTTCCCGGTGGTCCCCATGACGGCCCTCATCGAGATGATGGTGGAGGTGGCGGCCGAGCTGGCCCCGGGGATGGTGGCGGTCGAGGTGGGGGAGATCCGGGCCCTCCGGTGGCTGGCGGTGGCCCCCCCGGTGGAGGTGGAGATCCGGGCCGTGGTCCTGGCCGCCGACAGTGCGACGAGTCAGGTCCGGGTCGTCATCGAGGGCTATGCCCGGTCGACGGTGACATTCGCCCCGGGCTACCCGGAGGCCCCGGCCCCGGCGGCGCCGCCGCTGCGGAACCCCCGGCGGGCCCCGACGACGGCGGAGCGGCTCTACGCCGAGCGGTGGATGTTCCACGGTCCGGCCTACCAGGGGGTCAAGTACCTGGGGGAGATCGGTGACGACGGGATCGACGGGGTTCTCGAGGTGGGGGCGGCCCAGGGGGCCCTTCTCGACAACGCCGGCCAGCTCATGGGGTTCTGGGTCATGGTCGACCAGGAGCGGGACCGGCTCGCCCTCCCGACCTCGATCGACCGGATCCGGCTCTTCGGGCCCCAGCCTCCGGTGGGGGCGGAGGTCGACACCCGGGTGAGGATCAGCCGGCTCGACGAGGTCTCGGTCCGGGCCGACCACGAGCTCAGCCACGGGGGCCGGATCTGGGTCCGGATCGAGGGGTGGGAGGACCGGCGGTTCGACACCGACGAGCGGGTCTGGCCCGTCTACACCTTCACCGAGGACAACACCCTGGCCGAGGAGCAGCCCGGGGGGTGGGTGCTGGCCCGGGAGCGGTGGCGGTCATCGGCGGCCCGGGAGCTGATGATGCGGCGGTACCTCTCGGTCGACGAGCGCCAGGAGTACGGGGCGGCCAACCCGAAGGCCCAGCGGCTCTACCTCCTCGGGCGGGTGGCGGCCAAGGACGCCGTCCGGCGGTGGCTCGAGGACCGGGGGGTGGCCCCGGTCTGGCCCGTCGAGGTGATCGTGGGAAACGAGCCGAGCGGCCGTCCCACCCTGACGCTCACGAGCGTCGACGTCCCGGCCGGGGCCGCCCTCCGGGTGTCGATCGCCCACAGCGGCTTCATGGCGGTGGCCATGGTGGGCGACGGGGTCGACGTCGGGATCGATCTCGAGCAGGTCGAGCCCCGCTCCGAGCGGTTCGCGGCGACGGCCTTCTCCCCCGACGAGCTCGAGCGGCTCCTCGGGGGGCGGCCCCCGTCGGAGCGCGACGAATGGCTGACGAGGGGGTGGGCGGCCAAGGAGGCGGTGGCGAAGGCGGCCGGGACGGGCCTGGGGGGCCGGCCCAAGGATTTCGTCATCGAATCCCTCGAGGGGGAGGAGATGGTGGTCAACGGACAGCCCGTCCAGACGGTCGGGCGCGGGGAGGTCGTCGTGGCCTTTACGCTGGAGCGGTCGACAAGGGGGAAGCCATGACGGAGGTCGCTGTGGAGACGGAGGTGCTCGAGGTGGTGGTCGGCCTGGTCACCGACGTGGTGGGGGAGGACTTCCTCTTCGACATCGAGATCGGGATGGAGACCTCGTTCTCGACCGACCTGGAGCTCGAGAGCATCGAGTTCGTGGCCCTCTCGGAGAAGCTCCAGGGCCACTACGGGGACCGGGTCGACTTCGTGGGATGGATCGGGGAGATGGAGCTCGAGGACATCATGGGTCTGAAGGTGGGGACCCTGGTGGCCTACATCGCCTCCTGCATGGCCTGACCGGCCGTGGCTGCCTTTCTCTTCGTCGTCCCGCCGCTGACGGGCCATGTCAACCCGACGGTGGCCCTCGGCCGGGAGCTCGAGCGGCGAGGCCACCGGGTGGCCTGGGCCGGCTACCGCGCCCAGATCGGGTCCCTCCTCCCCGAGGGGGCCGAGATCCTCCCCATGGGCGGGGAGATCCCCGACGAGATCCTGGAGGCCGCCGCGGCCAAGGCCCAGGGCCTCCGGGGGATGGCGGCCCTGGAGTTCCTGTGGCGGGACTTCCTCGTCCCGCTGGCCCTGGCCATGGTGCCGGGGGTGGAGGCGGCGGTGGAGAAGTTCGGCCCCGACTGCCTGGTCGTCGACCAACAGGCCTTCGCCGGGGGGATCGTGGCCCGCCGCCAGGGGCTCCCCTGGGCCACCTCGGCCACCACCTCGGCCGAGCTGGTCGACCCCTTCGCCGCCCTCCCCAAGGTGGGGGAGTGGGTCCGGGACCAGCTCCGGTCGATGCAGGTGGCGGCGGGGGTCGACCCGGAGCGGGCCGCCGAGGGGGACCTCCGGTTCTCGGAGCAGCTGGTCCTGGCCTACACCACCGAGGAGCTGGTCGGACCGGCCCTGGGCCTCCCGGCCGGGTCCGGGCCGGTGGCCATGGTGGGACCCTCGCTCGCCACCCCCGACGACGCGGCGGCACGGCACGGCGACGGGGCCTTCCCCTGGGAGTGGCTCGAGAGCAGGCAGCCGAAGATCCTTGTCAGCCTGGGCACCGTGAACGGGCCGGTCGGGGCCCGGTTCTACTCGGCCGTGGTCGAGGCGGTGGCGGGGACGGCGGTCCGGGCCGTCCTGGTGGCCCCTCCGGAGCTGGTGGGGGAGGTTCCGGAGAACGTCCTGGTCCGGTCGTTCGTCCCCCAGCTCGGGGTGCTCGAGCGGGTCGACGCCGTGGTGTGCCACGGGGGGCACAACACCGTCTGCGAGTCCCTGGCCCAGGGGCTCCCCCTGGTGGTGGCCCCCATCCGGGACGACCAGCCGATCATCGCCGAGCAGGTGGTGCGATCGGGGGCGGGGATCCGGGTCCGGTTCGGCCGGGTGAACGCCGGGGAGCTCAGGGATGCCATCGGGGCCGTCCTCGGGGATCCCGCCTTCGTGGCTGGCGCCGGTCGGGTCCAGAGGTCCTTCCGGGCTGCCGGTGGGGCTCCGGGGGCCGCCGACCGGCTCGAGACCCTCCTCGGGTGAGGGTGGGGGCGCTCCCGACCCGGCTCTTCGGAGAGGCCCGAGCCGACTGCCCGATGTGCGGATCGCTGAAGCTCGCCGTCCGGGCCAACAGCCGGGATCTGGTCGAGGGAGGCCCGGGGCGGCTCGTGCTGGCCCGGTGCCGGGACTGCGGGCACGTCTTCCGGAACCCGGGGCTCTCCCCGGAGGGCCGGGCCTTCTACCGGGGTCTGGCCAGGCCCCGGACGGGGGAGGGGGTGCTCGAGGCCCGGGCGGCCATGGTGGAGGGGTTCACCGATCCTCGGCGGTGGCTCGACGTGGGTCCGGAGGCGGGGCGGTTCGCCGGGGTGGCCCGGGAGCGGTGGCCCCGGGTCGCCTTCGAGGGGGTCGACCCGGGGGAGGAGGTCGAGGAGGCCGGGCGGCGGGGCGAGCTGGCCCGGGCCCACCGGGGGGAGCTCGGCGAGCTGGCCGGAACCCTGTCCGGTTCGTTCGACATCGTCAGCCTCTTCGAGCTGGCCTCGGCGGGCAGTCCCCTCGAGACGCTCGACGCCGCCGTCGAGGTCCTGACCCCGGGAGGGTGGCTCCTCCTCGAGGTGCCGGACCCCGAGTCGGGCTTCGGGAAGGTGCTCGGGCCCTACTGGGGTCCCTGGGCCGAGCCCCGGTCCCAGCACTTCCTCCCCTTCGAGACCCTCGAGGCCGCCCTCGAGGCCAGAGGACTCGGCATCGTCCAGGCCTTCCGGGCCGACGCCCACCGGCCCGTCGACCTCCAGGTGGCCCTGGCCCTCCTCGTCAACCGGCTGGCTCCGCCGGCCGTGGCGTGGCGGCCCCGGGGCGGGGTGGCCCGGGCCTGGCGGGGTCTGGTCCGGGGGCTGTCCGTCCCGGTGGCCTGGTCGGCCCGGGCCGGGGACCGGATCCTGTGGGTCTGGGTCCGGCGGGGACGGCGGGGGAACACCTACCGGGTCCTGGCCCGGCGGGGACCTGACCGGGGCCCCCGGCCCTGAGGGTGGGATACTGGCTCCATGGGCGAGACGACCCCCGTCGAGGACTGGGCCGGGGACTTCGACGTCCTCGATCCCGGCTATGTCGCCGATCCCTTCGCCCGGTGGGACGACCTCAGGGAGCGGTGTCCGATCGCCCACAGCAACCGACGGGGGAGCACCTGGCTGCCGACGCGCTACGAGGACGTCACGGCCATGGCCCACGACGTCGACCACTTCAGCTCCCTCGACATCTCGGTCATCCCCTTCGAGGGTGAGGGTCCCGAGGACCCGGCCGAGGCCGTCCTCCCCTACGGGGTCCCCCCCATCTCGGCCGACCCACCGCTGCACACCTGGACCCGCCGGCTCCTGCTCCCCTGGTTCTCCCACCGGCGGGTGGAGAGCTACGAGGCCGTGACCCGGGAGCTCTGCTCGGGGCTGATCGAGGGCTTCCTGGAGCAGGGCCGGGCCGACGCCGCCGTGGACTACGCCCAGCAGATCCCCGTCCGGGTCATCGCCCGGATCCTCGGGGTCCCGGCTGAGATGGCGGACACCTTCACGGAGTGGGTCCGGGACGTCCTGGAGTTCGCCGACGACCCGGAGAAGCGGATCGAGGGGATGACGGGGCTCATCACCTACTTCCTGGCCGAGATCGAGCGGCGGAAGGTCGAACCGGGGGAGGACCTCCTGAGCGAGCTCCTCCACAGCGAGTTCGAGGGGGTCCCGGTGGAGGAGAGCCTGGTCCTGGGGGTGGCCGCCCTCGTCCTCATCGCCGGGGTCGACACCACCTGGAGCGCCATCGGGTCCTCCCTCTGGCACCTGGCCGGCCACCCCGGCGACCGGGAGCGGCTCCTGGCCGAGCCGGAGCTGATGGCCCTCGCCGTCGAGGAGCTCCTCCGGGCCTACTCCCCGGTCACGATGGCCCGGATCGTCACCGGGGACGTCGACTTCGGGGGCTGTCCGATGAAGGCGGGGGACAAGGTCCTCATGAACTTCCCGGCCGCCAACCGGGACCCGGCCGCCTTCGAGCGGCCCGAGGAGGTCATCTTGGACCGGGCCGTGAACCGGCACGTCGCCTTTGGATCGGGGATCCACCGCTGCGCGGGGTCGAACCTGGCCCGGATGGAGCTCCGGGTGGCCCTCGAGGAGTGGCTCCGGAGGATCCCGGTCTTCAGCCTGGCCGAGGCCGAGGAGGTCACCTGGGCCGGCGGCCAGGTCCGGGGACCCCGGCTCCTCCCGGTGGTCTTCCGGTGAAGGTCCGGGTCGATCCGGAGCGGTGTCAGGGCCATGCCCGGTGCTACGCCCTGGCCCCGGAGCTCTTCGAGGTCGACGACTACGGGCTCTCGTCGGCCCTGGGGGACGGGACGGTCCCGGCCGGGTCGGAAGAGCGGGCCCGGCTCGCCATCGCCAATTGCCCCGAATTCGCCATCTCCGAGGTCGGTGTCGAGGGCTGAAGCCCCACGATGTGACCGCGTAGCGTGGCCCGGGCCCCCGTTGTGTGCCCGTTGGGTCCCGAGTTTCGTAGCTGAATCGAAAATCAGCCGTTCTTTATTCACGGAGCGTCACCAACACCGGGGGTGGTGACGGGCACAGGGGGTGCCGGTCTCAAGGCGGTCCGTGAGGAATACCTGGTGGAACGCGTTCCAGATTGACTGCGTGATTCCCGTAAGTGGAATCACCCTTGCCCAGTACAGACCCTCTTGTCAGTATGAAGACCACGGCACGTGGTCACACTGTCGGTGTCGGGGACATCGGGGAGCGCAGGACGAAATGCAACGATCGGACGGGGGGGGCGGTGGTGTGCTGTCCCGGGAGGACGGGGCGGGCGAGCGGGGGGTGGCCCTCCTCGATGTCCTGATGGCGGTGGTCATCCTCCTCCTCATCATGGTCCCCATCTCGAGCCTGATGATCACCACCAACAAGGTCATCAGCCAGAGCGAGTTCCGCCAGACGGCCCAGTCGGTGGCGGCGGGGATCATCACCCAGGAGGGGAGCTACGCCCTGGCCCAGACGACGGCCGTCCCGCCCTGGTCGACGTTGACCCCGGCCATCACGGCCGGGGCCTGGAGCAGCACCCCCACCGTGGAGGTCGTCGACAACGAGACGTATGACATCTACATCGCCGGCGGCTGGTGCGCGGCCGTCACATCCGGGACGACGGTCTCCCTCGGGAACTCCCTCACCGCTAGCACCCTGGCCTACGTGGTGTCCGTCAAGGTCAAGTGGGGGCCCTATAGCGCGGCCGCCGCCGGATCCGGGACCAGCGTCATCCTCACCGGGGATCTCCCCACCAACCCTGCCTGGGTGGCCCACAGCCCGAGCCTGGTCCCGCCCCACCCGGGGGCCAGCGGCTGTCCGACGGTGCTGACATGAGGTTCCCCTTCCCGTCCCGGTCGGGGCCACGTTCCCGGGGGCGGGCCTCCTCGGAGGCCGGCTTCACCCTGATCGAGATGACCGTCTCGGTCTTCATCTTCTCGATCGCCATCTCCATCGCCTTCGGCATCGTCTACATCATGGCCCGGCAGTCCGTCAGCCAGGTCGACCAGAGTCGGGCCACGGAGGCGGCCCAGGTGGCCCAGTCGGGCATCACCCAGTACCTCCAGGGGACGGTGGCCCCGGTCACCGCCGCCCAGGCCGGCCTCACCGTCGGCGTCACGGCGGCGGCCCTGGCGGCCCTGGCGGCCAACTCCCCCCAGATGCCCTGCTGGAGCAACAGCAGCCCGGCGCCATCGCCCCCGAGCCCGGTCCTCGTCCGCAACCCGACCGGCCTGGCCACGGCCAACATCGACGGGCAGTCGACGCCAGTGACCGACCCCATGACCCAGGCGATCATCTACGCCCACGACTACGACATCCAGTTCTGCTCCTACACGGCATCCTCGAGCACGCCCCACGTCTACGAGATCTTCATCGACTTCTCCTCGTGCCAGACGACCGGCGGGGGCGCCATCTACGGGTACTGCAACCTCGACGTCGTCGACGACGGTGCCTTCCCGGCGGGAACCCTGTTCCCGGCCGCCGACTACAACAACCACAGCTGTGCCACCTGCAAGATCGTCGACGTCGTCCCGAAGGTCTGGTGCGACTCGGCCTGCCAGGACACCGCCACCACCTACGGGGCCGTCCCCCACGCGTCGTGCTGGGACTACCTACCCAAAACCAGCAGCGGCGCCGCCCAGACCCCGCCCCCCACCCCCTCGACCACGCAAGCGCTGCCGACCGGCTCCCCCAGCTACCCGTCCAACTGCGCCGGGATCAACTCAGCCAACGAGGCGGGGTACACGCCGCCCCTCTTCCAGTACTTCTCCTCCGGGGCCGGGGCGGCGGTGGCACCACTGAACAACGCCTCGGATCCCTTCGACCTGATCTGCAGCCAGGACTCGATCAGCCACACCTGTACCGGCCTCGCCATCAACGGGTCGGTCGACGACACCGGGAACCTCATCAGCTCCGGTATCCAGACCATCCGGATCGACCTCACCATCCTCGCCGACGTCAACACCCATCTCCCCTCCCCGCACGGCAACCCGGGGACGACCGTCATCGACGACATCTGGCTGACCAACCTGGTCCCCAAGCAGAGCACCGCCTCATCCACCTGAGGTCAAGGAGCAACGAGTGATGCGCACACCACGACTGCCGGTTGAGACCACCTCCGTCGACCCCGGGTACGCCGCCCCCCGACGTCGCCGGGAGGAGGGCCAGGCCGCCCTCGTTGTCGTCCTGGGCCTCGTCGTGGTCATGGTCAGCATCCCGGTGGCGATGCAGCTCCAGGCCACCGGCAACAGCCTGGTGGCGGAGTCGACCACCCTCACCCAGCAGGCCCAGCAGGCGGCCAACGCCGGTCTGGCCGACTACGAGGCCCGCCTCGAGCAGACCGGTTGGTACGGGAGCACCTCGGCCGGTCTCGGCACCCTCTACGGGTGCAGCACCTCGGGCACGACGACATGCTCCAACGACTCCACCAACCCGGCCCTGGTGGCCGCCCTCACCACGGGCAGCACCGGATGGGCGGCTAGCCAACCCCCGGCCGGGATGGGCACCTGGTCGGGGCGGGGATGCTCGTCGACCAAGGCCGGGGACTCCTACTGGGCCACCGAGACCCTCAGCGGGGCCACGCTCGGCTACCAGTATGCCGTCGACACCTCCAAGGCGAGCTCCAACTCGGTCGTCTACGTCTACGCCATGGGACGGGCCGGGTCGAGCGGGCACTACGTGTGCCAGGCCGTGAAGGCTTCCTTCGAAGTCGAGACGTCCAACCGGGGGACCCCCACGGTGGGGGTCTCGACGACGGCCGCGCCCACGGTCTCAGGGGTGGGCACGGTCACCGTGGTCGGGGCCGGCGGGGGCAGCGGGGCGGGGACCTGTTTCTTCTTCTTCTTCTGCCAGACGGGTGGGAGCGGAGGCCTCGGGGGCCAGGTCAGCTTCAAGGTGTCGCTGCCGAGCGGCTACGAGATCGTCTCCGAGTCCGGGGCGGCCGGGAGCCGGCACTCGAACGGGAGCGGCTACGTCGCCGGCGGGGTGGGCGGGAACACCGGTGGCGGCGGCGGGGGATCGAGCGTGGCCTGCATCGTCCCCACCACAGGCTTCAGCGCCTGCACCCCGGCCATGCCGCTGTGCAACGCCGACGGCACCTACGGGACGACAGCCCCCTCGAATGCCGCCGCGGGCTGCATCCTGGCCGAAGCCGCCGGCGGGGGTGGCGGGGGCGAGACGGTCTGCCTGGGCAGTCCGGCCGGATCGGGGGGAGGCGGGACGTTCGACAACAGCTCCCCCTACAACGTGCTGTCGGGCAGCGGCATCGGACAGCCGGGCCAGGCCGGGACCACCTGGCTGTTCAGCCTCTTCCAGAGCCCCTCCAGCGGGTGGGGCAGCTCCAACGACCCGGTGGCCAGCCCGACGGACTACACCACCGGCGAGGCCAACGGCGGCGGCGGCGGGCTCACCTCGGCCGAGATCGGCGGCGGCACCGTGAACAACCTGGAGAACTCCGGGGGGAGCACCGGGAACTTCGGGGCCGGCGCCGGCCCCTTCTTCGGGACCACCGTCAACGGGGGCTCGGGGGCTGGGAACAGCAGCGGCTCGGTGGCCGGCACCGGGGGGACCGGGGCCAGCTACGCCGGTGGGGGCGGGCTCTGGTGGCTGGGGG
>PLZB01000091.1 GCA_003151955.1 Acidimicrobiaceae bacterium
GTGTCTACATTCTGCGGAAGTCAGGACATCAGCGGGGTCTCAAAGTCCTACAAGGGCCGCCCGGCCCTCCGTGACGTCACACTGTCCATCGCCCCGGGGGAGCTCTGCGTCCTGCTCGGACCAAACGGAGCGGGGAAGACCACACTGATCTCCATCATCGCCGGCCTACAGCGGCCGGAGTCCGGGTCTGTCTCCGTCCGGGGCCACGACGTGTCGAGGGACACGCTGCCCGCACGGGCTGCCATCGGTCTCGCCGGTCAGGAGACGGCCGTCTACCCGACCCTCCGGGTTGAGCAGAATCTCCGGGTCGCCGGTGAGCTTCGCGGCCTCCGGGCGGCCGGGCTTCGCCGACACACCGACCAGGTGGCATTCGACGTCGGCTTGGACCAGCACCTGGGGCGTCGGGCAGGATCGCTCTCGGGCGGGGAGCAGCGCCGGCTGCACCTGGCCCAGGCTCTCATCGGCGACCCCCCCGTCCTCCTCCTCGACGAGCCCACCGTGGGATCGGATCTCGAGACCCGGGGTAGGGTGCTCCGACTCGTCCAGGAGCGGGCCCAGGCCGGGAGCGTCGTGATCTACTCCACCCACCATCTCGAAGAGGTGTCCGAGCTCGATTCCACGCTGGCCCTGCTCGATGGGGGGCGGGTCGTCGGCCGGGGCCGGCCCGCCGAGCTGATCGCGGAATTGGCCAGGCCCTCGATCGAGCTGGGCTTGACCGGAACGCTCCCGCCGCTGCCCGACGACTGGGACGTCGTGACCGTCGGGGACCTCCATCGCGTCACCCTGGCCGGGCCGGACGACGAGCTCCTGGGCAGGGTCCTGCAGGCCCTTGGGCCCGCTGCATCCCGGGTGCGCTCGGCCCGGGTCGTGACGCCCGGGCTTGAAGGGGTCTACCTCACCCTGACGGGCCGGTCTGGCGATGAGCTCGTGACCAGCCATGGCTGACCCGCTCCGCCCGGTCGGGGCCGGTGCCATGGCCGCTGTCGTCCGCAACGACCTTCGCCTCCTACGCGCCGACCCGACCGTCTTGATCCTCCTGATTGTCACGCCGGTGGTAATCATGAGCTTCACCAACAAGGCCTTTCGCTACGCCCTTGAGCTCTCCGGTCGTCCCCACGCCACCGGCGCTGAGCAGAGCGTGCCAGGCATGACGTTGATGTTCAGCTTCGCTCTGGTCGGAGCCATCGGGTACACCCTGTTCCGCGAGCACACGTGGCGGACGTTCGACCGTCTTCGGTCGGCCCCGATCCCACTTGAACGCCTCCTGGCGGCCAAAGCGGTCGTACCCCTTGGGATGGTCTCCTGCCAGGTGGCCGCCTCCCTCGCCATCGGGAGCGCGTGGTTCGACCTCCGGATTGAGGGGTCGGTCCCCCTTTTCTTCGCCGTCCTTGTCGCCTACATCTGGTGTGTCATGGGTTTGGCCCTGTTGTTGGCCGGGGTATGCCGGACCATGCTGCAGCTTTCGACCGCCTCGAATCTTGGAGCGACCTTGTTCGCCGGGCTCGGCGGGGCTCTCGTCCCGTTGTCGACCATGCCGGCCTGGGCCAGAGCCCTCGCTCCCCTCTCGCCGATGTACTGGGGCATGCGCGGCCTCGGTGCCGGGATCTACCGAGATGTCGGTGCCGCCTCGGGGGTCACCTCTGTCGGTGTGCTCCTAGCCACCGGGCTTCTCACCGGTATGGCCGGTGCGGTTATCCTCCGCCGGAAGGAGGGCCACGACGCCCATGTCTAGCGGAGAGAATCGCCCGTCGAGGAGCGTGACGGACTGGCGCCAACTGGCGGAGGAGCTCGAGAAGGTCTTCGAGGAGACGTTCCCCGTTGAACTCCTCGACCGTAGCCCCGACCCCTTGCGGATCCTGCTCGTCCCGTCGGCCGACGCTCCGAACGAGCCGTCGTATCTCATCAGCCTCCACCTCGACGTGGGTTTCATCCGGGTCGTCCGGGCCGGTGGCGACGAAGCCGCCTCGGTCACGGTCGAGGTCTCTCCGGAGTGGCCAATCAGGCTTCTCAGCGGGATCGTTGTCGATCGGGATGTTGCCACCACGATCATGCCCATGATCGGCACCTCCCAGCTTCAGGTCCGGCCGCCAAAGGCGGCATTGTTACTCCTCCCCCTCGTCTCCTTCCAGTTGGCCGAGGAGCAACGGCGGGGAGTTACAGATGTCCTGGCCCGGCACGGCTCCAGCCTTCTGGACCAGGCCGGGGTCCAAGTCGACCGCCGGGCGTTCGCCTGGCCCCGTCAGGACAGCCTTGACGAGATTCCCGTGGTCGTCGGGGCCTCCGACGATGGCGCCATGGCCGAGAACCTCACCGCCTATGTACGCAGGGAGATCGCCGGTCAGACTACCGCCGGTGTCCAGATCGTCGTCCGCCGGGGAGGACGCGACGTCGTGACCCTGGCCGCCGGTTGGGCTGGCGCCGAGGATCCCATGCTGGAATCCACTGTCCAGCCCTGGGCATGCTGCAGCAAGGTCATTGGGGCCCTCCTCTTTGCCCACGCCTGGAGCGATGACCGCCTGGACCCGGAACAGTCCATTGCCGACGTGGTCCCCGAGTTCGGGGCCTACGGAAAGGGCGACGTCACGTTCCGGCATCTCCTGTCCCACACCACCAACGTCGAGGGTGAGGCGCTCTGGCTCGAGTTCCTCTCGGGCCGGCCCCCTGACCTCGATCGGATCTGTCGGCTGCCCGTCCTGGCGGGCGTCGAACCGGGGTCGAGGCCGAACTACTCGATTCTCTGGGGCTGGGCCGTTCTTGCCGAGGCCCTCGCCCGGATCGAGGGCATCGGGTACTGCGATTTGGCTTGGCACAAGATCTTGGGCGATCTCGACCACAGCGGGGAGATCATCTTCGGTCCCGCCCGAGTCTCGGACGGCCCCGCCATGAGAAGCAACCTCCACATCACCAGGTACTGGTATCGCGGCGCAGGGGCACCCCTTCCCGAGCAGCCCTTCGTCGGTCCGACCATGCTCCATCAGGGCAGCCCTTCGTCCGGTGCCTACGGCAGCGCCCGAGCTCTGACGGACCTTCTGGGGGTCATCCGCCAGGCCCAGAACAATGCCTGGGGCCTCGTCACCCCGGCGACCATGGAGGCGTGTCTCGGACCGGCCCGACCTCCGATGCGGGACCCCTTCCTCTTCGGTCGCGAGCTTGGGTGGGGCCTCGGCCTCATGAACGATTTCTCCTTCTACCGGAGTCGGCGTGCCGCCAGGCCCGTCGATCCGGTCGATCTTGTTGGGCACATCGGCCTGGGGTCGGCCTGCTCGGTATGGCGGCCGGCTGATGACACCCAGGTCACCGTGCTATGGAACTGCACCCTGGATACTGCTCCGGCGCGCCGACGAGAGGCGGCCCTGCTCGAGATCGTTTTCGGCGGTCGGGAGCCTCTCCGTGTCTGAGGCGGACGTCCGTAGCGGCCCAGCCCCGGGTCGGTGGCTCACCAACTCCGACTCGGTCCCGGCCTGGCTCCGTGGTCTGCGCCGCTGGCGCGCCGGGGAGCCCATTCCGGTCCTAGGCGTCGACGGGGAACGTCGGGACGTCTTCGATCGCCTGCACCGCCCTCGTCCTCTGCTCCCGGTGGCGGGCATCGCACATCCCGCCGGTGCTGACGTCCGAACTGGGGACGTCCTGGTCTCGATCGGCGATGCCCTCGGGCCGCTTGGTACCGCCCTGGCCGAGGTCCTGTCCTGCTCCCACGTCGTCGTCCCCCACGCCGACCACCCCGTGTTAGCGTCCACCGTTGCCGGCCTCGACGGGGAGGCATGTCTCACCCTTCTCGGAACTTCATCGTCGTTCACCACGTCGACCATCATCCGGACCCACCGGCTGTGCGGGGCCTCCGGGGATGTTCCCTGGAGGAGCTGGGGCATCCTGACGGGCCGAAACGACCGAGAGCTCAGTTGGACGGTTGCAAAGGCACTGGCCTTTCCTTGGCGCCGGGATCCCGCCCATTCCGTCGTCCTGATCGACACGATCTTCACCGGAGTTCCAGGCCGGGACGCCGGTGGTGACAGCGGGCCGTATCGCATCGACCTGTCCGGTCTGGAGCGTTCCCACGTTGGGTTGCTCGGTATAACCGCCCACGGCCGGGAGGACAGCATCAGCCTGACCGACGCCACGCTGTGCGGGGCAACCAAGGCTAAGCGGTTCGGCCCGTCCGATTGGCGTCTCCCCGCCTGTGCCGACCAGGGGGTCTGCTACCGGAAGGAGGCTCCGGCCGACAGCCTGCTGCGGGTCGGCTCCCTGACCACCGACGTCGTTGTCCTCAATACCTGTATGAGCATCAGGCTCACTGAGGGGCTCTTCACTGACGAAGCCCTCCTGGCCCACGGCCTGGCCGAGGGAACGAGTGTCGCCCTGATCGGGTTCCCAACCTTCGTGAACGGCTCCCGGAATGTCGTCGAAACCGTCGTCGAAACCGTTGCCACGGGCCGGCGACTCGGCGAGGCGGCCAGGGCCGCCAACAGGGAACTGGCGGAGCATGGCCTCGATGATCCCTTCCTCACCCTCATCGGTCCACCATGGCTCACCATGGGAACGCCCCTTCCCGACGGGGAGTGTTCTGAGCCGCAGGCCTCGGGTCCGCAGAGCCCGGCAGCAGACCTCCCGGCGACGTTCGCCCGCATCGAACGACGCCTGGCTTGGACGGGGCGCTCGGTCGAGCTCCTGGACGACCTCCACCTGGCCGGATTCCGGTTCCCTCGCCAGAGCAACATGATGGCCGCCGTCCGGGCCCAGGGGACCAACGTCGTCGCCAACCTCGGCGGTACCGTTCGAGCGGGCCGGGCGAAGAGCATCGAGCACCGGATCGACACGCTCGACAGCCTGATCGCCGGGGTGGAGCGGGAACTGGCGGACTCCCTCTTCGAACGGGGCACCCGATCGTGGCGCGCCCTCGACCAGCTGTGGGGATCGGCCCTCGTGCCCCGCTCCGACCCCACGTGGCGCGGCACCTGCGCGAACTGCGGCGAGGAGACGCTCAGGCAGGTCGCCCGCCACCCTCTGATCCGGCGGATCGAGCGAGAGCTCCTCAGCTGCGCCCGGTGTGGTCCCGTCCTGGATCGCAGGATCGGCGGCCGCGTGGCCGCAGTCGCCGTCGAAGCTCCTGAGCGGTGGCAGCGGGGTCAAGACGTCCGGGTGGAGATCACAGTTTCGGTCACCGACCTTCCCGATGCGTCGGCCGGGGACGCGGTGGCCACCCTCTCCGTGTTTGCAGACAACAGCGACGTGCTGGGCGTCACCTGTGGTCGACCGCGTCGCCAGGAGGTTGGAATCAGCGGGCAGTCGGTCTTCGAGTTCACGGAGCGGGTCGGTCCGGTCGGACAGAGCCACCAGCACTTCCTGCGGGCCTGCGTCGTCTATGGCGGGGACCTGGCCCTCGCCACCCGACCCTTTTGGATCCGGTAGACGTGGTCGCCAAGACCGAACCCATTCCCGTCGTACTCCTCGACTCAGGGACGGCAGCCGTCGTGGCTTCCACCATCCGGTCCGCCATTCCGCCGGCTCTTGATGGGTCGGAATGCGTCAATCGCAGCCAGGAGGAGGTCCAGGTCCTGTCTCGTGCCGTGGCCTCGGCGACGTCGGGACGCTTCCCGGAGGCACTCGATCGCCTGGCCCTGACCCTGATCGGATCCCCACACTCGGTCGTGCTCCGTGGCCTCGACGTCAGCGGTTGCGGACCGGCAACCCTGGCGGTGACTGCCGCCAGGCTCGGGGCCCCTTTCGTCGAGCCGGACCCGGCCCACGGCGCCATCAGCCTGCTTCGCCCCCGCACCGATCGGAGCATGGCGGGACAGGTGCTGAACGAATTGCTCCACACCGACAGCACCGACCGGGTCGTCCCGAACCGGCTTTCGTGCCTCCTCTGTGTCGTGCCCGATGTCGGGGGACAGGGGGTCTCCCGGGTCATGTCCATAACCGCTGCCCGAGCTGTGGCCCTCGGCTCCCTTGGTGTTTCCGGCGTCGAGCGGCTCGGACGCCCACATCCTTGGAGGAGCGGATCGAGCCCAACCGGCGTCACGTGGGCACCTGTCTTCAACCATCGGCGCGGGTCGATCCGCTGGATGCGGAATACCATCGTGCAGGCGTCTGACGACAGACTGGTCAAGCTCTCAGCGGGGCTGGAGCATGAGCTCAAGGTCTTCGAGCGCGCCCTCGAGGCCTCGGGGGCATGGTCCGAGGTCCTCCTTGGTCCCGGCGACGTCCTGGTGCTCGACAACCGGCGGTGTCTCCACAGCCGGTCACCGATTTCGAGGGCGGTGTCCTCGGACCGTGTCCTGCTCCGGACTAAGCGCCGCTGACCGTCCGGTGCCAGGTCAGCCGGGGGGAAGCATCCGGAATCGCTCGTGCCACATCCGACGGACGATCCCGAAGTCGTCGCCGTCCTGGTCCAGCGGTCCAGCCCTGGCGGCTGTCATGAGGTCTTCAAACTGAGCTCTGGACTTGGCGCCCGGGATGGGTACGACGCCTGGACATGCCAGGAGGAACCGGATGGCCATCTGGACAAGAGGCCGGTCCTCGCCGAGCGCCCGTCCGAGGTCCTCGGTTGCCCCGGCCCACCGGCTGACCTGGTCGTGCGACCACCGAGCCCGCCGATCACCTGGACCGAAGCGGTGGCCGGAACGGTAGGCTCCCGAAAGGAATCCTGCGCAGAGCGGCAGACGGGCCAGGACGGTGATATTCCTCTCGAGGCATTCGCTGATGAGGCCCGAGTCGAGGGCGCGCTGGTCGAGAAGATTGCAGATGACCTCGATCACGGAGCAACCGCTCCACGACAGCGCTGCTGTGGCCGTGTCTCGATGTGGCGGAGCGATACGCCAACCCGTTTCACAAGGCCCTTCTCCACGAGCGCTTCCATTCCGGCTCTCACCTTGGACGAGTCGAGGATGTCCTGCGGTGGGCTGTGGAGGAGCAGGGTGTCGATTTGGCTCCGGCCCATGCGCTCGAGCGAGGCCGAGAGTGCGTCGCGGAGGTAAGAGGGCCTGAAATCCTGGCGGGCCCCGGCCTCGTCGAGGTAGCCCGCCTTCCCGATCACGACAACGTCGTCCCGGCCGGCCGTGGCCTGGCCGAGGAGCAGCTCCGACCGGCCTTCTCCATAGATGTCGGCGACATCGAACAGCCGGACACCGGCGTCGAGGGCGGCGACCATCGTGTCGATGGCGGTTGCCTCGTCGACCTCGCCGTAGGCCCGACCGCCGATTGGCCAGGTCCCGAGGCCGATCCTGGCGACCCCCCGTTCCGTCAGGCTGGACCCTGTTTCGGCAGGGGTGGCGGTTGCTGCATCCTTTGCGATCACTCTGGTTCCTCGACGACTGTTCCGGGTGCGACCGGTTCGAAATCTACCGGAACCGAGGAACGGGGCTTCTCCAGGCAGGGCCCTGAACGTCTGTCCGAGCCCAGAATGGAAGCTGTCTGCCCAAATGAGGACCCCTACGGGAAATGTGGTGGGGTGCGGATGTTCAGCCATCGTCCGGAGCGCGTGCCGCTTGGACGACCTGCGATCCCTGAGCATCGAGCCTCAGACCTCCGGTAGTGCTTT
>PLZB01000071.1 GCA_003151955.1 Acidimicrobiaceae bacterium
ACGGACTCGGCGTCGAGGTGGTTGGTGGGCTCGTCGAGGAGGAGGAGGTCGGGCTTGGAGAGGAGGAGCCGGCAGAGGGCCACCCGGCGGCGCTCACCACCCGAGAGGGTGGTCACATCGGCGTCGCCGGGGGGGAGCCGGAGGGCGTCCATGGCGATCTCGAAGGTCCGGTCGAGGTCCCAGGCCCCGGCCGCCTCGATCTTGTCCTGGAGGTCGGCCTGCTCGGCCAGGAGGGCGTCGAAGTCGGCCTCGGGGTCACCCATGGCCGAGCAGACCTCGTTGAACCGGTCGACCAGGGCCTTGGTCTCGGCCACGCCGTCGGCGACGTTCCCGGCCACGTCCTTGGTCGGGTCGAGCTGGGGTTCCTGGGCCAGGTAGCCGACGGTGAAGCCGGGGGTGAGCCGGGCCTCACCGGTGAAGCCGTCGTCCTCCCCGGCCATGATCCGCAGGACGGAGGACTTGCCCGAGCCGTTGGAGCCGATGATCCCGATCTTGGCCCCGGGGTAGAAGGAGAGGTTGATCCCCTTCAGGACCTCCCGGTCGGGGGGGTAGAACCGGCGGAGGTCGCGCATGGTGAAGATGAACTGGGCTGCCATGGCGTCCAGTGTGGCCCAGACGGCGACCTACCCGGGAACCGAGGCCGAGAAACCGGACGACATCGGCGGCGTCCTGCTCGAGGGCCCCGAGGTCGGAGGGGGCCAGGGGGTCGAAGGGGGCGAGGGTGACGATCCCGCCGGGCAGGGTCCAGGTGGCGACGGCCCGGCCCTCGAGGAGGGCGATGGACCGGAAGATCCCGTTGACGGTGACGACCCCCGGGTGGGATCCGAGGACGGCCTCCCGGGAGCACCGGCCATGGAGGAGGGGGTCGAAGGGTCCGAGGAGCCTGGGCCGGGGCCGGTCGGCGGGGCCGTGCCCGAGGAGGTAGCGACGGGCCAGTTCGGCCAGGGCCGCCTCGGGGTCGACGGGGGGGGCGGGGCGGGCCGGCGGAGCCCCTGCCGAGTTGGGCTCGGGTCAGGGGACCCTCGGCGGCGAGGGCCTTCCGGATCAGGGCCACCCCCCGGTCGCCGTCGTCGGGGGAGACCCCCTCCTGGGCCAGCCGACGGGCGTTGGGGGCGGCGGCGGTGGGCCTCGTCCGGGCGTGGAGCCACCGGTAGTCCTCGGCCCGGACCAGATCGAGGGTGCCCCACGGCGAGACGGGCGCCCTGGAGATCCTGGGCCTGGACGGCGAGGAGCCGGCCCACGACGGCCAGGGGGTCGGTCCCGAGCGGGCCGGCCAGGAGCTGGAAGGAGAGGCGGGCCGCCAGGACCGGGGCGGGGTGCTCCACGGTCAGCCGCGGTCCGGGGGGTCCTCGGGCCAGACCATGGCCACGGCCCGCCGGGCCCAGCCGGGGGCGCTCGGGACACCCCCCACCCGCCGGGCCAAGACGGAGCCGGCCAGCATCTCGACGGCGAGGTCGACGTCGAGGTCGGCCCGGAGCCGGCCCTGGGCCCGGCCCGCCTCGAGGAGGCTCCGGAGGTGGGCGGTCCGGGGATGGACGACCCGGTGGCGGTGGAGCTCGAGGGCGGCCCGCTCCTCCCGGGAGCCGAGGAGGGTCCCGATCACCTCGATGCAGGCTTCCCCGAAGCGCTCGTCGAAGAGCTCGAGGAAGTCGATGAGGTCACCCCGGGGATTGGTGGAGGGGGTCTCGGGGAACTGTCCCCCGGGGTTGGAGGCGATGGCCGCGGTGATGAGGTCGGCCTTGTCCCGGAAGCGGCGGTAGATGGTGGCCCGGGCCACGCCGGCCTCCCCGGCCACGCTCTCCATGGAGACCCGGCCGTAGCCGACGGCGGCGAGTTGGCGGAGGGCGGCGTCGGTGATGGCCCGGGTGGCCCGCTCGTCGCGGGGTCGGCCCGGGGCCCGGCCCGGCCCTGGGGGGGCCGGGAGGGTCACGGGACGGCCGGCTCGGGGGCGGCGGCCGGACCGGCCTGGGCGTGACTGGGGACGAAGTCGCGCTGGCGGACGAGGAGGAAGGCGCCCAGGGACCCGAGCCCGGAGACCACCATCCCGATCAGCATGAGGTGGTCGAGGGTGCCGGCGAAGCCGACCCGGTAGGCGTCGAGGAGGGCGGCCCGGGCCGGAGCCGACGGGATCGATGCCGCCGCCTCCCGGACGGCCCCGCCGGTCACCGCGGCGTTGAGCCGGGGTCCCCCCTGGGCCAGGACCTCCCGGCCGGCCGGCGTCGACCCCAGGGCGGCCAGGGTCTTCTGGAGGACCTGGCTCTGGAAGACCGCCCCGAGACCGGCGATGCCGGTGGCGATCCCGACCTGGCGGAAGGTGCTGTTGGCCCCCGAGGCCATCCCGCTCCGCTCGGGGGGGACGACGCTGATGGCGGAGGAGGCCAAAGCCGGGTTCACGGTCCCGATCCCGATCCCGGCCACGACGAAGCCGGGGAGGAGGACGGTCCAGCCCGAGCCGGCGTGGACCATCGACATGAGGAGGAAGCCGATGGTGACGAGGAGGAGGCCGCTACCGAGGAGGTAGCGGGACTGGACCTTCACGCTGAGCTTCCCGGCGATGGGAGCGGCCAGGAAGGAGAGGACGGTGATGGGGAGGAAGCGGAGGCCGGCCGCGAAGGGGCCGTAGCCGAGGTCGTCCTGCACGAAGAGGGTCAGGTAGAGGAACATGGCGAAGATCGAGGCCGACAGGGTGAAGGCGACCAGGGAGACCCCGACGACGGCGGGCCGCCGGAACAGGCCGAGGTCGAGCATGGGGTCGGACTGGCGCCATTCCGCCACCAGGAAGACCACCAGGAGGAGGGCCGATCCGACCAGGAGGCCGACGATCAGCGAGCTGCTCCAGCCCGCGGCGTTACCCCGGACCAGAGCGAAGATGAGCGAGAAGAGGGCGGCCGAGAAGCTGACGACCCCGATCCAGTCGATCCGCCGGGTGTTGGGGTCCTTCGACTCCTGGATCTTCGTCAGGGTGATGACGACGGCGAGGACCCCGATGGGGACGTTCACGAAGAAGATCCAGCGCCAGCCCAGGCCGCTCGTGATGGCCCCCCCGATGAGGGGGCCGACGGCGACGGCCCCCCCGATGACGGCCCCGTAGATCCCGAAGGCCGTCCCCCGCTCCCGGCCCTGGAAGGCGGAGGCGATGAGGGCGAGGGAAGTGGCGAACATGATGGCCCCGCCCACGCCCTGGGCCCCCCGGGCCAGGTTGAGCTCGAGCGAGGTGGTGGAGAGGCCGCAGAGGAAGGAGGAGACGGTGAAGACCCCGAGACCGACGGCGAAGACCTCCCGGCGGCCGAACATGTCGCCGACGACGCCCGAGGTGAGGAGGAAGGCGGCCAGGGTCAGGGAGTAGGCGTCGACGACCCACTGGAGGTCGCTGAAGGAGGCGTGGAGGGCCTGCTGGATGGCGGGCAGGGCCACGTTCACCACGGTGATGTCGAGGAGGAGCATGAAGGTCGCCGTGCAGACGGCGATCAGGGTCCACCACTTCCGATCGAGCCTGGCCATGCCCGCCCACCTTTCACCGAGGATTACGATCCGAGCTGTACCGTATTTGTCTCCCGGGTGGGGGACAAGGCCGGCCGACCTCGGGTCCCGATATCCGGACAATCATCCCGTTCAGGCAATTGTCTTGATATGGAGACAGAACCAGAGAAACCGCGGTGGAGGGCGTCCAATCCGGCCGAGTTGGGTCGGGTCCTCGCTCGCCTGCGAAGAGCACGCAAGCTCACCCAGGAGCAGATGGCGACGGTGGCGGGCGTGCATCGCTCCTACCTGGCCCGAATGGAGGGCGGCCTGGTCACCTCGTAGGTCCAGAGGACCGTCGCCGTGCTCCGGGAATCCGGTACGAACTGGCCGTCGTGCCGGTCGAGCGCTGATGGCCGAGGCCGGGACTGGACGCGTGGTTCAGACCCACCTGGCCACGGCCGTGCAGGTGTCCGGCTCGACCTCGGTGTAGCCGGCGTCGACGACGACGACGGGGGCCGTCTGGCGGCGGACCAGCCAGGCCAGGTCCCCGGGCTGCTCGACGACGACCTCGAAGCCAGAGGCGGCCCACTGCCGGCGGCGGGCCGGCTCCATCATCATCCAGGCCAGCTGGGCGGCGTGCCCGGCCGCCGCGGCCCCCTTCCCCGTCGAGAGGAGGGGAGCAGCGGCCAGGGACACCACGACGGCTCCCCCGACGACCGGGGCGACATCGGGTCGGGCCCCGGGGTCGTCGAGCCCCCAGGCCCGGAGCTGGAGCCTGGACACCTCGGGGGGGACCTCGTCGACGGGGCCGGGGACGAGGGCCCTGACCTCGGCGCCTCCCTGGAGGACGGTGACACCGGGGAGGGCCTGGACCCGTTCCCAGTCGGCACCCCGGGCCCGGCGGGCGATCTTCCGGATCCGGCCGGCCAGCCAGCGCTCCACCGACGGGCCCCACTCCCCGTCGGGCCGGCTCCGGTCGTCGGCGAGGAGAGCCACCACGGCCATCGCCGCCGCCTCGTAGACCGCGGTCCGCGACGGGCGGGAGGCCCGCTCCACCCGGCCAACCAGCTGGAGGGCCCAGGGGGCCTCGCCGGGGGGGTCCTCGTGGCCGGTCGTCGGCATGGCATCACGGTAGCGCTGGTAGAAAGGGGCCCATCGTGGACGGCATGGACAAGGTGGTCCCGAGCGCCGCCGAGGCGGTGGCGGACATCCCGAGCGGGGCCAGCATCGCCGTCGGGGGATTCGGCCTCTCCGGGATCCCCTGGAACCTGATCGAGGCCCTCCTCGACCAGGGTGCCGACGACCTCACCGTCGTCTCCAACAATTGCGGTGTCGACGGCGCCGGACTCGGCCTCCTCCTCGAGCGGCGGAGGGTCAGCCGGGTCGTGGCCTCCTACATCGGCGAGAACCGGGAATTCGGCCGGCAGTACCTGGCCGGGGAGCTCGAGGTGGAGCTCACCCCCCAGGGAACCCTGGCCGAGCGGCTCCGGGCCGGCGGGGCCGGCATCGGGGCCTTCTTCACCCCCGCCGGGGTCGGCACCCTGGTGGCCGAGGGCGGACTCCCCTGGCGCTACCACCCCGACGGGACGGTGGCGGTCGCCTCCCCGGCCAAGGAGGTCCGGAGCTTCGGGGGCCGGGACATGGTTCTCGAGGAGTCGATCGTCACCGACGTCGCCCTCGTCCGGGCCGCCGTCGCCGACCGCCAGGGCAACCTCCTCTTCCACGCCGCCGCCCGGAACTTCAACCCAGACGTGGCCATGGCCGGGAGACTCACGATCGTCGAGGCCGAGGAGGTCGTAGATCGGGGCCGGATCCCCCCCGACCAGGTCCACCTACCCGGGATCTTCGTCCAACGGGTCGTCCCCCTCACCCCGGACCAGGCCGCCCGGAAGATGATCGAGAAACGGACCGTCCGGGCCCGGACCACCCCCCACGGAGGAGCCGATGGCCTGGAGCCGTGAGGAGATGGCGGCCCGGGCCGCCCGGGAGCTCCTCCCGGGCCAGGTCGTCAACCTCGGGATCGGCCTCCCGACGCTCGTCCCCGACCATCTTCCGGCCGGCTCCGCCGTCGTCGTCCATTCCGAGAACGGGATCCTCGGAGTCGGCCCCCACCCCCCCGACGGGGCGGTCGATCCCGACCTCGTCAACGCCGGGAAGGAGCCCGTCACCGTGCTCCCCGGGGCCTCCTTCTTCACGTCCTCCCAGAGCTTCGCCATGATCCGTGGCGGCCATCTCGACGTGGCCGTCCTCGGGGGCATGGAGGTCTCCTGCCGGGGCGACCTGGCCAACTGGATGGTCCCCGGAGAGCTGGTCAAGGGGATGGGCGGCGCCATGGACCTCGTCCATGGGGCCGGCCGGGTCATCGTCCTGATGGAGCACACGGCCCGCGACGGCCGACCCAAGCTCCTCGAGCGCTGCACCCTGCCCCTCACCGGCCGGGCCGTCGTCCACCGGGTCATCACCGACCTCGCCGTCCTCGACGTGGTCGACGGTGCCTTCGATCTGGTCGAGCTGGCCGACGGCGTGGACGTCGGAACTGTGGTGGCGAGGACCGGGGCTCCGGTCGTCGACCGGACGGCGGCGGGTCCTTAGAGGGACATCTCCTCGACCACGGTCAGGTCGAGGAATTCGGGCTGCCCCTCGATCATGTCGGCCATGGCCGCCCGGATGGCCTCCTGGCCCGCCTGGCGCCGGGGATCCTGCTCCCGAGCCCGGGCCTTCTCCTCGCTCTCGAAGACGACCAGGACGACCATCGAGTCCGGATCGGCCTGGTCCAGCATCGCCGTCTCCCGGATCAGACCCGAGTCAGGCTGCTCGGCCGCCCGGAGCTGCTCGAAGAAGTAGGGGATCCGGTCGGCCTTCCCGGGCTGCAACCGGATCTTGATGAGCTGGGCCCACATGGGAGACCTCCTGGCTTGGCGACACGGGACCGGACGGGAGGAACGTAGACCACCGGAGTGGCGGCCGGCGTCGGCGTCGGCGTCGGCGTCGGGGAAGGCGAAGCTGAAGATGACCTCGTCGGCCCCGGCCCCGAGGTGCCCGGCCACCAGGTCCGGGATCTCCCCGGGCTGGCCCACCGTGAAGCCGGCAACCTCCTCCGGGGACCCCCCGGCGGCCAGGAGAGCCCGGCATCTCGGCCGTGTTCTCCTCTGACGTAGCGCCCGCTTGCCATCGGGGCCGAGGCCCACCAGGATCTCGGCACGAGCCGTTGCGCCTGAGGGGGGACCTTGACGACAGGACTCTTTGTCTACGGGACGCTCGGCGTCGCCTCGACGGCGTTCGCCTGCTGGGCCAACCGGCGCCTCTTCTCCGGCGGCGTGGGCCGGCCCACGCTCCTCGAAGGGCTCTACGTCACCTTCGCCGTGGCCGCCCTCGGCCTGGGCTGGTACTTCAATGTCCGCTACGTCCACCAGACCGGGAGCTCGGCCACCTACTGGAATTTCACGAAGGCCATCTTCGCCAACCCGGCCGCCGACTCCGCCGCCCAGGACACCGTCATCGTGAACCTCGTCCTCCTCCCCCTCTGGACGATCGTCGACGGCCGGCGGCGGGGCCTGCGCCACGCCTGGATCTTCTTCGTGATGAGCCTCTTCACCAGCCTGGCCTTCGCCATGGGCTTCTACCTGGCCTTCGTGGAGCGCCAGGAGCGCTACCGGGCGCTCGAGCCGGCCGACTCGAGCACGGCGTAGCCGCAGTTGTAGCCCGGGATGAAGGTGATACCGGGTCCCCCGTGGCAGCCCGCCCCACACAGGTAGAGGCCCTCGAGGGGCACGGGGGCGTCGGGCCAGCCCCGGGGCCCGGGCCGGAACGGCCCCATGAACTCGGGCTGGAGGAGGCCGTGGGTGAAGTCCCCCCCGGTACAGCCGAACATCAGCTCGTAGGTGTGGGCGGGGTAGGCGAACTGGCGCTCGACGAGGTCCGGGAAGTTCGGCGCCGCCGCCGTGATCCGGGCCACGATCCGCTGGGCCATGGCATCGCGGCGTCCGGCCTGCTCGGCCTTGGTCCCGCCGACCGGGGCGTAGAAGGCGAAGCTGCTGGCCACATGCTTCCCCGGCGGGGCGAGGTCGGGGTCACGGAGGCTCGGGACGGACAGGTTGAACGAGGGCACCTCGGGAACGAGGCCCCGGACACAGCCCTCGAAGTCCCGCTGCATGTCCTCGGCGGTCCCGAAGAAGGTCACGTTGTGGCGGGAGTCGCCATGGTTCAGGGCCTCGTAGGGTGGGGCGTACTCGGGGAGGCCGCTGAGGGCGAAGTGCATCTGGAAGTAGGCGGCCCGGTGGTCGATGGCCCCGACCCGCCGCCGGAAGGCCTCGGGGAGGCTGTCGGCCTCGAGGAGCTGGGTGAAGGTGGCGGTGGGGTCGAGGTTGGAGACCACGACGGGCGCGGTGACAACCTCCCCATCGCCGAGCCCGACCCCCTCGACCCGGTCCCCGCCGGTGACGATCCGCGCCACCTTGACATGGCGGCGGAGCTCGCCGCCGTGCTGTTCGAAGAGGCCGAGGAGATGGTCCGACATGGTCCCGATCCCGCCCCGCACCTTCGACATGGTGGCGTCGCCCGGGGAGGCCAGGGCGAAGGCGAGGCAGAGGGCGCTGCCCGGGGAGTAGGGGCCCCGGTAGGTGGAGTTCACGGCCAGGAAGGCCAGCATGCTCCGGACCTGGGCGTGCTTCACCCGGTCGGGGAGATAGCGGTCGACCACGTCCATGACACTGCCGAACAGCGCCACCCGGATGGCCTCGCGCTCCTCCTCGTCCCCGGCACAGGCCAGCATGGCGTCGAGGGACTTCGGCGGGGTCCGGACGTCCATCCGGCCGATGGCCCGCGCCGGGGCCTGGGCCCAGCCCGCCACCTCGGCCATGCCGGAGACGGCCTCGAAGCCGAGCTCCTCGCTCAGATGCTCCAGGAGCCGGATGGGGTCGCTGTGGAGGAACAGTGGCGGCTCCTGGGCCGTCCCGATGCTCACCGACTGGACCTCGGGCTCGTAGATCGGGCAGCTGTCGAAGCCGAGGTCGGCGAAGATCTCGTTGGGGATCGGGAACTGGATCGACCCGGCCAGCTCGAAGCGGAAGCCCCGGGCCAGCTCGGTGGTGGTGGCCATGCCACCGATGAAGTGGTTCTTCTCGAGACACAGCACCCGCATCCCGCCCCGGGCCATGACGGTGGCAGCGGTGAGGCCGTTGTGCCCGGCCCCGATGACGACGGCGTCGTAGTCCGGCATCCGGTCACCGTAGTGGGCCTACGTTGAGGGACTCGAACGGCACCGATGACAGGAGGGGACCGATGACCGTAGGCAGCGGGGGCCGCCGGGCCACGACGCTCGACGAGCTCGAATCGATGATGGCGCGGATGGTCACGCCCGAGGGCGTCCAGGCCGGGCTCGACTTCGTGCCCGGCCCGACCGACGTGATCATCGCCCCCTTCGCCAAGTGCGGCACGACCTGGCTCCAGCAGATGGTCCACAGCCTCCGGACCGGTGGCGACCTCGACTTCGACGACATCTCGAGGGTCGTCCCCTGGATCGAGACCGCCGGCGACCTCGGTCTCGACCTCGACGCCGACCAACGGGGCGAGCCCCGCTGCTTCAAGAGCCACCTGGCCTGGCCCGACGTCCCCAAGGGGGCCCGCTACATCGTGGCCGTCCGCGATCCCCGGGACGCCCTCGTCTCCGCCTACCGGTTCTTCGAGGGCTGGTTCTTCGAGCCCGGCAGCATCGACATCGAGACCCTCGGTCGGGCCCGGTTCGTCGAGGGCCGGGACTTCTACACCCACCTGGCCTCGTGGTGGCCCCGCCGCCACGACCCCGACGTCCTGCTCCTGGCCTACGAGCAGATGATCGGCGACCCCGAGGGAACCGTCCGCCGGGTGGCCCGCTTCATCGGTCTCGATCCGGACCGGGAGCGCATCGCTGTGGCCTGCGAGCAATCCTCCCTCGGATCGATGCAGGCCCACCAGGACAAGTACGACGACGCCATGATGCGGGCCCACAGCGAGCGGGCCTGTGGCCTGCCGCCGGGCGGCGACTCGAGCAAGGTCAGGGCCGGCGGGGTCGGAGGTCACCGGGCCGAGCTCTCCGAGGCGCTCTTGGGGGAGCTCGACGCCACCTGGCGCGACACGATAGGCGCCGAATTCGGCCTCGCCGACTACGACGCGCTGCTGGCGGAGCTCGACCTCGGTCAGGTGCCGACGTAGGCGGCCAGGTGCTCGCCGGTGAGGGTGGAGCGGACCGCCACGAGGTCGGCGGTCGTGCCCTCGAAGACGATCCGGCCGCCGTCGTGGCCGGCCCCGGGACCGAGGTCGATGATCCAGTCGGCGTGGGCCATGACGGCCAGGTGGTGCTCGATGACAATGACCGACTTCCCGGAGTCGACGAGCCGGTCGAGCAGGCCGAGCAGCTGCTCGACGTCGGCGAGGTGGAGGCCGGTGGTCGGCTCGTCGAGGACGTAGACGCTGGCCTTCTCGGCCATGTGGGCGGCCAGCTTGAGTCGCTGCCGCTCCCCCCCGGACAGCGTCGGGAGCGGCTGGCCCAGGCTGAGGTAGCCGAGCCCCACGGCGGCGAGCCGGTCGAGGACGGCATGGGCGGCCGGCGTGCGGGCCTCGCCGTCCTCGCCGAAGAACTCCAGGGCCTCGACCACCGACATGGCCAGCACCTCGCTGATGTCCCGGCCCCCGAGGTGGTGGTCGAGCACCGAGGCCAGGTAGCGCTTCCCCTCGCACTCCTCGCAGGTGGTGGCCACGCCGGCCATCATGGCCAGGTCGACGTAGATGACCCCGACGCCGTTGCAGTTGGGGCAGGCGCCCTCGGAGTTGGCGCTGAACAGGGCCGGCTTCACGCCGTTGGCCTTGGCGAAGGCGGTGCGGACCGGGTCGAGCAGCCCGGTGTACGTCGCCGGGTTGCTCCGCCGCGAGCCCCGGATGGCACCCTGGTCGATCGACACCACACCGGCCCCGGCCGGGATCGACCCGTGCACGAGCGAGCTCTTCCCCGAGCCGGCCACCCCGGTGACGACGACGAGCACCCCGAGCGGGATGTCGACGTCGACGTCGCGCAGGTTGTGGGCCGTCGCGCCGCGGATCTCCAGCGTGCCGGTGGGCGTCCGGACCGTCTCCTTCAAGGCGGCCCGGTCGTCGAGATGGCGGCCGGTGATGGTGCCGCTGGCCCGGAGCCCGGCCACGGTGCCCTCGAAGCAGACGGTGCCCCCCGCCGTCCCGGCGCCCGGGCCGAGGTCGACGACGTGGTCGGCGATGGCGATCGTCTCCGGCTCGTGCTCCACCACGAGCACGGTGTTGCCCTTGTCCCGGAGGCGCAGCAGCAGGTCGTTCATGCCCTGGATGTCATGGGGGTGGAGGCCGGCGGTGGGCTCGTCGAAGACGTAGGTGACGTCGGTGAGCGAGGAGCCGAGGTGGATCATCTTGACCCGCTGCGCCTCGCCACCCGACAGCGTGCCCGACGGCCGGTCGAGCGAGAGGTAGCCCAGCCCGATCTCCACGAACGAGTCCAGGATCTGCTGCAGCGTGGCCAGCAGCGGCGCCACCGACGGCTGGTCGATGCCCCGGATCCACACGGCCAGGTCGCTGATCTGCATGGCGCAGGCATCGGCGATGGTGACCTTGCCGATCAGCGACGACCGGGCCGCCTCGTTGAGCCGGGTGCCCCCGCAGTCGGGGCAGTCGGTGAAGGTGGCGGCCCGGTCCACGAAGGCCCGGATGTGCGGCTGCAACGACTCCCGGTCCTTGGTCAGCATCGACTTCTGGATCTTCGGGATCAGCCCCTCGTAGGTGACGTTGACGCCGTCGACCTTCACCTTGATCGGCTCGTGGTGGAGGAAGTCCGCCAGCTCCTTCTTCGTGTACTTCCGGATCGGCTTGTCCGCGTCGAGGATGCCCGACTCGATGTAGGGCCGGACGGTCCAGAAGGAGTCCACCGTGTAGCCGGGGATGGTGATCGCACCCTCGGCCAGCGACTTGGAGTCGTCGAAGAGCTGGGTCAGGTCGATATCGGAGACCGTGCCCAGGCCCTCGCAACGTGGACACATCCCGCCGGTGCGGGTGAAGGTCTTCCTCACCGTCTTGCCGGCGCCGCGCTCGACCGTGATCGAACCGCTGGCCCGGACCGAGGCGACGTTGAAGGAGAAGGCGTTGGGCGAGCCGATGTGGGGCTTCCCCAGTCGGCTGAAGAGGATCCGGAGCATGGCGTTGGCGTCGGTGGCGGTGCCGACCGTGGAGCGGGCGTCGGCGCCCATCCGCTGCTGGTCGATGACGATGGCGGTCGTCAGCCCCTCGAGGACGTCGAACTCGGGTCGGGCCAACGTGGGCATGAAGCCCTGTACGAAGGCGCTGTAGGTCTCGTTGATCAGCCGCTGCGACTCTGCCGCGATCGTGTCGAAGACCAGCGAGCTCTTTCCCGAGCCCGAGACCCCCGTGAACACCGTCAGCCGGCGCTTCGGGATCTCGATGCTGACGTCCTTCAGGTTGTTCTCGCGGGCGCCGTGCACCCGGATCAGATCGTGGCTGTCGGCAAGCTGGAGCTCACCCGACTGCCTGTCCCTCCTCGTGGCCTTGCTCATCGTGTCTCCATCTCGGTCAGCCTTGGGCAATGCGGACGAGGTTGCCCGAGGGGTCCCGGAAGGCGCAGTCCCGCGCCCCCCAGGGCTGGGACGCCGGCTCCTGGAGCACCTCGGCCCCCGAAGCCCGGACCGTCTCGAACGTGGCGTCGAGGTCGTCGGAACGGAAGATCGCAGCCTGCAGCGACCCCAGCGTCACGAGGGACATGAGGGCGTCACCCTCGGCCTCCGAACGACCGCCGTGCGGCTGGAACAGGACGATGTCGAGGTCCTGGCCCGGGGCACGACCGTGACCCAGCGGAAGCCGTCGGAGGCGACGTCGTTACGGACCTCGAGGCCGAGGGCGTCCCGGTAGAAGCCGAGGGCGGCGTCGGGGTCGTGGACGGGGATGAACATGGCGGAGACGGTGACTGGCATTCGAACGACTGTACGGGCCCCCGACCCGTCGAGTGCTTCTCCTCTCCTGCTCGCTCAGACCGGGACCATGGCCCGCCGGGGTCGGGTGGCGACCATGGTCACGCACGAGGGAACCGCCTCGAGGCCGCGTAGCGTCGTCGCCGTGAGGCCGGAGGAGCTCGTCGACCTGGCCCACCTCCGCCGGGCCCGGGACCTCATCGACCGGGACTTGCCCGAGCCCCTCGACGTCCCGGCCATGGCCCGGGCCGCCCTCATGTCGCCCGCGCACTCCTCCCGGAGGTTCCGTTCGGCCTACGGCGAGACGCCTTACCCCGGATCCACCGACGGGGCCGGCT
>PLZB01000051.1:0-61906 GCA_003151955.1 Acidimicrobiaceae bacterium
AACTAGCCAGGAAACTCCCGCTAGGCCCCGGCCCGAGGTTCCCCCTTCCGGCTCGTCCCGACCGGCCCGGCGTTGCCGGGCCGGTCGGGAGCCGGACGTTCCCGAGACCGTCTCCCACCGGTCACGATCGCCGGTCGCCCCTCCGACTGGGTCATCCCCAGCGGGCCACCGACGGCTGGGGCCCGGCTGTCCCCCCCGACAGCCGGGCCCCGACTTCTCCCCGGGGCCACCCGGTCAGGTGACGGAGGCCGGGGGGGCGTCCTCGCTGAGGAGGGCCCGGTCGAGGGCCCGGCGGACCCGGTCGATCACCCCTGGCCGGTTCCCATCGGAGACGACGAGGCTCGAGATCAGGGCGGCGCCGGCGGCGAGGACGATGACGGCTTCGGCGTCGGCCCGGGCCTCGTCCGGGTCCGGGGCGCCGGCGGCGGGATCGTCAAGGGTGCCGAGCATGGCCGACGCCGGCCCGGTGAAGCCCTGCCAGAGGGCGTCCCGGATGTCGTCGTGGTCCCGGAGGATGGCCAGGAGCCCGGGGACGGCAGCCCGGACGTCGGCCCGGTCGAAGAGCTCGAAGCTCCCGGCGGCCACGGCCCGGATCCAGCCGGCCCGGTCGACGCCCCGGAACCGGTCCAGATCAGGAACCGAGCCCAGGATGGCGTCGAGGACGAGATGGCCTTTCGACGGCCACCGCCTGGAGATGGCCGGCCTGCTCACCCCAGCCCGGGTGGCCACCCCCCGCAGGGTGGTCCGGTCCCAGCCCACCTCGACCAGCGAGTCCCGGACGGCGCCGCGTACCCGCTCGTCGATCCCGACGTCCCGGGGCCGGCCCCCAGGGCGGCGGTCCCCGGTCCCACCGGTCGGCTCCTCCACCGGCCCATTGTTCCACTACAGTTCGGTTACCGTTGGTATCGGAACCAGTCCGTTGGCGACAGGGAGGCGCAGGCCACGATGACGACCACTCCGGCCCCGCCCGGCCCCGCCCCCTTCGAGCCGGCCCGGCTCGGCCCCCTCACCCTGCGGAACCGGATCCTCAAGGCGGCCACCTTCGAGGGCGTCATGCGCCGGGGGGCCGTCAGCGACGATCTCGTCGACTTCCACCGGAGGGTGGCCCGCGGGGGCGCGGCGCTGACCACGGTGGCCTACTGCGCCGTCTCCCCGGGGGGGAGGGTCCACCGGAACACCCTGGTCATGGCAGAGGAGATCGTCCCGGACCTCCGTCGCCTGACGGACGCCGTCCATGCCGAGGGGGCCGCCATCGCGGCCCAGCTCGGCCACGCCGGCCTCGTCGCCAACGTCCGCTCCAACGGGCACCGGGCCCTCGCCCCCTCCAGCCGTTTCAGCGCCCCCGCCATGAGCCGCGTCAAGGGAGCGACGCTGCCCCAGCTCGACGAGGTCGTCGAGCAGTTCTCCCGGGCCGCCACCGTGGCCGTCTCGGGTGGGTTCGACGCCATCGAGCTCCACCTCGGGCACAACTACCTCCTCAGCTCGTTCATGAGCCCGAATCTCAACCGTCGCCGGGACGACTACGGGGGCAGCCTCGAGAACCGGCTCCGGCTCTCCCGCCGGGTCGTTGCCGCCGTCCGGTCCGCCGTCGGACCCGACGTGGCCCTCACGGCCAAGTTCAACATGGCCGACGGGGTCCCCGACGGGCTCTGGCTGGAGGAGTCGGTCAAGCTCGCCCTCCTCCTCGAGGCCGACGGTCACCTCGACGCCCTGGAGCTCACCGGGGGGAGCTCCCTGCTGAACGGCATGTACTTCTTCCGGGGCGATGTCCCCATGGCCGAGTTCATCGCCACCCAACCCCGCTTGGTCGGTCTGGGACTCCGGGTGATGGGGTCCCGGATCTTCCCGGAGCTCCCCTTCGAGGAGGCCTTCTTCCTCCCCTTCGCCCGGCAGTTCCGACGGGCCCTCTCCATGCCCCTCATCCTCCTCGGCGGGATCAACCGCCTCGACACCATCGAAGGCGCCCTGGGCGAGGGGTTCGAGTTCGTGGCCATGGCCCGGGCCCTCCTCCGGGAGCCGGACCTCCCCGAGCGACTCCGCCGGGGCCAGGCCGCCGCCGGCCTCTGCGTCCACTGCAACAAGTGTCTTCCCACCATCTACTCGGGGACCCGCTGCGTCCTGGCCGCCCCGACTGGAGGAGGTTGACCTTGGGAGTCGTCGCCGTCACCGGATCCGACGGAGGGATCGGCCGGTCTGTCCGGAGCCGGCTGGAGGCGGCCGGTCACCGGGTCATCGGGATCGACCGCCAGGATTCCGAGGTCGTGGCCGATCTCTCGGCCGGGCCCGGTCGGGAGGAGATGGTGACCGAGGTGACCCGACTCTGCGACGGGACCCTCGACGGCCTGGTGGCGGCGGCCGGCATCCAGGCCGGGGAGGCATCCACCATCGTCTCCGTCAACTACTTCGGGGCCGTCGCCACCCTCGTCGGCCTCCGCCCCTGCCTGGCCCGGGCCGAGCACCCCAGTGCCGTGGCCGTGAGCTCCAACTCGACCACGACCGCCCCCGCCTACCCGGCCTCGCTAGCCGACCGCTGCCTCGAGGGCGACGAGCCGAAGGCCCGGGAGGCGGCCGGCACCGATGCCTACGGGGCCTACCCCGCCTCCAAGCTGGCCCTGGCCCGCTGGGTCCGGCGCCAGGCCGTCACGGCGGACTGGGTCGGCGCCGGCATCCGCCTCAACGCCATCGCCCCCGGCCTGATCGACACCCCGATGACGGCGGGGATGCTGGACCTCGTGGCCGGCCTGGGCGAGACCTGGCCCATCCCCATGGCCCGGCCCGGCCGGGCCACCGAGATCGCCGCCCTCGTCGCCTTCCTCCTCTCTCCCGAGGCCTCCTTCTTCTGTGGATCGGTGGTCACCGTCGACGGCGGAACCGACGCCGCCCTCCGGGCCGACGACTGGCCCCGACCGATCGGCCCCTGACCGGGACCTGACGGCCGGCCCGGTTTCGGGGAGACTCGGCCCATGGCCGGAGACAGCGGAAACCCTCCGCGGGCACAGATCCTCCCCCTCTACGTCGAGGGGGTGGCCGCCCTGGGTCGGATCGGTCCCGTCGTCCCGGATTGGGAAGCCCCCACGCCCTGCGGCTGGAGCGCCCGGGACCTCACCGGTCACCTCCTCGCCATCGCCCGCTACTACCACCGGCTCCTCGACGGCGTCGACGCCGGACATCCCCTGACCGGCCTCCCCCGGGGGGACGAATTGGCCGAGATGAACCGGCGGGACCTGGCCATCCTCGAGGAGGACCGGGGCCAGGCCCGGGCTTCCCTCTTCGTCGACGCCGCCACCGCCCACGCCGCCCGCCTGGAGGAGGCCAACTGGGGAGCGACCCTGGGACTGTGGGCCGGGCTGGGCCCGCTCCTCGTGGCCGAGCACACCGCCGTGGCCGTGGCCGAGTGGCACGTCCACGCCTGGGACCTGGCCCGGGCCGCCGGTCTCGACCACCAACCCTCCGACCCTGCCGCCGTCGGCCGGGGCCAGGGCGCGGTGGGCCGGTCGGTGGGCCCCGGCGACCCTTGGACCGCACTCCTCCTCGCCTACGGCCGGGACCCGGCCTGGGAGCCCCCTGCGGGCTGACGACCCGACCGGCTCACCTATGCTCCCACCCGTCTGGTCGTCCGGTCCTCCCTGTCATGGGTGGCCGAATTTCGCGGACGTTGTCCTCGCGTTCACTGTTCGTAGTCAGCCACTGTCGGACGCTGGCTGGTGGACATCAACACCACAATGAGGGCCCCCCGGGTTTGGGATCCGAGAATACGGGTATGACCAAAGGGCGCGAGGAGTTCCCGGTGCGCCGCATCGGAAGCGCTCCGATGACGCCTTCCGCCCCGAAGGGGATGGTCTCGATGTACATCGGACTTGGCACACTCGTCGTGATCTTGGTGGTGGTGGGAATCATCTTCTTGGTGCGCCGCGCCTGAGGAGTTGACACGCACCCCGCATCCACAGCGGCGGCGCGCACCCAACGGTCCGCGACCCCCGGCGGCTCCAGCGTGGAACACCCCGTAGCTCAATCATCCAAAGGAACCCCTTGACTGACATCATCGACCTGATCCTCCAAGACCATCACGCCGTCACGGCACTGTTCGACAAGCTGCAGGCCGCCACCGAACCGGCCGAACGGGCAGCGCTTTTCGCCGAAGTCAAGGAGGACCTGGAACGCCACGTCACCGCGGAGGAGAAGGTCCTCTACCCTCGGGTCCGCAAAGAAGTTGCCGGAGGCAACGAAGAGGCCAAGGACGCCAACGAAGAGCATGACCAGATCCGCGCCGCCCTCAAAGAGGTCGGAGAGCACGAGACCGGGTCCGAGCTGTTCTCACTGGCTGTCAATCAGCTCGTCGCCACAACCAAGCACCACGTCGGTGTCGAGGAGACCGAACTCCTCCCCGACTTCCGTGCCAGCAGCGAGGTGGCTGAACGCGAAGATCTCGGGCTTCGATTCGAGGAGGCGAAGAACAAGGCTGCCGTATCCTGAACAATCCTCCCATGGCGACAACCCCACCCCCGCCTACTGCGCCTATTTCGACCGGCTCCCGGGGGCGACGTTTGCCGCCGTCAACCTGGCAACGATGTTCGGCCTGCGGCGGTGGCGGACGGCGCTCGTCGGCCACTTGGCCGTCTTCGAGATGACCTCGGTCGAACCAATGGAACGCTACAGGCGGGCGCTCGCCTGCTCCGAAGGGCGCCGGTTCTGATGGCGACGAGGCCAAAGGATAGGGCCGAACCGGCGTCGACCGACGGCCCCGTCGACGGCTCCCCCACGCGCCGGTCGGAACTCGATCTCACCCAGACGACCACAGGACCGGTTTGGCGTCAGTACTTGCGGGCTATGGGACCGGGCCTGGTCACCGGGGCGTCGGACGACGACCCCTCTGGGATAGCCACCTACTCCCAGGCCGGCGCCCAATACGGTCTCGCCTTTTTGTGGGTCGCCCTGCTCACGCTGCCGTTGATGGCCGCCGTCCAGGAGATCTGTGACCGCACCGCGCTGGCAACCGGCGTCGGTCTCGGCGAGTTGGCCGTGAAGCGGTTCCACCGGGCTGGTCGGGCAATCCTGGCTGTGCTCCTCGTCGCCCTCCTCGTGGCCAATGCCCTCAACATTGCCGCCGACCTCGTCGCCATCGGCTCTGGTATGCAGCTCCTTCACGCTGGAGCTACCTGGGTGTGGGCGCTATTCGCGGGTGCCCTCATCACCGTGCTCCTGGTGCTGGGCTCCTTCGCCCGCATCTCGCTCATCTTCAAGCTGCTCTGCGCCGCGCTGCTGGCCTATCTCGTCGTGGCCATCCTCGTCACCCATCAGTGGGGCAGCGTCCTCAGCCACACCGTCATCCCCCACATCGAGTTCAACAAGGCCTATCTGGCGTTGCTCGTGGCCGTGCTCGGCACGACCATCTCGCCATACCTATTCTTCTGGCAGAGTGCCCACCGCCTCGAAGAGATGCGCGACGAACCCGGAGGCGGCGCCAAGGCGGTCCCCCTCAAGCGGCAGAGTCCCGCACAGGCGCGCCGCAAGCAGCGCACCAGCCGCCTCGACGTCTTCGGCGGCATGACGTTCTCCAACCTCGTCATGTTCGCCATCATCGTGGCCACCGCCCAAACCCTGCATACCCACAACGAGACCGACATACAGAGCGCCGCCCAGGCGGCCCAGGCGCTCAAGCCTTTCGCCGGGCACTTCGCCAGTTGGCTGTTCGCCCTCGGTTTCATCGGCAGCGGACTGTTGGCCATCCCTGTCCTCGCCGGCGCTGGCTCAGTCGGCCTGGCCGGACTGCTCGGCAAGCAGTGGGGCTTCTCACGGTCGGTCCGCAAAGCCCCCGTTTTCTATGGCCTCGTCGCCCTGGGGACACTCGGTGGCACGGCGCTCAGCCTGGTGCACGTCAACCCGATCAAGCTGCTCATCCTCGTCGCCATCATCAACGGCGCCGCCGCCGCGCCGTTCCTCGCGGTGGTCATGTGGGTATCCAGCAGCCGTCGTCTCATGGGCGACTACGTCAATGGCCACGTCGCCAAGATCCTCGGATGGCTCACCGCCGCGATCATGGCCGTCGCCGCGGTCGCCCTGTTCGCTACCGGAGGAGTCAGCCTGTGACTGCCGCCACCGACCCACCGCCGCAAGGATCGTTCTGGCGTCACAGGGCGGGTTCATCGCGGTGCGCTGGCCCGGGGTGAGCAGAGAGGACAGAGTGGAGTCCGCCATGGGGACCATCTCGACAGGGCCAGTGGAGCAGATGCGGGGGGTCCGGTCCGCCGGATGGCGCCCAGATCCACTGCCCGGACCCGTCGACGCGGCCCGCTGGTCTTGGTGGAGGCCCTGCACGTCCTTCAGGGAACGGTGACCGGCTTCTTGGAGCAGTTGGCCGGAGAGCCCATCGATGCCTGCGGACGCCGTCACGCGTCAGGACTGGCGAAAGGCTCCGATCACCTCGACGTGACGGACGGGAGCCCCATCACGCGCCGCGTCGCTTCCTTGACGGGCCGGCGGTCACTTCAGCTCTACGTACACGCCGAGACGGCCCATTGTTACGAACCAGCTTCCACCGGGGCTGTGCCGACGTCTCGAGGACAGCGACGAGCCGATCGGCCGCGTCCTCGCCGCATTCGGGGTCGCCGCCGCCCGTCGTCCGCCGAAGACCGGCTCCTTCAGCGCGTCCCAGACCGCCGGTCCGACGGCGGCGACGCCTCTGGCCTTTGGGCTCGCGCCCACCTGATCGCCATCGCCGGCCGGCCGGCGATGGCGGTCTCCGAATGGTTCATGCCATCCCTGGTGGCCCCGTTGCTCAGCCGGAGATCTTGAGCCTCGGCCCCCGGCGGCAGAATCGAATGGGTGCGGCTCCCGTGGATCCGAGGCCGGGGGGACTTGTCCGCTGCCTCTGCCGACCACCCCGGGAGCTGCCCAGAAGCTGCGATTTACCTCGCTAGCAGTTCGAACCACCTCGGATAGTGACATGTGGCGCACCTCTACGGGAGCCGCACCCGAATCGAATGGATGTGGGTTTGAGTTCGGCCCTGCTCGGGTATCTACGTGACCACCCACAGGAGGCCACCATGAGCACAGCGGACAAGGCGTCGAACACGACTCAGGATCTGAAGGGCAAGGTCAAGGAGACTGTCGGATCCGCCACGGGGAACGACAGGCTGGAAGCGAAAGGCAAGTCCGACCGGGCGAAGGCTTCGGTGAAGGACGTCGGCGAGAGCGTCAAGGACGCCGGATCGAACCTGAAGGACGCGGTCACCGGCCATTGAGGCTCCCCGTCAACGACCGGGCGCATTGAGGCCGTCAGTTGGCCACAAGATTCGTCTCACTCGGGCCCCAGGCCTGAAGCACGCCCGGTCCTATTCGAGGCGCACGTGGATCCGGACGACCGAACCGGTGGAGGAACGTCGGCAGGAACCGGCGGACATGGTGTAGCGGCCGAGGAGATGGCGGTCGACGTCGCGTCGAGGTGGCGGGATTGCGAACGGTGTCGTCGGTGTGGCCAACGGTAGTTGTGGCTGACGTGACACCACAATAGATTCCACGATGGCATTCTTGACGTTGGGACTTTCTTCGTAGCTCTTGGAGTGACTGGATACCTAATAACCAACAGCGCCTGTGGACTCATCGTCCCATTGCTGGGCGGATCGGCACTGGTATTGCTATCGATAGCGCAGAAGCGCCATCGCCATGAGAGAAGGGTCGGAGGTCGGAATGCGTTTCCCAGGAAAGTCTGACGTGGCGGGCCGTGTCGGAGCCGGTCAGCGGCTCGTCATTGCTGCCGTGGTACTCGGCTTGACGACAGGGGTCGGGGGTGCCATCGTCGCCGCTTCCGCCTCAGGTGCGACGACACCGCCCTCGACAGTCGAGCAGGAGGCGGGGATGACGCCCGGACTCCCCTACCAGGATCCCGTCGACCTCAACACCTCCACGCCCCAGGACCTGACTCTGCGCCTGGTCGCAGAGCGCACCCAGTTCGACATCTCCGGAAAGAAGGTCTGGGGGGACTCCTACAACGGCGACTACGTAGGACCAACGATGCACTTCACTCCGGGTGAACACGTGACGCTCACCCTGGTCAACAAGCTGGCCACGCCCACGAATCTGCACTTCCACGGCATGCACATGACCCCGTCAGGTGCCGGGGACAACCCGTTCATATCCGTGCCTCCGGGTACGACGTTCACCTACAACTTCGACATCCCACTCGATCAGCCCCTGGGGACGTTCTGGTACCACGACCACGAAATGTGCACGGGCAACCAGACCATGAACATGCCCGGAATGCCGGCCACAACGCCGATGGGTTCCTGCGCCGACACCGAGAGCCAGATCTTCGCCGGCCTATCAGGAGCGATCGTGGTCAGTGCCAACGGTGGCTTCGGAGCAGGCGCGGACCAGGGCCTCGTCGTGCACACCATGGTCTTCAAGGACATGCAGATCGACAAGACCGGCCAGATCGTGCAGAACCAAGGCTTGGTGTCGATCAACTCGAACAACCCGACAGTGCGCCTCGTAAACGGCCAGCTCCAGCCGGTCCTCACGATGCTCCCGGGCCAGACCGAGCTGTGGCGGCTGACCAACGCCGGGGCCGACATCTTCTACGACCTGCACCTCGACGGCTACACCTTCACCGTGGTCGCTCAGGACGGCTACCCGGCCGCGGTACTCACCACTGCAACCACACTGCTGCTGCCGCCAGGCAAACGCTACGACGTACTGGTATCCGCCAGCAGCCACCCCGGCGACGCCTGGCTGCAAACCCTCCCCTACAGCAACGGACCAGGAGGTGACAGCTACCCCGCAGTCAACCTCCTCCGGCTACACGTCGCCGGGGAAGCCTCCCCGACTGCGAGCACACCTCCAGCTGCGGAAGCAGGCTGGGCGACATCAACCGCCGGCACTTCGCTGGCCGCCGCGCCGATCGCTCAGTCACGGACTGTGACGCTCAGCGAGAACGCCGCCGGCACCGTCATGTACATCAACGGCAAGCAGTTCGACCCCAACAAGTCCATCTTCTCGACCCCAGCCATCCTCGGGACCGTCGAGCAGTGGACGGTCCTCAACACCACTGGCGAGGTCCACCCGTTCCACCTGCATACCGACCACTTCCAGGTGATGTCGATCGCCGGTGTCGCTCAACCCTATGTGGGCCAACAGGACACCATCCCCGTGCCGTATGAACAGAACGGCACCCCCGGTCAGGTCGTGATCCGGATCGCCTTCACGGACTTCACCGGCAGGTTGATGTTCCACTGCCACATCGCCGCCCACGAGGACTCCGGGATGATGAGTTTCATCAACGTCGACCAGCCACCCGCTGGCTTCGACAAGCGCCTCATGTGGAACGCCGGGCCGTGATATGCGGACGATGAAGGAGCTGATCGGGCTGGGACCGGCACGATCGTCGGCGGGGATGCTGCCAATTGGGACGCGGCCGCCGTCAGGTGGGCTTGCCAGGAGCGACAGACTGGGCCACGCGGGCCGCTCTTGATGCGACACGAGGGCTGAGACCGCCGTTCGGGTTCAGTAGCAACCCCACATCCACCGAGAAGGGAGCGCTGCCCCCAGGCGGGACGACGACCTCGGTTCCGGCCGATTCTGGGGAACGCCAGGGGAATCCCCTGGCAGCGGCGGTGGGCGGCGTGAGCGGGTCCACATAATCCGGCCGGTCTGACGGGGCAAGGCCTTCTCCACTTAAGGTGCGGGGATGGCTGCGCCCGGGGGGGACCAGGGTGGCGAGTTCCGGGCCGGCACCGGCCCTTCCCGTCGGATCAGCCGCCGGGCCGTCCTGGCCGCCGCCGGCGGGGCCGGGATCGGTGGCGCCGTGGCCGCCACCACGGCGGTCGCCCTGACGGCGGGATCACCGGGCGGGGCCGACCAGACCGTGGCCTTCTGGGGCGCCAACCAGGCCGGGATCGACACCCCCGTCCAGCAGCACCTCCTCTTCGCCGCCTTCGACGTCGTGACCACGGCCCGGGTCGAGCTCACCGGGGTCCTCGAGGAGTGGACGGCGGCGGCGGCCCGGATGACGGCCGGCCAGACGGCCCAGCCCCTGACCGGGAACCCCTACGTGGCCACGGCCGACACCGGCGAGGCCGTCGACCTCCCCCCGTCCCGGCTGACCCTGACCCTCGGGTTCGGCTCCGGCCTGTTCACGACGGCGGGGTTCGACCGCTTCGGGCTGGCCGCCCGGCGACCCCCGGCCCTGGTCGACCTGCCCGCCTTCCCCGGCGACCAGCTCGACCCATCCCGCTGCGGTGGGGACCTGGCCGTCCAGGCCTGTGCCGACGACCCCCAGGTCGCCTTCCATGCCATCAGGGAGCTGGCCCTCATCGGCCAGGGGGCGGTCACCCTCCGGTGGATCCAGGCCGGGTTCCTCCCCACCCCGTCGACCACCCCGGACACCTCCCCCCGGAACCTCCTCGGCTTCCAGGACGGCACCAACAACATCCGGCCCGGGGACGCGTCCGACATGGGCCGGTTCGTCTGGGCCGGGAACGAAGGCCCGGCCTGGATGACGGGCGGGACCTACCTGGTGGCCCGTCGGATCCGGGTCACGGTCGAGAAGTGGGACCGGACCGCCCTCGGGGTCCAGGAGGAGACCGTCGGCCGCCACAAGGCGTCCGGTGCCCCCCTGGGCCAGGCCCGCGCCTCCGACCCGGTCGACCTCGGGGTCGTGGTCGACGGGCGTCCCGTGATCCCCGCCGATGCCCACATCCGGCTGGCCGGGCCGGCGGCCAACGGGGGTCAGCGGATCCTCCGCCGGGGCTACTCCTTCTCGGACGGCCTCGACGGCCATGGCCTCCTCGACGCCGGGCTCTTCTTCGTCGCTTTCCAGTGCGACCCGAGGAAGCAGTTCATCCCGATCTTCAATCGGCTGGCCGCCTCCGACGCCCTGGCCCAGTACGTCGTCCACACCGGCAGCGCCGTCTTCGCCTGCCCGGGCGGGGCCGGTGCCGGCGGCTGGGTCGGCCGGCCTCTGTTCGCCTGAACCGCCGGCCCGCCGGACTTCCTGGTCAGCGCACAGGATGGGTTCAGGTTCCGCCACCGCCGATGGTGGGGGCTACTGGCCGGTCGGGTCGGACGGGATCGTCTTCGCCTTCGACGACGCCCCCTTCTCCGGTTCCGCCTACCCCACCCACCCCGGCGTCCGGTTCGTGGCCCTGATGGCGTTGCCCGAGGGCGGGGGGTACGGGCCGGTTGGCTCCGACGGTACCGTTGTCGCCTTCGGTGACGCCCTGGTCGAGGGCTCGGGCTTAGGCCGGCCGCGGCGGGAGCGGAGGAGGAATCCGGTCCCCAACCGTGCGATTCCCCGTCCCCCGGCGTTCCTCCCTCCAGCAGGCAACGGCGAGGGGGAGGCCGGACGTGGACGACGACGAGTGGATCATTCGCTGGTGGGAGGACCCCTACCGGAGCCGGTACCTCCCGGCCGCCTCCCGGCTCCTGGTCACCGCCCCCGAGGGAGGGCCACCAGAACCCGCCGGGCCCACGCCGCCGGCGGGGTTCGTGGCGCTCGACGACGCCGGGACCGGCCCGTCCTGAGCGCACCGGCCGGGTCCGCCGGTCGGCTGGGTAGCGTGGCCCCGTGACCGAGCCGACCAGACTGGGCTTCGACCCCATCGGGGAGGCCCGCCGGCAATGGGCCGACCACGGTTGGGCCACGGAGGCCCCGGCCATGGCCGTGGTCACCTCGGTCATGCGGGTCCAGCAGGTCTACCTGTCCCGGGCCGACGCCCTCCTCCGGCCCTTCGGACTCACCTTCGCCCGCTACGAGGTCCTCATGCTCCTCTCCTTCACCCGGACGGGTTCCCTCCCGCTGGGCAAGGTGGGGGAGCGCCTCCAGGTCCATGCGGCCAGCGTCACCAACCTCGTCGACCGCCTCGAGGCGGGCGGGTTGGTGGCCCGGATTCCCCATCCCTCCGACGGCCGGGGCATCCTGGCCGCCATCACCGGGGAGGGCCGGGACCTGGCCCGGGCTGCCACCGAGGTGATGAACCGGGACCTCTTCGCCGACCTCGGGATCGACCCCGGCGAGACCGCCCGGCTCTTCGACGCCCTGGCCCGACTCCGCCGGGCCGCCGGCGACTTCCCCTGAGCCTCCTTGTAAGTAGTTTGATGGCTAAGTAACCTGGGACGGTGGACAACCGGACCGCCTGGGAGCACGCCTCCGAAGAGTCGTCGACGAGGCCGGCCGACTTCGAGACCATGTCGGGGGTCCCGCTGGCCGGAACCTACGGCCCCCCCGACGGGGAGTTCCCCGGCCAGTGGCCCTACACCCGGGGTCCCTACGCCTCGATGTACCGGTCGAAGCTCTGGACCATGCGACAGTTCGCCGGCTTCGGGACGGCCGAGGACACCAACCTCCGGTTCAAGGACCTCCTCCGCAACGGCGGGAGCGGCCTCTCCACCGCCTTCGACATGCCCACCCTCATGGGTTGCGACTCCGACCACCCCCTGGCCCGGGGCGAGGTGGGCCGGGCCGGGGTGGCGGTGGACACCCTGGCCGACATGGAAACCCTCTTCGACGGGATCGGGCTGGGCGGGGTCTCGACATCGATGACCATCAACTCCCCGGCCGCCATCGTCCTGGCCATGTATGTGGCCCTGGCCGACCGGACCGGGGTGGAGCGGTCCCGGCTGGCCGGGACCATCCAGAACGACATCCTGAAGGAGTACCAGGCCCAGAAGGAATTCATCTTCCCCCCCCGGCCCTCGCTCCGCCTCGTCACCGACTCCATCGCCTTCTGCTCGGCCGAGATGCCCCGGTGGCATCCCGTCTCGATCTCCGGCTACCACATCCGGGAGGCCGGCTCCACGGCGGCCCAGGAGCTGGCCTTCACCCTGGCCAACGGCTTCGCCTACGTCGAGGCCGCCCTGGCCGCGGGCCAGGCTGTCGACGACTTCGGCCCCCGCCTCAGCTTCTTCTTCAACGCCCACATCGACTTCTTCGAGGAGATCGCCAAGTTCCGGGCCGCCCGTCGGATCTGGGCCCGGTGGATGCGGGACCGCTACGGGGCCGCCGACGCCCGGTCCATGCAGCTCCGGTTCCACACCCAGACGGCCGGGGTCTCCCTCACGGCCCAGCAGCCCGAGGTCAACCTGGCCCGGGTGGCCATCGAGGCCCTGGCCGGCGTCCTGGGCGGGACCCAGAGCCTCCACACCGATTCCTACGACGAGGCCCTGGCTCTCCCGAGCGACAAGGCGGCCCGCCTGGCCCTGCGGACCCAGCAGGTCATCGCCGAGGAGACCGGGGCGGCCCTGGTGGCCGACCCCCTGGGCGGGTCCTACTTCGTCGAGGCCCTCACCGACGAGCTCGAGGCCCAGGCCGAGGCCGTCTTCGAGGAGCTCCGGGTCCGGGGCCGGGGATCCCTCCTCGACGGCGTCGTCGATGCCATCGAGGAGGGCTGGTTCCAGGCCGAGATCGCCGAGGCCGCCTACCGGTTCGAGCGGAAGCTCAACACCGGCCGGCGGATCGTGGTGGGGGTCAACGGCTACACCGAGGGTGACGAGGATCCCCCGGCCACCCTCTACATCGACCCCCAGGTGGAGGCCCGCCAACTCGAGCGTCTGGCCGTCGTCAAGCGGGCCCGGGACGACGACCGGGTCCGGGTGGCCCTGGGCCGCCTCGCCCTCGAGGCCGCCGACCCCACCGTCAACCTCATGCCCGCCCTCCTCCAGGCCGCTGCCTCCTACGCGACGGTGGGGGAGACCGTCGACACCCTGACCGGGGTCTTCGGGGCTTGGACCGAGCGGGCCGCGGTGTGAGGCCGACCTCCCCGTGATCCGGGTGCTCGTGGCCAAGGTCGGGCTCGACGGCCACGACCGGGGCATCAAGGTCGTGGCCCGGACGCTGCGCGACGCCGGGATGGAGGTCGTCTACGGCGGCCTCCGCCAGACACCGGAGACCATCGCCTCGATGGCGGCCCAGGAGGACGTCGACGTCGTCGGCCTGTCCATGCACAACGGCGCCCACCTGACCCTGGCCCCAGCGGTGGTGGCGGCACTGCGGGCCGCCGGCCTCGACACCCCGGTAGTGGTGGGGGGGATCGTCCCCCCCGTCGACCTGCCCGTCCTGGAGGCCGCCGGCGTCGCCGCCGTTCTCGGTCCGGGAAGCTCCGCCGAGGAGATCGTCGCCACCGTGACCGGGGTCTGCCCCGCGGGCTGAGGCGCCCCGGGCTCAGAACCCCGGGGGGACGGTCGTCGAAGTCCGGTCGTCGGGCGAGGCGTCGAGCGGCTGGGCGGCCAGGCCCACCCCCCACCGGTCGAAGTAGCTGTGGTGCTCGGGCTGGTCGTAGACGGCCCGGAGGAGCTCCTGGGGGACCGTCGGCGTGAAGACGGCCTCCCGCCGGGTCATGACCCCACCCAGGAAGAGCCCGTCGGCAGGGTGGGTGCCGTCCCGGGAGAGCAGGAAGAGGACGGCGGCGTCTCCGACGACCTGGGAGACCACCTGGACGACCGTCCCGGTCCTGGATGGGGAACACCCCCGCCGAATGCTGGGGGCCATTGTGAAAGGCCGGGCCGGTCTGTTGACACGGCCCCCGAGAATCGGTACATTCGTGCCGTTCAGAGAACCAGTGCAAATGTACGGGTTCGTGGGGAGGGGTGGGGATGATGGGACGACCGGCGGGACGACGACGCATGGCCCGGCGGCTGGGTGCCGCTCTGGTGGGGGTGACGGCTGCGGCCGCCCTCCTCCCCGCAACGGCCGGTCCGGCCGCCGGGGCCACCGTGCCCACCCCTCAGAGCGACGCTTTCTACCAGGCCCCCAGCCCCCTGCCCGTGGCGACCCCGGGAACGGTGCTCCGGTCCCGGCCCGTTACCATCGCCTTCCTGGGCATCGCCGTCCCTGTCCAGGCCTGGCAGCTCATGTACCGGTCCACCGACGCCCAGGGCCAGCCCGCCGTCGACATCGCCACCGTGGTCGAGCCCACCGGGCCGGCCCCGGCCGGGGGCCGACCCCTGGTCTCCTACCAGGCCGCCGAGGACAGCCTCTCCCAGGTCTGCTCCCCCTCCTACGGGATGCGGCTCGGGCTGGAGAAGGAGGAGTCCCTGATGGCCCTGGCCCTGCTCCAGGGCTGGGCCCTGGTCGTCCCCGACTACGAGGGACTCCAGTCGGAGTGGACAGCCGGGGCCCAGGAGGGCCATGCCGTCCTCGACGGGGTCCGGGCCGCCGAGGGGTTCCAGCCCGCCGGGCTGGCCGGAGCGGCCACCGCGGTCGGGCTCTGGGGCTACTCCGGCGGGGGCCAGGCCTCGGCCTGGGCCTCCGAGCTCCAGCCCGCCTACGCCCCCGAGGTCCACCTGGCCGGGGTGGCCGAGGGCGGGGTGCCCGTCAACGTCGGGGACGTGGCCGACCTGGTGGACGGCACCGCCTTCTCCGGGATTTACCTGGCCGCCGCCGTCGGCCTTAGCCGGGCCTACCCCCAGATGAACATCAACTCGATCCTGAACCCGGCCGGGAGGGCCATGGTGGCAGACATCGGCACCCAGTGCATCCTCACCTTCGCCCCCCTCTACGCCTTCCAGCGGATCGAGCAGTACACCGTCGGAGGGGTGAACCCCCTGAACCTCTTCCCGGTCCAGGCCGTGATCACCACCGACGCCCTGGGTCAGGCCCGACCGGCGGGACCCCTCTACATCTACCAGTCCGTCAACGACGAGCTGGTCGGTCACACCGACGTCGACGCCCTCGTCCACCACTACTGCAGCCAGGGGGTGACAGTGGACTACGACCGGGACGTCCTGAGCGAGCACATCATCCTGGCTGTGACCGGTGCCCCCGGCGCCGTGGCCTATCTGGCCGACCGCTTCGCCGGGAAGCCGGCCCCGTCCACCTGCTGAGCGCCGCCCCGCCCGAAGGGGCCCCGGGGAGGGACCGACCGGGAACCCCCACAACATTAGATAGTCTAATGATATGGCGACGGAAGGCCCGCGCAGCAGTGCCCCGGCCTGGCCGGCCGGACGGATCGCGGCCTGGCTGGCCAAGCAGGTCGAGCTGGCCCTGGCCGTCGTCGAGCTCTCCCCGCCCCAGTACCGCCTCCTCGGTCTCCTCGGCGACGGCGACGCCCTCCCCTCGGCCCTGGCCGACCGCCTCGCCGTCCGGCCCCCCACCGTCACCGCCGTGGTCGACGGCCTGGTGGCCCGGGGCATGGTGGAGCGGCACCCCGGGGACGGCGACCGGCGGCGGGTGTCCCACGTCCTCACCCCCGAGGGGCGCCGGGTCCTGGCCGATGCCGACGCCGCCGTCGACACCCGGCTCCGGGACCTCACCGACTGCCTCGGCGACCCCGAGCTCACCCTCCGGGCCCTCGACGGCCTGGCCCTCTGGGGCCGAGCCATGGGGGCCCTCCACGCCCGGAAGGCGGCGGCCCGGTGACCGTCCTGAAGGATCCCCGGGCGACGGGAACCCCCGCCCCGGCCGCCCCCGCCCCCGAGTCCCGCTACCGCCCGGCCCGGTCCGGCCTCGACCCGGACCGGTCCAAGAAGTGGCTCCCCCGGGCCATGCCCGTCCTGAAGAGCCACCGCCTCGCCTTCGTCAGCGCCCTGATCCTCTCCTTCGCCGGCCTCGTCCTCCAGCTCCAGATCCCCCAGGTCCTGAACCACGCCATCACCAACTCCATCGTCGGCCACAGCGTCCCCCTCCACGTCTATGTCTGGTGGAGCCTCGGCCTGGGCCTGGCCGGGGGGGTCACCGGCTACCTGTCCCGGCTCTTCCTCTTCCGGACCGCCTACGACATCGAGTTCGATCTCCGCACCATCATCTACGACCACCTGACCGGGATGGACTTCGCCTTCTACGACCGGGTCCAGTCCGGCCAGCTCATCTCCCGGGCCAACTCCGACATCCGCTCCGTCCAGATGTACATCACCTTCGCCCCCATGATCCTGGTCCAGTGCGCCAGCGCCGTGGTGGCCTTCGGCTACATGCTCTGGCTGAACGTCCCCCTGGCCTTCGTGGCCATGGCCACCATGCCCTTCGTCTACCTCGTCAGCGCCAGGATGCGGAAGACCATGTTCCCGGTGTCCTGGATCATCCAGGCCCGCCTGGCCGACGTGGCCACCGTCGTCGACGAGAACGTGAACGGCGTCCGGGTGGTGAAGTCCTTCGCCGCCGAGCAGCAGCAGCTCACCCTCCTGGCCCGGGCGGCCCGGAAGGTCCAGTGGGGCTACGTGAAGGACACCGACCTCCGGGCCCGGTGGACCCCGGCCCTCCAGAACCTGCCCCAGCTCGGCCTGGCCCTGGTCCTCCTCGTGGGCGGCTGGATGGCCATCGGGAACCCGAGGGAGGTCGGCACCCTGGTGGCTTTCTTCTTCTACCTCTTCATGCTCCAGGCCCCCTTCATGATGCTGGGGATGATCATCATGATGGGCCAGCGGGCCGCCGCCTCAGCCGAGCGGATCTACGAGATCCTCGACGAGGTGCCCACCGTCGTCGACCGCCCCGGGGCTGTCGACCTGGTCGACTGCCGGGGTGACCTCCGCTTCCGCGGCGTCGACTTCTCCTACGGCGCCGAGGGATCCCCCCCGGTCCTCGCCGGCTTCGACCTCCACCTCCGGCCCGGGGAGACGGTGGCCATGGTGGGCCGGACCGGATCGGGGAAGTCGACGGTGGCCCGGCTCGTGACCCGCTTCTACGACGTCACCGCCGGTGCCGTCGAGGTCGACGGCCACGACGTCCGGGACCTGACCCTCGAGAGCCTCCGGGCCAACGTCGGCATCGTCCTCGACGAGCCCTTCCTCTTCTCCGCCTCCGTCCGGGACAACATCGCCTACGGCCGCCCCGACGCCCCCCTCGCCGACGTGGTGGCGGCGGCCCGGGCCGCCGGCGCCGACGGCTTCATCGGGGAGCTCGACGCCGGCTACGACACCGTGGTGGGGGAGCGGGGCTACACCCTCTCCGGGGGCCAGCGCCAGCGGATCGCCATCGCCCGGACCCTCCTCGTCAACCCCCCCGTCCTCATCCTCGACGACGCCACCTCCGCCATCGACGTCCAGGTCGAGCAGCAGATCCACGAGGCCCTCCGGGTCCTCATGGAGGGCCGGACCACCCTCATCGTGGCCCACCGCCTCTCCACCATCTCCCTGGCCGACCGGGTCGTCCTCCTCGACGACGGCCGGGTCGTCGCCGACGGCACCCACCTCGAGCTGCTCGCTTCCACCCCCCTCTACGCCGAGGTCCTGGCCCAGGTCGACGCGGACGAGGCCCCGACCGGTGCTCTCGGGGGAGGGGCGGCCTGATGGGCTTCGGGGGCGGCTGGGGTGGCGGGGGTGCCGGCGGCATGTTCGGTGGTGGCGGCCGACCCGGGGCCGCCATCGGCGGCCTCCCCTTCGGCGGGATCCCCTCCGAGCTCCAGGCCGGTGTCGACGCCCTCCTGGCCGAGGAGGACGACTCCGGCGACCCCGCCGTCGTCTTCACCCAGGTCCCCACCGAGGCCGAGACCCGCACCCTCACCCTCTGGGGGCTCCTGGTGGAGTACCCCGGGATGCTCGTCCTGGCCGGCATCCTGGTCGTCGTCATCGCCTTCCTCAGTCAGGTCGGACCCAAGCTCACCGGGCTGGCCATCAACGACATCCTGCGGCCCGGGCCGGCCCACCATCGGCTGGTCGAGCTCGTGACCGTCACCGTCGTCTACGCGGTGACGGTGGCTCTCACCTCGGTCAGCCAGCGGGCCCAGGTCCAGGTGACGGGCCGTTTGGCGGCCTGGGTCATGAACGACCTCCGCCTCAAGGTCTTCATCCACATCCAACGGCTCTCCCTCGACTACTTCACCGAGGAGAAGGCCGGGGTGATCATGACCCGGATGACGAGCGACATCGAGAACCTCCAGCAGCTCCTCCAGGACGGCCTGGCCCAGCTGGCCCTCCAGGTCCTCACCATGGCCGTCATCACCGTCATCCTCTTCACCACCAACGTCCGCCTGGCCTTCATCACCGTGGTTCTCGTCATCCCCGTCCTCACGGTCATGTCCCTCTGGTTCCGCAAGGCCTCCGAGCGCGGCTACGACCGGGTCCGTGACGGGATCGCCAACGTCATGTCCGACCTGTCCGAGTCCCTCCACGGCGTCCGGATCGTGAGCGCCCACAACCGCCAGCGTCACAACATCGTCCACCACCGCAACGTCGTGGGGGAGTACCGGGACGCCAACATCTACACGGCCCAGATCAACGCCGTCTACGGCCCCGGCTCCCAGCTGGTGGGCTGGCTGGGCCAGGCCGCCCTCCTCGCCGTCGGCGGCTGGATGGTCGTCCACCGCCAGCTCTCGGCCGGGGACCTGGTGGCCTTCTTCCTCTACCTCAACCGCTTCTTCGCCCCCATCCAGCTCCTGGTCCAGCAGTACAGCACCTACCAGCAGGGCCAGGCCTCCGTCCTCAAGCTCCGGACCCTCCTCGGCACCGACCCCGCCGTCCTCGAGGCCCCCGACGCCGCCACCCTCCCCGTCATCGAGGGGGAGATCGTCTTCGAGTCGGTCACCTTCGCCTACGGCGACGGCCCCGACGTCCTCCACGACGTCGACCTCCGGATCGCCCCCGGGGAGACCGTGGCCTTCGTCGGACCCACCGGGGCCGGGAAGTCCACCCTGGCCAAGCTCGTCACCCGCTTCTACGACCCCACCGGGGGCCGGGTCACCATCGACGGCCACGACCTCCGTGACGTGACCCTGGAGTCCCTCCGCCGCCAGCTCGGAGTGGTCCCCCAGGAGCCCTTCCTCTTCGCCGGGACCATCCGGGACAACATCGCCTTCGCCCGGCCCGGGGCCTCCGACGTCGAGGTCGACGAGGCCGCCGCCGCCGTCGGCCTCGGGTCCCTCCTGGCCCGACTCCCCGACGGGGTCGACAGTGTCGTCCACGAGCGGGGCCAGTCCCTCTCCTCGGGCGAGCGCCAGCTCATCGCCCTGGCCCGGGCCTTCCTGGCCCATCCCCGGGTCCTTGTCCTCGACGAGGCCACCTCGAACCTCGACCTCCAGTCCGAGACCACCATCGAGGCCGCCCTCGACGTCCTCCTCGAGGCCCGCACCGCCGTCCTCATCGCCCACCGCCTCTCCACCGCCATGAAGGCCGACCGGATCGTCGTCGTCGACGGGGGCGCCATCGTCGAGGTCGGCACCCACCTCGAGCTCCTCGCCGCCGAGGGTCGCTACGCCGAGATGTTCGCCACCTGGGCCAGCCAGTCCGGGGTGGGCCCGTAGGGGCCAGACGGGAATCGTTCGTCCGCGTCTACGTGGCCCACCGTTTCAGGCCCACCCAACCGGCCATCTCACCGCTGCTGAACTTCACGGATCCCCGATCAGGGACCTCGAGGAGACCGTGCTGGTGGATCAGACGATCTCTGACCACCGAGAGGTTCTGCGGTCTTCTCCCGAGGGCGCCGGCCACGTCCGCCACGCTGACAGGGCCCGGCCCCACGAGTTCGGCGACGGCGGCCAGATACGTCCGCTCCTGGGGGCGGAGGCGGGTCCATGCCGCCAGGAACTGCCCGTGGAGCTCCCGCCGAGCCGAGATCACGCCGGCCTCGACGTGTCCGATCGTCAACGTCGTGGCGCCACCTGCGGCCCTCCACACGTGGGATCCGAACAACTGGATGTAATACGGGTGGCCGCCGGATCTGTCGACGACGAAATCCAGTGCATCCGGGTTCCATCCGACGTGATGTCGTGCTGCCGGCTCGACGAAGGCGAGGCGGGTTGCTCCGGGGTCGAGGTCGGCAATGTCATGGATCGTCAGTCGGGTGGCGAACGTGCCGGCCGTGGCGATGTGCTGGCGGAAGATCGGGAGGCCACTGAAGATGAAGGCGATCGGCAGCTGTTCGCGGTTGACGACCGTCTGGATCGTCATCGCTGTCGCGGCCAGGTCTCCGGCCGCTGCACCCTGGGCCTCGTCGATGGTGACGAGCAATCCTGTCCCATGCCCCAGGGCGAATTCGCCGATGCGTCGCAACAGGTCGTCGACGGCCTCAGCGGCCACGATCCCCAGATTGACCTTGACGGTGACCTCGGTGAGCAGGCGCTTGAACTCTCGGCCCATCCGACCCCAAGGTTGGAGGACGAGCGGGAGCCGATGGGCGATGGCCACGAGACGCCTCGTCGCCCGAGCAGGGCGACACAGAATCCCGGGTGGGCCGGCCCGGCTCGCAACGCGTCCATCTCGCCGGTCAGCAGAGCGTCGCGCCCGGCGAGGACAAGTGGCTGCCTTCCGAATCCGGGCGTGTAGGGGGGATCCGAGTTAGTAATCGTTAGCATTTCTTCTCGCCGGCCTCGCCCGGGTGCCAGATGACCAGGTCACACCCGTTCTAGAAGGTGTTAGTCACAGCGTCCCGGGGAAAGGGATATGCAGCATATCTTATGCAGAGCAGGGTGGCTCGTGACAGCGGAGCAAGCTGACGGCTGGACCCTGGTCGCGGCGGCGGTCACCCTTGCCAGGCTCGAGGACGAATTCGAGCACGTCGGCTGGTCGGAAGACGGGGGCGACGGGGACCACCTGATCGTGATGCGCGGACCAGACGACGATGACTACTGCCTGGTGACCGCAGCCGGAACGACCTACGGCGGTGTGACCGACTACTCGGCCCAGCCCGGGCGGACGGTGTTGACGTTGTCCATGGCCGCCGCCGAGGATCTGGACCTGCAACCGACAGTTGTCCTGGAGTATGACCCGGAGGGCGTCGACTCTGCCGCCTTTTGTACTGCTCTCGAGCACGTCCTGAAGTTCTGACCGCGCCGTCGCGCCACTCTCCGACGCCAGCCCCGAGGCGACTGAGCCACCGGGCCCTGCTTGCGACGGGATGGCCCAACCCAGGTCCTACAGGGCGGCCATCGCCGCCTCCAGCTCGTCGGCGGGGAGGGCGGGGGAGAGGAGGTGGCCCTGGAAGAGGTCGCAGCCGAGCCGCTCGAGCTCGTGGCGCTGGCGGAGGGTCTCGACCCCCTCGGCCACGGCCACCAGGCCCAGGGTGTGGGCCAGGTTGACGATGGCGGCCACGATGGCACTGTCCTCGGCCTCGGTGCCGAGACCGTCGACGAAGGAGCGGTCCACCTTGAGGGAGTCGACCGGGAACCGCCTCAGGTAGCTGAGGGAGGAGTAGCCGGTCCCGAAGTCGTCCACGGCCAGCTGGACCCCGATGGCCTTGAGCCGGCCCAGGACCTCCTGGGACTGCTCGACATCGTGCATCAGCACGCTCTCGGTGATCTCGAGGTGGAGGAACCGGGCCTCGAGGCCGGCCGCCTCCAGGCTGGCGGCGACGGCCTCGGCGAAGTCGGGGTGCTGGAGCTGGCGGGCCGAGATGTTGACGGCCACGTCCACGTTGGCCAGGGCCGGGCCTCCCTCCTGCCAGGCCCGGAGGGTCCGGCAGGCTGTCTCGACCACCCAGGCCCCGATGGGGACGATGAGGCCGGTCTCCTCGGCCACCGGGATGAATTCCTCGGGGAGGAGGAGCCCCCGCTCCGGGTGGCGCCACCGCAGCAGACCCTCGACGGCTACCGTCCGGCCGGCCCCGGCCAGGGTGGAGATGGGCTGGAAGTGGAGCTCGAACTCGTGGCGTCCCAGGGCGCCCCGGAGGGCGTTCTCGAGGTCGAAGCGGCCCACGGCCCGCTCCCACATGGCGGGCTCGAAGAACTGGAACCGGCTCCGGCCCCGGTTCTTGGCCCCGTACATGGCGGCATCGGCGTCGCGGACCAGGCTCTCGGGATCGGCCTCCCCCTTCACGGCCATGGCGATCCCGATGGAGACCCCGACGAACATCTCGTGGCCGTCGAAGGTGAAGGCCCCGTTGAAGGCGTGCTCGACCCGCTTGGCCACCGCCCCGGCATCCTCGGGGCCGTCGATGTCCTCGCAGAGGATCACGAACTCGTCCCCCCCGAACCGGCCCACTGTGTCCTCGGGGCGCAGGACGTCCTGGAGGCGTCGGGCCACCAGGGTGAGGAGCTGGTCGCCCCGGCCGTGGCCCATGGAGTCGTTCACGACCTTGAAGTTGTCGAGGTCGCAGAAGAGGACGGCAACCGACTTCTCCTGGCGCCGGCCCCGGGCCAGGGCCGCCCCCAGCCGGTTGAGGAGCATGGTCCGGTTGGGGAGCCCCGTCAGGGGGTCGTGGGTGGCCTCGTGGGCCAGTCGGGTCTCGAGGGCCTTGCGCTCGGAGATGTCCCGGGAGATGGCCGAGACGTAGCGGAGCCGGTCGTCGCGGTCCCGGTGGCCGACGATCTGGACCAGGACCGGCACCAGCCGGCCCTCCCCGTCGATGAACTCGATCTCCCCGGTCCAGACGTTGTGCTCGAGCACCGCCTTGGGCACCTCGGTGGCCAGGCGGTCGATGTGGCGGGGCCCCACCCAGGTGGTGAGGGGGAAGAGGCCCAGGGGGTCGTCGGGAGCCATGCCGATGAAGCGGCGGCCGGCCGCGTTCAGGTAGACCAGGGTCCCGTCCACCTCCATGGTGACGACCATGTCGCTCGAGAGCTCGAAGATCTCGGTCAAGCGCTTGCGGTCCAGCTCGACCGCCATCCGCTCGTCGACGACCCGGAGGCTGAGGGCGATCCCCCCGATGTCGGGATGGTCCAGGAAGTCGGTGGCCACCATCTCGACGTGGTGCCAGCTCCCGTCCCGGTGCCGCATCTGGACGGTGACGGGGACAGGGACAGCCGTCCGGGCCTCGTACTCGGCCAGTTGGGAGATCATGTGGTCGAGGTCGTCGGGGTGGATGTAGTCGAGGCCGTTGTGTCCCTCCAGGTCGGCCGGATCCCAGCCCAGCAGGGTGGAGACGTTGGGGGTCACCCACTGGATCACCCCGACGGTGTCGATGACGGCGACGACGTCGTAGCTGTTCTGGACCACCGTCCGGTAGCGGATCTCGCTCTGGCGGACCGCCGCCTCGGCTGCCACCCGGGCCGTGACGTCTCTGAGGCTGAACATGGCCCCCTGGTCGGTGTCGCTCTCGACCTGCTTGGCCACCGCCTCCACCCAGCGCCAGCCCCCGTCGGCGTGGCGGGCCCGGAGGAGGGTGGGGAGCCCGTTGGGGACGCCCTCCATGGTGTGGAGGAGGGCCGGGATGGCCGTCTCGAGGTCGTCGGGGTGGACGTAGTCGAGGACACTCGAGCCGAGCATGGTCTCGAGAGGGTGGCCCATGACGTCCTCGGCGGCCGGGCTGGCCCAGCCGATCCGGGCGTCCTCGTCCACCAGGATCAGGCCGTCGGTGGTGTGCTCGATGATGGACCGGAGCCGGGCCTCGCTGACCCGGAGCCGCTCGGCCGCGGCGAGCTCCTCGCTCACGTCGTGGAAGTTCAGGACGACGGCCCCCACCCCGGGGGTGTCGAGGAGGTTCGTGCTCACGACCAGGACGGACCGCCAGCCCCCCTCCCCGTCCTCGACCCGGAAGTGGGCCTCGGTCTGGAGGCCGGGTCGGGAGACGACCCGCTGCCAGGAGGCCGCCATCGGATCGCGGTCGTCGCGGTGGACGGAGTCCACCATCCTGATGTCGAGGAGGTTGCCGGCATGGACCCCGAAGGCCGATTCCATGCTGGGGCTGGCGTAGATGATGGCACCGGTCGCGTCGATCAGGCAGAAGACGTCGCCTCCGGCCCCGGGGGCGCCGGCCGGTTCGGGCGCTGCCCGGGTCTCCCTCTCGACTCGGGGCCGCTCCCCGGCAGAACCTCGCACCCGTCCCCCTCGATGGAATCGGTGCCCGCTCCCCCCGGGGCAGACAACACCATGCTACGACCTCGTCGGCCCGTTTACCCCTCCCGCCCCATTTTCCCCGTCACCGCCCCCCGAAGGCCGGTAACCTCGGGGCGTGGCCACCGTGGGGCAGATCCGGCCCGAGTCTCGACGAAGCACCACCCCGGCCGATCGGGCCGCGGGTCCCCGGACCGCGGGTCCGGTCGAGCAGGACCGGGAGCTCCCCGTCGTCGGCCGGGACGGCCGGCCCGGGCCGGCCACCCCGGGGACGGTCCTCGCCCTCCAGGGGGCCGTCGGGAACCAGGCCGTCCAGCGACTCCTCACCACCCCGACCGGATCCGGCGGGGGCGGGGGCACCCAGGCCGAAGCCTGGATCGCCTACGCCAAGGCCCGGCCCAAGCGGCTGCTCCGGACCCCCTTCGGGGAGGTCGACCGGGAGAGCGCCATCGAGCTGGTCCTGTCCGGGGAGTGGCACCCGACCCGGACCACGGGGAGTGCCCCGGTCCACGCCAAGACCGGAGGCGGGATGCTGGCCTCGGCCCGCAGCGGACTGGAGCGGCTCGGGAAGCGCCTCTTCGGCGGGGGGGCCAAGAGCTTCCGGAGCAAGGAGCACAAGAAGGAGAAGGCCCGGAGGAAGGACATCCGGGAGACCCTGGCCAAGAAGCAGGAGGTCGCCTCCTGGCTCCCCACCCTGGCCGACCTGGCCGTGGCCCAGGACCGGACCGGTCTCACCTACGCCCGCCAGATCCAGGCCGCCCTCCTCCGACCCCGGCCCATGACGGCCGGGGAGACGGCCACGGCGACGACGGCCGAGCAGCTCCTCGAGGCCATCGCCGTCCCTGAGCACGAGGCCCTCGGCGACTTCGGCCAGGCCATCGCCCGGAACCTGACCCCCTTCGCCGCCCCCGACGGCGATCTCAGCGCCCTCCCCACCGTGGCCAAGCCGGTGACGGCGGTGACGACGCCCGAGGCGGGCGGGGCCAAGAATGTGACCGGGACCTCCAAGGAGACCCGGGCGGCCAAACGGGGGGAACCCCGCATCGGGTCCCACCGGGCCGCCCGCCGCTGGAAGCGGGGCGTCATCCCCAAGGCGGAGGGGCCGGAGCCGAGGACCTGGAAGCGCGGCGTCGTCGGCGCCGGGTCACTGGCCGGGGGCGGAGCCAAGACCAAGAAGGTCGGGAAGGCGGAGGCCAAGGCCAAGGCCGAGGTCAAGGAGGATCCCCGGGTCGCGCTCTGGAAGAAGGCGGTGGCCGACCGGGACAAGCTCCAGCTCAAGACCCCCTACGGCGAGGTCGACAAGGCCGGGGCCTTCGAGCTGATCCTGTCGGGGGAGTGGAAGCTCAAGCGGATCGGCGAGGCCGAGGCCAAGGCACCGGGGATCGGCCAGAAGCTGTTCGGGGCGGCCCGGCGGGGTCTCAAGCGGATGGGGGACCACTTCTTCAAGGGCGGGGCCCGGAGCTACAGGTCGAAGAAGGCCCGGGCCGCCACCAAGCGCCGGAAGGACATCCGGGAGGCCATCCGCCAGAAGCAGGAGAAGGAGTCCTGGCTCCCCACCCTGGGTGCCCTCACCGTCGGGCAGAACTCCCGCCTGAAGACGGTGGCCGAGGAGCTGGGGGAGGTGCTCCGGCCCGGAGCCGAGAAGGTCGAGGGCGAGAAGGACCCCACCCGGGACGCGGCCCTGGCGGTCCTCGAGAAGATGGACATCGGTGTGGAAGAGGTCAGCAGCCCCGACTGGGTGGACCGGGGATCCCGGGCGCTGACGCCGTTCTCCAAGGTCTGACCCGGTCCCGGTGGTCGTCGACGGGGACGCCGTCCTGGCCAGGCTGGCCCTCCTCCTGGCCGACGACTTCGAGGTGGCCCTGGAGCCGGCCCAGGGGTCGACCCCGGCCCAGCTGGCCCTCGAGCTCGAGCCGGACGCCCGGGGAAGGGTGCTGCGGCTCCAGGTCATGTTCCTCCCCGACCTCGACGACCCCGCCGTCATCCAGCTCTCGGTCGGTCTCCCCTACGCCTTCGACCCTGACGAGGTCGGTCCCCTCTGCCGGTTCCTCTGCAGGCTGAACACCGTCCTCCCCATCGGCCAGTTCGGCCTCTTCGAGGAGGAGGGGCTCCTCTACTTCCGGGCCAACCTCCCCTTCGGTCCCGGGCAGCTCGACCTCGACCTGGTGGGCTGGTCCATGAGCACCGTCGAGTACCTGGTCGGGACCCTTGGCCCCCTGGTGGAGCAGGTGGCGGCCGGCCTCGACCTCGAGGAGGCCCGTCGGCTGATGGGAGCGCTGGTGGGGAGCGCCCCGGAGGACTGATCGGCGCGTCAGGTCAGGGAGCGGGGTGCGAGCGGGTCCAGCTCATGAAGGCGATGGCGATCGTCTCGAAGTCCTGCTCGGGGATGGAGATCACCGGCTTGCGGACGTAGTTCCACCAGGTCGCCTTCTTCCGGACGAACCAGAGGTCGACGACGAGCGGCTTGAGGGGCATCCCCAGCCGCTCGGGCTGGACGGCGGTGATCTCGACCTTGGCCGACTCCTCGATGGTCTCCTCGCCCAGGGTCACCGGGGTCTTCTCGGCCGCCCCGAGGAACTTGCCGATGGCGATGACCTGGGGCTCGTCCTTGTTGGGGTGACCCCAGGCGTTCTTCGAGGCGTAGACGACGCAGCGGTCGCTCTTGGCCAGGTTGCTGGCGTCGGTCCGGAAGGGGACTCGCTTCTCCTCGAGGACGAGTTTCAGCTCGGCTTCGTTGTCGCAGACGATGAACCAGGAGGCCATCCGGGGAGAGTACCAGGACCGCCGTGGCCCCGACGGCGGCGGGCCGGTGGCGCCGGTCCGGGGCCCGTCGGAGGAGGAGGCGGACGCCGGCCGAGGCGGCCAGGATGGCCAGCGCCCGGGCCACGAACAGCCCGGCCCCGATGGCCATCAGTCCGGTCCGGTGGCCTCGGCGACTGGGGCGGCCTCGGGGGTGGGGGTGGCGGCCGCCGAGGCGGCCAGGAGCTCGTCGAGGGCGACCTGGAGGCTCTCGACCAGGGGCCAGGGGTCGGGGAGGCTGGCCGGGCAGCCCAGGACGGAGACGTGGAGGGCGTCGACGTAGCTCCAGGCCGTGATGTTGAGGCCGATCCCCTCCAGGATGGGACCGACGGAGTAGATGGCCTCGAGGGGGGTGTCCCCGAAGGCGAGGGGGTCCCGGGGGCCGGGGACATTGGAGAGGATCACGTTGAGGGGGGGACGGAGGTGGTTGGCCAGGCGGGTCAGCCCCCAGGTCCGGACGGTCAGGGCGTAGAGCTGGGGAGGGACGACGGCGGCCCGTTGCTCGAGGAGGTCGTTGCCGAAGACGGAGCGGACCTCCTTCGATGCCCTGGTCTCCGCCGCGATCGATCGGAGCCGCTCCAGGGGGTCGGCGATGTGGGTGCCGATGGCCACATAGAGGTTGTCGACCCGGTTCCCCTCCATCCGGAGGAGGTCGGGGTCGGTGGAGACGGGGACGCCGGCCACGAGGGAGCGGTCGGGGAGCTCGCCGGCGGCGAGGAGGCGGTCCCGGAGGGCGCCGGCGCAGACGGCCAGGTAGACGTCGTTGAGGGTGGTCCCCTGGTCCCGGCGGATCGACTTGAGGGCCTCGAGGGGGAGGGTGGTCATGGCGTAGGTCCGGCCGGCGTCGAGGGAGACGTTGAGGGAGGTGCGGGGGGTCTCGAAGGGGAGGGGGGGCTTCACGGCCATGGTCCGGCGTCGGGCCTGGGAGTCCCGGAGGCCCCGGACGCTGCGGGCCAGGAGCCGGGGGATGCCCTCGAGCCGGGTCAGGTGCTCCCGGGCCGCGAGCCGGAGGAGCTGGCGGCGGTTGGGGATGGCCTCGGGACGCCAGGGGTCCTCGGCCCCGGGGTCGTCCTCGGCGGCGCCCATGACGACGTTGCGGAGGAGGGCGACGGCGGCGGCCCCGTCGGCCAGGGCGTGGTGGATCTTGGCCACCACCGCCACCTGGTGGTCGGCGAGGCCCTCGACGACGACCATCTCCCAGAGGGGCCGGTCCCGGGGCAGCGGGGTCCCGGCCACCTGGGCCACCACGGCGGCCAGCTGGCGGGGACCGCCCGGGGGGAGGGCCCGGCGCCGGGTCACGTGCCGGGCCAGGTCGAAGTGGGGGTCCTCGACCCAGACGGGGTGGCCGAGGCCGAGGGGGACGGGGACGGTCCGTCGGCGGAACTGGGGGAGCCGGTGGAGCTGGTGGCCGATCCCACCGATGAGGTCGTCGAAGGAGAGCCCGGCCGGGAGCTTGGAGAGGTCGAGGACGGCCACCTTCAGGGTGTGCATGTGGGCCGTCGACGTCTCGGAGTAGAGGAACTTGGCGTCGAGCCCGAGCATCGGCTCCACGGGTCAGTCCCCGGCGGGAGGCGGCGGGGCGGTGAGACCGGCGGAGCGCAGCGAGTCGACCAGGTAGTCGGCCACCTGGCGGGACCAGAGGTAGCCGACGTGGTTCCCGGGGTACCAGGAGATCGAGGGCCGGTCCCAGTGCTCCCAGAGCTGCTGGGCCTGGGCCGGGGTGGCCAGGCGGTCGGCGTGGCCGGCGAAGATGAAGCGGCGGTCATGGGGGACGAGGGCGGGGAACCGGAGGGGGGAGACGACCCGGTAGACGTCCTCGGCCACCCCGCCCAGGATGTGGTGCTCGACGGCGCGGGCCTGGATGTGGCGGGGGCTGTGGGCGTGGAAGAGGGCGGGGAAGTCGACGACGGGGACCCCGGCCACCACCACGTCGACACCCTCCTCGATCCCGGCCAGGAGGGAGACGACATAGCCGCCCAGGGAGATCCCGTAGAGGCCGATGGAGGTGGCTCCCTGGGTCCGGATCCAGCCGATGAGGCGGCGGATGTCCCAGACGGCCTGGGAGAGGCCGTGGACGGCGTTCATCAGGTCGAAGGAGAGGAGGGGCTCGCCGCTCACCGGGGTGACCTTGCGGGGGCCGTGGAGGGGGAGGACGGGCATGGCCACGTTGAGGCCGAGCTGGCGGTGGAGCTTGGCCACGTGGAGGCCCTGGAAGTCCATGAAGGGGTAGCCCATGCAGAAGCCGTGGACGCCGACCAGCCAGGGCCGGGGCTCCCGGTCCTCGTGGCGGACGAGGGTGGCGACGGCCTTGTGGTTGGGGGTGTAGGCCTCCCAGCGGTCCCCGCCGGGCTCCCCCCGGTGGCGGGTGTAGCCGCTCTCCCAGATGAGCTGCTCATAGGCGATGCCGAGGGCCCAGCCCCGGCGGCGGCGGATCTGGTTCTCGGTCAGGGCCGGGGGTTCCAGGTGGTAGCGGGCCGGGTCGTTCAGATACCCCCGCCGGGAGAACCGGGTCCGGGCCGTGGCCAGCTCCTGGCCGACCCGGGTGTAGTCGGCCCGGTGGGGGAAGCGGTTCGGGGTCATGGCCATGGCCAGGACGGCCTCGTCCATGGCCACGTGGGCGGCGAGTCCGAGGGAGAGGGTGGGGACGGGGAGGGTGTCGGTGCCCCGGCCCCGGGCCAGGGTGGAGCCGACGAAGCGGAGGGTCCGGGGGAGGGCCAGGGTGGCCCGGCTCAGGGCGTGGCGGCCCAGGAAGCGGTTGGTGGCCCGGTAGGGACCCCGGAGCCGGTCGACGAGGCTCGGGGCCGCCGACGGTTGGTCCAATTCGGAGACGTTTGGCGGAGACGGGCACGGTGCGGTCGGGTCCGGGTCGGCTGTGACCAGGGATCCCCTCGCCTCTGCCATGGTCCTGCCCCCGATCTCTCGCCGTCCACGATCCGTGGTGGGCGCGTGACGCGCTGTTGGGGCCATACTACGTCCCAGGGAAGAGGTTCCGACGGACGCGGGGGGCGGTCATGGAATTCAATCTGGCCGACCTCTTCGAGAGCATCGTCGACGCCGTGGGGGACCAGACGGCCATGGTCGTCGGGGACCGGCGGCTCAGCTACGCAGGTCTCGACGACCGGGCCAACGGGCTGGCCCACCTCCTCCTCGCCGCCGGGATCGGCCCGGGGGACCGGGTCGGGCTCCAGCTGGCCAACGGGACCGAGTACATCGAAGCCATGGTGGGGTGCTTCAAGATCCGGGCCATCCCGGTCAACGTGAACTACCGGTACGTGGCCGGGGAGCTCCGCTACCTCTACGCCGACGCCGGACTGGTCGGCCTGGTCTTCCACCGGCGCTTCGGGGGGGCGGTGGCCGAGGCTGTGGAGGCCATGGCCGAGCCGAGGATCCTCCTCGAGGTCGACGACGGGGGTGACGGGGCGGAGGGCGGGACCGGACCGGTCGGGGGGGGCGGCCGACTACGAGGGGGCCCTGACCGGCTCGTCCGGGGATCGGGGCTTCGGTCCCCGGTCGGCCGAGGACCGCTACTGCGTCTACACGGGGGGGACCACGGGGATGCCGAAGGGGGTCCTCTGGCGGTCGGAGGACATCTTCTTCGCCGCCATGGGGGGCGGGGACGCCTTCCAGACCGGCGACGTCGTGACCGCCCCGGAGCAGCTGGCCGAGCGGGTGGGCCGACCCTGGATGACGGCCCTGGCGACCCCGCCCTTCATGCACGCCAGCGCCCACTGGCTGGCCTTCAGCACCCTCTTCGGCGGGGGGAAGATCGTGACGCTCCCCGGGGGCCGGTTCGACCCGGCCGAGGTCTGGCGGCTGGTCGAGGCCGAGGGGGTCAACGTCCTGGTGGTGGTGGGCGACGCCATGGCCCGGCCCCTGCTGGCCGAGCTCGAGGCCCGGCCCGGGGCCCACGAGCTGGGGTCGCTCCTCGCCGTCGGCTCGGGAGGGGCGGTCCTGTCCCCGTCGACGAAGGTGCAGCTGGCCGAGGCCCTCCCGGGGCGGATGGTGGTGGACGTGTTCGGGTCGTCGGAGACGGGCCAGGTGGGGGGGAGGCCTCCGGTCGACGACCCCTACGGGGCACCCCGGTTGTCGGTGGACGCCAGGACGGACGTCCTCGACGGGGAGCTCCGGCCGGTGGTCCCGGGGTCGGGGGTGGTGGGACGGCTGGCCCGGGCCGGCCACGTCCCGGTCGGCTACCTCGGGGACGAGGCCAAGTCGGCGGCGACGTTCGTCGAGCATGCCGGCCGGCGCTGGGCCCTGCCGGGGGATCTGGCCAGCGTGGAGGCGGACGGGACGATCGTGGTCCACGGCCGGGGGTCCCTGAGCATCAACACGGGCGGGGAGAAGGTCTTCCCCGACGAGGTCGAGGGGGCCCTCAAGAGCCATCCCGACGTCCTCGACGCCGTGGTGGTGGGGGTCCCCGACGAGCGGTTCGGGGAGAAGGTGGTGGCCGTGGTGGAGGCCCGGCCCGGCCGGACCGTCGAGGCGGTCCGGCTCCGGGAGCACTGCCGGGGCCTGCTGGCCGGCTACAAGATCCCCCGGGAGGTGGTCCTGACCGAGGAGGTCGTGCGGTCACCGAGCGGGAAGGCGGACTACCCCTGGGCCAGGGCGACGGCACTGGCCGCCCTCGGCGACGGGACCTGAGGAGGACCGGCATGGAGCGGATGACCCAGATGGACGCCTCGTTCGTCTACCTCGAGACCCCGACGATGCATATGCACGTGGTCGGGGTCCTGATCCTCGAGGCCCCGGGCCGGCGGAAGTCGTTCGGTCGGGCCCAGGTGGTCCGGGGCCTGGAGGAGCGGATCCACCTCATCCCCCAGCTCCGGCGGCGGATGCTGGCCGTGCCGGCCGGGATCGACCATCCCCTCTGGGTCGAGGACGGGGACTTCACCCTGGAGGACCACGTCCGGGCCGCCGACCTCCGGGCCCCGGTCCGGTGGTCCGAGCTGGAGGGGTTCGTGGCCGAGGTGGCCAGCCGCCCCCTGGACCGGGGCCGGCCCCTGTGGGAGATGCACGTGGTCGAGGGCCTCGAAGGGGGCCGGGTGGCCCTCGTGACGAAGCTCCACCACGCCATCATGGACGGGGCCTCGGGCGGGGACCTCATGGCGTCGCTGTTCGACCTCACCGCCGGGGGGGACCCGGTGGCGGCGGCCGAGGTGCCCTGGAAGCCGGACCGGGTCCCGTCGGCGCCGTCGCTGGTGGGAGGGGCGTTGGTGTCCTGGGCGGCCCGGCAGCGGGAGGTCCCCCGGGCCCTGGCCCGGACCCTCGGGAGCACCGTGGGGGGGGCCCGGACCTGGCGGTCCCAGCGCTCGAGCGGGACGGGGACACCGCTGCTGGCGCCCCGGACGCCGTTCAACGGGCCCATCTCGGCGGCCCGGGCCGTCAGCCTCACCATGGTCGACCTCGACGAGGTCAGGGAGATCCGGAAGGCCTTCGGGACCACCGTCAACGACGTCGTCCTGGCCGCCGTGGCCACCTCGCTGCGGGAGTACCTCCTCGACCGGGGCGGGCTCCCGGCCGCTCCCCTCGTGGTCTCGGTCCCCGTCGACGTCCGGTCCGAGGGGGGGACGGGGGCCAACCAGGTCTCGAACATGATGGTCCAACTCCCCCTCGAGCCCGGGGAGCCCCTGGCCCGGTTGGAGGCGGTCCACCGCAACGCCACCGCGGCCAAGGCCCTCCACAGCGCCTTCGGGGGATCCTCGCTCCAGGACATGACGGGGCTGGTGGCCCCGACGGTGATGGCCGGGATGGCCCGGCTCTACAGCGGGCTCCGGCTGGCCCGGTTCCACCGGCCGGTGATGAACCTCATCATCTCGAACGTCCCGGGGCCGCCCATCGACCTCTACCTGGCCGGGGCCCGGGTGGCCGGGATCTTCCCCATGGGACCGGTCATGGAGGGGAGCGGGTTGAACGTCACCGTCCTCTCCGAGGCCCACCACCTCGACGTCGGGGTCATGGCCTGCGCCGAGCTGGTCGACGACGTGGGGGCGGTCGGCCGGGGCATCGTCGAGGCGGTGGCCGAGCTCCTGGCCCTGGCCCGGGACCACCCGGTCGGCTGAGATCGGGCCGTCTTGTGACGACGGCCGACTCCCCCGATACTGGGGCGGTGGACGAGGCCCGGAGGCGGGAGGCGGTCAGGCTGCTCGAGGCCCGGCACTACGGCCAGGCCATCGCCATCTTCGAGGAGGTGCTCCGGGAACAGCAGGAGGAGCACCCGGCCGAGCTCCAGACCATCCGGACGGCCAACTTCCTGGCCAAGGCATTGTTCCAGTCGGGCCAGGCGGCCCGGGCCGCCGAGGTCCAGGAGCGGGTCCTCCTCGAGACGATGGGGGCGGTCGGCGACCGGCACCCGTCGGCCCTGGTGGCCCGCTACAACCTGATCCTCTACCTCCGGGGCCTGGGCCACTGGACGGCCGCCCTGGGGGAGGCCCGGGAGCTCGTCTCGATCATGCGGGGCGGCTACGACCCCGGGCCCCTCGGGCTCGACGACGCCCTGGCCGTCCTGGCCGCCACCCTCCGCCGGTCGGGCGACCGGGCCGGGGCGGAGCCCGTCGACCGGGAGCTGGTCGAGCTCTGCGTGGGCCTCGAGGGCCCAGAGAGCCGGGCCGTCCTGCGGGCCACCTCGAACCTGGCCCTCGGTCTCCACCAGCGAGGCGAGCGGGTCGAGGCGCTGGCCCTGATCAGCGAGGCCCGGCGGGGCGCCCGGGCCACCCTGGACCGCCGGGACCGGCTCCGGCGGGACATCGTCCACAACTGGTGGATGATCCGGTCGAAGGTCCCGGTCCGGGAAGTCCCCTTCCGGGGGGTCGGGGAATAGCGCCGGCCCCTACTCGATGCCGTGCTCGAGGGCGTAGCGGATGAGCTCCTGCTTCCGGGTCAGGTGGAGCTTGCCCAGGATGTTCCGGACGTGGTTCTCGACGGTCTTGTCGGAGATGAAGAGCTCGGCGCCGATCTCCCTGTAGGAGTGGCCCCTTGCCACCAGCTGGAGGACCTCCCGCTCCCGGGTGGAAATGGGCTGGGCCCCGCCGGAGGCCTTGGCCAGCCGCCGGAACTCGCCGAGGACGAGGGAGGCCAGCGCCGGTGAGAAGACGGGCTCGCCCCGGGCGGCCCGGAGGAGGCCCTGGCGGAGCTGGTCGGGAGGGGTCGACTTGGTCAGGTAGCCGACCGCCCCGGCGGCCACGGCGTCGAGAAGGTCCCGCTCCGCTTCGGAGACGGTGAGCATCACGATCCTGGTCTGTCCGGCGCAGGCCCGGGCCACGGCGATCCCCCCACCCCCGGGCATGTGGAGGTCGCAGACGACCAGGTCGGGGGCGGCGGCGATGATGGCGGCGATGGCCTCGGGGGCGGTGGAGGCCTCGGCCACCACCTCGAACGCCGGGCCCAGGTCGGCCCGGACGCCACTGCGCCAGATGGGATGGTCGTCGGCCAGGACGACCCGGATCAGGCCCACAGCCGCACCTCGGTCCCGGCCCCCGGCCGGCTGGTGATCTCGACCCGGCCGCCGACCTCGTCCAGCCGGCCCCGGATAGAGCGGCTCAGGCCGATCCCCTCGGGGACCGTGCTGGGGTCGAAGCCGACGCCGTCGTCCTTCACGGACAGGAAGATACGCCCCGGGGCCCCTCCCCCGGGGGTTTCCGGACCGTCGTCCGGTTCGCAGTAGACCGTGATCCGGCTGGCGGCGGCGTGCTTCCCGGCGTTGGTGAGGGCCTCGCCCAGTGCGGCGCAGAGCGCCACGGCCACCGGGCTGGAGAGGGCGGGGACGTCCGGAGCCACCAGGATCTCGACCGGGATCGGGAAGACCTCCTCGAACCGCCGGGCCGCCTGCCGGAGACCGCTGACCAGGGTGACCCGGTCGGTGGTCCCCGGGTCGGTTCCGCCCCGGCGGCGGGCCGAGCCCTGGTGGGCGGCCTCGAGGCCGAAGAGGTAGTCCCGGAGCTCCTGCTCCTGGCGCCGGGCCAGGGCGGCCAGCTCGGGGTCGTCGGTCCGTCGCTCCACCACGGCCAGGGTCTGGAGGACCCCGTCGTGGAGGGTCCGGGTCACGTCCTGGCGGGCCCGGGCCGCGGCGATCTCCTCCTCGGCCCGGACCAGGAGCCGGGACACGTAGCCGGCGACGCCGCCGGCCATGGTGTAGAGGACGGTGGTCGTGGCCAGGGACACGAGGGGGTTTCCGGTGATGGTGTGCATGTGGACGCCGTTGAGCAGCGTGGCGACCACCCGGGCCGCTCCCACCAGGATCCCGGCAGCGAGTCCGGGGCGGGGACCGGCGGCCAGTCCCACGGACAGGACGGCCGCCAGCGGCCAGGCCACGCCGAGGGCGGGGGCGGTCGAGAAGGCGTGCCCGGGCCCGAAGACCCAACCGTCGGAGACGACCAGGGTCACGCCGCAGGCGAGCTCGACAGCCAGGACGCCGGGACGGAGGAGCCGCTCCGGCGCGGTCCGCTCCCAGACCCAGAGGACCACGGTGATGGCCAGGGCCAGGCCCAGGAGGCCGAGGGTCGGCCAGGGCCGGACGAGCTGGTGGCGGGATATGGCGACCAGGCCTGCCATGAGGACCCAGGCCACGGCCCGGAAGACGGCCATCCCCCTCAGCACGCTCCGCTGCATTGCAAGCCTCCCCGGCGGACGATAGAGGCTCGGGGCCGTCCCCAGTGGCCTTTGGGGGATTCACCCGATGGTTCCAGGCGGGGTCGGGGCGCAGCATGGGGAGATGCCCACCACCCTCGTCGCCCAGGCCCGCCGGCTCTCCGCCGGGACCCCTCCCGATCGGGACCGGGTCGTCGACCTCCTCCGGGCCTCGTCGCTGGTCGTGGTGGTCCTCGGCCACGTCCTCATGGCCCTGGTGACCTGGCCCGACGGCCGGCCCGTCCTCGACAACCTCCTCGGCCACGTTCCGGGGCTCCCGCTCGTGACCTGGGCCCTGCAGGTCATGCCCCTCTTCTTCCTGGCCGGGGCCTGCGCCAACGCCCGGTCCTGGGAGTCGGCCGAGCGCCGGGGGGTCCCCTGGCGGCGGTGGGCCCAGGACCGCCTGGCCCGGCTGGTCCGGCCCCTCGTCGTCTACCTCGGCGTCTGGATCGTCCTCGTCCTGGTGGCCCAGGCCGTCCTCGGTCCGGCCACGACCCGCCCCCTGGCCGCCCTCGCCACCCAGCTCCTCTGGTTCCTCGGGGTCTACATCCCGGTGACGGTGGCCACCCCCTGGATGGTCCGGCGGGCGACCCGGGCCCCCTGGGCCACCCCTGCCCTCCTCCTGGCCGGGGTGGCCGCCGTCGATCTGGCCCGGTTCGCCACCGGCAACGTGGCCTTCGGGCTGCTGAACTTCCTCCTCGTCTGGCTCATGGCGGCCCAACTCGGCCTGGCCGTCACCCGGCACCGCCCGTCGGGGGCAGTCCTGGCCGGGCTGGCCCTCGGGGGCCTGGCTGTCAACGCCGTCCTGGTCACGGTGGGGCCCTACCCGGTGTCGATGGTCGGGCTCCCCGGGGGGACGATGTCGAACATGGCCCCGCCCACCCTGGTCCTGGCCGTCCACTGCTGGGTCCTCACCGCCCTGGCCGGGCTCCTCTGGGACCGGCTCGACCGCCTGGCCCGGCGGACCCGGGTCTGGACCGCCACCGTCGCCGTCGGGGCCTGCTCCATGACCGTCTACCTCTGGCACCTGACGGCCCTGGTCGTCGTGGTCGTGGCCGAGCACGCCGTCGGCTTCGACCGGGGCACCCGGGTCGGGACGGGCTGGTTCTGGGTGGCCACCGCCGTCCACGTCTCCCTCGTCCTGGCCGTCGTGGCCCTGATCGTCACGGTGGCGGCCCCGGCCGAGCACCGGCGGATCCCCGGCCTCGACCTCCCGGCGTCGGGCACCGGGTCCGCCGTCGGGCCGGCCCCCTCGGCGGCCGGGGCGGTCCTCGTCGGTGCCGGCAGCGGCGCCTGCGCCGTCGGCCTCCTCGTCCTCTCCGCCACCGGGATGGGGGGGTTCCCCTTCGGCCATGTCACCCGCTACGCCGGCCTCCCCCTCACCCCTGGCTTCGGGCTCCTCCTCCTGGTGGTGGGGGCGGCGCTGTCCCGGCGGGGGGCGACCGGCCCAGTCGGGCGGTTCGGTAGGATCCCGGAGATGGACGACAGGCGGGACGATGACGCGGCGGACCAGCTCCGGGATCTCCAGGCGATGATAGCGACACGGATGCGGGCGGCCGGTGAGACGCCGGACTCGATGGTCGCCGCACTGCTGGCGGACCGGGTCGCCGACACCAGCCTGGACTGACGTTCCCCCGTGCTCCGGGCCATCGTCGGCTACCACGTCGACTGGGACGGGGACCCGGTGGCCGAGCTCGCCTGCGGCCACGGCCAGCACGTCCGGCATCGGCCCCCGTTTCAGCTCCGGGAGTGGATCCTCGACGAGGCCGGCCGGGAGGCCCGGCTCGGCACCCCCCTCGACTGTCCCTGGTGCGACCGGGCCGAGCTCCCCGACCGCCTCGCCCTGGTCCGGACCACCCCGGAGTGGGACGGGACGACGATGCCGGCCGGCTTGAGGAGGGCGCACCGGATCGCGGAGGGGACCTGGGGCCGGATCGTCGTCCACGAGGGGAGACTCCGGTTCGTGGCCCGGACCGATCCGGGCATCGACGTCGTCCTCGGCCCGGACACGGCCCAAGCCATCCCCCCCGGCGTCGAGCACGAGGTGGAGCCGCTCGGCCAGGTCCGGTTCTCCATCGAGTTCCTCTCCGTCCCCCCTCCGACCCGTTGACCGGTCGGGCCCGGCGTCAGGGATGGGACGGTGACGGCGGGGCCCCGTCGATCTCGAAGAAGAGGTCGTCGGCATAGCACCACCACCAGTCCTCGCCGGGCTCGTAGGACCGGATGAGGGGGTGGTCGGGGTGCTGGTGCCAGTGGGCGGTGGCGTGGCGGTTGGGGGAGTTGTCGCAGCATCCGACATGGCCGCAGTCCATGCAGAGCCGGAGGTGGACCCACCTCCCGCCGGTCCGGAGGCAGTCCTCGCAGCCCTCGCTGGAGGGGACGACGGGTGGGAGGGCATCGAGATGGGTGCATTCGGTCGGCACGATCGGAAGCTCCTTCAGGGCTGTCGTTCGAGGGCGGTGCGATCCCAGTCGGCGCAGGCGGCGGCGGCCTCGTAGGTCGACTGGAGGAAGGCCAGGAGGACGGCGTCGGGGTCGGGGGCGGTCCGGACGGCCTCGTAGGGGAGGACGAACTCCCCGAGGGCCCCGTCGTAGGAGGCCTCGGCCGGGGCGACCGGCCTGTCCCGGTAGCCGGGGGGCTCGGGGTAGGCGTAGGAGTAGAAGAGGCCCTCGCCCTCCCCGCCGGGCCAGTAGCCGCAGCTGCTGACCTCGTGGGAGTAGGCCTCCCACATGACCTGGGGGCCACAGTTGGGGGCCCCGCCGGGATGGGGCGGGGCCGGCCGTCCCGAGAACCGGGTCACAGCCAGGTCGAGGGCCCCCCAGAAGAGGTGGACGGGGCTGGCCTTGCCCAGGAACCGGCCCCGGAACTCCTCGAGGACCCGCTGGGCCTGGACCAGGAGCTGCCAGAACCGCCGGGCCTGGTCGGGGTCGTAGGGGCGAGCCTGGTGGTCCTCGGTGAAGGCGATGGCGCCCTCGATCTCGACCGGCACCGGCCAGATGGTGGTCCCGACGCCGAGGTCGTCGAGCCGGGGCATGACCTCGGCGTGGAAGTCGGCCACCGGTCCCCCTTCGAGGGGCAGGCTCCGCCCGTCCCCGGTGGCGGTCCTGATCTCCAGCCGGTGGTCGAAGAGGTCGAAGTCGATCTGGAAGGCCGGGCCGGTCGGGTGGGGGACCAGCGAGGTGGTCAGCCCCCGGGCCGTGACGTAGAGGGGGACGTTCCACCAGTGGTTCACGAGCGGGGTGTTCGCCATCCGGACCTTGCCGACGATCTGGGTCCAGAGCTGGAGGGTGTCCCGGGTGCCGACCCAGTCGGCCACCGGGAGCGACGGCCAGGGGGACGGGGGCATCCCCCCATCCTGCCCGAGCGGGCCGGGTCCGGCCAGGGTGCCGGCGGCCCGGACCTGCTACAACCATCGGGCCGGCACCGGCACATCGAGGAGGAGGCCCCATGCCCAGGATCGGGTTCGCATCGGTCAGGAAGAGCGGCGAGAACGTCTTCTACATCGAGGGCGCCGACGGCGAGCAGGACGGAGGGACGGTGACGGTCTGGCCGGCCGGGGACGGTGGACACCCCTGGACCCTCGACCCGCCGGAGGTGGGGAAGGACTTCGACCTGTCGTTCATGCCGGAGGGCGAGATGCCCGTGAAGGGCTCCTACCGCTGCACGGTCCAACCCGTCGAGGGCAACGGGCAGCGGGGAACCTTCGAGCGGAACTGAGTCGGGGGAAAGTCGCGTCCCGCTGTCGATTCGGGCCGATCGCGTTCGTGGACATGGTTGAGGCGGCAGAGAGCCGGCTCGAGGAGAGGAGCATCCGATGACGCAGTACCTGCTCGCCGTGTACCCATTCGGGTCCGAGGAGCTCAACGCACCCGAGGACATGGATCAGGCCTACAAGGCCGTGGACGTGTTCAACGCCGAACTGCAGGCCGAAGGGGCCTGGGTCTTCGCCGGCGGGCTCCATCCCCCCGACACGGCCACCGTCGTCCGGGTCAGCAACGGCGAGGTCCTGATGACGGACGGGCCGTTCGCCGAGACCAAGGAGCAGCTGGGCGGATTCTGGATCATCGAGGCCGCCGACCTCGACGCCGCCCTGGCCTGGGCCTCAAAAGGGACGCGGGCCTGTGGGGCCCCGGTCGAGGTGCGACCCTTCCAGGACATGCCCGAGGCCTAGTTCCGGTGCCGTCTACCGGCGACCCCGCCGACCCCGGCAGTGACGCCGACCCCGGAGCCCTGGACGGCGTCGAAGCGACCTTCCGGCTGGAGTTCGGACGGGTCCTGACCACGCTGGTCCGCCTCCTCGGTGACATCGACCTGGCCGAGGAGGCGGTCCAGCACGCCTTCCTGGTGGCCGAGGAGCGGTGGCCCGTGGCCGGGGTCCCGGCCAACCCCGGGGGGTGGATCGTGACCACGGCCCGGAACCACGCCATCGACCGGTTCCGGCGGGAGTCCTCCCGGCCCGACCGGCAGGCCCAGGCCGACCTCCTCCACCACCGGGACGAGGCCCCGGGGAGGGAGCCCGTGTCCGACGACCGTCTCCGACTCATCTTCACCTGCTGCCACCCGGCCCTCGCCCTACCGGCCCAGGTGGCCCTGACCCTCCGGCTCCTCGGCGGTCTCGAGACGGGGGAGATCGCCCGGGCCTTCCTGGTACCGGAGCCGACCATGGCCCAGCGCCTCGTCCGGGCCAAGCGGAAGATCCGGGCGGCCGGGATCCCGTACCGGGTCCCGGCCGAGGCCGAGCTCCCGGACCGGCTCCGGTCCGTCCTGGCCGTCGTCTACCTGGTCTTCAACGAGGGTTACACGGCCAGCTCGGGAGAGGACCTCCTCCGGCCCGACCTGGCCGGGGAGGGGCTCCGGTTGGCCGGGCTCCTGGCCGGGCTCATGCCGGACGAGCCCGAGGTCCAGGGGCTCCTCGCCCTCCTCCTGCTGGTCGAGGCCCGCCGGGGGGCCCGGACCGACGCCGAGGGATCGTTGGTCCTGCTCCCGGACCAGGACCGGACCCGGTGGGACCGGGACCTGATCGCCCGGGGCCACGCCATCGTGGCCGGCTGCATCCGTCGGAACCAGCCCGGTCCGTACCAGCTCCAGGCGGCCATCAACGCCGTCCACACCGATGCGGAGTCGGCCGGGGAGACGGACTGGGGCCAGATCCTGGCCCTCTACGACCAGCTCCTGGCCTCCTCCCCGACCCCGGTGGTGGCCCTCAACCGGGCCGTGGCCCTGGCCGAGGTGGCGGGCCCGGAGGCGGCCCTGACCCTGGTCGACGGGCTCGACCTTGACCGCTACCACCTGTTCCATGCCACCCGGGCCGACCTGCTCCGGCGGCTGGGTCGGACCAACGAGGCGGCGGTCGCCTACGAGGTGGCCATCGGGCTGGTCGGAAACGAGGCCGAGCGACGGTTCCTGGAGGGGAGCCTGGATGACCTCCGGTCCCCGGGGGGCAGGGTGACACGTGTTCCACCTACCATTCCTCCCCATGAGCGCCTACCCCTATGAGGACCGGTTCGCCATCAACCGTCGGCTGCCCGAGGAGGGCCGGCCCCGGGAGGAGGTCCTGGCCGAGCTGAAGGCGATGGCCGTGGAGGAGGACGCCTTCTGGGAGACGGGGCAGTGCTCGGGGACGATGTACTGCGGGGACCACGACCACTACGGGTTCATGCAGGAGGCCTTCGGGCTCTACGCCCACGTGAACGCCCTCCAGCGAGACATGTGCCCGAGCTCGACGAAGTTCGAGGCGGAGATCATCGCCATGGGCCTCGACCTCCTCCACGGCGAGGCCGTCACCGGGACGACCCCGGCCGGGCTGGTCACCACGGGGGGGACGGGGAGCATCTGCCACGCCGTGCTCTCCTACCGGGAGCAGGCCGCCGCCACCCGGGGGGTGACCAGTCCCAATGTCATCAAGCCCGAGACGGCTCACCCCGCCTTCGACAAGGCCTGCCACCTCTTCGGGATCGAGCTCCGGAAGGCGCCCGTCGACCCGGAGACGACCCAGGTCGACGTGGACTGGGTCGAGGCCAACATCGACGACCAGACCATCGCCCTGGTCGGGTCGGCCTGCAACTACGGCTACGGGACCGTCGACCCCATCGCCGAGCTGTCCGAGCTGGCCCTGCGCCACGGGGTCGGGCTCCACGTCGACGGCTGCCTGGGGGGCTGGATCCTGCCCTTCGGTCAGGAGCTCGGCTACGACATCCCCGTCTTCGACTTCAGGCTCCCCGGGGTGACGACGATCTCGGCCGACACCCACAAGTACGGCTACGCCTTCAAGGGGACCTCGGTCCTGGCCTTCCGGGACCGGGCCCTGCGGAACTCCCAGTACTTCTTCCTGACCGACTGGAGCGGGGGGAAGTACTGCTCCCCGGGGATGGAGGGGTCCCGGTCGGCGGGACTCCTGGCCGCCACCTGGGCCGCCATGGTCCAGATCGGACGGAAGGGCTACCTCGGCTACGCCAAGGCCATCTTCGAGGCCTCGGCCGCCATGCAGGAGGCTGTCCGGAGCCACCCCGAGCTCCGGATCATCGGGAAGCCGACCTTCCTGTTCAGCTTCACCTCGGACGACTTCGACATCTACCACGTGAACGACTTCATGCGGCTCCGGGGCTGGCGGTTCAACGGCCAGCAGTACCCGAACGCCCTCCACATGGCCGTGACCCGGCCCCAGACCCAGCCCGGGGTCACCGAGAAGTTCGCCGCCGACCTGGCCGGAGCCGTCGACTACGCCCGGGACCACGCCGCTGAGTCCCCCCAGTCGGGGGCCATCTACGGAGGGGTCATCGGGGGGATGAACGACGAGGCCGACGGCTTCATCCGGCTGGTCATGGCCGACATGATGGACGGCTTCCAGCAGGTCCCCGCCGAGGGGTGAGGGCTCCGGTCGGTCCGGGCCGGCTCAGCCCGGGACGATGAAGATGCACTCCCCGGGGCACTCCGCCACCGCCTCGGTCACGGCATCCTCGTGCTCGGGGGGGACCGAAGCCAGAGCGGTGGGACCGCCGGGGTCGTTCAGGGAGGCGGTTCCCTCCCGGACGTAGGAGAGGCCGTCGTCGAGGAGGCGGAATGCAACCGGGGCGATCTCCTCGCACATCCCGTCCCCGGTGCAGCGGTCCTGGTCGATCCAGACCTTCACGTGTCCCCTCCCCCTCGCGTGTCGATCCCCCAAGGCTACGGACCGGGCCCGGGGCCCGGTAGGGCCGAAGGTCCCGGAACGTCCGGATCTCCCCGGGGTCCAGGGCCCGGAGGTACGTTTCCGGGGGTGGAACCCCCCGGTCAGGTCACAGACGGCGACGGGGTGACGGTCCCGGCCGGGCGCACCGGGCGTGAGGACCGGTTCGTGCTGGCCGTGGATCTCGGGACGGGGGGCCCGAAGGTCGGGTTGGTGTCGCTGAGCGGGGAGATCGCCTGGCGGGAGCACCTGGCCGTCGAGACCCGGCTCCTCCCCGGCGGGGGTGCCGTCCAGGACGCCGGGGAGTGGTGGACGCTGGTGGCCGGGGCGACGAGGCGGGGATTGGCCTCGGGGGTGGTCCGGCCCGAGCAGGTGGTGGCGGTCTCGGTCACGGGGCAGTGGGCCAGCACCGTCCCCGTCGACGAGGCGGGGCTCCCGGTGGGGGACTGCCTCCTCTGGATGGACACCCGGGGCGGACCGCAGACCCGGAGGGCCCTGGGGGGACCGGTCGAGGGCTACGGGCCGGTCCACCTGGCCCGATGGATCCGGCGGACGGGAGGGGCGCCGTCGACGTCGGGGGCGGACCCGGTCGGGCACATCCTCTACCTGGAGGCGGAGGAGCCGGAGGTGGCCGGGGCGGCCCGGTGGTACCTCGAGCCCGTCGACTACCTCTCCATGCGGTTCACGGGGGTGGCGGCGGCCTCGCACGCCTCGATGACGGCGGCCTGGCTGACGGACAACCGGCGGCTGGACCTGCTCGAGTACGACCCGGTCCTGGTGGCGGCGGCCGGGGTCCCGGCCGGGAAGCTCCCCCCGCTCGTCCCGACGGGATCGGTGATCGGCCCGGTCGCTCCCGCCGTGGCCGCCGATCTGGGCCTCCCCCCGGGGGTGGTGGTGGTGACGGGGACCCCCGACCTCCACTCGGCCGCGGTGGGGTCGGGGGCGGTCCTCGACCGGGAGGCCCACCTCACGGTGAGCTCGACGTCCTGGGTGAGCTGCCCGGTGGGGGCCAAGAAGACCGACGCCCTCCACCAGATCGCGGCTGTCCCCGGGATCGGGCCGGGACGGTACCTGGTGGCGAACAACCACGAGACGGGGGGGCTCTGCCTCCAGTGGTTCCGCAGCGCCATGATCGGGGCCGACGACGGGATGGGGGGGGCCGCCTCGGAGGTGCCGTCGTTCGAGGCCCTCACGGCGCTGGCGGCCGGGGTCCCGGCCGGGAGCGGGGACGTCCTCTTCACGCCCTGGCTGGCGGGGGAGCGGTCCCCCGTCGACGACCGGCGGGCCCGGGGTGGGTTCCACAACCTCTCGCTCCGGACGACCCGGGCCGAGCTGGGCCGGGCCGTCCTGGAGGGGGTGGCCTACAACAGCCGGTGGCTCTCCGAGGCGGTCGAGCGGTTCGTGGGGGCCCGGCTCGACCCGATCCGGATCATCGGGGGTGGAGCCATCTCGGATCTCTGGTGCCAGATCCACGCCGACGTCCTCGACCGGTCCGTCGAGCGGGTGGCGGACCCCCTCCACGCCAACCTCCGGGGGGCCGGCCTCCTGGCCTCGATGGCCCTGGGGGCGGTGACAGCGGGGGAGCTCCGGGACCTGGTCGCCGTGGACGGGGTCTTCACCCCGGACCGCGCCACCCGGGCCGTCTACGACCGGCTCTACGGAGAGTTCCCCCGGCTCTACCGGGCCCAGAAGAAGATGTTCTCCCGGTTGAACCGGTGACGGGGCCCGGGGAGGGGCTCCGGTACTCGAGCCCGGCCGGCCGGTGGGTCATCGCGGCGACGGTGGCGGGATCGGGGTTGGCTACCATCGACGGGACGGTGGTGGGGATCGCCCTGCCCTCGATCGGCCGGGAGTTCCACGCCGGGGTGGCCGGGCTCCAGTGGGTGGTGACGGCCTACCTCCTGGCCCTGGCCGGGCTCCTCCTCCTCGGCGGCGCCCTCGGGGACCGCTACGGGCGGCGGAGGGTCTTCCTGGTCGGGGTGGTCTGGTTCGCCCTGGCCTCGCTGGTCTGCGGGGTCGCTCCTGACGCCTGGACCCTGGTGGCGGCCCGGGGGCTCCAGGGGGTGGGCGGGGCCCTCCTCGTGCCGGGGAGCCTGGCCATCCTCCAGGGGGGGTTCCGGGAGGAGGACCGGGGCCGGGCCATCGGGGCCTGGTCGGGTCTGGGGGGGATCGCCGCCGCCGTGGGGCCCTTCCTGGGGGGCTACCTGATCCAGGCCGTGTCCTGGCGGCTGATCTTCCTCATCAACCTGCCCCTGGCCGCCGGTGTGGTGGCCGTCGGGCTCCGGCACGTCCCCGAGACGAGGGACCCGACCGCCCCCCGGCGGCTCGACTGGGCCGGCGGGGCGCTGGCCACCGGCGGCCTCCTGGGGATCACCTTCGGGCTCATCGAGGGGCCGGTCGGGGGCTGGGCCACCCTCCGGGTGCTGGGCCCGCTCGCCGTGGGGGTCGGGCTCCTCGTCGCCTTCGTGGCCGCGGAGCGGCGGAGCCGGCATCCCCTCCTCCCCGTCGAGATCTTCCGGTCGAGGCAGTTCAACGCGGCCAACCTCCTCACCTTCGTCGTCTACGGGGCCCTCGGGGGTGCCCTCTTCCTCCTCCCGGTGGCGCTCCAGGACGTGGCCCGGTACAGCCCGATCGAAGCCGGGGCCTCCCTCCTGCCGGTCACCGTGATCATGCTGCTCCTCTCCCCCCGGTCGGGGGCCCTGGCCGGGCGGATCGGACCCCGGCTCCAGATGACGGCGGGGCCGGTCCTGGTGGCGGCGGGCTTGGCCCTCCTGGTCCGGGTGGACAGCACGGGGAGCTACCTGGATGAGGTCCTCCCGGCCATGGTCGTCTTCGGGCTCGGCCTGGCCGTCTGCGTGGCCCCCCTCACCACCACCGTCCTGGCCGCCGCCTCGGCCGACCACGCCGGGGTGGCCTCGGCCGTCAACAACGACGTGGCCCGGGCGGCCGGGCTCATCGCCGTGGCCGTCCTCCCGGCCGCCGCCGGGATCAGCGGGTCCGGCTACCTCGAACCGATCCGGTTGGCGGCGGGGTTCCACCGGGCCGTCCTCCTCTGCGCCGGGCTCTGCCTGGCCGGTGCCGTGGTCGCCGGGGTCGGGATCCGGAGCCCGACCCGGACCGAGGTCGGGGACGGTCGGGAGAACGCCCACAGCTGCCCCCTCGACGCCCCTCCGCTGCGGAGCTGAGGTCGGTCGGGGTGACAAACCCGACGCAGGGCCAATACTGGCTGAGAGGCCCCCACGCCCTCAAGGAGTCCTGATATCCCGCCGAGGGTGGGTACATGCACCCTTTCCGTGGCCAAGAGGTCGCCCGACCGCTCCGGGGCCGGATCGCCGTGGGCCTCCTGGTCATCGTCCTGGCCGCCACGGGGGTCACCGTGGGGCTGTCCGGGGGCGCCGGTGCCGCCAGCCTCCCCCCCCTCGGGGTCTACGGGGGGGCGGCCGCCACCGGGGGGCCTGGCCGGTTCGTGGCCGGGACGGGGACGTCGGTGGCGCTGGCCGAGGACTTCCTCCCGGGAAATGCCGGCTGGTCGGGGATGACGAGCGCCTCCAGCCTCTCCTGGTTGCTCGGTCCCTGGAAGGCCGGTGGGGACCAGCTCGTCCTGGGGGTGCCCATCATCCCGACGGATTCGAGCGGGAACGCCGTGGGGACCCTGGCCGGGGGGGCAGCCGGGCAGTACGACAGCTCCTACACCACCCTGGCCCAGTCCCTGGTGGCCGGCGGTGAGGGCAACGCCATCCTCAGGCCCGGCTGGGAATTCAACGGGAACTGGTTCAAGTGGTCCGTGGCCACCGCCGCCGACGCCGCCAACTACGCCGGCTACTTCCGCCACATCGTTTCGGCCATGCGGGCCGTGCCCGGCCAGTCCTTCAAATTCGTCTGGAACCCTACCGGGGGATCGAACGGCTACGACCTCTCCCTGGCCTACCCCGGGAACGCCTCGGTCGACTACATCGGGACCGACGTCTACGACCAGACCTGGTCCGCCCCCCAGACCCCCGAGGTGTCCTGGACCGGGCTCACCACCGGGCCGAACGGGATGAACTGGAGTGCTTCCTTCGCCGCCGCCCAGGGGAAGCCGCTGGCCGTCCCGGAGTGGGGCCTCTCCATCCGTAGCGACGGCCACGGCCTCGGGGACGACCCCTTCTTCGTCACCCAGATGGCGGCCTGGCTGGCCGGTCACGACGTGGGGTTCTCGGTCTACTTCGATGTCGACGTGAGCGACGGCTCCCACGACATCCTCGACGGGAGATTCCCCAACGCCCTGGCTGCCTTCCGGACGGCCTTCGCAGCTGGGACGGCCCCGACCACGACCACCACGGCCGGACCGACGACGACGGTGGCCCCGGCCCCGACGACCACGACCACCGTGGTCCGACCCCCGACCACCACGACCACGGTTCCCCCCGCTCCGGCCCCGACCACGACGACGACGAGCCCGCCCGTCACGAACCCACCCGTCACGAACCCACCGGTCACGACCCGACCGGTCACGACCCCGCCGACGACGACCACCACCACGACGGTGGTGACGGGCCCCCCGTCCGCCCCGTCGCAGCTGAGGGCGGTGGTGAGCGGGTCGTCGGTCATCGTGACGTGGGTGAACCCGGCCGGCGTCCAGGGCGACAACGTCTTCCGGGACGGGGTCAAGATCGGCTGGCCGGGCTGGCCCAACCCGGTGGTGACGAGCTTCACCGACCGGAGCGTCTCGGCCGGGACCCACCGGTACACGGTGGCGGGCTACAACTCCTCCGGGCAGGGGCCCGTCTCCGTCACGGTGGTCGTGACGGTGGCTCGTCACCGCTAGCCGGGGGCAAAGTACGCTTCGTCCATGAGCAGTCCGGGGGGACGACCCCCCGCGCCGAGCGCCTTCCGGAAACATCTCGGTGTGCTGTTGCAGGTGTGGTCCGGCATCGGGGCCCGCCGGGAGCGGGTGACCCCGGCCGCCCTGACCGCCTCGGCGGTCTGGGTGGTCGGTGGCCTGGTGGCCGTCCTGGCCTGCCTCGAGGTGGGGGTCAAGGGGTCACGGCCGGCATGGGGTCTCATCTCGGCCATCGTGGCCGTCCTGATCGGCGTGCTCATCTTCGAGATCTGGCGGCACACCGGGGAGCATTTCCCCTGGCCGGTGGTCCACCTGTCCTTCGTGACGGCGGCGGTGAGCCTCCTGACCGCGGCGGAGATCGTCTCCCCGGCGACGGTGGCGGTCAGCGTCCTGACCGTCACGGTGGCCCAGGCCGCCATCCTGGGAGCGCTGACCCCCCGGCGCTGGGTTCCCCTCTACCTGGTCGGGTTGTGCGGGGGGATCATAGGGATCCTCGTCCACCGCCATCTCCAGGCCGACGAGATCGCCCCGCTGCTCTGCGTCATGGTGGTGGCCGCCGGGCTCACGGCCGGAACGGCCCGCGACCGGCTCCGTCACCACGCCCTCACCGATCCCCTGACCGGTCTCCCCAACCGGGGTGCCCTGGAGATGCTGGCCGCCGCCCAGATCGCCCTGGCCAAGCGGACCAGCTCGCCGCTCAGCGTGGTCCTCGTCGACCTCGACGACTTCAAGGCGGTCAACCACCTGAAGGGCCGGGCCGAGGGTGACCGGGTCCTCCGGCACCTGGCCTACGCCTGGGTCACGACCCTCCGGGCCACCGATGTGCTCGGGCGTCACATCGGGGACCAGTTCGTGCTCCTCCTCCCCAATTGCGGGCCGGAAGGTGTGGCTGTCGTCGTGCAGCGGATGCTCGAGTCGACGGAGCAGCGGGGCTCGTGCGGGGCGACGGGCTACACCGTCGGGGACGATCTGGCCTCGATGCTGGAGCGCTGTGAGCGGTCGATGCTCGAGGCCAAGCGGATCGGCCGAGGCGAGATCGTGATGCGGTCCGAGGACGTCGTCGTCGAGTCGAGCTTCTCGGAGATGACCGGGACGGGGCTCAACCCGCCCTCGGGGTGAACGAGGCGGTGCAGCCCGACTGACCGGGCACCTGGACCGTGACGGTCACCGGCTGGCCGACAGCTGGCCGGCCCAGCTTGATCGGAACGGCGGCCGTGCCCGAGCTGTCGGCGGTGACGGTGTACTCCGTGGGCGCTCCGGGGTAGCCGAGCACGACGGTCACCGAGGCCCCGACCGGGCTGCCGTGGACGACGACGATGTCGTTGCCGCCGTCGGCCGGGGTCGGGTCGGTCAGCGAGGCGGTGCAGGAGGGGGGAACGGTGGTACCGGCCGGTCCGGTCGTCCCGCCGGGTCCGGTCGTCCCGCCCGGTCCCGTCGTCCCCGCGGGTCCGGTCGTCCCGCCCGGTCCGGTCGTGGCGCCCGGTCCGGTCGTGGCGCCGGGTCCGGTCGTCCCGGCCGGGCCGCTCGGCGTTCCGACCTTCGACTGGGCCACCGGGATCTGGGACGTCCCCATGGCCACGAACCCACCCACGAAGGCCAGGAACAGGAGGACGGCCAGACCTGCCATCCACAGCGGGGGGCGCTTCCGGCCGGCCACGGTGCGGATCTGCTGGCGGACGACCGGGGCCGGGGTGTCCCCGATCCCGCTGAGGGCCATTTCCCAGATGGCCGAGGAGTCGGTCGGGAGGGCCAGGTCGGGGATGGAGATCGGCTCATGCCCAGAAGGTGACTCGACCATCGTGTCCTGTCTCCACGCCGAAGCATCTGCCAGTTGGAGCAAGGCTACCGGTCGCATCAGCACCGCAATCGCCCCCGAGGGCCGAAAGGTAACGGTTCGGCGTCGGAGACTTCAGGAATCGGGCCGAACGCCCGACATGAATTGCACGGGCGCACCGTCGGGGGGGCGCCGCCCGGCACGAGACGAACGGACGGCTGGGGTGACGAGGAGTTCCGGGAGCAGGCAGCGACAGGCTCGGGGTGAGGCCGGCTTCACGCTGGTCGAGCAGGTCATCGCCATCGCCGTGGTGGCCGTGATCCTCGTCCCCGTCGCCGGTCTCGTCTACTCCGGAATGGCCACTGCGGCCTCCTCCCGCCACAGTGGCGACGCCGTCGCCCTGGCCGAGGCCCAGCTGTCGCACTCCAGCTCCATCCCCTACCAGGCCCTGGGCTTCTACGCGGACCAGGCCGGCTATGTCTCGTCCTACCAGGGCCAGGGGACCGTCAAGCTGGCCGACACCACGCCGTCCGGGGTGACCCCCCAGCTCTTCCCCTCCCAGACCGTCCAGGTGGGCACGGTGAAGTACACCGTCAACTCCTACGTCGTCTGGGCCGACGCCAACGGCCAGGGCCAGTTCTACCCCCAGGCCTACAAGCGGCTCTACGCCACCGTGTCCTGGTACGAGGGGCCGGGGGCGAACAACGTCATCAGCCAGAACACGCTGGTCTACCCAGGTGGGATCGGTCCCTACTCGGGCCCCGGGAGCCAGTCCCCGACCGGGGTCTTGGCGGAGCCGGCCAACCCGTTCGGGCTGGCCGCCACCGTCCCCACCAATCTGGGCGTCACCCCCGACCCGGGTGAGACCGAGATCGACCTCACCTGGACGGCTCCCGTGACGTCGCCCACCGGCTACTACGTGGTGGAGTGGGCCACCGCATCCAACATCCTCCCCAACGCCAACACGTCGGGCACGGGTAAGCCGGGCAGCAACGGCTCGATGCAGGCCAGCACCCACCTGGCCTCAAGCAGCACCAGCTACCAGCTCCAGGGCCTCTCGGCCTCCACCGCCTACTGGATGGTGGTCATCGCCTTCAGTGCCGGTGGCACCGCCTGGGCTGTCTCCAGCTCCCAGGTCACCGCCACTACCGACGCTGCCCCCCCGCCCTGTGTCCTGTCCGGCTTCACGGTCACGGGGGCGTCGTCGGGGAACACGGGCAAGACCTACCTGGCCAGGAGGACCGGCGGCATGTCGGAGAACCTGAACCTGGTCCTGGGCTCGACGGGAACCTGCTCCGGGATGAGCGTCACCGTGTCAGCTGCGCCCACGGGCGGATCCGGCACCGACACGGGGTCTCCGTACTCGCTGGCCCAAACCGGGAGCCAGTGGACCTACACGGTCCCGACGACGGGCCAGACGACGTGGTCGACGACCCAGCACACCTTCTCGGTCCTGGTCAACGGGGCCCTCCTCAACCCCCTCGTGGCCCAGAGCATGATCGTGTGCACGTACGTCGCGCCCGGGCAGCGCTCGAGCGCCCAGAACCAGTGTTGAGGGCCCGGGACTGTTCGGGCGACGAGGCGGGGTTCACCCTGCCCGAGCTGGTGACGGCCACCGCCATCTCCCTCGTCATCAGCGTGGCCCTCATCTCGGTCATCCCCGTCTTCATGAAGGCCCAGGCGTCGACGACCCAGAGCGACCAGGCCGCGGCCGGGGTCCGGGTCACCCTGATCCAGCTCCAGCACGACATCCAGTCGGCCAACCCTCTAGACGCTCTCGGAAGCCTGGCCGCCTCCAACAGCGAGATCCAGCTCACCCTGGGCCCCATCGGAGGGACCCACGTCATCACCTGGCAGTACACGGCGGCCACGGGCCAGCTCACCAGGCAGGCCGACAGCGGAGCCCCCATCATCGAGCTGACCGGGATCAGCAACGGCAACAGCCCCGTGTTCACCTACCTGGGCCAGCACGACGAGAACATGGTGACCCAGCCGTCGGCGACCACGGCCAGCGTGGCCAACTGCACCGTCTACGTCCAGGTCACTCTGGCCCTCCCCGACGTCCACGCCGCCCCCTTCGCCTCCACCACCAGCATCCAGATCGAGAACCGCACCCCGGGGGCCATCTCGTGCGGTTGACCGGGAGCCGGGCCCGGCCCGACGAACGGGGATCGCTGGCCGTCGTCATGGCCGTCCTGGGGGTGGTGGCCTTGTTCGCCGCCGTCCTGATCTCCGGGGTCGTCACCGACATGAACAACGTCAACCACACCACCGATATCGAGGCGGCCCGGGCCCAGGCCCTGTCCGGGCTGGCCGACGCCATGTTCCGGATCGACCAGGAGGGGGCGGCCACCTCGAGCTTCTGCGTGGGGACGCCTGCGACCTGCACCGTCTCCTCCATCCCCGGTGCCCCCGGGTCCCAGTATGCGGCCCGGCTCAACCCCAACGACCCCAACACCTTCACGCTGGAGTCCGAGGGAACCGTCCGGGGCGTCAGCTACGCCGTCCAGGCCACGGTGGCCAGGATCCCGACCGTTCCCACCGCCGCATTCGGCGCCAGCGGCATCACCTTCAACGGGTCCAGTGGCGTCACCAACGTGGACGCCACCGACCAGTACGGGAACGTCATCGTCGGGGGCCTGGCCGCCGTGGGCAGCGACGGGACCATCACCTGCCACGGCAGTGGCTCCTACGGGTCGGGCCAGATCACCTACGACGGGGGGAGCTCCAACTGCCCCAATTGGACCAACGCCAGCAACGCCTACACCCCCCAGCAGCCCATCACGTCGTGCCCGCCCCCCCTGCCGCCGTCTTCACCGCCCACGCCCTGTCTCCCGGCTGGCTCGAACGCCTGCCCCGGGACCTGGAACGGCAGTGTCTACGTCGTCGACGGCTCGGTCAGCCCGGTCACCCTCGAGCCCGGCATCTACGACTGCGTGGGCGGCCTGACCCTGAAGGGGGCGGTCAACGTCGACTACTCCTCGGCCGTCAACAACGGGAAGGTCGAGCTCTTCGTCTTCCCTGCCGCGGGTGGGACAGCCGCCCCGGTCGACCTGTCGGCGGGCGTCCTCAACCAGTGGGAGACGCCGCCACCGGCCAGCCCGGCTGTCGTCGGCGACCCGACGGCCCTCCAGATCTACGTGGGGGGATCGGGGAACCTCACCATGAACGGGGCCGTGGGCGATGCTGTCCTCTACGCCCCGGGGATGAGCGCAGGCTTCCATGGGAGGTCCTCGCTCAACTGGATCGGGGCGCTCGTAGTGGCTTCGATGACCGTGGACGGGAACCCGAACTTCCAACTCAACTACGACATCCGGACCAACACCCTGGTGGAGTCGAACTGGCAGGTGAGCAACTTCATCCAGATCGCCCCGTCGGCCTTCTCGATGTCGATCAGCTGACCTCGCCCCGACGGACCTGGTCGAGGAGGTCGGCGGCGGCGTCGAACCCGGGGTCGAGGGCGACGGCCTCCTCCAGGGCGGCCATGGCCTCCTCGGTCCGGCCCAGGTAGGCGAGACAGAGGCCGGTGTTGTAGGCGGTCCGGGGGTTGGGGCCCCGCCGGTCCCGGGACTCGGCCAGGAATTCGAGGGCGCCGACGTGGTAACCGGCCGGGGCCAGGAGCATGGCGATCCAGAAGGCCACGTCGGTGGAGCGGTGGAGGGGGAAGTCGGCGTCGAGGACCCGGCGGAAGGCCCGGACGGCCTCCTCGGCCCCGGCCGGGGTGGCGTCGGGGAGGGCCTGCTCCAGGCCGGGCCGGAGCTGGGACATGAGGTAGGGGTCGTAGCCGCCGGTCCGGAGCATGGCCAGGAGGAGGGCCAGGGGGATGCCCTCGGTCCCCCGGTCCAGCGTGGCCCGGAGGGTGAGGTGGACGTCCTCGGGGCCCCCCTCGTCGACGGCCAGGGCGAAGCGGTGCCGGGTGGCGGGCGCCCCCCCGGTGTCGCCGGTGAGGAAGCCGGCCACCAGGAGGCCGGCCGGGGAGGCGGCCGGGAGGAGCATGGTCCCGGCCCGGTCCTCGACGAACCGGTCGAGGACGGTGAGGTCGACCGGGCAGGAGAAGGAGCTCCCGTGGACGGCCATGGCGAAGAGGCTGCGGGGCCGGACCCCCTCGGGGCGGTCGCCGGCATCGGCGTCGGGGGGGATGTCGGCCACCGAGTCGGGGCGCTCGGCGGTCAGCAGGAGGAGCCGGCCCGCGGCCAGCTCGGCGAGATGGCCGAGGCAGCGCAGCGCCGGGGCCGGGAAGAGGAACCGGTCTGGGCCGGGGCCCTCCTCCTGGGCGGCCCGCCAGGCCAGGAGCCGGTTCAGGTCGGGGTGGTCGTAGCGGTCGGGGCCGACCGGTCCCGGCCCGGTGGTGAGCCGGACCCGTTGGAAGAAGTCGGGGGCGGCCTGGTCGTCGGGGCCCTGGTCCCCGACCACGGCCACCAGCTCCTCCCGGAGCCGGCCCTCCTCGACCACGAAGAGGTCCTGGGGGATGACGTCGAAGAGGTAGTTGGCCACGGCCACCATCGGGTTGGCCAGGGTCCCGGGGGCGAGGACCCGGCCGCTGCGCTCCAGGGTGAGGGTGGCGTCGCCGGTGGCGTCGAACCGGGCCAGCTCGAGGCGACCGTCGTCGAAGAAGGGCTGGAGTCGCTCGTGGCCCCGCCAGAACTCCAGGTTGGCCTGGGCCAGGTCGGTGAGGACGTAGACGAGCCGGAGGGGGGAGGCGGAGGTGTCGAGGGACCGGAGGAAGTGGAAGGCCAGCCGGCCCGGGCCGGCCCCGAGCTCGACGAGATGGACGGGCTCGGCCAGGTCGACGGGGCCGAACCGGCCGGCGGCGCAGTCGTCGAGGAAGCCCTCGACGATCTGGGCGTAGGCGGCGGCCAGGACGGGACCGGTGGAGGCGGCGTGGGGGAGCTCCCCCGAGGCCCAGGGGGTGACCCCGGCCCGCTCGAAGTAGGCGCCCTGGGCCTGCCAGAGGAGGGAGGCCGAGAGCGGCCCCAGGGGTTCCCCGACGCTCCCGGTGCCGGCCACGGCCCGATCTTACGGGTCCCCGGTCAGGGGAGGAGGAGCCGGGCGAAGCGCCGGGCCGTGATCGTCAGCCCGGCCGTCCCCATGACGAGGAGGTAGGCGGCGTGACCGAGGAGGGACCAGCCGAGGATCCCGGCGTCGAGGCCCCGGAGGAGGGCCACCCCCTGGTAGAGGGGGGTGCACTCGACCAGGACCCGGACCCCGGCCGGGTAGACGCTCAGGGGGTAGAAGGTGGCCGAGAAGAGGAAGAGGGGGAGGACGGTCAGCGACACCATGTCGAAGTCCTGCCAGCTCCGCATGTAGGAGCTGGCCGCCATCCCGGTCCCGGCGAAGGCGAAGCTGACGAGGAGGCTCCCGGGGAAGCAGAGGAGCGCCCAGGGGGTGAGGACGTAGCCGAGGCCGGCCATGACCCCCAGGAAGGCGGCGCCGTAGAGGGCACCCCGGAGCATGGCCCAGGTGAGCTCGCCCAGGGCCACGTCGCCGACCCCCAGGGGGGTGGAGAGGACGGCGTCGTAGGTCTTGGCGATCTTCAGCTTGAAGAAGATGTTGAAGGTGGAGTCGAAGACGGCCCCGTTCATGGCCGCCGAGGCCAGGAGCCCGGGGGCCACGAAGGCCGTGTAGGCCACCGTGCGACCCCCGAGGGGGAGGGGCCCCACCAGCCGGTTGAGGCCGATCCCGATGGAGAGGAGGTAGAAGAAGGGCTCGAAGAACCCCGAGACGAGGAAGATCCAGCCCCGCCGGTAGACGAGGATGTTCCGCTCCACCAGCCGCAGGGCCCGCCTGCTGCCGAGCAGGGCCCAGGGCGTCAGCCGGAGGGGGACCGAGGCGGTCGGTCCGACGCTCACGTGACCAGCCGTCGCCGGTAGGCGACCCGGGCGGCCAGGAACCCGGCCCCGGCCACGGCCACCAGGTAGACGGTGTCGGCCAGGGCCGTCACCGGTCGGACCTGGCCGAGGACGAGGGCACGGCACAGAGAGACCCCGTGCTCGAGGGGGGTGGCCAGGGCCACTGGCTGGAGCCAGCCCGGCAGCTGGGAGACGGGGAAGAAGGTGCCGGAGAAGAGGAAGAGGGGGACGAGGACGAAGCGGTAGAGGGTGGCGAATCCGGTGTCGTTCTCCTGGGTGGCGGCGAAGGCGCAGATGGGGGCGGCGAAGGCGAGGCCGGTGAGGACGGCGGCGGGGACGGCCAGGAGGGCCAGGGGGGAGAGGACGGTCCCGAAGGCGGTCATGACCCCCAGGTAGATCACGCTCACCATGAGGACCCGGATCCCGATCCAGAGCAGGTGGCCGATCAGGACGTCCTCGACGTCGAGGGGGCTGGCCAGCATGGCGAAGTAGGTCCGGAGCCACTTGATGGCGGCCATGACCGGGTAGGTGGCCTCGTTGCCCCCGATCTGCATGGCGGTCGAGGCCAGGAGGCCGGGGGCCAGGAAGACGAGGTAGCGGACGTGGTCGACCTGGTGGGCGTGGTGGTCGACCAGGGTGCCCAGGCCCAGGCCCATGGCCGTCAGGTAGAGGACGGGGTAGAGGAAGCTGGTGGCCACCGACCCCCGCCAGGTCCGCTTGTAGGCGTAGGCGAAGTAGGAGATGGCCCGGAAGGCGGCGGGGGTCCGGGTCGGCATCTGTCGCCTCAGTCGGCCAGGGTCCGGCCGGTCAGGCGGAGGAAGACGTCCTCGAGCGAGGACCGCCGGACCAGGGCGCTGACCGGCACGGCCCCCCGCCGGTGGGCCTCGGTCAGGGCGGCGTCGCCGTCGTTCGTGTAGAGGAGGAGCCGGTCGGGGAGGACCTCGGTCCGCTCGGCCAGGCCCTCGAGGAGGCCGGCGGCGGCCTCCTGGCGGTCGGGCCCGAACCGGAGCTCGAGGACCTCCCGGGTCGACCAGCGGTCGATCAGCTCCCGGGGGGTCCCCTCGGCCGCGAACCGGGCGTGGTCCATGACGGCCAGCCGGTCGCAGAGCTGCTCGGCCTCGTCCATGTAGTGGGTGGTGATGACCAGGGTGACCCCCTCCGACTTGAGCCGGTAGAGCCGGTCCCAGAGGAGGTGGCGGGCCTGGGGGTCGAGTCCGGTGGTGGGCTCGTCGAGGATGAGGAGGTCGGGCTCGGAGATGAGGGACCGGGCGATGGTGAGTCGGCGCTTCATTCCCCCGGACAGGGGCTCGACCTTGTCGTGGGCCCGCTCGGTGAGCTGGGCGAAGTCGAGGAGCCGCTCGGCCCGCTCCCGGATGACCTTCCGGGGGAGGTCGAAGTAGCGGCCGTAGATCATCAGGTTGTCGAGGACGGTCAGCTCCAGGTCGAGGGTGTCCTCCTGGGGGACGAGCCCGATCCGACCCCGGATGGCCGGACCCTCGGTAGCCGGGTCCATCCCCAGGACCCGGAGGGTCCCCGATGTGGCCGGGGACATGCAGGCGATCATCCGCATGGTCGAGGTCTTCCCGGCCCCGTTGGGGCCCAGGAACCCGTAGGACTCCCCCCGGCCGATGCTGAAGTCTAGGCCGTCGACGGCCAGGAAGTCCCCGAACCGCTTGGTCAGGCCCCGGGCCAGGACCATCGGCTCGGCCCCGGGGGGGTCGACCGGGCCGGCCGGTCGAACGCCGGTCATGGTTGATTCGCCCGGACGAATCGTCCGATCTCCTTCCTGCGCTCGGCCTCGATGTCGGTCAACGCCAGCCTCTCGACGATGATCTCGGGCTTGACTATCCGGCATCGGAGAAGCTCACGGACGAAGGCGAGGTCCTTGTCCCGGTTGGCGACGAGTTTGGCCACGCAGAGGTCGTGGCGCTCAAGGCAGAGCCCGGTGACTCCGTTCGTGTTGGCGTTTCGATAGGGAATCAGACGTTCTCTCCAACTCTCCGGAAGGACGGAGGTCTTGTCGGAAACCCCGTCAGCGTGGATGCCGTGGGTCTCGTCGAACAGGCTCAATTCTCCCATCACGCCGTCGATGAGGTCGGCCTGCGATGGCCTGACTGCCGACGATGATCACCGTGTCCTCTTGGAGAAGGTCTCCGGCGGCCCGGATGATGTGCTCGAGCTCGACCCGTCTCATGCAGCCGACCGGGTGGCCCGGATGATGGCGATGCGCTCCTCGTCACTGAGCAGGCCGGCGAACGGAGACGCGTGGCGGAGGTCGACCGACTCCGGATCGGTCGAGGTCAGGATGTGGAGGAGCGTCTCGATCGGGCCGTCGAGCAGCTCTTGCCACCGGTTGAGGTAGAAGTCGGCAGAACCATCGGGGTGGGCGGTGCGGAGACGATCCAGGTTGACCCGGGCGGGTCGTCGCCACCCGCTCTGGCTGGGAGACGAGCTTGGCTGCTACCAGCAGCCCGTAGCCCAGGCTGCGCCGGTCGGTGAGCGTCATCGAGCCGAGCCCGCCGTCTCTGTGTGTCACCGGTCGGAGTCGGGAGCGATAGGCGACGACGTCATCGAGGTGAAACCTCCGGTGGGATCCCGTTCGCCAGGAGGGGATCTTCCCCCGGTCGGCGAGGTCGGCCACGTGCTGGCGCGAGACACCGAGGAGGCCGGCAGCCTGCGTCGTGGTGAGCACCGCTCTGTCCATGGAGCGAGAATACAGCTAAACGCTATATCCGCGACACCCCAGTAGCTACGGGTTCCTCAACTCGACGTGGTGGTGGTGCTCTGGGGGCCGAAGTAGTCCCCCACCGCCGTCACGATCCCCTGGGCGATGACGGCCTGGTCCGGGCCGGAGGCGGCGATGGTCCCCTCGAAGGGGTCGGTCAGGAAGAGGGGCTCGATGAGGGCCCCCGGCATCTGGCTGGGGGTGGTGAAGTAGCCGGGGGCGGCCGGGCCGAGGAGGAGGAGGTGGTGGTAGGCGGAGGCCTGGGCGGCCAGGCCCCCGTCGGCGGGGTTCCCGGAGGTGGAGCCCTCGGTGGCGTCGGAGACGACGCCCCGGTCGGGGATGGCCCAGCCCTGGGCGTTCATGGCGGCCAGGACGTCGTGTTGGAGGAGGTCGGCCAGTCGGAGGCTCGACGGGGCGAAGGGCCGGGCGGTGTCGTAGGTGGTGAGGCTCCCGCCCGCCCCGGCCGAGGCCGCCGTGTCCATGGAGATCCCGACCAGGAGGTCGGCCTTGGCCAGGTTGGCGCAGTCGGCCCGGGCGGCCACGTCGTCGTGGATCCCCTGGAGGGTGAGGAGCTGCCCGTCGGTGTCAGCCGGCCCGAGGAGGAGCACGGTCGAGTCCGTGGTCCGGGAGACGACCACGGTGAAGCCCTGGGCCCGGAGGCCGGCCAAGGCGTCGAGCTCGATCGGCAGGTTGACGCCGGACTCGGGCACGGGTCGGCCCGATTCGGTGGTGCCCACTCCTCCCGGGTCGAGGCCCCCGTGGCCGGCGTCGACGAAGACCGTCAGGTGCCGGTCCCCGGTGGTCGGCGGGTAGCGCAGACAGGATCCGGCCGCGAACATCGACGGGTCGACCGCCGAGGCGCCGGCCCCCCCTCCCAGGAGCCGGGCGACGCGACCCCCGATCCACACCGTCCCCACCACCGCGACGGTCAGGACGACGAGGATCCGTCCCCACCTGACCCTCCCCCGGCGGCGGGTGCGGGTCAGGGGCCCGTCCCCCCGGTGGTCAGGATCCCCGTTCCCGTGCTGTCGTTGCTCAGCGCGATGCAGAGAGCGGTGGACGGGCAGGCGGCCAGGGCGACGTTGGAGGACGCGCTCAGCGTGGTCTCGGGTGTCCAGGAGAATCCGCTGTCGGTGGTGGCCACGATGACCCCCGCCCCGGATGCGGTGGAACCGGTGGCCACGCAGTCCGAGCTCGAGGAGCAGGCCACGCCGACCAGGGAGTCGGCCGGGGTGGCGAGGCTGTTCCAGGTCAGGCCCCCGTCGGTGCTCTGGACCAGGGAGCTCGATGACAGTCCGTTGAGGTCGGTGGCGAAGCAGACCTCGGTGGACGGGCAGGCGACGGTGCCCGGGAAGTCGAAGCCGCTCCCGAAGGTCCCCTCGGTCCAGGTCGCCCCCCCGTTCGTCGAGACCTCAGAGGCGCCGCCGAAGCTGCTGAAGTCGATGCCGACGACCACGCAGTCGTTGGCGGTCGGGCAGGCCATGGAGGAGGCCTGGAACGTCGTCCCCATGCCGGTGTTCTCCGTCCAGGTCCCCCCGCCGTTGGCGGTGGTGAGCAGGATGGTGTTCCCGTTGGAGTCGGAGGCCAGGGCATCGCAGCGGTTGGCGCTGGGGCAGGTCACCGAGGACACGGAGGCAACCCCGCCCGGGATCGTCTCACCGCTCCAGAGGGCTCCGCCGTTGGACGTCCCGATGATCTCGGCGGCCCCGGCCGGGCCCTGGCCGACGGCGGTACAGGCCAGGGCCGACCCACAGCTCACGCCGGCCAGGCTGGTGACGCCGGCCGGTGCCGCCTGGGGTGTCCAGGTGACGGCCTGGTTGGTGCTGGCCAGGATGGCGGCGGCCCCGTTGGAGCCGGTCCCCACCGCGGTGCAGGCGTTCGGGCCGGAGCAGGAAATGCCGCCCCAGCTGTCGATCCCGCTGGGCAGGGTCCCCGCCGTCCAGGTCGTCCCGCTGTTGGCGGTGGCGACGATGGTGGCGGCCGGGGGGGCGGGATTGCCGAAGAACGAGAAGGTCCCCGGCGGAGGAGCCGTCTCGCCGCGGGACACGCAGACCGTCGTCGACGGGCAGGCCACCCCGATCAGCTGGCCGGAGCTGGCCGGGACGGACTGGAGGGACCAGGTCGAGGACACCCCGGCGTTCGTGGTCGTGACCACGGCGCTGGTTCCGTTGGCGTTGTTCCCGACCGCGGTGCAGTCGGCCGGGGTCCCGGGCACGCAGCTGACCCCGCTGACGGCGGTGTCCGGGGAGGACCCGGACGGGACAGTCTGGGCCGTCCAGGTCGGGCTACCGGCCAGGGGGTTGGCCGAGGCCAGGATCACGGCGGTGTAGGTCGTGCTCGACCCGACGGCCAGGCACTCGGTGGCCGAGGGGCAGTCCACGCCGGACAGCTCCAGCACCGTTGCCGGGATCGTCTCGCTGTGCCAATGGGCGCCCGAGTCCGTCGTGGCGATGACCAGGCCGACGTTCTTGTCCCGGTCGAAGCCGACCGCCACGCAGTCGGCGGTGTCGGTGCAGGAAATGGAGATGAGCTGGCCCGCGTTGATGACCGGGACCTGGAGGTTCCAGGTCGTGCCCCCGTCGGTCGTCGACATGACGGCCAGGACCGAGGAGTTGCTCTGTCCCACCGCGTAGCAGTCCAGGGCCGAGGGGCAGGCCACCGACTGGAGGACCCCGACGCCGGCCGGCAGGGTCTCTGCCGTCCAGGTCGTGCCCCCGTTGGTGGTCCCCACGGCGACGGCGATGGCGGTCCCGAGGCTCACCCCCAGACCGACGGCGGTGCAGACGGTGGTGGAGGGGCAGGCCACCGAGGCCAGGGTGGCGACCCCGGCCGGAGCGCTCTGGGACGACCAGGTCGATCCGCCGTCTGTGCTGGCCAGGATGACGGCCCCGTAGGCGGTGCCCCCGACGGCGAAGCAGTCCGAGGCCGACGGGCAGGCCACCCCGATGGAGGCCCAGTCCGCGAAGTAGTGGTCGACCTGGCCCCAGCTGGCCGCCGGGAGGGCCGGGGTCGTCACCGTGCCGGTGGGGGCCGAGACGGCACTGGTCTGGGCCCCGTTCGATGCCGTTACCACCACCCTCACCGTCTTCCCGGCCTGGGCCGGGGTCAGGACGAGATGGGACCCGGAGGTCCCGTTGATGGGGGTGCAGCTGGCTCCCGTGCAGGCTCCCCAGAGGTGGGTGAAGCTGGACGGGGCCTCGGTCCAGGTCCCCGTGGTGGCCGACAGGGTGTCCCCGACCTGGGGAGTCCCATGGCCCTGGACGTCAGTGAGGGCCGGGGGGACGGTGTTGGCAGGGGGGATGACGAGCGCGGCCATCCCCACGATGGGCCGGTTTAGGCTCATCCCGCCGGTCGAGCCCTCGAACGGGGCGTCGCCGTAGGCGAAGATCCCGCCGTCGGAGGCGACGAGCCAGTAGCCCCCGCCGTCGGTGGTGGGGGCCATCCCGACGATGGGCCGGTTGAGGGTGGTTCCCCCCGTCGAGCCGTGGAAGCCGGCGTCAGCGTAGGCGAAGATCCCGCCGTCGGA
>PLZB01000051.1:62033-85446 GCA_003151955.1 Acidimicrobiaceae bacterium
CGTAGGCGAAGATCCCGCCGTCGGAGGCCACCAGCCAGTAGCCCCCGCCGTCGCCGGTCCGGGCCATCCCGACGATGGGCCGGTTGAGGGCGAGGGATCCGGCCGAGCCGTGGAAGCCGGCGTCGCCGTAGGCGAAGATCCCGCCGTCGGAGGCNNTCGGAGGCGACGAGCCAGTACCCCGCCGAGGCTGCACCGTGGGGGCGACCGGCGGCTCCGGCAGCCCCGGCTGCTGATGCCCCCACCACGCCGATCAGACCCAGGAGCAGCGCCAGCACCGCCCCCAACGTTCTCGCCTGCAGACCGATCCGTCGCATCCGGCCCCCTCTCAGGGGACCAGCCTTGCAGGTCCGCCCGTCCCCGGCTGCCCGACCCCGACGAAGCCGACCTGCATGGGGCTCACACCGCCGGCGGCCCCCGGGCTCAGGCCACGCCCAGCTCCGTCCCGGGGACGGCCGCCTCCGGGGCCTCACCGGGGCGGTCCTCCCCGGCCCGGTCGTGGATGTGTCGGACGAGGATGGCCGTCGACGCCAGGACGGTGGCCGTGGCCCCGATCAGGAGGGCCACCCGGGGACTCGAGGCCTGGCTGATCCAGCCGACCAGGGGGGCGCCGATGGGGGCCGTCCCCAGGAAGCCGATGGCGTAGAGGGCCATGACCCGGCCCCGCATCCCCGGGTCCACCCCGAGTTGGATGGTGGCGTTGGCGGTGGCGATGAAGGAGATCGAGAGGGCCCCCATGGGGACGATGAGGACGAGGGCGGCCGGGAAGTCGGGGGAGAGGGCCAGCCCGGCGATGGCCAGCCCGAAGCCGACCCCCAGGATGCTCAGCCGCCGGAGGTTGGGCCCGCCCCGGTTGGCGATGACGAGCCCCCCCACCACCGCCCCTCCGGCCATGAGGGAGGTCAGGGCCGAGAAGGCCCCGGCTCCCCCGTGGAAGGTCTCCTGGGCCAGGAGGGGGAGGATCACGGTGAAGTTGTAGGCGAGGAGCCCGACCACGAAGACCAGGATGAGGGGGTCCCGGATCCTCGGGGTCCGCCAGGCGTACCGGAGCCCCTCCCGGAGCTGGCCCGCCGCCCTGGGCACGACCTCGCTCCGCTCCAGCTCGGACCTCCTCATCATGGCCAGGGCCACGATGACGGCCAGGTAGCTCCCGGCGTTCAGGAGGAAGCAGGCGGCCAGCCCCCCGTGGCCCCGGCGGCCCAGGGTGGCGATGAGGAGCCCTCCCAGGGCCGGTCCGATGACCCGGGCCCCGTTCATGACGATGCTGTTGAGGCTGACGGCGTTGGGGAGGTCCTCCCGGCCCACCATCTCGATGACGAAGGTCTGCCGGGCCGGGTTGTCGATGAGGTTGACGAAGCCGAGGAGGAGGGCCAGGAGGTAGACCTCCCAGAGCCGGGCCGCCCCGACCGGGCCCCCTCCCAACAGGACCAGGAGGCCGAGGGTGAGGGCCAGGGTGGCTCCCCCGGCCTGGGTGGCGAAGAGGAGCCTCCGCTTGTCGAGCCGGTCGGCCACCAGGCCCCCCCAGGCCCCGAGGAGGAGCATGGGGAGGAACTGGAGGGCCGTCGTGATCCCCAGGTCGAGGCCGGCCTGGTTCCGGGGGGCCAGGTAGTGGACCACCAGCCAGGCCTGGCCGATGCTCTGCATCCAGGTCCCCGACACCGAGATGATCTGGCCCGTGAAGTAGAGCCGGTAGTTCCGGATCCGCAGCGAGTGGAAGGTGGTCGAGGAGATCCGCCGGAGCCGGGTCACGGTTCCTCCACCAGCTGCTCGAGCAGTCCGACCAGGCCGGAGAGGGCGGCCCGGTCCGGCCCCGGGAGGTCCCGGAGCCGCTCGGCCAGGTAGGCGGTCCGGGCCGACCGGATCTCCTGGAGGACCTCCCTCCCGCTGTTGCTGAGCCGGACCCGGGCCACCCGCCGGTCGCCGGCCTCGGCGCTCCGCTCCACCAGTCCGGCTTCCTCCAGGGCCACCACCAGCCTCGTCATCGAGGGGGGCTGGACCTGCTCCCCGGCCGCCAGCTCCCCCAGCGTCGGCGCCCCCAGTCGCTCCACCGAGGCCAGGACCGAGGTCTGGGACTGGGTCAGCCCCGCCGTCATCTCCTGCCGGAGCCGCCGGGACATCCGGGTCACGGCGATCCGGAGCCGGGCGGCGAGCTCCCCCTCGTCCTGGCCGGCGGCGGTGCTGGCGGGTGCGGAGGGGGTCGTGGCGGCAGTCACTTTGCCATTCTAATTACTCTTGCTAAGGAGTGTGCTCACGAAGATGTGATCAAGAAGAATGGTTGAGCGGCTCCGTCGCGCAGTAGCCATGGGTGTGGAGGAACGGTCCGAGACCGGCCAGATAGGCCGGGCCGCTCAGAGAATTGCCATACAGCCCCGGGGCGATCACCCCTTGGCGAGCCAGCGACTCCAGCGTGGACCAGGCCTCGGACCCGGCTCCGGCGTTGCATTCGTCGGCGGTCCAGGCGGCCAGGACGCCCTGCACGAGCCTGCCCTGCTGATGGGCTTCCTCGAACCAGCTCCACTTCTCGGTGGCATCGGCCCGGGCCGAACCTGGATACCTGGCCGTGACGTCAACGAAGGCTCCCCCTTCGAAGGTGAACAGGAGGAGGGGCCAGGCCGAGTCGGCGTCGTCGGTGAAGGCACCGGTGAAACTGATGTCACCGGTCGAGATAGCCGCCGTGCCGGCGACGTTCTGGAGTTGTGTGGGTCCTGGGAGGTAGCGACCGACGTCGACGACGGCCACCGCCTGACCGGACGTCGGCACGACCGCCCGGACCACGGAACAACAGCCGGCTGAACCGGGGATCTCATAGAAGAGCAGCCCGATCGGCGACTCGGACCCCGGAAACCGCGCCAGACAGACGCCGGCCAGGATGAAGTTGAGGCCGTCCGCTCCGTCGGGTCCCTGGTTGGGGCCGAGGTCCGCCCACGGGATCTGTTCCCCTCCGTCTTGCGAGAGCGCTACCGATTGCGCCGTCGGATGACCCCAGGGCTGACTCGCATCCCGGAACTGGGAGACGTAGGCCAGGGTGATCGTCCATCCCTCCCAGGAGACGGCCACCACCGCCCCGTCGCCCACTGTGCGGCCATCGTTCTGGGTGGCGCACTTCCACAACCCCGGCTGTGCCGGGACGGTGGCGATCCTGCTCCAGGAGTCGACCGGTCTGATCACCCCGGGGCGGGGGACGATTGGGGCGAGACCGCCGGGCCGGTGGGCTGCCGAGACCCACGCCGACGAGATCGTGAGGGCGACCAGGATCACCAAGGGAACGAAGGGGGCAACGCGCCGCACAGCCAGTCATCCTTCCAGGCGGTGCTCCAGTTCCCGGTACCGACCGGACCAGTCCCGATGGGCGTCGCCTCCAGGCAGATGAGGGATGGGGCTATATTGGTGGCCTGCCCCGGCTGTGCCGGGGAACCTTACGCCCCGGGCGTGGAGCCTTAACTTAAGCTCCGGTCCGGGGTCTACTCTTTCCAGGCGACGGCAGAACGCTCCTGAGGCCGCCGCCTCGGTCGAGTGCGGACACGGCTCGGTCGGCCCCGTCGTCGTCGTCGTCGGTGTCGGTGTGGTCCCCGGCGCAGGCGTCGACGTAGCTGATGTCGAGTTCCAGGCCGCAGTCGACGGGCTCGCCGGGGTCGTCAGGCTGGTCGGCGAGGTGCCGGATCCGCCCGGGGCGATCGTCCCCGTCCGTTCCCCGGTGCGGGGCGGGTCGTGACGGGCGGGTCTGGATCCCGGGGACCCGAGGGTCAGGGCCACGGCCAGGACAACCGCCCCGCCGGCGCCGACGGTGGCCCCGATCCTGCCGTGGCGACGCCACCCCGTCCGGGCTCCGTCGCCGATCCCGCTCGTCCCCACCCGATCCGGCCTGGGCGGGTGGAGCCCCGGCTCAGGGCCTCCCGGCCCCCACCAGCCCGTCGACCCAGACGGGGGCGAAGCCGACGTCGGCCCCGGTGTAGGGGGCCTGGATGACGGTGTCGGCCCCGAGGTACATGGCGACGTGCTGGACCGAGGTGGTCCCGTCGTCCCAGAAGAGGAGGTCCCCCGGTTGGAGGTCGGAGAGGGGGACGTGGGCGATGGCGTCGTACTGTTCCTGGGCCGTCCTCGGCATGACCACCCCGGCCTGGGCCCAGGACCACTGGGTCAGCCCCGAGCAGTCGAAGGCCTCCCTGGGGGTCTCCCCGCCCCAGACGTAGGGGACCCCGACCTGGGACTCCGCCGCCTTCACGGCGGCGGCCGCGGCGGGGTCGGCCGGGAGGGGGGGGAGCACGAGGGGGCTGGCCGCCTCGGCCTTCACGAGGGCGTCGAACGAGGCCTGCTGGCTGGCCGCCCAGGCCAGCTCCTGGAGGCCGACCAGGGTGGCCACGCTGCCCTGGGACTGGACCTCGGCCAGGGCCAGGTGGAGGAGGGACTCGGCCTGGGTGGCCCCCTCCCGGGCCGTCGCCACCTCGAGGGTCGACGTGGCCCGGGCGTCCCGGGTGGCCTGGAGGATCCGGAGCTGGGTGGAGAGGGTCCGGGCGTCCTCGTCGAAGGTGGCCACCACCTGGTTCAGGTTCCCCCCAGCCACCTCCCGGTAGACCTTCGAGGACTCGACCTCGTCCGGGGACCCCGAGAAGATCTGGGCGATGGCCGTCCCGGTGCTGTCGGTCATGTAAGCCTGGAGAGCCCCCCGGCGCAGGACCTCCCGGACCTGAGCCAGACGGGACCGGGCCGCGGCCACCTGGGCCGACTTCACGGCCAGCTGCCGGTCGAGGTCGACGACCTGCTGGAGGGACTTGTCGAGCAGCTCCGAGAGGATCTCGAGCTGCTGGCCGTCCGACTGGATCTGGGAGGTCAGCCAGACGGCCTCGAAGTCCTCCCGGATGGTGCAGTCAGGGGTGGCCGGCGTGGGCGCCGGGGTGGAGCCCCCCGGGCCGGCGGCGCCGGCCGTCGTCGTGGTGGTCGATGTAGTGGTCGTGGTGGTCGAGCTCGTCGTCGTGGTGGTGGCCCCGCCCGGGGTGGCGGGGGCCGGCGGCGTGGTCGAGGGGGGGCTGACCGGGCAGGGGGGACAGCCCCCTGCCGTCGGCGCGGTCGTGGTCGTGGTGGTGGCGCCGGGGACGGCTCCCGGGCTGGGCGAGCCCCTCGAGGGCGGTTTCGTCGTCGTGGTCGAGCTGCTCGAGGTCGTGGTCGTGGGTCGGGTGGTCGAGGTGGTCGAGGTGGTCGACACCGGGGAGGTGGTCGTGGTGGGGGCCGTGGTCGGGGTCGAGGTGCCCGGCGACCGGGGAAGGGTGGTCGTGGTGGAGCCGGACCGGACCGGGCTCGGGGTGGCCGCCGGGGCGGGAGGGGCGGGGAGGGCGCAGGGGGTACCGGGGGTGGTGGTCGTCGTGGTGGTGGTCCCCGGGTCGGGGGCGGCACTGGCCGGGGTGGGGGGAAGGAGGAGGGGGAGGAGAAGGAGCGGGAGGGCCAGGAGGAGGGCCGGTCGACGGCGCGAGGGAAGGATCCGGGGGACCCGGTTCCTGGGGGAGGACCTCGTCGAGGGTGGCTCGACCGCTGACACGTTCGTCTGGGCGTCCCTTCGTGGCGACATGGGTGACTAGACCGGGCAGGCGGGGTCTCCCACCTCCATCGGCCGGTCCCCGGGCCGGCTCCACCCCAAACAGGCACAACGTTTCTCCAGGGTTCCCCACTCGACCCGGGCGGGGAAAGCCTAGACGGCCCGTACGGGGTTCCCGGTGCATCGGGCAAGAGGACCGGTACGATCGTCCCGATGCTGAGCTTCGACCTCCCCTACTTCGACCAGATCATCGAGCGGCTCGAGGGGGACCCGGACTCCGTCCTGGCCGAGGCCTTCCGGCGCCACGTCCACTGGGGCTGCTTCGAGGATCCGGCCGGGGCCGACGACTCCCTCGGCTCCTACATGGCGGCGGCCGAGAACCTGACCCGGAGGATCTCCGGGGCGGGCCGGACGGGGGAGGGGACCGCCGTCCTCGACGTCGGCTGCGGCTTCGGGGGGACGATCGCCCACCTCAACGAGACCCTCGAGGGCCGGGAGCTGACCGGCTTGAACATCGACGGCCGGCAGCTGGCCCGAGCCCGGGAGCTGGTCAGGGCGGTGTCGGGGAACACGGTGGACTTCGTCGAGGGGGACGCCTGCGAGCTCCCCTTCGAGGACGCCCGGTTCGACGTCGTCCTGGCCGTCGAGTGCATCTTCCACTTCCCCTCCCGGAAGCAGTTCTTCCGGGAGGCGGCCCGAGTCCTCCGACCGGGGGGGAGGCTGGCCCTCTCCGACTTCGTCCTGGCCCCCGGCGCCCTCGAGCCCTACGTGGCCTGGACCAAGTCCGGGGAGATCTCCGAGAGCGAGTTCTACGGCACGAACAAGGTCCCGGTCACCTCGGCGGCCTACGAGCGGGTGGCCCGGGGATCGGGGCTCGAGGTCCTCCTGGACGAGGACATCACCCCGAACACCCTGCCGACCTACCCGGCCATGCGCCGGCTCTACCGGGAGGCCGGCCTCCCCGACGGGGAGCAGGCCACCACCTTCCTCGAGGAGGTGGCCCGGCGGGGCTGGGTCCAGTACCGGATCCTCAGCTTCGCCAAGCCCGCCGGCTGATGCTCAGAGGGACGGGAGGTTGACGAGGCCCTCGCTGATCTCCCAGAGCCGGCCGGCCGCCCCGACGTCCTGGGCCGCCTTCGAGGGGTTCCGGGCCTTGGCCTTGATGTAGTAGTACCCGGACTGGCCGGCGACCTCGGGGGAGGAGGCCAGGTGGACCGACGTCCGGGCCCCCTTCTCCGGGGTCTTGATGACCGGCTTGATGACCTGCAGCCCGAAGGCCAGGAACCCTCGGGAGTCGCCGTCACGGCCGTAGCCGGTGGCGACGGTCCCGGGGTGGAGGCAGTTGACGGTGACCCCGGTCCCCTCCAGCCGGCGGGCCAGCTCGGTGGTGAAGAGGATGTTGGCCAGCTTGGACTGGCTGTAGGCCCGCATCCCCTTGTAGTCGGCGGTGTTCTGGAGGTCGTCGAAGTCGAGGCCCTGGCGGGCGGCCCGGTGGGCGGTGGAGGCGACGGTCACGATCCGGGCCGGGGCGCTGGAGCGGATCCGGTCCAGGAGGAGCCGGGTCAGGAGGAAGGGCCCGAGGTGGTTGACGGCGAAGGTGGCCTCGAAGCCGTCGGTGGTCTCCCGGCGGTCGGTGAGGACGAGGCCGGCGTTGTTCACCAGGACGTCGATCCGGTCGGTCCGGTCCAGGATCTCGGCCGCCCCGACCCGGACCGACTCCAGGCTGGCCAGGTCGAACAGGACGAGGTCGACCTGCTCGGTGCCGGCCTCCCGACGGATCGTCTCGAGGGCGGCCTGGCCCCGCTCGGCGTCCCGGGCCGTGATCATGGTCCTGGCACCGGCCCGGGCCAGGGCCAGGGCCGTCTCCAGGCCGATCCCGGAGTTGGCCCCGGTGACGACGACGGTCTTCCCGGTCATGTCGGCCACTGCGCGCTTCGCCATCGACGGAGCGTATCGTCAGGCCCGTGGAGACCTCCCGTCCCGTTCCCTCCCCCCTCCTCGGGACCGTCCTCGCCGTGGCCGTGACCGAGGGGGACCGGGTGACGGCCGGGGACCGGCTCCTCGTCCTCGAGTCGATGAAGATGGAGCATCCCGTGGTGTCCCCAGTGACCGGCCGGGTCAGCCGGCTGCTGGGGGTCGTCGGACTGGCCGTCGGCCCGGGGGATCTCCTGGCCGAGATCGAGCCCCTCGACGGGGAGGGAGATGCTCCGGTCGGGCCCGACCGGGAGGTGCGCTCCCCCGGGGGGCCGGGGCCTTCCCCCGGGGGAGTCAGAGCTGATCTGGCCGAGGTCCGGCGGCGTCAGGAGCTGACCCGGGACGGGGCCCGGCCGGAGGCGGTCGGGAAGCGCCGGAGGCTGGGGAAGCGGACGGCCCGGGAGAACGTCGAGGCCGTCTGCGACCCGGGGAGCTTCGTCGAGTACGGGGCTCTCGCCATCGCGGCCCAGCGGGGCCGGCGGGAGCTCGGGGAGCTCCTGGCCCGGACCCCGGCCGACGGGCTCGTGGCCGGGCTGGGCCGGGTGGAGGGGGCGCCGGTCTGCGTCCTCGCCTACGACTACACCGTCCTGGCCGGGACCCAGGGCCAGCTCAACCACGAGAAGAAGGACCGGCTCTTTGCCCTGGCCGAGCACCGGGGTCTCCCGGTGGTCTTCTTCACCGAGGGCGGGGGCGGCCGGCCCGGGGACACCGACGCCACCACCGTGACCGGGCTCGAGACCATGGCCTTCGCTCTCTTCGCCCGCCTCAGTGGCCGGGTCCCCCTGGTAGGAGTGGCCTCGGGCCGCTGCTTCGCCGGCAACGCCGCCCTCCTGGGCTGCTGCGACATCGTCGTCGCCACCGCCGACGCCACCGTCGGGATGGGGGGACCGGCCATGATCGAAGGGGGCGGTCTCGGGGTGGTCGGGCCCGAGGCCATCGGCCCCGTCGCCGTCCAGGAGGCCAACGGGGTCGTCGACGTGGTGGTGGCCGACGAGATCGAGGGGGCCGCCCTGGCCCGCCGGGCCGTCTCCCTCCTCCGGGGCCGGACCGGCGAGTGGGTCGCTCCGGACCGGGAGACCCTCCGGGAGGTGGTCCCGGCCAACCGTCGGGAGGTCTACGACGTCCGCCCCGTCCTCGCCACCCTGGCCGACGTGGGATCCGTCCTCGAGTTGGGCCCGGCCCACGCCCCGGGGATGGTCACCGCCCTGGCCACCCTCGAGGGCCGGCCCCTGGGGATCCTGGCCAACAACTCCCTCCACCTCTCCGGGGCCCTCGACGCCGCCGGGTCGGCCAAGGCGGCCCGGTTCCTCGGTCTCTGCCGACGGTCCGGGCTCCCCGTCCTCTTCCTCTGCGACACCCCCGGCTTCATGGTCGGTCCCGAGGCCGAGGCCGAGGGGCTGGTCCGCAGAGCCGGGGACCTCTTCATCGCCGGGGCCGCCCTTACCGCCCCCTTCGCCACCGTCATCCGAAAGGCCTACGGCCTCGGGGCCCAGGCCATGGCCGGCGGGAGCTTCCGCTCCCCAGTCCTCATCGTGGCCTGGCCCACCGGCGAGCTCGGGGGGATGGGCCTCGAGGGGGCTGTCCGCCTCGGCTTCCGGAGGGAGCTCGACGCCGTCGAGGACGGCCCCGGGCGCCAGGCCCTCTTCGACGACATGGTGGCCCGGGCCTACGAACGGGGCCAGGCCCTCAACGTGGCCAGCCATTTCGAGATCGACGACGTCATTGACCCGGCCGAGACCCGGGCCCGGCTGGTCCAGGTTCTCTGGGACTGACGCCGAATCAACCGATCTGATCGGAGGCTGGGTGGCCTCAACCAGAGAACGTCGGGCGGTGCCTTGGGCGCGGCCGCCGAAAACCCCAGATCGTGCCGACCGCCTTCGTCATGTGCGTGTAGCGGGCTGGATCGGGGAGGGACTCGCCACGTTCCAAGGACTCCTGGACGTCGCGAAACAGCTCTTCCCAGGGGTTCTCCTGTTCGGCCTGCTGGTTCTTCGCCATGTGCGGTGCTCCGTTCCTACGTCGCGATGATAGCGATCACGAAGACCGAGATCGCGCTCGCGAGCACGAGTGCCGAGATGACGACGAGCCCGCCTTTCCATGCCAGACGGGTCTCGTTCCGGTCGACGGCTCCCAGATCAACGGTGAGGAGGGCGTCCTCGGTGACTTCCAGATCGCCGGTGTCAAGGACCTGCTCGACCAGCCACCGCAGGTGGGAGGGCTCCCGACCGGGACGCCGGAGGAGCAGGACGGCCACAGCCACAACGGCTGACAGACCGGAAAGTGAGAGCCCGATCCGACCGACGGTGTGTTGGGTGGCGGGGATCGATGTCCCGGCCAGTGTGGTGATCACACCGGCCAGGCCGGCCAGTATCCCCGCACCAGAGTGCAGTGACTCGCCGCGGGTGATCTGGTCAGCGAGGATGCCGTCGACGACGTCACGGGCGATTTTCCACCGGCTCCGATCGCCCTTCACTCTGCTCGTGGCCGCCGCCATGAACCGAAGATAGGTCGTGGGTGTGTTGGTCAGCCCGCCGGGGCCGTCGAGAACCCCGTCGTCCCGGTCAGGGCCTCGGCCGCCGCCAGCAGGCTCCCGCCCGTGTCGACCAGCTCGACCACCGGCTGGCCCGGTTCGGTCAGGGTCAATCCGCCGCACTCGACCACCGTGCCCGAGACGGTGGCCGAAGGACCCCCCGGGTCGCCGAAGGCCACCGTGAACTTCTGGCCGAACTCGGCCGGGCAGCCGTGGGCCCCCGGGAGTTCGGCGCCGCCCGTCGAGACGGGCATGGCGTTCAGGAGATCCCGGAAGCGCGACACCGTGGCGGTGTCCGTCGCCGTGGCCACGTGGGGATCGGTCCCGCCGGCGCCGGTGAAGACCGTGGCTGTGACCGTGGAGTCGACCGTCGGCTTCGACCAGACCGGCCGAGTCGGGTACCAGACGTCCTGGGCGTCGACCCGGAGGGCGACCTGGTCCGAGCCGTCGGGGGCCACCGAGACAAGGACCTCCCGGGCCTGGAGGCCGTCGGGGGCGGGAAGGGAGAAGGTGAGATCCATGGTCGTGACCGTCTCGATACCCGGGCTGCCACCGGGGCCCACCGGCGGTGGTTCCCCGGGGGTGTTCTGGCCACCCTGCCCCGACCCGGTCAGGGTCGACTCGGCCGGCGGATGGGCCCGGGCCCAGGCGATCACCGTCGCCATGTCCCCCGGTGCCGTCCAGAGGCCCGGCCGGTCGACCAGGTCGGCAGTGCCCGGCGACGTCGGTGCCTGGTCGAGTCCGGACCCGGCCGGGGCGGCCTCGACCAGGGCGGATCCCGGAGGGGGGGTGTAGGCGGCGAGCAGGGCCGCGGCGGCGGCCTTGGCCGCGGCCTGGTGGGGATCGACACCGCCGCTGGAGGCAGGAGCGGTGGTGGCCGGTTTCGTGGACAGCGGGCCCCGACCCGAGGGGGGCCGTGCGCTGTTGGAGCAGCCGGCCAGAAGGGCGGCGCCGGCGGCGACGATGAGAAGTGCGAGCCGAACGTTCCTCATGACCGGTATGACGCTGCCGGCGGTCGTTCGGTTCCCAGGGTCCTCGAGCGGTCGGAGGGTGACAGGCCTTGCCCGAGAACCCGAATTGTCTCCCTGCCGTCAGTTGCAGGGGGTGGAGGCTGGGGGCGGGACGAAGTTGTCATGGGAGGTGGCGCTGACCGCCTTCGTGGTCGATGGCGGGAGCCATTGCTGCCAGCTGGCCGCGCTCTTGGCCCCGATCGTCCCGTTGCCGTTCACCGGTCCGGAGTCGCCGCCGTAGGTGCTTCCGTCGGCGAAGGTGACCACGAAGGTGGCGTGCACGCCGGTGACGGCGACCGGCCAGGAGTTCTCGGCGTCTCCGGCGATGGTGACCCGGTACTCCGTTGGCGTGGTGCCGGCCAGAGGCGTCGAGAACAGGTAGGGCTGGATGTCGGCGACGCCGCAGGAGTACTGGACGATCATCGACGTTGTCGGCAGCGTCGGAACCGGTGGCGGTCGGTTCGGCGTGACCTGGATCGGGTTCCCGTTCGGGTCACAGATCCCCGTGGTGATGCAGCCGATCGTCGTGCTGGTGACAACGGGAACATCGGTCGAGGTGGTGGACGGGACGGTGGTGGCCGGAATGGTGGTCGTCGGTCCCGGGATGGTCGTTGCTGCCGTGGTGGTGGTGGAGGAGGTCGTCATGTCGGCCGGGACGGTCCGGGAGACAGGCGGTGAGACGGGCGGTGGGCCGCTCCGGGTGGAGGTGGCCAGGGAGACCGGCCCGGTGGCGGCCGAAACCCCGGCCGTGGAGGCGGCCAGGACGACAAGGACGGCGAGGCACACCAATCGAGTTCGCCCGACTTCAGGCACGGCTTCGATGATAGGTGGCTCCCGAGACTGGTCCCGTCGGGGAGAATGTCCCCATGGATCTCCCCGTCATGCCCCCCGTCGCCCCCATGCTGGCCAAGTCGGTGGCGAAGATCCCCGACATCGGCCATGTCGAGCCCAAGTGGGACGGGTTCAGGTCCATCGTCTTCCGCGACGGCGACGAGGTGGTCATCGGGAGCCGGAACGAGAAGCCCCTCACCCGGTACTTCCCCGAGGTGGTGACTGCCGTCCTTTCCGAGCTCCCCGACCGCTGCGTGGTCGACGGGGAGATCATCGTCCCCGACGCCGGCGGGCGGGGCCTCGACTTCGAGGCCCTCCTCCAGCGGATCCACCCGGCCGAGAGCCGGGTCCGGATGCTGGCCGAGACCACCCCGGCCCACTTCGTCGGCTTCGACCTCCTCGCCCTCGGGAACGAGGACCTCATGGGGCGTCCCTTCGGGGAGCGACGGTCCCGGCTGGTCGAGGCGCTGGCCGGCGTCGGCCCCCGGGTCCATTTGACCCCGGCCACCGGGGACATGGACACCGCCGCCGACTGGTTCGAGACCTTCGAGGGGGCCGGTCTCGACGGGGTTGTGGCCAAGCCCCTCGACCTCCTCTACCTCCCCGACAAGCGGGCCATGTTCAAGGTGAAGCACGACCGGACCGCCGACTGCGTGGTGGCCGGATTCCGATGGCACAAGGCCGGCGGAGGCAAGGTGGGCTCCCTCCTCCTCGGCCTCCACGACGCTGGCGGGGCCCTCCACCACATCGGGGTGACCTCCTCCTTCACCGATGCCCGCCGTCTCGAGCTGGCCGGCGAGCTGGCCCCCTACCGGATGGACTCCCTCGAGGGCCACCCCTGGGCCTGGGCCCAGCCGGCCGGGGGGGAGGAGGCCGGCGGGGACGGCACCCGCCGCCCCGGAGGCCCGAGCCGCTGGAACGCCGGGAAGGACCTCTCCTTCGAGCCGCTGCGGCCCGAGCTCGTCTGTGAGGTCGGCTACGACCACATGGAGGGGAGCCGCTTCCGCCACACGGCCCAGTTCAAGCGGTGGCGCCCCGACCGGGACCCCCGGAGCTGCGCCTACGATCAACTGGACCGGCCCCTCAGCTTCGACCTGGCCGAGATCCTCCAGACCCGACCGTCCTAGGGAGCCCTCCGACCGATGCCCGTCGCCCAGCCCGGGATCTTCGCCCAGGGGACCCGCTCCCACCACTACCTCCAGCTCGACCTCCGCCCCGGGGTCGACCCGGGCCTGATCGGGCCCACCCTCGGCCGCCTCCACCAGCCCGACGTGACCTCCGGTGGGCTCAACCTCGTCATCGCCCTCGGTCCCGCCCTGGCCCACCTCCTCGGCCCCGGAGGCACCCCGGACGGCCTCGTGCCATTCGCCCCCGTCGGGTCACCCGCCGGGCGGGGGGTACCGGCCGACCAGCACGACCTCTGGCTCTGGCTCCACGGGACCGGCCCCGACACCGTCCTCGACGCGGCCCGGCTGGCCACCGGGGCCCTGGCCCCCGCCTTCGAGCTCGCCACCGAGCAGCCCGCCTTCAGCTACCGCGACGGGAGGGACATGACCGGGTTCGTCGACGGGACGGAGAACCCCCCGGTCGACGAGGCCCCCGACGTGGCCCTGGTCCCCGAGGGGCGGCCCGGGGCCGGGGGGAGCTTCGTCCTGGTCATCCACTTCGTCCACGATCTGGCCGCCTTCGGGGTCCTCCCTCTCGAGGACCAGGAGGCTGTGATCGGCCGGACCAGAGTCGACAGCGTCGAGCTCGACGATGCCCGGAAGCCCCCGACCGCCCACATCGCCAGGGTCGTCGTCGAGGAGAACGGAGAGGAGCTCGAGATCTATCGCCGGTCCACCCCTTACGGAACGGTAGGGGTCCAGGGCCTGGAATTCGTGGCCTTCAGCGCCGATCCCGGTCGCTTCCCGACGATGCTGGCCCGGATGTACGGCCTCTCCGACGACGGGATCATCGACCGGCTCACCGAGTTCACGACGGCCGAGGGGGCCGCCTCCTACTTCGCCCCCTCCCTGACCGCTCTCCGGGCCCTGGCTTCCTGATGGTCGACGAGACGGCGGTGACCGACGGGCGGGTCGAGCGGGGCTCGAGGAACCGTCGGGCCGTCGTCGACGCCCTCATCGCCCTCACCGACGAGGGAGTCCTCCAACCCAGCGTGGCCCAGGTGGCGGACCGGGCCGGGGTGTCCGAGCGGTCCGTCTTCCGCCATTTCGAGGACATGGCCAGCCTCCACGAGGTGGCGGCCCAGATCCAGATGGAGCGGATCGCCCCCCTCTTCCGGTCCGTCGGCCCCGACGGGACCCTGGCCGACCGGGTCGCCGCTCTCGTGGCCGGCCGCTGCGAGCTCCTCGAGGCCAACGCCCCCGTCCGACGGGCCGCCCGACTCCGGGAGCCCTTCTACCCCGAGGTCCGCCGCATCCTGGATCGGGGTCGCCGGGCCCTGCGTCACCAGCTCGAGGAGACCTTTGCCCCCGAGCTCGACCGCCTTTCCGACCCGGTCCGGGTCGAGGTCCTGGCCGCCCTCGACGTGGCCACCAGCTGGGACACCTGGGAGGTCCTCCGCCACGTCCAGCGGCTCGCCGAGGACGAGGCCACCGCCGTCGTGCGTCGCACCGTGAGCTGCCTCCTGGCCTGATTCCCCGGCCCGGTCGGGCGGTCAGACGGCGGCGGGGTCGACGGTCCGGGTGTCCCGACCGGACCGGAGGAGGGTCCCGGGGGTGGCGCCGGTCGGCTTCCCGTCCACGATGGTCTCGATCCCGTTGACGAGGACCCGGACCACACCGGTGGCTTCGGCCACGAGACGGGGGCTCCCGCCGGGGAGGTCGTTGACGAGGCGGGCCGGTTCGGAGCCGATGGTCCCGGGGTCGAAGACGAACAGGTCGGCCCGCATCCCCTCGGCCACCAGTCCACGGTCCCGGAGGCCGAAGAGCTCGGCCGGCGCCTCCGTCATGAGTTGGACGGCCCGCTCGACGGGGACGAGCTTCCTCCGGTGCAGGCAGTCCCCCAGGAAGGCGGTGGGGTAGTTCGAGCCGCACATCCGGTCCAGGTGGGCCCCGGCGTCGGATCCCCCGATCATGGCTCCGGGGTTGTCCCAGACCTGGGCCCGCAGCGCCCAGGTGGCGTCGTCCCTGTCCGTGGGCTTGGGCCACAGGACGGTCCGGAGGTCGTCGGCGATGACGATGTCGAGGAGGGTGTCGAAGGGACCTGTGCCCCGTTCCTCGGCGATCTCGGACACGTCCCGCCACTCGAGGCCGTCGTTGGCCTCGGAGAAGGTGTCCCCGATGACGTAGTTCCCCCAGCCCGACAACCGGCGAAACACCCCGGCGTCCTTGGACCGGGCCAGCTCGTTCAGCTCGGCCCGCACGTCGGGGTCCTTCAGCTTCTCGATCCGCTCCGGGACGGGGAGGCCGAGGACGTCCCCCCAACCGGGGATCAGGAAGAGGGCGCAGAAGTTCAGGAAGCTCATGTTCATGGGGACCAGGGTGGGCATGGTCAGGGCCACGATCCGGCCCCCCGCCTCGGCGGCCCGGGTCGAGGCCTCGAGCTGGCGGTCCGCCTTCTCCGGGGTCCGGGAGTCGAGGGTCAGGACATTCCAGTTGAGGGGCCGCCGGGCCGTGGTGGTCATGTCCACCATCAGCTCGATCTCCTCGTCGGAGAAGGTGTCCAGGCAGCCGCTCGTGATGTACTCGAGGGTGGTCCCCTCGTGGGCGGCCACCTCCTCGCAGAAGGCCAGGATCTCCCGCCGGTCGGCGTAGATCGAGTTGATGGGCCGGCCCTCCCCGTCGGAGTGGGTCCGGGACTGGGAGGACGAGAACCCCAGTCCCCCGGCCTCGATGGACTCGGCCAGGAGCCGCCGCATGGCCTCGACCTCCTCGTCGGTGGCCACCTCCCCGTGGCGGTCGTCCCCCATCACGTGGCGTCGCAGGGCGCAGTGCCCGACCAGGAACCCGGCGTTGACCCCGAGGCTCCCCTCCAGGGCCCCGAGGTACTCCTCGAAGCTCGACCAGCTCCAGGGCACCCCGGTCTCGAGGGCCACGAGCGGCATCCCCTCCACCTTGGCCATCATCCGCCGGATGTAGTCGGCGTCCTCGGCCCGGATCGGGGCCAGGGTGAAGCCGCAGTTCCCCCCGATCACCGTGGTGACCCCGTGGAGGTTGGAGGGCGAGGCGCTCGGGTCCCAGAAGAGCTGTGCGTCGTAGTGGGTGTGGGGGTCGATGATCCCCGGGGCCACCATCAGCCCCGTGGCGTCGAGCTCCCGGGCGGCCGGCTCGTCGATCTCGCCCACGGCCACGATCCGGCCGTCCCGGATGCCCACGTCGGCCGGCCGGGCCGGCGAGCCGGTCCCGTCGATGACCAGGCCGGATCGGATCAGGTAGTCGAGCATCCTCGGTCTCCTTCGACAGTCGGCGGATCGGCCCGCCCGGAGTGGATCGTATCTGACGGATCGTCAGTTTGGTCCACCGGGCCTCGATTACCACCGAGAGCGCTGTTTTGACTTCGTTGTGAACCGACATCTGGCACTGTAAGTGACTTCATTGACTCGGAGCGTCCTGAGGATGGAAGATGATGGAGCGAGAGCTGTCGTCGCGTGTCGGGTCGGGGGTCCTGGAGCTCAGGCAGCCGGATGCGGGCGGTGGCCATCACGGGGGTGGGCAATGGTCGGTTCCGGGGGAGCAGCCAGGTCGGGCACTGACGAAACGCGCCCGTCGGGCCTCCTGCGACGTTGGTGGGGCAGCGCCATGCGCGGGCTCATGGTCACCCTGGTCGTCGTCACCACCGTGGGCACGTCGGTCGTCGGAGTGGAGCTGGCCACCGCCGGCCCGGCCGCCGCCGCCGCCCCGGTCATGATCGACCACGGCTACGCCGAGTACACATCGGCGCAGCACAGCACCACCATCGCGGCCGGCTCCAACGGGGCATCGCTCCCCCAGGGCACCATCAACGTGGCCTCCACCACCGGCTTCGTCGGCAGCTTCGACGGCATCACCGTGACGACCTCGACCGGGCCTCACAACGTCTTCTGCACCGGCACCACCACCGCTACCTCCTTCACCACCTGCACCCTGGGGTCGGGCACCATGTCGACCGGGGGCTATGTCACCGACGCCGCCCCCAACCAGTTCGACATCTACACCGTCGTCACCGGGGGCCGGGCCGCCATCCAACCGTCGTCGGTCACCATCCTGACCGACGTCCCCGCCGCCGACCGGGGGATCCCCTCGACCTTCGCCGACAACGGCACCAACGGGCTTATCACCTACCTCCAGTCGGCCAACCCGACCGGCACGTTCTCGCTCACCTTCGGCGTCTGCGCCACCGGGACGGCCGCCTACTCGTCGAGCAACCCCAACTGCACCACCGGGTCCATCACCTACAGCGCCGGGGTCACCTCCGACATGGGTGACGCCGTCACCGTCAGCATCGCCACCTCCAACATCTACGTCCCCGTGAACTCGGCTGTCATCGTCCCCTCCCAGGTCTCCCCCAACCAGGTCTTCAACGTCTACACGGCGGCCGAGGCGACCCAGGTCCCCCAGTTCGAGTCCTCCTCGGTCGGTAACGCCACCGTCAACTTCGCCTACAGCTTCACCGCCATCGCCCCCATCCCGGCCGGCGCCACCTACCAGAGCTCCTATCTCGAAGGCGGCGACGCCGCCGCGGCCAAGACCGCCACCGTCACCTACTGCACCGCGTCCGGCGCCGGGTGCACGGCCCAGGCGGCGAGCGGGAACTACATCGACAACAAGACCCCCTACGTCGAACTGGCCGTCCCGTCCACGGTCCACATCGCCGGCGGGTCCAGCCTCACCATGCCCACCATGGTCCTGGTCCTGAAGGCGACCGGGACGGCCGGCACGGTAGCCCATTCCCTCCTCACCGAGTTCGTCACCGTCACCGACGTCAACGCCCCCTTCATCGGTCACGCCGTCGCCACCTTCGACGGCTACCCCACCACCGGGAACAACTCCGCTGTCACCCCCCCGGTCCAGAACCCCGACCTCGCCTACCTCTCCACCACCACCATCGTGGCCACGGCCCAGACCGTCTCGTTCACCTCCACCGCGCCCGGCGCGGCAACAGTGGGGGGAGCCACCTATGCGCCGACGGCCACGGCCACATCCGGGCTCACCCCCACCATCACCGTGGACCCATATTCCTCAACCGTCTGCAGCATCAGCGGCGGGGTGGTGTCCTTCCTCGGCATCGGATCCTGCGTCCTCGACGCCAACCAGGCCGGCAACGGCACCTATGGCGCCGCGGCCCAGGTCCAGCAGTCCTTCAACGTCCACAACAACCAGACCGTGACCTTCACCTCCACCGCACCCGGGTCGGCCACGGTGGGTGGGGCCACCTACACCCCGACGGCCACGGCCACCTCGGCGTTGGCCGTGGCCATCACCGTCGACGCCTCCGCCTCCTCGGTGTGCTCCATCGCGGCCGGGGTGGTCTCCTTCCAAGCCATCGGAACCTGCGTCCTCGACGGGAACCAGGCCGGCAACACCTACTGGAACGCCGCCCCCCAGGTCCAGCAGTCCTTCACCGTTTCCAAGGCCAACCAGACGGTCAGCTTCACCTCGTCGGCCCCCGGGTCGGCCACCTTCGGCGGGGCCACCTACACCCCGACGGCCACGGCCACCTCCGGGCTGACCGTGGCCATCACCGTCGATGCCGCCGCCTCCAGCGTGTGCTCCATCTCGGCCGGGGTGGTCTCGTTCATCGGGGTCGGAAACTGCATCCTCGACGGCAACCAGGCCGGCAACAGCAATTACAACGCAGCCCCCCAGGTCCAGCAGACCTTCGCCGTCGGGAAGGCGGCCCAGACGGTGACCTTCACCTCGACCGCCCCGGCTGCGGCAAAGGTGGGCGGGGCCACCTACACCCCGACGGCGACGGCCACCTCCGGTCTGGCCGTGGCCATCACGGTCGACGCGGCGGCCTCCAGCATCTGCTCGATCTCGGCCGGCGTCGTCTCCTTCCAGGCCGTGGGGACCTGCGTCCTCGACGGGAACCAGGCCGGCAACGGCAACTACAACGCCGCTCCCCAGGTCCAGCAGTCCTTCGCCGTCGGCAGGGGTACCCAGACGGTGACCTTCACCTCGACGGCCCCGGGCGCGGCCGCCGTTGGCGGGGCCACCTACACCCCGACGGCGACGGCCACTTCGGCGTTGGCCGTGGCCATCACCGTCGACGCCTCCGCCTCTTCGGTGTGCTCGATCTCGGCCGGCGTCGTCTCGTTCCAGGCGGTCGGGACCTGCGTCCTCGACGGGAACCAGGCCGGGAACGCCAACTGGAACGCGGCGGCCCAGGTCCAGCAGTCCTTCGCCGTCGGCAAGGGGAACCAGACGGTGAGCTTCACCTCGTCGGCACCCGGTGCAGCCGCCGTCGGCGGCGCCACCTACACCCCGACGGCCTCGGCCACCTCCGGTCTGGCCGTGGCCGTCACCGTCGATGCCACCGCCTCGGGCGTGTGCTCCATCTCGGCCGGGGTGGTCTCCTTCCAGGCCGTCGGAACCTGCGTCCTCGACGGGAACCAGGCCGGCAACGCCAGCTACAACGCCGCTCCCCAGGTCCAGCAGTCCTTCGCCGTGGGCAAGGGGAACCAGACCGTCAGCTTCACCTCCTCGGCCCCGGGTGCGGCCAAGGTGGGTGGGGCCACCTACACCCCGGCGGCGACGGCCACCTCGGCGCTGGCCGTGGCCATCACCGTCGACGCCACGGCCTCCTCGGTCTGCTCGATCTCGGCCGGGGTGGTCTCCTTCCAGGCGGTCGGGACCTGCGTCCTCGACGGGAACCAGGCCGGGAACGCCAACTGGAACGCGGCGGCCCAGGTCCAGCAGTTCTTCGCCGTCGGCAAGGGCACCCAGACCGTCTCCTTCACCTCGTCGGCACCCGTCGGGGCCACCGTGGGATCGGGCACCTACACCCCGACCGGCTCGGCCACGTCCGGCCTGGCCGTGGCCATCACCGTCGACGGGACCTCGTCGAGCGGCTGCTCGATCTCGGCCGGGGTGGTCTCGTTCATCGGGGTCGGCACCTGTGTCCTCGACATCAACCAGGCCGGCAACGGCAACTGGAACGCGGCGGCCCAGGTCCAGCAGTCCTTCGCCATCGGCAAGGGCAACCAGACGGTGACCTTCACCTCCACGGCGCCGGCGGCGGCCACCGTGGGCGGGGCCACCTACACCCCGACGGCGACGGCCACCTCGGCCCTGGCCGTGGCCATCACCGTCGACGCCTCCGCTGCGAGCGTCTGCTCCATCTCGGCTGGGGTCGTCTCCTTCCAGACGGTTGGGACCTGTGTCCTCGACGGGAACCAGGGCGGCAACGCCAACTGGAACACCGCTCCCCAGGTCCAGCAGTCCTTCGCCGTCGGCAAGGGGAACCAGACCGTCACCTTCACCTCCTCGGCTCCCGGCGCGGCCAAGGTCGGTGGGGCCACGTACACCCCGACGGCGACGGCCACCTCCACCTTGGCCGTGGCCATCACCGTCGACGCCACGGCCTCCTCGGTCTGCTCGATCTCGGCCGGAGTTGTCTCCTTCCAGGCGGTCGGGACCTGTGTCCTGGACGGGAACCAGGGCGGCAACGGCAACTGGAACGCCGCGCCCCAGGTCCAGCAGTCCTTCGCCGTCGCCAAGGGCAACCAGACGGTGACCTTCACGTCGACGGCGCCCGGGGGCGCCGCCGTGGGCGGGGCCACCTACACCCCGACGGCGACGGCCACTTCCACCTTGGCCGTGGCCATCACCGTCGACGCCTCCGCCTCGAGCGTCTGTTCCATCTCGGCCGGCGTGGTCTCCTTCCAGGCCGTCGGGACCTGTGTCCTGGACGGGAACCAGGCCGGGAACGGCAACTGGAACGCCGCTCCCCTGGTCCAGCAGTCCTTCGCCGTGGCCAAGGGCACCCAGACGGTCAGCTTCACCTCGTCGGCCCCGGTCGGCGCCTCGGTGGGTGGGACCTACACCCCGACGGCGACGGCCACTTCGGCACTGCCGGTGACCATCACCGTCGACGCCGGCTCCGCCGGGATCTGCTCGATCTCGGCCGGGCTGGTCACCTTCAACGCCAACGGGACCTGTACCCTCGACGCCAACCAGGGGGGGAACGGCAACTGGAACGCCGCCGTCCAGGTCCAGCAGTCGATCCCCGTCGGCAAGCAGAACCAGACCATCACCTTCACCTCGACGGCGCCGGGGTCGGCGACGTTCGGTGGGGCCACCTACACCCCGACGGCCACCGCCACCTCCGGCCTGACGGTGGCCTTCACGGTCGACGCTTCGGCCTCGTCGGTGTGCTCCATCTCGGCCGGCGTGGTCTCCAACATCGGGGTCGGGAACTGCGTCATCGACGCCAACCAGGGCGGCAACGCCTCTTACAACCCCGCTCCCCAGGTCCAGCAGACCTTCGCGGTGTCGAAGGCCAACCAGACGATCACGTTCACGTCGACGGCGCCGGGGTCGGCGACCTTCGGCGGGGCGACCTACACCCCGACGGCCACGGCCACCTCGGCGCTGGCCGTGGCCATCACGGTCGACGCCTCGGCGTCGTCGGTGTGTTCGATCTCGACCGGTGTGGTGTCGTTCGTCGGGGTCGGGACGTGTGTCCTGGACGGGAACCAGGCCGGGAACGGCAATTACAACATCGCTCCCCAGGTCCAGCAGTCATTCGGAGTGGTGAAGGCGAACCAGACGGTCACGTTCACGTCGACGGCGCCGGGGTCGGCGACGTTCGGCGGGGCGACCTACACCCCGACGGCCACGGCCACGTCGGCGCTGGCGGTGGCCATCACGGTCGACGCCTCGGCCTCGTCGGTGTGCTCGATCTCGGCCGGTGTGGTGTCGTTCGTCGGGGTCGGGACCTGCGTCCTGGACGGGAACCAGGCCGGGAACGGCAACTACAACATCGCTCCCCAGGTCCAGCAGTCATTCGGAGTGGTGAAGGCGAACCAGACAGTCACCTTCACGTCGACGGCTCCCGGGTCGGCCTCGGTCGGCGGGGCCACCTACACCCCGACGGCCACGGCCACCTCGGCCTTGGCCGTGGCCATCACCGTCGACGGCTCGGCTGCCTCGGTCTGCTCGATCTCGGCCGGGGTGGTGTCCTTCCAGAGCGTCGGGACCTGCGTTCTGGACGGGAACCAGTCGGGCAACGCCAACTACAATGGCGCTCCCCAGGTCCAGCAGTCCTTCGGGGTGGTCAAGGGCAACCAGACGGTGACCTTCACATCGTCTGCGCCGGGGGGCGCCGCCGTGGGCGGGGCCACCTACACCCCGACGGCGACGGCCACCTCGACCCTGGCAGTGGCCATCACCGTCGACGCCTCCGCCTCGAGCGTCTGCGCCATCTCGTCCGGGGTGGTCTCCTTCCAGGCCTTCGGGAACTGCGTCCTCGACGGGAACCAGGGCGGGAACGGCAACTGGAACGCGGCGGCCCAGGTCCAGCAGACCTTCGCCGTCGGCAAGGGCAGCCAGACCATCACCTTCACGTCGACGGCCCCGGGGGCGGCCAAGGTCGGCGGGGCCACCTACACCCCGACGGCGACGGCCACTTCGGCGCTGGCCGTGGCCATCGCTGTCGACGCCACCGCCTCGAGCGTCTGCTCCATCTCGGCCGGCGTGGTCTCCTTCCAGGCCATCGGGACCTGCGTCCTGGACGGGACCCAGGTCGGCAACAGCAACTGGAACGCTGCTCCCCAGGTCCAGCAGTCCTTCGTCGTGGCCAAGGGGAACCAGACGGTGACCTTCACGTCGACAGCTCCCGCTGCGGCGTCGGTGGGCGGGGCGACCTACACCCCGACGGCGACGGCCACCTCGGCGCTGGCCGTGGCCATCACCGTCGACGCCTCCGCCTCGAGCGTCTGTTCCATCTCGGCCGGCGTGGTCTCCTTCCAGGCCGTGGGGACGTGCGTCCTGGACGGGAACCAGTCCGGGAACGGCAACTGGAACTCGGCGGTCCAGGTCCAGCAGTCCTTCGCCGTCGCCAAGGGCACCCAGACCATGACATTCACTTCGACCCCCCCGGGGACGCCGACGGTGGGTGGCACCTACACCCCGACAGCCACGGCCACTTCGGCCCTGGCCGTCACGATCACGGTCGACGCCAGCTCGGCCGGCATCTGCTCGATCTCCTCCGGACTGGTCACGTTCAACGCCAACGGCCTCTGCACCCTCGACGCCAACCAGGGAGGCAATGGCAACTGGAATGCCGCGGTCCAAGTCCAGCAGTCCTTCGGTATCGGGAAGCTGGGCCAGACCATCACCTTCACTTCTTCGGCTCCGGGGTCTGCGACGTTCGGTGGGGCCACCTACACCCCGACGGCCACGGCCACCTCGGGCCTCACCGTTTCCTTTACGGTGGACGCCAGCGCTTCGTCGGTGTGCTCGATCTCGGCGGGTGTGGTGTCGTTCATCGGCGCCGGGTTGTGTGTCATCGACGCCAACCAGTCCGGGAACGGCACCTACAATCCAGCTCCGCAGGTCCAGCAGTCGTTCACGGTGTCGAAGGCCAACCAGACCGTCACGTTCACGTCGACGGCGCCGG
>PLZB01000001.1 GCA_003151955.1 Acidimicrobiaceae bacterium
TTCCCGGCCGCCCCATAGGAGGCCCAGGTCGACTACGGCCTGTTGGGCCGCTGGCAGGATCCGGTGTCGGGCCGGTGGCGGCGGGTTCAGGGGTTCATCATGGTGCTGGTGTTCAGCCGGCTGATGTTCCTCCGGCCGGTGCTTTCGATGGACCAGCAGTCGTGGGTCGAGAGCCACGTCCTGGCCTTCGAGTTCTTCGGGGGAGCGGTCCGCCGGGTCGTGCCCGACAATCTGAAGACCGGGGTGATCAAGCCCGATCTCTACGATCCCCTGATCAACAAGGCGTTCGGGGAGTTCGCCGCCCACTACGGCTGCCTGATCGACCCGGCCCGCCTGGCGAAACCACGGGACAAGGCCCGGGTCGAACGCCCTGTCCCTTACGCCCGCGACTCGTTCTTCGGGGGCCGAGCCGACGAGTTCGACAGCCTCCCGGCCATGCAGGACGACGCGTTGCGGTGGTGTCGGGACGTGGCGAACGTCCGCCGGCATCGCGGGATCGACGGGGTCGCCCCCCAAGCCTTGTTCGACGCCGAGGAGAAGCAGGCGTTGATCGCGTTGCCGAGGGTGTCGTTCGAGCTGGCCCGGTGGAACTCGGCCAAGGTCCAGCCCGACATCCACGTCAAGGTCGGCCACGCGCTCTACAGCGTGCCGTGGCGGCACATCGGGAAGCAGGTCGACTGCCGGCGAGGGCCTCGGACGGTGGAGATCTACTGCCAGGGGACGCTGGTGGCGACCCATGTGGCCATCGAGCGGGGCAAGCAGACCAACTACGACCACTACCCCCCCGAGAAGATCGCCTTCATGATGAAGACGCCGGCCTGGTGCCGGCGGCGGGCCGCCGAGCTCGGCGAGTCGGTGGCGGCCGTGGTGGCGGTGCTGATGGAGGAGAACGCCTTGTATCGGCTCCACCAGGCCCAAGGGGTCGTCGGCTTGGCCGACAAGCACGGACCCGGCCGTCTCGACGCGGCGTGTCGGAAGGCGCTTGAAGCGGGGGATCCGTCCTACAAGACGGTGAAAGGGATCCTGGTCGCCGGCGTCGAAGATGAGGAGCCCGAACCGCAGAGGCCGCCGGCTGCTCCCGCCCATCTGCATGGCCCGGACCGGCTCTTCGCGGTGGGGGACGTCCGATGAGAGCACACCATCTCGAAGAAACCCTCCGAGCCTTGAAGCTGTTCGGGATGCTCGACACGCTCGAGACCCGGCTCGGCCAGGCCACCGCCGGCGAGCTCGGCTATGTCGAGCTGCTCCAGTCGCTGTGCGAAGACGAGACCGCCCGTCGAGACGCGGCCGGGCTCGACCGGCGGTTGAAGGCAGCCCGCTTCGAGCAGACCTGTGTCCTCGAGGACTTCGACTTCTCGTTCAACCCACTGGTTGTCGCCGCCCAGATCCGAGATCTCGCCACGCTCCGGTTCGTCGAAGCCGGCGAGTCGATCATCCTCCACGGCCCCGTCGGGGTCGGGAAGTCGATGATCGCCCAGGCCCTCGGCCATCAGGCCTGCCGGCGGGGTGAAACCGCCGCGTTCACGAAGACCTCCCGACTCCTCGCCGATCTCGCCGGCGGCCATGCCGATCGGAGCTTCAAGACCAGACTGGCCCGCTGGACCCGGCCCGCTGGACCCGGCCCGCTGTCGTCGTCCTCGACGACTTCGCCATGCGGGACTTCACGTTGAACCAGGCCGACGACCTCTACGAGCTGATCACCGACCGGGCCGACAAACCCACCATCTTCACCGCCAACCGGCCCGCGTCGGCCTGGTACTCGCTGTTCCCGAACCCGGTCGTGGCCGAGTCGATCCTCGACCGGATCGTGAACAGCGCCCACCACCTCCACATGGACGGCAAGTCCTACCGGCCGAACCACCGTCCCACCACCGACCGGGCCGGCCGATGACCCCGCCCGCTCGCTGCGCCGCCCCCGGCTGCGACAACCCCGTCGCCCGCCGACAAGGACGAACGGGACGGCCCCCGATCTACTGCTCCCCGACCTGCCGCCACCGCCGTCCCCGGGCGCCGCTCACCGTCGACATCGACCAGGACCCCGACGACGACGGCCAGCCCGGACGGAACTGGACCGTCCGCCTCCGCCGAGGACCCCACACCGTCACCATCGGCGACCACCTCGGACGGTTCAGCGCCGCCGCCCTCGCCCACCAGCTCGCCACCCTCATCGACGGGGGAGCCGGGGAGGTCGCACCATGACCACCTACACCACCGTCGTCACCGAACTCCCACCCACACCCCTCGGACTGCTCCCAGCCCGCTGGACCGTCGAACACCACTGCCGAACCTGCCGACAGACCGTCCCCACCGACGACCTCCTCGGCCACACCCGAACCCACCACCACACCACCATCACCGACCGGCAGGAAGGAGACACCATCGACTAGACAAGAACCACACGCCGGACGAGGGAATTCCGTGACGGAAACGCCAGGGAATTACGTGACGGTCGACACCGACGCCGACTACCGCGACCCCGGCGATGGTTTGCGACGACTTCTACACCCAGAGGAACCCCGACAAAGCCAAGCACCGGGCCGTCGACCAACTACGACACCTGGGATACGCCGTCACCCTCGAGCCCCTCCCCGCGACCGGTTAGGCAGCAATCTTCGCGTCAGAGTTATTGGAAGGACGGCCGGGAACGGCTGCCAGGCGGGGGAGGCTCAGACCTCCGGTAGTTGGGG